>JBJIOB010000049.1:0-121283 GCA_045377215.1 Erythrobacter sp.
TATGTAACCTGCTGGACGTTAAATTACCCTATCTTTAACCGACGAGGACACGACGGTTGATCTCTACATGGGCCAGGGCGGCGCGCCCGAAGGGGTGCTGGCGGCAGCGGCTTTGCGCTGCGTTGGCGGGCAGTTCAACGGGCGGCTGGTGTTCCGCAATGATGATGAAAAAGCCCGTGCGCGCAAGTGGGGCATCGAAGACCTCAACCGCATCTACAAGCTGGAAGATCTCGCCAAGGGCGACTGCATTTTCGCCGCCACCGGGGTGACCAGCGGCTCGCTGCTCGACGGGGTCAAGCGCCGCCGCAAGCCGACGGGCGAGGTTTACATGACCACTGAAAGCGTGGTGATGCGCGCCTCTTCGGGCACCGTGCGCTGGATCAAAGGCGAGCACCGGATCGCGTAGGCGATGGACGAGCGCAGGGCTTGCCGCGAGTGCGGTGGTCCTGCGCACGGCAAACAAATAACGTGCGCTGGATCAAAGGCGAGCACCGGATCGCATAGGCAGCCGGAAGGCGCGGGATCGCAGCAAATGCGGCGGTCCTGCGCACGGCAAACCAACAACACGCGCTCGATCAGGGGCGAGCAGCGCATCGCATAAGGTCGCAGGTGCGGTTTGCGATCTGGGCGCTGTCGCTTACCGCAGCGCGAGGAACGCGCCCAGCGCCGAACCGAGACCCACAGTGTAATAGAGGACCAACAGGAAATCCCCGCTGGCCGCGCGGGCCTCGCCAAGGCCTTGGCGGAAACCGGCAAGAAAATCGCTGCGCAGCCTGCTGCTGATCATGCTGTCACCCTTGCGATAGGCACCCGGCCTGCACCCTTGCGAAGCGGCGGCGGGCGGTTTTACGGTTGAAACAAAAGGATATTCCTGCGCGCCGGCAAAATCAAGCAGCGCCCTCTACCCGCCCGCGCGCGATCGGCGCTCCAGCCAGCCCTGAAACGGAAACAGCCACTGTTCCCTGATCGAAAGGCGGCGGCGATCATCCTGCCCGACGACTTCGGATTCGCCTTCGCGATAGGTGCCGAACAAGCGATCGAACAGGATCACGCTGTTGCCGTAATTGCAGCGCGTATCCTCGTAACTCAGCGCGGTGTGGTGCAGGCTGTGGTGGCGGATGGTGGTGAGGAAGAAAGAATACCACCACGGCGGGTTCGCGCGCACATTGGCATGGGCAAAGCCTGAAATCACCCCCAGCGCGCTGAACGCGGCAAACAGCGCCGAAGTCTGGAAATCAAACAGCGCCACCACGCTGAGGCTGATCAGGAACAATTCGATCGGATTGCCCACCGCGCCCTTCATCGCGTTCAATTGGGTGATGTGATGATGGGGCGCATGGGTCAGCCACAGCGGGGTCCAGTTGTGCATTGCGCGGTGCATCCAGTATTGCCCGAATTCGATCAGCAGGATGACGCAGGCGACCTGCACCACGAAAGGCAGCGCGGCAAGCCACGGGGTGGCGATGCCCCATGCGGCCTTGAGCTCGCCCAGCGGACTGTTGATCAGCGTGTCTGACAGAAACCCGATCACGGCAAAGTTGAAGGCGACATAGAACATATCGGTCAGGAGTTCCTGCCGGTTGATCCGCCAACCGGCATGGCGTTCAAAGAATAGCTCGGCAATCTGGATGAAGGCATTGATGCCCAGCGCCACCACAGGCAAGGTCCACCAGCTTTCGACAAGGTGCTGCGGCGCAAGGCCCCAGAACGCGATCACCGCGGCAAGCGTTGCCGGTGGCAGCAGATTGATGAGGCCCTGTTTCACACGACGTTCCCTGGCTGATAGGATCACGGCAGCTTTAGGCGGGGACTTGCCCGGCACGAATACGCCATCTTGCCCGGCTGGTCCATCGCCGGGGCCAAACCGCTTGCCTTTCGCGTATCTCCCGCCTATCCGCGCGCACTTCACTGACACGAATCAATCAGCCAGCCTGGCGACAAGGGCTGCCATGGCCGGTTTTCGACGTGTCTCATGCAGGAGATGAAAATGCCCAAGCTGAAGACCAAGAGCGGTGTGAAGAAACGCTTCAAGATCACCGCCACCGGCAAGGTCAAGCACGGCGTCGCTGGCAAGCGTCACCGCCTGATCAGCCACAATGCGAAGTATATCCGCACCAACCGCGGCACGAGCGTCCTGTCGGAAAACGACACGCCGACGATCAAGCGCTGGGCGCCCTACGGGCTGGATTGATGCGAGCGGGCCTTGGCCCTGCGCATCCTGACAATAAGGATATACTGATATGACACGCATCAAACGCGGCGTTACCACCCGCGCCAAGCACAAGCGGATTCTCGATCAAGCCAAGGGCTATCGCGGCCGCCGCAAGAACACCATCCGCATCGCCCGTCAGGCGGTCGAAAAGGCTGGCCAGTACGCCTACCGCGACCGCAAGATCAAGAAGCGCAATTTCCGCGCCTTGTGGATCCAGCGCATCAACGCAGCGGTGCGCATGGAAGGCCTCACCTATTCGCAGTTCATGCACGGCATCAAGCTGGCTGGCATCGAGCTTGATCGCAAGGCGATGGCCGATCTGGCGATGAACGAAGGTGGCGCATTCAAGGCCGTGATCGCTCAGGCGAAAGCCGCGCTGCCCGCGTAATCGCGTCCGGCAGACGACAGCATCAAACGGGGCGGGCTCCTTCGGGAACCCGCCCCTTTGTGTATATGCTCTGCATGCGCAGGCCTAATCTGCGCACCCTGCCCACCCTACCGCCATTTTGATGGCTTGCAGCGCGGCTGCCTCGCCCTCTAAAGCCGTGAGGCGACGTTGCAGGCGCGCAGGCCAGCGCGGCGGCGCGCATCAGGCCGACCCGCGCCTGCACAAACGGGCCTTCAGGGGGGGGTGATCATGTACGCCAAGCCGGGAAAATCGGTCACGGTGCACTTCGTGTTGCCCGCCCCCGAACTGCGCCCGTTTGTGACGACCTATTACCGCACAGAACTGGTGGTCGGGCCGGGGGAATGGGTCGAAGATCATCTCCACCCCGAATGGGCCAACCTGCGGTTTCTTTCGGGCACCCCGGCGCAGGCCGCAATCGGCGGTGATCCGCTGGTCGCCAGCCCCGATTTCGCAGTCACCGGGCCGACCAGCCGTGCCACACGCTTTCGCCTTGGCGGCGGGCGCAGTTGGGGGATCGGCCTGCTGCCGCTGGGCTGGGCCAGCCTGCTGCGGGTGGAGGCGGGTGATTATGCCGATCGCTTTGTCGATGGGCGGCGTGATCGGGCCTTTGCCGCGCTGGTGCCGCTGGCCGATGCGCTAGCCCGCGGCCGGGGCGATCATGCCGAAGACCTCGCGCTGATCGAAGCGCACATGGCGCGATTGTTCGACCAGCGGCTGGCAGCGGATCCGGCGATCCTTGCGCTCAATGATGCGCTGGTCGATCCCGAGATGGTGAGCGTGGCCGATCTTGCCGCACAGCTTGGGATGAATGTGCGCTCGCTCGAACGGCTGTCGCGGCGCGCTTTTGGTTTTCCGCCCAAATTGCTGCTGCGCCGCCAGCGGTTTTTGCGCAGCCTTGCCCGCTTCATGCTCGATCCCTCGCTCAAATGGCTGGGTGCGCTCGATTGCCATTATCACGATCAGTCGCATTTCGTGCGTGATTTCAAACGCTTCATGGGGATGAGCCCGTCTGCCTATGCCAAGCTGGAAAAGCCGCTGCTGGTGGCGGCAACGCGGGCGCGGATGGAGATTGCGGGCGCTGCGCTGCAAGGGCTGCACCAGCCGCAGGCGAGCGGCGGCGGCTAGCTGCGCAAAGCCTTTTGCATGCGCGGCGATTTGGCGCTAGCGCGCGCGGGCTATGTCCGATCTTCACACACAAACAGCCGCGGCGCTGGCCGCGATTGCGGCGGCGAGCGATCTTGCCGCACTCGATGAGGTGCGCCTTGCCACGCTGGGCAAGAAAGGCTGGGTCAGCGCGGCGCTGAAAACGCTGGGCGCGATGAGCCCGGAAGAACGCACCGCCGCCGCGCCCGCCATCCAGGCCGCCCGCGCCGACATTGCCGAGGCGATTGATGCCCGCAAGGCCGCGCTCGAAGCGGCAGAAATGGCCGCGCGTCTGGCCAGCGAGACAATTGATCTGACCCTGCCCGCGCCTGCCCAGCCCAAGGGTTCGATCCACCCGGTGAGCCAGGTGATGGATGAACTCGCCGAAATCTTCGCCGATCTTGGCTTTGCCGTGGCGACCGGCCCGGAGATCGAGGACGACTGGCACAATTTCACCGCGCTCAACATGGATGAAACCCACCCGGCGCGAGCGATGCACGATACGTTCTATTTCCCTGACCGCACGCCGGAAGAACGCGATATCCTGCTGAGGACGCACACCTCGCCCGTCCAGATCCGTGCGATGCTGGATCAAGGCGCTCCGATCCGCATCATTGCGCCGGGCCGCGTTTACCGGTCAGACAGCGATGCCACCCACACCCCGATGTTCCATCAGGTCGAAGGGCTGGTGGTGGACAAGGATATTCACCTTGGCCATCTCAAATGGACGCTGGAGACCTTCTTCAAGGCCTTCTTTGAACGCGAAGATATCGTGCTGCGGCTGCGCCCCAGCTATTTCCCCTTCACCGAACCCAGTGTCGAGGTGGATGTCGGCTATTCCAGCGAAGGGGGCCGCCGCGTCGTCGGCGGGCATGGCGATGCGCCGGGCCATGCGTGGATGGAACTGGGCGGCAGCGGGATGGTGAACCCGCGCGTGCTGGCATTCGCCGGGCTTGATCCGGCCGAATGGCAGGGCTTTGCCTTTGGCCTCGGGATCGACCGGATTGCGATGCTGAAATACGGGATGAATGATCTGCGCGCCTTCTTCGATGGCGACGCGCGCTGGCTGGCGCATTACGGCTTTGCGCCGTTCGATCAGCCGACGCTGTCCGCAGGCGTGGGAGCGCGGGCATGAAGTTTTCGCTCACCTGGCTCAAGGATCACCTTGAAACCACCGCCACTGTCGCGGAAATCTGCGATGCCTTGAACGCCATCGGGCTTGAAGTCGAAGGCGTGGAAGACCCGGCGCAAAAGCTGGCGGGCTTCCGCGTGGCGCATGTCCTGTCGGCCAGGCCCCACCCCGATGCCGACAAGCTGCAAGTGCTGATGGTGGATACCGGAGAAGGCGATCCGCTGCAGGTGGTGTGCGGCGCGCCCAATGCGCGCGCCGGCATGAAAGGCGTGCTGGGCCTGCCCGGTGCAAGCGTTCCGGCCAATGGCATGGTGCTGAAGAAAAGCGCCATTCGCGGCGTGGAATCGAACGGCATGATGTGTTCGACGCGCGAGCTCGAACTCGGCGATGATCATGATGGCATCATCGAATTGCCCGGTGATGCGCCGGTCGGCACGGATTTTGCGCGCTATCACGGCGCCTCGCCGGTGATCGAAGTGGCGGTGACGCCCAACCGCCCCGATTGCATGGGGGTTTACGGCATCGCCCGCGATCTGGCGGCCAAGGGGCTCGGCACGCTGAAACCGATTGCCTTTCCGGCGTTTGCCCCGAGCGGCGCGTGCCCGGTCGAAATCCGCACCGATGATCCCGCTGGCTGCCCGGCCTTCTATGGCCGGGTGATCACCGGGGTCACCAACGGCCCCTCGCCCGATTGGCTGCAAGCCCGGCTGAAAAGCGCAGGCCAGCGCCCGATCTCGCTGCTGGTTGACCTCACGAACTACCTGATGCTCGGCTTTGGCCGTCCGGCGCATGTCTATGATCTTGCCAAGCTTTCAGGCGCGGTGGTGGCCCGGCGCGCGCGCGATGGCGAGCAGGTGCTGGCCTTGAACGAGAAGACCTACACGCTCGATCCCGAAATGGTCGTGATCGCGGACGAGGTGCAGGTTCACGACATTGCCGGGATCATGGGCGGCGAAGATTCGGGCGTCAGCGATGCGACCACCGATGTGCTGCTCGAAATCGCCTATTTCGATCCGGCGCGCATTGGTGCGACGGGGCGCAAGCTGGGGCTGGCTTCGGATGCGCGCACGCGGTTTGAACGCGGGGTTGATCCGGAATTTCTGGATGCGGGGCTTGATCTGCTGACCGGCCTGATCGTGGAGCTGGCAGGCGGCACCCCGAGCGAGGCGGTGCGTGCCGGTGCGCCGCCGAACGCCGCCAAGGTCATGGCCTTTGATCCCGCCCTCACCCTGCGGCTTGGCGGGGTGGCGGTGCCCGAGGCTGAGCAGCGCCGCATCCTTGCAAGCCTTGGTTTCAGCGTGGATGAGCAATGGCAGATCACCTGCCCGCTGCGCCGCCACGATATCGAAGGCCCGGCCGATCTGGTCGAAGAAGTCGTGCGCATCCACGGGCTCGACAAGGTCGAGAGCATCGCCCTGCCGCGCGCCGATGGCGTGGCCCGGCCCACCGCCACGCCGGCGCAGGTGCTCGAACGCCGGTTGCGCCGCGCCGCCGCAGCGAGCGGCCTGAACGAGGCAGTGACGTGGAGCTTCCTGCCCGAATGGGCGGCGGATCATTTCGCCGATGGCAACAGCGTGCCCTGGGTGCTCGCCAATCCGATCAGCGAAGACCTGAAGGCGATGCGTCCTTCGCTGCTGCCCGGCTTGCTGATGGCCGCAGCGCGGGGCGCTGCGCGCGGCGCCGACAGCATCCGCCTGTTCGAAATCGGACGGCGCTATTTCAGGGCGGCAGATGGTCTCAGCGATGAACGCGCGACGCTCGGGCTGGTGCTGGCGGGTGAAAAGACCGCGCGCGGCTGGGCCACCGGCAAGGCGCAGGGCTTTGATGCCTATGACGCCAAGGCGCTGGCGCTGTCCTTGCTCGAAGCAGCAGGCGCTCCGGTGCAGAATCTGATGGTGATGGGGGACGCAGGTGATCAGTTCCACCCCGGCCAATCAGCCACGCTGCGGCTTGGCCCCAAAGTGGTGCTGGCGCGGCTGGGCATGGTGCATCCGGCGACACTGAAGGCCTTTGATCTCAGCGGCCCGGTGGCAGCGGTGGAGCTGTTCCTCGATGCCATTCCGGCCAAGAAAGCCGCCGCCTTTGCGCGCCCCAGCTTTGCGCCGCCCGCCTTGCAATCGGTGACCCGCGATTTCGCGTTCCTTGTGCCAAGCAGCCTTGCCGCGGGCGATCTGGTGCGCGCCGTGCAGGGCGCCGACAAGGCCAGCATCGTTGCGGTGCAGGTGTTTGATGTGTTCGCGGGTGCAGGCGTACCGGATGGCATGAAGAGCCTTGCCATCGCAGTCACGCTCCAGCCGGGCGACAAGAGCTTCACCGATGCCGAGCTTAAAGCCATCAGCGACCGGATCGTTGCGGCAGCGGGCAAGCTGGGGGCGGAGTTGCGCGGCTGATGCCAGCGCACAGGACATGCCATGACCTCAAACCGCCGCACCTTCGCGATCATCTCGCACCCTGACGCCGGGAAAACCACGCTGACGGAAAAGCTGCTGCTGCAAGGCGGCGCGATCCATCTTGCGGGCGAGGTCAAGGCGCGCGGGGCCGCGCGGCGGGCGCGCAGCGACTGGATGAAGATCGAACAGCAGCGCGGGATTTCGGTGACCTCCTCGGTGATGACCTTCCAGAAGGACGGGATCGTCTTCAACCTGCTCGACACGCCGGGCCACGAGGATTTTTCCGAGGATACCTACCGCACGCTGACGGCAGTCGATTCCGCCGTAATGGTGATCGACGCGGCCAAGGGGATCGAGCCGCAGACGCGCAAACTGTTCGAAGTCTGCCGCTTGCGCAGCG
This sequence comes from Erythrobacter sp., assembly GCA_045377215.1. Classification (GTDB taxonomy): domain Bacteria; phylum Pseudomonadota; class Alphaproteobacteria; order Sphingomonadales; family Sphingomonadaceae; genus Erythrobacter. Next base: position 7,687 of record JBJIOB010000049.1, read on the forward strand.
TCCCGATCATCACCTTCGTCAACAAGGTGGACCGCGAGGGGCGCGATCCGTTCGAAACATTGGACGAGGTCGCCGACATGCTGGCGCTCGATGTGAGCCCGCAGATGTGGCCGATCGGCATGGGCGGCGAATTTGAAGGCCTGCTTGATTTCGCGACCGAAACTGTCAGCCGCCCGGAGGGGCCGAGCCGCGAGTTTCTCGGCACCCGCGACACCGCCGCCATCCCGCAGCGCTTCGCCGACGAGATTGAACTGGCACGCGGCGGCTATCCCGAGTTCGATCTCGAAGCCTTCCGTAACGGCGATCTCACGCCCGTCTATTTCGGCAGCGCGCTCAAAAACTTTGGCGTCACCGAACTGATCGACGCGATTGCCCGCTATGCCCCGCCGCCGCGCCCCCAGCCTGCGGGCGACACCCAGATTGATCCCACCCGCAATGAAGTCACCGGCTTCATCTTCAAGGTGCAGGCCAATATGGACCCCAACCACCGCGACCGCATCGCGTTCATGCGGCAGGTCTCGGGCACCTTCAAACGCGGCATGAAATTGACGCCGTCAGGCCTGGGCAAGCCGATTGCGGTGCATTCGCCGATCCTGTTCTTTGCGCAGGACCGCGAATTGGCCGACACCGCCGAGGCGGGCGACATTATCGGCATCCCCAATCACGGCACGCTGAGGGTGGGCGATACGCTGTCCGAGAAAAACGAGGTGCGTTTCACCGGCCTGCCCAATTTTGCGCCCGAAATCCTGCGCCGGGTGCAATTGCGCGACCCCACCAAGACCAAGCAATTGCGCAAGGCGCTGGATGACCTCAGCGAAGAAGGCGTGATCCAGGTGTTCTATCCTGAAATCGGGGCGAGCCATATCGTCGGCGTGGTCGGGCAGCTCCAATTGGAAGTGCTGATCAGCCGGCTTGAGGCCGAATACAAGGTCGAAGCCGGGCTGGAACCTTCGCCCTTCGCCACCGCGCGCTGGATCAAGGGCGACCAGAAGGCGCTGGATGATTTCGCCAGCTTCAACCGCGCCAATCTGGCGCGCGACCGCGATGGGGATCTCGTGTTCATGGCGAAAAGCCCGTGGGATGTGAATTATCAGGTCGAAAAGAACCCCGAGCTGACCTTCTCGGCGACCAAGGAACGGTAAAGCAAACGGGATTGGGATGACTTGCCCAATCGCGCCCATTTGGCCAAAGCATCATCCATGCACGATACCGCTCCTACCTCGCAAACCTTCATCTCGCAGCGCCTGCGCCTCAATTATCTCGATTGGGGCGGGCGGGGGAAACCGCCGCTGGTGCTGGTGCATGGCGGGCGCGATCATGCGCGTTCGTGGGACTGGACGGCACAGGCACTGCGCGAAGATTACCACGTCATCGCCATGGATCACCGCGGCCACGGCGATTCTGACTGGGTGTCGGACGGGGTCTATTCGGCGGCCGACATGGTCTATGATCTGGCGCAGCTGATCCACCAATTGGGCGTTGGCCCGGTGCGGATGGTGGCCCATTCGATGGGCGGCAATGTGGCGCTGCGTTATGCGGGCGCTTTGCCCGAGATGGTGACCAAGCTCGTCGCCATCGAAGGCCTCGGCCCCTCGCCCGAATACCGCGCCCAGCAGCGCAGCGTGCCCTATCCTGAACGCCTCGCCGAATGGATCGGCAAGAAGCGCAAGGCCGCCGGGCGCACCCCGCGCAAGTATGACAGCATCGAAGCGGCATTTGCCCGCATGATCGAGGAAAACGCTTACCTGACCGAAGATCAGGCGCGCCATCTCACCATCCACGGCGTCAACCGCAACGAGGATGGCACCTATAGCTGGAAGTTCGATCCGCATCTCAATGTCTGGCCGGTGGAAGACATTGGCGATGAATTCATCGAGGCGCTGTGGGGCGCGATCCGGTGCCCGACGCTGCTGCTCTATGGGGCGGATTCGTGGGCTTCGAACCCGGCGAAGGACGGGCGCATCGCGCATTTCCACACCGCCGAGGTGATCGAGTTCGAGAAAGCGGGCCACTGGCTGCACCACGATCAGTTTGATCGCTTTATCGCCACCCTGCGGGATTTCCTGTAGGGCCGGGGCGCAAGTCTGCCTAAAAATCAGGCAATCGCTTAACTTCTAGGCAGGTGTTCTTTCGCAGGTGCGAAAAAACCCCCCGTTTCCCCTTGGTCACCGGGGGCGACAAGGTTTGGCACGCTTGCTGCATTGCCCCTGACGAGCCGGAATAACCGGCGCGCCACAGGGGTACGTGATGAAATTCATCATCGCCGTCATCAAACCGTTCAAGCTCGACGAAGTGCGCGAAGCGCTCGGCGCCATTGGCGTTGCCGGCATGACCGTGACCGAGGTCAAGGGCTTTGGCCGCCAGAAAGGCCAGACCGAGATTTATCGCGGCGCGGAATATTCCACCAACATGCTCCCCAAGGTGAAGCTGGAAATCGCGGCCAGCGATGATGTGGCCGCCCAGGTGGTCGAAACCATCCAGCAAACCGCCAACACCGGCGCCATCGGCGATGGCAAGATCTTCGTGCTCGATTTGTCGTCCGCCACCCGCATCCGCACCGGCGAATCGGGGGAGACGGCGCTGTGACGGGCTTTTCGGGGGACAATGTGATGAAGCGTAATGTGGTGAAACTGGCAGGCCTTGGCATGGCAGCGCTGCTGACCGCGCCTGCGCTGGCAGCTCCGCAGCCGCGCCCGCGCCCGTGCCCAATCCGGGCAACAATGCCTGGATGATGACATCCACCTTGCTGGTGCTGATGATGATCCTGCCCGGCCTGATGCTGTTTTACGGCGGGCTGACCCGCTCCAAGAACATGCTCTCCACCATGACGCAGATCGGCGCGACCGCTTCGCTCGCCATGCTGATCTGGGTGATGTGGGGTTACAGCCTCGCCTTTGGCGATACCTCTTACGAAGGCACGCTGGGCCTGTTTGTGAGCGGGGGCAGCTATTTCCTCAAGGGCACCGATGCCAGCAGCACGGCGGCGACTTTCACCGATGAAGTCATCAGCAAATATGTCTTCATCAGCTTCCAGATGACTTTCGCCGCGATCACCGCCTCGCTGATCCTTGGCGCGACCGCTGAACGGATGAAGTTTTCGGCGGTGATGATGTTCGTGCCGATCTGGCTGACCATCGTCTATTTCCCCATCGCGCACATGGTGTGGGCAGGCGGCGGCTTGCTGTTCGAAGACGGTGCGCTGGATTTTGCGGGCGGCACGGTGGTGCACATCAATGCCGGGATTTCGGGCCTTGTGCTGGCCTATCTGCTCGGCAAGCGCCGCGGCTGGCCGAACGAGCCGATGCCGCCGCACTCGCTGACGCTCACGATGGTCGGCACGGGCCTCCTGTGGGTGGGCTGGTTCGGGTTCAACGCAGGCTCGGCGCTCGAAGCCGATGGCTCGGCGGGCCTTGCGATGATCAACACCTTCGTGGCGACGGCTGCCGGTGCACTGGCCTGGATGGTGGTGGAGCGCGCGGCTGGCCACAAGGGATCGGCGCTGGGCTTTTGTTCGGGCGTGATTGCAGGCCTTGTCGCGGTGACGCCTGCGGCAGGCAATTCCGGCCCCTTCGGCGCGATCCTGCTCGGCATTCTGTCGTCGGTCGTCTGCTACGTCTTTGTCGCCAAGGTGAAGGCCAAGTTCGGTTACGACGATTCGCTCGATGCTTTCGGCATTCACGGCGTCGGCGGGATTGTCGGCGCGATTGGCACCGGCGTGGTGTACCAGCCGTTCCTTGGCGGCCCCGGCGATGGCTCGACCCCGCTGGCCGAACAGCTCTGGGTGCAGATTTTCAGCGTGCTCGTCACGATTGGCTGGGCCACCGCTGGCACGCTGATCGCAGGCTTTGCCGTCAAGGCGACCATCGGGCTGCGCGTCCACGAAGAGGACGAGGTCAACGGCCTCGACATCTCCGAACACGGGGAGCGCGCCTACAACTAGACATTCCAGTTCCTACCAGTTTGGCGGGGCGAGGCCTCTCTCCCTCTCCTCCTCACCCCGCCTCACCTTGTTCCTCCTGCGAACGAACAAACTAGGCATGGCCGGAGTAGCGAAAGCTCTCCGGCCTTTTTTTGTTTGATTTCTGTGTTGCGACCCCGCCTCCGCGGGGTCGTCCTCGGCGAGCTTCAGGCCCTGCGGGCCTGATCGCCTGCGGGCGCGCGGTCGCGCTTGCGGCCCTTTGGCCCGTTATGGCGCAACTATCAGTGTGGGTGGAGCCTATCCCCGCTCCGCCGCCATCACGAAATCCGCGCAGCGCTCGCCGATCATGATGCTCGGCGCGTTGGTGTTGCCGCCGACGATCTTGGGCATGATGCTGGCGTCTGCCACCCACAACCCTTCGAGGCCCTTCAGCCGCAAGGTCGGATCAACCACCGCATCCGCATCCGCGCCCATGCGGCAGGTGCCGACCGGGTGATAGACCGTATCGGCGCGGGCCCGGATCATGGCATCGAGCGCGGCGTCGTCATTCAGATCAACCGGGTGACGATCCTTCGGGCCAAACGCCTGCAAGGGCGGCGCATCGACAATCCGGTGCGACAGCCGCACGCCTGCGCGCAAAGCCGCGATATCGCGTTCGTCATCAAGGAAATTGGGATCAATCACTGGCGCTGCGCCCGCATCCTTCGATCCCAGCCGCACTGTCCCGGTGCTTTCCGGGCGCAGCACGCAGGCGTGGAGCGAAAAGCCATGCTTCTTCACCTTTTCGCGCCCGTGATCTTCGAGCACGGCTGGCACGAAATGCCACTGGATGTCAGGCGCCGGGCTATCGGGCATGACCTGCCAGAACCCGCCCGATTCGGCATAGGGCGTCGTCATCACGCCGGTGCGCTTGCGGCGGTGCTCGATCATCGCGGCGACCATTTTGAGGCTGCCTTTCAGCGTGCTGCCAATCGGCACATCGCTCTGCGTTTCCCAGCCCGAAACATAGTCGATATGGTCTTGCAGATTGCTGCCGACAGCGGGCTTGTCGATCAGCACCTCGATGCCATGCGCTTTCAGATGCTCCGCCGGGCCGATGCCCGACAGCATCAGGATTTGGGGGCTGTTGAACGCGCCCGCGCTCAGCACCACGCCGCGCCGCGCATAGAGCGTCTCGGATGTGCCGCCCCGCCGCACCTGCACGCCTGTCACGCGGCCATCTTCGATCACCAGCTTTTCGACGAGGGTATCGGTGCGCACCGCGAAATTGCCCGCATCGCAAATCGGCTCGACATAGGCGCGCGCGGCTGACCAGCGCTCGCCCTTGCGCTGGGTCACCTGATAAAGGCCAAATCCCTCCTGCCGCTCACCATTGAAATCGCCGTTGGTGCGCAATTGCAGCGCGGCGGCCGCCTCGACAAAGGCGTGGGATGCGGGATTGGCGGCGGTCTGGTCAGAGACAAACAAGGGCCCGCCCGCGCCGTGATAATCATCACTGCCGCGTTCATTCGCTTCGGCGCGGCGGAAAAAGGGCAGCACATCGTCATAGGCCCAGCCGGTGCAGCCCCCGGCTGCCCAATTGTCGTAATCCCAGCGGTGGCCGCGGATATAGACCATCGCGTTGATCGCCGATGATCCGCCCAAGCCCCGCCCGCGCGGCTGATAGCCGGTGCGCCCGTTCAGCCCCTTTTGCGGGACGGTTTCATAGCGGTAGTTCGATTTTTCCGGGATGAAGGGCATGAAGCCCGGCGTCTTGATCCAGACGTTATCATTGCGCCCGCCTGCCTCAAGCAAGCACACCCGGCGCGTGCCATCCACCGCAAGACGGCCCGCAACCGCGCTGCCGGCACTGCCACCGCCAATGACGATGTAGTCGAAACTTTCCATGATCTCTCCCTCTTGTGCGAGGGAGACTAGGCAGCTTCGGGCGCGCCCGCAATCGGGTTTTGATCAGCCACTGGTTTTGCTTGCCGCGCAACCTCGGCGCCCACCCGCGCTTCCCACCGGCTACGGATCATGTCGCTGGTCTCGCGGCTGCCATCATGGCTCCAGCCGGGTTCGCGCAGGAGATAGGACAGCTTGTGCCGCCACGGTGCGCGGGCAATGTCGGTGATCATGCCGATCCATTCGTGGAACACTGCCCACAAGAGATTGAAGCTGCCCAATTGCTTGACGATGCCATAGCGGATCGGCTCGTCATCCACTTCTGGGGTGAAAGTGCCGAACAGCTTGTCCCACACAATGAACACGCCTGCGTAATTGCGATCGAGATAGCGCGGGTTGGTGGCGTGGTGCACGCGGTGGTGGCTCGGCGTGTTCATCACCGCTTCGAACCAGCGCGGCATCCGGCCAATCGCTTCGGTGTGGATCCAGAACTGATAAATCAGGTTAAACCCGCCGCAGATCGCGATCATCACCGGGTGAAAGCCGAGCAGCACCAGCGGCACGGCAAACAGGAACCCGAAGGTGATCGGCCCGGTCCAGGTCTGCCTGAGCGCCGTCGAAAGGTTGTAGTGCTGGCTCGAATGGTGGTTCACATGGGCTGCCCACATCCAGCGGATGCGGTGTCCGGCGCGGTGGACCCAGTAATATTTGAGATCATCGAGCACAAAACACAGCGGCCAGGCCCACCAAACCGCCCACCATTCAGGCCCCATGTCGAAGACGCGATATTCATAGGTGGCAAAGAACACCCACACCGCAAACCCGCCCAGCAGCGCGCCTGCCACGGTCGATCCCAGCCCGAACAGCAGGCTGACGAGGGTATCCTTGGGCTCATAAGCTTCGGGCGCGCGGAATTTGGCCCAGATCATCTCGGCCAGCACCAGCGCTACGAACAGCGGGATGGCATAGGTGGTCGGGTTGAAATCAGGCATCGCCCGGAATGCTTAGCGCATTGATCGCGTCCGCCCAAGCCTCGGCATCGTGGATGGTCAGGAAGACCGTGCCGAAACGTCGTTCGCCCGGAACGACCTCTAGCTGCCCTCCTGCAACCCAAGCCGCCGCGTCGGGGCCGAGTATTCGCCCGGCAAAGCGGTTGCCGTGGCGGCGGATCACCATGATGCGCCCCGCTTTATCGCGTGCCAGCGCGCCCGCGCCTGCCGCATCGCAGGCGAAGGCTACTGGCGTGAACCCGTCCTCCACCTCGCTTGCGGCGCGGGCGACATCCGCCTCGCTGGCGAGTCGCGCAGCGCCGCCCAGTTGCAGCCAGCGCGCCAGCCCCGCCAGTGCGAGAATCGCCGCCAGCGATCCTGCGGTCTGGATCAGCAGCGGCGGCAGGCTCATCCGCTGAGGCCTCAGCGGGCCGCCAGCATGTCCACCATCGGGCGCACCGGGCTGATATCATAGCCCGCCTGCGCAGCAGCGGCGGCAATGGCATCGGGATCAGTGCCCAGTTTCGCCTGCGCCAGCGCCCACAGCAAAGTGGAACGCGTGCCCGAACGGCAATAGCCGAGCGCCCCGCCGGGGTTGGCCTCAAGCGCTGCAATCAGCGCATCGACCTGCGGTTCGGAAAAGCCGGAATGGCCGATGGGAATGGCGACATAGGCCATCCCTGCCGCCTCAGCAGCGGCTGCAATTTCAACACCTTGCGGTGCAGACGGGTCTTCGCCATCGGGCCGGTTGTTGACAATCAGCGTCACCCCTGCCGCCTTGGCTGCGGCGATATCGGCAAGGCCGATCTGCGGGCTTGCCAGCATGGTGTCGGACAGTTTGCGAAAATCGCTCATGGGTACAGGTATCCTCGAATGGGCACGCAAAGTGCACTGGTGCTGCGCGCCGGTGGTGTGACCGATTTCTAGCGCGCCCGGCCCCCGAGGCAAGAGCGCCCGGTGTTGCCCGACTATTGCACTTTTGTGCGAAAAATGGACCGCTGGTAAAATTATTCGCAAAGCAACTCTTTGTGCGCTATGTCTGGCATTAGGAACCTTGGGCATTGTGATGCCTCAAGGCCTGGCGCTGGTCATGGCTCACCGCTCCGCCATGGCACATGCGCAAGTTTAGCGGCGGTGTGACAAGGTATGAATTGATTTATGGGTTACGATAGGGGGCGCCGCCGCGGCAAAGACAAACGTGACGGCTTCGGCGAAGACGGCTTTGATCCGTTCGGCGGCGGCGGAGATTTCGCAGCGCCCCGCAGCTTCGGCAATGAGCGCTCCGGATATGATCGTGGTGGCTTTGGCGGCGGAGATCGCGGCGGCTTTGGCGGCGGCGGCGGTGGTGACCGCGGCGGCTTTGGCGGCGGTCCGCGTGGCCCCGGCGGCCCGCGTGGCCCGGGCGGCGGCGCTGGCGGCGGCGGCGGTTTCAACCGCATGCCCGCACAGGTTGTCGGCACCGGCAAAGGCGTGGTGAAATTCTTCAACGCCCAGAAAGGCTTCGGCTTCATCCAGCAGGAAACCGGCGGCGAAGATGTGTTCGTGCACATCAGCGCCGTGGAACGCGCCGGGCTTGAAGGTCTGGCCGAAGGGCAGCAGCTCGAATTCAACCTGGTGGATCGCGGCGGCAAGGTTTCCGCGCAGGATCTGCAGGTGGTCGGCGATGTGATCGCGGTGGCCCCGCGCGCGCCTGCCGCCCCGCAGCGCGAGCTGACGGGCGAACGGGTGACGGGCACGGTCAAATTCTTCAACGGCACCAAGGGCTTCGGCTTTCTGGTGCGCGATGATGGCCAGCCCGATGCCTTCGTGCATATCAGCGCGGTGGAGCGTTCCGGCCTGTCCTCGATCAACGAGGGTGACCGGTTTGAATTCGATCTCGAAGTGGACCGACGCGGCAAGCATTCGGCGGTCAACCTCGTTCCGATCGAGGCCTGATCCTGCCCTGACCTCGGCTGGCGCGTTTGACGCTGGCCTCAGGCAGGATTATTGACACGCCAATGGCGGCTCTTTGCGGGGCCGCCATTTGCTTTTTGGTTCCGTATCTTTCGCATCTCTTCGCCAAAACTTCAGGAATTGCCCATGTCTACACCCGCGCTCATGCCTGTTTATCCGCGTTGCGGCGTGCGGCCCGTGCGCGGCGAGCACTGCCATCTGATTGATGAAAACGGCACGCGCTATCTCGATTTTGCCAGCGGGATTGCGGTCAATCTGCTCGGCCATTCGCATGAAGGGCTGATCCGGGCGATCCAGGATCAAGCCGCCACGCTGATGCATGTCTCGAACCTTTATGGCAGCCCGCAGGGCGAGGCGCTGGCGCAATCGCTGGTCGATGTGACCTTTGGCGACACCGTGTTCTTCACCAATTCGGGCGCCGAAGCGGTTGAGGCAGCGATCAAGTGCGCGCGCGCCTATCACCAGAATGCGGAAGGGGGCGATGCCAATCGGTTCGAACTGATCACCTTCCACAACGCCTTCCACGGCCGCACCATGGCGACGATCAGCGCGTCCAACCAGACCAAGATGCACCACGGCTTTGCCCCGCTGCTCGACGGGTTCAAATATGCGCCCTTCGACGATCTCGAAGCAGCACGCGCCCTGATCGGGCCGCAGACGGCGGGCTTTCTCGTGGAGCCGATCCAGGGCGAAGGCGGCATCCGTCCGGCTTCGGATGAATTCATGCACGGCCTGCGCGCGCTGGCGGATGAGCATGATCTGATGCTGGTGCTCGACGAAGTGCAATGCGGCGTTGCGCGCACCGGCACCTTCTATGCCTACGAACAATACGGCATCACGCCCGATATTCTCGCAACCGCCAAGGGGATTGGCGGCGGCTTCCCGCTGGGCGCCTGCATCGCCACGGAAAAAGCCGCGCGCGGCATGACTTTCGGCACGCATGGTTCAACCTATGGCGGCAATCCGCTGGCGATGGCTGCCGGAATGGCAGTGATGCAGGCGGTCGCCAATGAGGAATTTCTGGCGAGCGTGCGCGACAAGGGCGAACGGCTGCGCAGCCGCCTTGAACAATTCATCGGCAATTACCCCGATCTGTTCGAACTGGTGCGGGGCAAGGGGCTGATGCTCGGCCTCAAGATGAAATTCGAAAGCCGCCCCTTCTATGTCCACCTGCGCGACAATCATCACTTGCTGACAGTGGCTGCGGGCGACAACACCATCCGTATCTTGCCGCCGCTGGTAATCGGCGATGCCGAGATCGAGGAATTCTTCGACAAGCTGTCGGCGGGCGCGGCCAGTTTCGCCATCCCCGAGGCGGCGTGATGGCGCATTTTCTCGATCTTGGCGATGCAGGCGCAGATGCCATTGCGGCGATGCTCAATGATGCGATGGATCGCAAGGCCGCCCGCGCTGGCTTGCCCAAGGGCGCGCCCGATGCCGATGCGCCTTTGAAAGGCCATGTGCTGGCGCTGGTGTTCGAGAAAAACTCCACCCGCACCCGCGTCAGCTTCGACATCGCGATGCGGCAATTGGGGCAGCGTGCTGCTGCTCGATTCGGCGTCGAGCCAGCTTGGCCGGGGTGAGACCATTGCCGATACCGCGCGCGTTTTGAGCCGCATGGTCGATGGCATCATGCTGCGCACCGACGATCATGCGAAGATCGCGGAAATGGCGCGCCACGCCAGCGTGCCGGTAATCAACGGCCTCACCGATCGTTCGCACCCGTGCCAGATTGTTGCCGATCTGCTCACCATGATCGAACATGGCAAGGCGCTGCCCGGCCTTGAGGTCGCGTGGTTCGGCGATGGCAATAATGTGCTGCATTCGATCCTTGAGGCCGCCGGGCTGTTCAAGTTCAATGTGCGGGTGGCAACGCCTGCGGGCTACGAACCCGAGGCGGAATTCGTCGCCATGGCGCGCAGCGGAGGAGCCACGATCACGCTGACGCAGGATGCTGCGGCGGCGGCGCGCGGCGCCGATGTGATCGTCACCGACACGTGGATTTCGATGGGCCAGGCCCACGCCGAGGAAAAGCTCGCCGCGATGGCGCCCTATCAGGTCAATGCCGCGCTGATGGCCCACGCGAAACCGGATGCCGTGTTCCTCCACTGCCTGCCCGCGCATGTCGGCGAGGAAGTGAGCGAAGACGTGTTCGAGGGGCCGCAATCGGCGGTGTTCGACGAGGCGGAAAACCGCATCCACGCGCAGAAATCCGTGCTGCTGTGGGCCTTTGGCAAGCTGGCGGCATGAAGGGGCTTACCCCGCGTGGCCTGCGCCCCCATATAGGCTGCCCATGGACTATCTGATCGAACCTTCGCCCGAAACTTTCGCCGACAAGCTGCTTGGCTTCACCCTTCCCTCGCGCGGGGCGCGCGGTCGCGTGGTGCGGCTTGATGGCGTGCTTGATAAGGTGCTTTCGGCGCATGATTACCCGCCGCCGATCATGCATCTGCTGGGCGAGGCGCTGGTGCTGGCCGCGCTGATGGGCGGCTTGCTCAAAGGCGACAAGGCGCAGCTCACCATGCAGGCGCAGACGCAGGGCGGAATCGTGAAGCTGCTGGTGTGCGATTATCGCGATGGCGCAGTGCGCGGCTATGCCGATTTCGATGCCGAGCGGCTGGCCAATCTGGGCGCCAATCCCGCGCTGTCGGCGCTGTTCGGCAGCGGCTATCTCGCCGTCACCTTCGAGACCGAACAGGGCCAGCGCTATCAGGGGATCGTGCCGCTCGAAGGCGATAGCATGGCCGAGGCCTGCGAGGCCTATTTCAGCCAGTCCGAACAGGTTCCCACCCTCATCCGCATCGCCAGCCGGGTGGCCGGCGGCAGGCGTTCGGCGGCAGGCATCCTGATCCAGCACCTGCCCGATGGCGAGGAAGGGCGCGAACGGCTGCATGTCCGCATGGATCACCCCGATTGGGAGCACGTCGCGATTCTCGGCAGCACGATCAGCCACGAGGAATTGCTCGATCCCGCGCTGTCGCTCGAAGCGATCACCTGGCGGTTGTTCCATGAAGAATCCGAGGTACGCGTCCAGCCGGGCGCAGCGCTATCGCGCGGGTGCCGCTGCACGCTGGAACATTATGCGTCCGTAATTGCGCGCTTTCCCGAGGAAGAACAGCAAGAGATGCGAGGCGAGAACGGCCTCATCGCGATCGACTGCGCGTTCTGCTCGCGCATTTTCGAGCTTGCCTTATGAATGACCTCAAGGTGACGGATCTGACCAAGACTCTGGCCGTGGTTCGGGTCTATGGTGCGATCCGGGGCGCGTGGCAGCAATGGGTGGGGGATCGGGCATGAACAGCGGTAAGGCAACTTTGGCAGCCATTACAGGCGCGCTCGCATTGGCGGCGGTTGTGGCTGTTTCGGGTGCGCCGCAAGCCGCCGCGCAAGGCAAGGGCCTTGCCCTGCTGGCGCGACTGACCAAGGGCGAATGGACGATCAAGCACCGCGACGGCTCGCCCGATCGCAAGATCTGTGTGCGCAGCGGGCAGGAGCTCATCCAGCTGCGCCACCGCGAAGGCGGGTGCAGCCAGTTCGTGATCGAAGATGCCGAGGCCAAGGTGGCCGTGCAATATACCTGCCCGAACAACGGCTTTGGCCGCACCAGCATCCGCAAGGAAACCGCGGGGCTGGTTCAGCTGGAAAGCCAGGGCATCGAAGGCGGCCTGCCGTTTCAGCTGACCGCCGAAGCCCGCCACACCGGGCCGTGCTGAGCCACCCCTGATGCCCGCAGCAGATGATGAGATCAGACCGGTTGCGGTCGTGCTGCTGTCAGGCGGGCTCGATTCGATGGTTACCGCAGCGCTCGCGCAGGAACGGGGCTTTGCCGTCCATGCGCTGAGCGTGGATTACGGCCAGCGCCACCGGCTTGAACTGGAATCAGCGCGCCGGATTGCCGCGCGGCTTGGCACTGCGCGCCATGTCGAGATTGCGCTCAATTTGCGCGCCTTCGGGGGTTCGGCGCTGACCGACACCATTGATGTGCCCAAAGGCGGGGTGGGTGATGATATCCCGGTCACCTATGTGCCCGCACGCAATCTGGTGTTTCTGGCGCTGACGACTGCATTTGCGGAAAGCTCGGGCGCGCGTGATGTGTTCATCGGCGTCAACGCGCTGGATTATTCGGGCTATCCCGATTGCCGCCCGGAATTCATCGCCAGCTTTGCCGAAACCGCACGGCTCGGCACCAAAGCGGGGGCGGAGGGATCGCCCTTCACCATCCACGCGCCGCTCCAGCATCTCACCAAGGCTGACATAGCGCGGGAATGCGCAAGGCTGGGGCTTGATCCGGCGTGGAGCTGGTCGTGCTATGATCCGACGCCGGAAGGCATGGCCTGCGGGCTGTGCGATTCCTGCCGCTTGCGCAAAAAGGGTTTTGCCGAAGCGGGAATTGCCGATAGCACCCCATACAGCGCATAGGCGCGGAGCCGCGATCTTTTCGCGCCGCCAATATCGGGATTGGGGATGAGTTCTTGAACGAGGAAGCGACGGCGGCGCAGGGCCGCGGCGACGAAGCGGCGTCCGGCTATAGCTGGTATGTGCTGGGCGTGCTGGTGGTGGTTTACATCCTCAACTTCATCGACCGGCAGATTCTCGCGATCCTTGCGGTTGATATCCAGCGCGATCTCGAACTGACCGACGCGGATCTGGGCTTTCTGGGGGGCGCGGCCTTCGCGGTGTTTTACGCGCTGTTCGGCGTGCCGCTGGGGCGGCTGGCGGACCGCTGGAACCGGGTGCGGCTGCTCACCATCGGCCTGCTGTTGTGGTCGACGATGACAGCGCTCTCCGGCTTTGCACGCAACTTCTTCACCTTGTCGCTGGCGCGCATGGGCGTGGGAGTGGGCGAAGCCACGGCGAGCCCGACTGCCTATTCGCTGATTTCGGATTATTTCCCCTCACGCCAGCGCGCGACCGCGCTCGCGATCTATTCTTCGGGGCTCTACATCGGCGGCGGGGTGTCGCTGCTGATCGGGGCCAATATCTCGAAGTGGTGGGATGCGGCCTATCCCGGCGGGGGAATGGGCGGTCTCGTCGGCTGGCAGGCGGCCTTTGTCGCGGTGGGGCTGCCGGGGGTGCTGCTGGCGATCTGGGTGGCAAGCCTGCGCGAGCCCGTACGGCTGCCGACCGCGGCAAGCGGCGAGCGCCACCCGCTGATCGATTTCCTCGTCGATCTGTCGATGCTGCTGCCGCCCTTGACCCTCTATCACGCGGCGCGGCGCGGGACCAAGGCTGTGCTAGTCAATCTGCTGATGGCCGGCGCAATGACGGGTTTTGCACTGGTGATGATCGAGCTGACCAAGAACCCGCAGCAGTGGGTCGCGATTGCCTTTGGCTATTATGCCGTATTTTCGTGGGCATCGACCTTGCGGCGGCATGATCCGGCGACATTCCAGCTGATCTGGGGGACGCCTGCGTTCATCTGCACTGCGCTGGGGTATGGGCTTGTGTCGCTGGGTGCCTACGCGCTGGCGTTCTGGTCGGCGGCCTATGGCGAGACAGTGCTGGGGTTGCCCAAGAGCGAGCTTGCCTTCTGGCTCGGCGGCAGCGGCGCTACGTCCGGCTTCCTCGGCGTGATCCTGGGGGGCCAGATGTCCGACTGGCTGCGCGTGCGCAATCCTGCGGGACGCATTCTGGTGATCATGTTCGGGATTCTCGCTCCGGTCATTCCCATCTGGGTGGGCTTTACCACCGAAAATGGCGTGCTGTTCTATGCGATGAATTTCCTCGCCGGGATGTTCGCAGCGACCGCGCTGGGCGCGGCGGCGGCGACGACGCAGGATCTGGTGCTGCCGCGCATGCGGGGACAGCAACCGCCTCGTTCTTCCTCGCGACAACACTGGTCGGACTGGGGCTTGGGCCGTTCATGGTCGGAGCAATCTCGGATCTGAGCGGCAGCCTGCGCATCGGGATGCTTTCGCTGATCGGGGTGGCGCCGATCTCGCTGGCGCTGTTGATTTACGCCTACCGCGCGCTTCCTCTGGCAGAGGCTACCATGGAGCAGCGGGCGCAGGCCGCCATGCGCCTTTCATAACCCTTACGAAGGAATGAGGCCATGCGGCGCGGGGTTTTGCTGCGCTCGCCCCGGGCTCTCATGCAGGTGCGCGCGCCGCATTGCGCGGCATGAGAGCGCGATCAAAGCCGTGAATTTTGTGTGCGCCAGATCCCTTGCGTGCTCTTGGATGCGAGGTTCCCCGCGCCGCATCGCGGCTGCTCGATGGGCGGTGCCGTATGGAGCGAAAGCCTGCAAGGCACCGCGCGCGGGTAGAAAGAACAGGCAACGAGCTCTGGGGGACTGTGCACCAGAGCAGGGCCGCAGCGCGGTTGGCAGGCCCACCCGGTGAGAGCGGCGCACGCGCACCAGCAAACCTTCATAAATCTGGCAACCTGCTGCGGGCCAATCGGGGGCGGCGTGCAGGCTGATCCTTCAGTCCGGCTGCAGGCGCTGCCTGTCCGCAAGAGCGCTGGACGGCGCGCAACAAAAAGGGGCCGGATCGCTCCAGCCCCTTTCGAGATACGGTTGGAAACCGATTACATGCCCGAACCCGGACCGTAGGTGATTTCCACGCGGCGGTTCTGCGGTTCGCGCACACCGTCAGCGGTCGGAACGCGCGGCTTGGTTTCACCGAAGGCTTCGCTCGAAATGCGGCCACCCGGCACACCGCGACCAACGAGGTATTCGCGGACCGACGTGTTGCGACGGCCAGCAAGCGCCATGTTGTAGGTCGCGCTGCCCGAACGGTCGGTGTGACCGGCCAGCATCACGTTCGCCGTGCCGCAGTTGGCATAGGCAGTCACCGCGCTGTTCAGGATTGCCGATGCTTCAGCGGTAATGGCCGAAGAATCGAAATCAAAGAACACGATGTAAGGCCCGGTGTTGCACGGCGCAGCCGGAGGCGGCGGCGGCGGCGGCGGGGGCGGAGGCGGCGGGGGAGGCGGCGGCGGCGGCGGCGGAGGCGGCGGAGCTTCCTGACCACCGAAGTTATAGGTGATCGAGCCAAGGATCGAGTGGCTCGTCATCGAGGTGTCGAAGCTGCGGCCCAGCGGATCAACCAGCCCAACGCTCGGCGCGTTGAAGTAGCGATAGCGCAGGCCAAGATCCCACGACTTGCTGATCGGAGCGCGGATGCCGGCAAGCAGTTGCCATGCAAAGCCAGTGTCCGAGTCCGAAATCATGTCGGGACCGCGATCATTGGCAGTGCCGTCAAGCTGGACGCGGGCAACGCCAACACCGCCGCCGACGAAGCCCTGCAGGCCATCATCCTTGCCGATGTCGATCAAGCCGTTGAGCATGAAGCTCAGCGCGTCGATGTCACCGGTGGTTTCGCGGCGACCCACAAAGGTGTTGAGCGGGCCATTGCCCTGCAACGCAACCAGGCCGGGCGGCACCGCTTCTGCACGGTCCATCTTGGCGCGGCGATAGCTGGCTTCGGCTTCAAGACGGAACGGACCGAAATCGTGGCCAACAATGCCGCCAAAATCGAAACCCGGGTTGTACTTGATACGGGCGCCGTTTTCGACACCACGCAGGTCAACTTCGGACTGTTCCACGATCATGGCACCGGCGTTACCCTCAATATACCACTGGCCTTCGCGGGCCATGGCGGGTGCGGTCAGCGCGGTCGAGGCCATTGCCATCCCAATGACAATTTTGCGCATTATGTTATTCCCCTTCGTTATCGAACTTAGGCACGGTTGGTCTGTATCTTTTCCACCACCAAGAGGCAAGAGATTGAAGAAATCAAAGCCGCTCAGGTGTTGCAATAAAGTCTCTATAGGCTGTGTTGCGTGCAGTTACCGATCCAACATAAGTGATTCCGGGAAATTCGCGGGAGATGAATCACGCCGGATCGGGCGCCACTAGCCCCAGTTTGGCAAGTGCGTCAATGACCTGTGCCAGCAAATCGCGCGCTTCGGCGTCCACCACCGCTCCGCCGCTGGCCGTCGCTGGCAGGCTGGCATGGTGCCATTCGCCATCGAAACAGACAAATTTGCCGAGCGTGCGGTCGAACAACAGGCTGCCTTCCTGCGGGATGATGAAATGCCAATCCCCGCCGATGGCCAGCGCCAGCTGGTGTTCGCGCCCCTCCCATGCGCCGGTTGCAGGGGCTGCGATCCGGTAGCAATCGCCCGGCTGCGCATCGGCAGGGGGATTCGCCAGCGCTCCTGTCACAGACTGCCCGGCCAGCGCATCGAGCACCGAGAGCGACTGGTTGACGAAAAACTCCTTTTGCGCCTGCCCTGCAAGCGTGGCTGTGCTGAGGGCCGCGCAGGCTTTCGGGTTCCTGCGCCGAATAGATCAGCGCCTGCGCCCCATTGGGAAAGCGCAGCCGTTTGAGCGAGGTTTCGAACACCGGGCGGTTATCAGGCGCGCAGCAGGCGATGATGCCGCTTTCGCCTTCCACCATCACCGCGCGCGCTTCGGAAAGCGTGGTCGCCACCAGCGCAATGCGGGCCTCGGGACAGCGTTCGGCAATGGCGCGCACCCATTCGGCACCGCTGCGGGTCTTGCCGAAACCGCGCCCGGCCAGAATCAGCCAGATTCGCCAATCGCCGGGCGGCGGCAATTGTTCGTCACGCGCCATCATTCCCCAGTGATAGGGCCATTCATCCTTCTCGTGCTGATCCATGGCAGCAGAGATTTGCGCCGCTGTATCCACATCATCATCGGCCAGCCAATCGAAGCGATCGCTGTTCATTCGCCTTGCGCCTTGCGCGCCTTGTCCTGTGCCAGCCGCTGGCGGATCGCCTCGACCTTGCGATCAATCGACGCGCGCACTTCGGCCGCGCTGACATTGCGTTGCTGGGCGTGGGCATGCGCGGCATTTTCGCGGTGGGCCGAAAGCAGCCGCAGCGCATTGGCAAAATCATAGCGCTCACCTTCAAGCGCCTTCTGATCGCCCTCGCGCAGCCGCCGCAGCACTTCCATTTCCAGCCGCAGATAACCTTCGCCAAGCGCAGCGAGCCAATCGGAGGCGAATTTCGGGTTCTGCTGGCGTTCGCGATAGAGCCGGGTGGTCGAGACCGCGGCATGGGCAGCAGATTGCTTGATGTTCGAGCTTTCGGCGAGATGTTCCAGAAAATGCGCGCGCCAGCGCGGACCGGCGCGGCGCTTTGCGCAGGCTGCAGCTTCCCCTTGGTCGGCCATGAGGGTTCTCCCGGCGGCGTGAACGCAAAAGAGCGGCACTTGCCCCTGTTCGGCAAGGCCGCCTGTCGGCGAATCACAATTTTGCGATGATGTCCTTTGATAACCAGATAGCGTTACGATGTCAAGTTATAATAACCATATAGGTTATAAACTGGCCGCTTGCTTGTATGCGCCCGCTCGCCTAGGGGCCGCGCATTCCCCCGGCAGGAGCAATGCAAGTGGTCTGGCTGCGCAGCCTTTACGACTGGACAATGGACAAGGCCGCGCACCCCCATGCGCAGTTCTGGCTGGCGTTCTTCTGCTTTATCGAGGCAAGCTTTTTCCCGATCCCGCCGCACCCCCTGCTGGGGCTGATGTGCCTGGCCGAACCGAACAAGGCGCTGCGCTTTGGCATCATTGCCACGCTGTCGTCGGTGGCGGGGGGCCTGTTCGGCTATCTGATCGGCGCGGTGCTGTATGATTCGGTGGGACAATGGGTGCTCGCCGCAATTGGCCTCACTGAAAAATTCCCGGTCGCAGCCTGTTATCTGAAACAATATGACTGGGAAGCGATCATCATTGCAGGCGCAACGCCGGTGCCGTTCAAGCTGCTGACGATCACCGCGGGCTTTGTCGGCATGAACCTTGTCACTTTCGTGGGCGCAAGCCTGATCGGACGCGGCATGATTTTCTTCACCGTCGGCGTGCTGTTCCGCATCTTCGGCGCGCCGATCAAGAGCTTCATTGATCGCTATCTCGGGCTGGTGACGATTGCCTTTGCGGCGCTGGTGATTGGCGGGATTGTCGTGATCACGCAGGTGAGCGGCGGCAGCGACGACGCCGATGATCCTTGCGCTGCGGCCACTTTGCAGCAGGCCGCTGCGGCGCAATAGGCCGAATATTACAATATGGATTGAAATCGCGACGTTTTATGACACTCTGGTGCCCGGCCCTTCTCAGCCGTTACCGAGAGGAGTGTTGATGAGCGATCACGATTTTCTCCGCCAGATGCAGGGCTATGGCCTTGCCACTGTCCAGATCCACTACTTCATGCCCGATCACCGCAGCCTGCTGCAGCAATTCGTGATCCAGCAATATGATGTCGCTCCGCAATTTCCCGAACTGACCCGCTTCCTCGATTTCTGGCGGCGCGAGATCGAGGCGGTGATCCATTCGGTGCGGGTCGCGCACAAGCATCTGATAGGCCCGCAGGAATGGCGTGCGGTGGACGGGATTATCTCACTGCATTGATTTTTGCGTTCACTGTGTGAACGGCAGACCACTCGCCCCGCCTCCCCACCCGGCCACCATAGCCTGATGCTATCATTGGTGGCCGGGTTGGGCCAGAGACAAGGAGGCGGGCAAGGAGGCGGGGCGGGTGTCTGATCGCGCGTAAGCGCGACCATAACAATCAGATGATCCCGATCGCTTTCCCGGCGCGCTCGAACATGCCGAGGATCGTCTGCACTTCTTCGGCAGAATGTTCCGCGCACAGCGAACAGCGCAGCAGCGTCATGCCCGCAGGGGTTGCAGGCGGGCGGGCAAGGTTCACGTAAAGCCCTTCCTTGAGCAACGCTTCCCACATCATCGCGCCGCGTTCCAGATCGGGCATGATCACCGCGATAATCGCGCTTTGCGGGGTGTCGGTGCCGAGCTTGAAGCCGAGCGCGGTAAGCCCCGCGTGCAGCGTGCGGGAATTCTCCCACAGGTGCGCGCGCTTGTTCCCGCCATGCATCAGCTTGCGGATCGAGGTGGCGCTCGACGCCATCACCGCAGGCGGCAGCGCAGCGGTGAACACATAGGGGCGGCACACCAGCCGCAGCACTTCGAACTTGGGGTGATTGGAAACGCAGAACCCGCCGACGGTGCCGACGCTTTTGGAAAAGGTGCCGATGATGAAATCGACATCATCAATCACGCCCTGTTCTTCAGCGACGCCCCGACCGTGTTCGCCAATGAAGCCCATCGAGTGGGCCTCGTCCACCAGCACCATCGCGCCGTGCTCTTTGGAAATGCGTACCATTTCCTTCAAGGGTGCGACATCGCCCATCATCGAATAGACGCCTTCGAGCACCACCAGCTTGCCAGCATCTGCCGGCAGACGCTTCAGCCGCTTTTCCAGCGCTTCGACATCATTATGCTTGAACGGCACCACTTCGGCGCGGCCCATCGCGCAGCCATCATAGATCGAGGCATGGCTGTCGATATCAAGGATGATATAATCGCCCTTGCCCGCGATGGTCGAAATGATGCCGAGGTTCGCCTGATAGCCGGTGGAAAACACCATGGCATGATCCATGGCGTAAAATTCGCGCAAGGCCGCTTCGACATCGCGGTGATCGCGGAACGTGCCATTGAGCACGCGACTGCCGGTGGTGCCTGCGCCGAATTCGGTCATCGCCTGACGGCCCGCTTCGAGCACATCGGGATCGAAAGTCATCCCCATGTAATTGTAAGTGCCCAGCAAAATCGTGTCGCGCCCGTTGCAGATCGCGCGGGTCGGCGAGAGCACTTTTTCCATCACCAGGTTGAACGGGGTCTTCCACCCCGCTCGCCAGCAAGGTCTCGCGGGTCTGGATGATGGGATCGAACTTGGCCAGCAGATCGACCGGTGCGGTCGCAGCCTCGGCAGTGGTCAGGGTTTGGCTCATGGCTCGGGTCTTATCAGCTATCGGCAAGCTTGTGGACTGCCGCCACCAGCTGCCCCCAGTTTTCGATCTCGGCCTGCTGGTTCATCGAGATGATGACATCAAAGGCGTCTTCGATCTCGGCGACAAAATCCATCACCGTCAGGCTGTCGAATTCGAGATCATGGGCAAAGGTGGTGGCGTCCTCGATGGCGACGCCCTTCTTGTTGAAAGGCTCCACCAGAGTGCGGATACGCGCGTCAATTTCGGCAGGGGTCATGGCGGCGAAGAGCTCTTTTCGGGTTAGTTGTGAGGCAGGCCTTAGCCCGCTATTACGGCTGCAAAGCGGCCGATGATGCAGCTTGTCAAGTTTTGTGCGCGCCGATGAGGAGACAGGGATGCCCGAAAGTGGGTTGCAGACGACGGAAACCACCCCCGATCTGGCCTCGGCCGCAACGCCGCTTTCGGTGCAGGGCGTCCATCTGCTCCGCACCGCGCAGGTCAACACGCAGGCGCTGTCGCAGATGGCCGATGGCAAGGCCAACATCCTGATCGGTGCGACTTTCGTGGTGTTCTCGCTGGTCATCACCAAGGCTTTTTCGGCAGAGATCAAATGGTCGATGGTCCTGCTGGCGGCCACTGCCCTTGCCTCCGCGATCAGCGCGGTGCTGGCGATCACGCCGCCGATCCGGGCCAAAGCCGTGCCGCCAGACCAGTTCAACCCGCTGTTTTTCGGACACTTTTCCTTGCAGGACGAACAAGTGTGGGCAGATGATCTGGTGGCCAAGATGCACAGCGACGAACAGGTCTATCGCCTGATGATGCGCGATCTTTACCAGAACGGGCAGGTGCTGCACCGCCGCAAATATCGCTATCTGGCGGCGGCCTACCGGATCTTCCTCATCGGGCTTGGCCTGACGCTGGCGATCTACCTGATCGAAATCACGACCTAGCTGCGCTGCAAAATCACACCGTTTCGGCAGGCAGCAATTCGCGCACCGCATTCATGAACGGGCTGATCGAGACCGGCTTCGACAGATAGCCCGCAGCGCCGGCTGCACGAATCCGTTCCTCATCGCCCTTGGCAGCAAAGGCGGTGACAGCCAGCACCGGAATGTCGCGCAAGGCACGGTCACGCTTGGCCGCCGCGATCAGATCAACGCCCGAAACCCCGCCCAGCTGGATATCCATGATGATGAGATCGGGCGCGACATGGCGCGCGGTTGCCAGCACCAGATTGCCATCCGCCACCGGCTCGACCTCGAAACCATTGGCGCGCAGCACATCGCAGAACAATTTGCGGTTGAGGTCGTTATCCTCGACAACCATGATACGTTTTGTCACTGCTCGCCCCGCATCTGACTTAGTCACCTGACTAACCCTGCTTCGAGGTAACCACAATCCCGCAAGGATCCGAAATGTCGCACAGCGCCCCTGATACCGCGCCCGAGATGCTGGCGCTGGCCGCGCTCGGCTGGCTGCTGGGCGAACCTTCGCGCGCCCAGCGCTATCTTGATCTGACCGGGCTTGATCCCGATGCCTTGCGCGCCAACCTCGATAATCCGGCGGTGCTGGCCAGCGCGCTCGATTTCCTTGGCAATCACGAGCCTGACCTCATATCCGCCGCCGAAGCGCTTGCCGTTGCGCCCGAAGACCTGATCCACGCCGCCAAGGAACTCGCCCGATGAACCGCCCGCTGATTATCTCCGATTGCGACGAAGTGCTGCTGCACATGGTCGCCCCGTTCAAGGATTGGCTGGAAGCGACGCAGGGCATCAATTTCCATCTCGAAGGCCATGATTTTGCCCACGCGATGCGCTGGCAATCCACGGGCGAATTTCTTGAGGCGGCGGATATCTGGCGGATGCTGGGGCAGTTCTTCGATACCGAGATGGACAGCCAGCAGCCGATTGCAGGCGCGGTCGAGGCGATCAACACGCTCGCCGAAGTGGCCGATGTGGTGATCCTCACCAACCTTGTCGATGAACGCCGGGAAAAGCGCGCAAGCCAGCTCGCCGCCGTCGGCATCCACGCAGAGGTGTACACCAACCAGGGCCCCAAAGGCCCGATGCTGCAGAAAATCATGGCCGAACATGCCCCTTCGCGCGCGCTGTTTATCGACGATCTGGCGCAGCATCACGCCTCGGTCGCGGAACTCACGCCGCATGTCACGCGGCTGCACCTGTGCGGCGAACCGATGATCGCGCATGCCATTGATTGCGCGCACAAGGCAGGCCATGCCCATTCGCGGATTGATCGCTGGGACGAAGCGCTGCCGTGGATCCTCCAGCGCCTTGAAGAAACCGCCTAAGTGGAGACTGAAAAAATGACTATCGCCGCCCGCCTCGCCGAACTCGGCATCACCCTGCCCAAGCCTGCCGCACCGGTTGCCAGCTATGTGCCGGTGGTGGTGAGCGGCGGCATGGCCTATGTTTCGGGCCAGATCGCCTTTGTCGATGGCACAGTGATGACGGGGCGGCTGGGCGAGAATGTCACCCTTGAAGATGGCCAGATCGCCGCGCGTGCCTGCGGCTTAATGATCCTTGCGCAGCTTCAGGCAGCAGGGCTGCTGGAACAGGTCGAACGGGTGGTGAAGCTGGGCGCATTCGTTTCTTCCACTCCCGATTTCTACGATCACCCCAAGGTCGCCAATGGTGCGTCCGATCTGATGGAGCAGGTGTTCGGCGGCGCCGGCCAGCACGCCCGCGCGGCGGTGGGCGTGGCGGCGTTGCCGCTTAATGCAGCGGTCGAGGTGGATGCGATTGTGGCGCTGAAGTCGGCCTGATCCGCGATGGCGACACGGCGCGCTCCGGAATGGCTGACGCAGTGGGAATATGCCCATCGCGGGCTCCATTCCCCCGGCGTCCCGGAAAACTCGCGCGCGGCGGCACAAGGGGCCATCGCGGCTGGCATGGGGATCGAATGCGATATCCAGATGAGCCGCGACAATATCCCGCTGGTGTTCCACGACTGGGAGCTGGACCGGCTGACGGCAGAGCGCGGGCCGGTTGCCGCGCGTCCGGCTGGTGACTTGTGCCGTATCGCGCTCATGGAGACGGGCAATACTCTCTGGCGGCTTGGCGATCTGCTCGAACTGGTGGCAGGCCGCGTGCCCATCCTCATCGAGATCAAGGCCCAGCCCCATCTCGCCATGGCCCCGGC
Source organism: Erythrobacter sp. (assembly GCA_045377215.1). Taxonomy (GTDB): domain Bacteria; phylum Pseudomonadota; class Alphaproteobacteria; order Sphingomonadales; family Sphingomonadaceae; genus Erythrobacter. Next base: position 31,345 of record JBJIOB010000049.1, read on the forward strand.
CTGCACCGCGATTGCCGGAGTGCTGCGCGATTACGCTGGCCCCTTTGCGATCATGAGCTTTGATCTGCGCGTGTGCGAATGGTTTGCCAGACACGTGCCCGACATGGTGCGCGGGCTGGTGATCACCGACACGCTGGATCACGGCTACAAAAACGCGTGGCGCAGCCCTCATGCGCTGGAACGCGCAGCACCCGATTTTCTGGCGAGCGATGTGCGCGATCTTGCAGGCGCGCTCACGCAGCTGTGGCGCGAGGCGGGGCGGCCCTTGCTCACCTGGACAGTGCGCTCGCCCGAAACGCGCGCGCGCGGCCTCGCCCACGCCGATGCGCTGATCGCCGAAGGGGCGGGGCTGGTGTGAGCGACAATCCGCTGACCGTCCGCATCGCGTCGTCAGTCGGTGCCTTTGACGCCGCGGCATGGAACGCGCTTGGCGGCAACGATAATCCGTTTGTCAGCCACGAATTCCTCACTGCGATGGAGGATTTAGGCTCTGTCGGCCCCGGCACCGGCTGGGAGCCTGCGCCGATTGTCATCACTGATGAAGCAGGCACGCTGCTGGCTGCAATGCCATCTTACGCCAAGGGGCACAGCCAGGGCGAATATGTGTTCGATCATTCCTGGGCGGACGCATGGCACCGCGCGGGCGGGCGCTATTATCCCAAGCTCCAGATCGCCGCACCCTTTACACCCGCCACCGGCCCGCGCCTGCTCTTGTCCGACCCTGCCCTTGCGCCGCATCTGCTCAAAGGCGCTGAAGCGGTGTGTCTGCAAAACCGGATGTCTTCGGCCCACGCGACCTTCATCGCGCCCGATCAGGTGCCGCTGTTCGAAGCTGCCGGGTGGATGCGGCGTAGCGATATCCAGTTCCACTGGATCAACCGCGATTACGGCAGTTTCGATGATTTCCTCGGCGCGCTCGCCTCGCGCAAACGCAAGGATCTGCGCAAGGAGCGCGCCGCGGCGACCGAAGGGCTGACGATCCGGATTCTGACCGGCGCCGACATCCGCGAGGAGCACTGGGACGCCTTCTGGGTGTTCTATCAGGATACCGGCGCAAGGAAATGGGGCCAGCCCTACCTCACGCGGGAGGCTTTCAGCCTGCTGGGCGAACGGATGGGGGATCGGATCATCCTGATCCTTGCCTGTGACGGGGCAACGCCGATTGCCGGCGCGCTCAATTTTGCCGGCTCTGATGCGCTTTACGGGCGCTATTGGGGCTGCACGCAAGATGTGCGCTTCCTGCATTTCGAGCTGTGCTATTATCAGGCGATTGATATCGCGATTGCACGCGGCCTCAAACGGGTGGAGGCAGGGGCGCAAGGTTCGCACAAGCTGGCGCGCGGCTATGAACCGGTGCAGACGATCTCGGCGCACTGGATCGCCGATCCCGGCTTTTCCGCAGCGATTGCCGATTTCCTCGAACGCGAGGCAAAAGGCGTTGCGCAGGATCAGCGCTGGCTGGATACGCGCACGCCGTTCCGCAAAGGGTAATCAGGCAACCTTGCGGCTGGTCTGGCCAAGAAATTCGCGCGCGCGGCGCTGGGCTTCGGCGATTTCGCGCGCCGTCATTTCGTCGGAGATATCGGCACGGCAATGGGCCGCTTCGTCATGACCGCGCGCCGCGGCCAGATTGAACCACTTGTGCGCTTCGATCAGATCGCACGGCGCGCCCTGGCTGCCGGTTGAAAAGGCAACCCCGAGATCGAAACAGGCCGCAGCATCGCCGCGTGCTGCATCAGCCAGCGCGCGCGCCAGCGCCAGATCCATCGCGGCCGGCGCAATTTCGGTTCCCTTGCTCGTTTCAATCGCAGTCAGGTGCATGGCTCAATCCCCCTTCAGATGTCAGCACCATCGCCCCCAACCGGGTCTTGCCGACAATCAGGAAACTCGCCCAACATGGCTAACAAATGATTAACGATGTTTTTTGGCCGCATGAGGGAGTTTGCGCGGGGATAGCGATGCAAAGCCGCTTGTGCGCCCCAAGGGGCTTGCCTATAGGCGCTGGCAACGCTTCGACTTGCGGTTGGTCAGGTGTGCCAATGAAAATATTCAGGTGCTGTTCTGCGCACGGCTGCATTCGGGCCCTTGGGATTAGAGGTCCATATGCCATCGGCACTGTCTGACGACATCGACGTACTCGAAAAAGCCAAGCGCATGCTTGCTCCGGATTACACCCCGAGCGAGGATGAGGAGTACATGAACGAGGCGCAGCAAGCCTATTTCCGGATGCTGCTGATCGAATGGAAGCGCTCCATCCATTCCGCCGCTGGCCAGACGCTGCAATCCTTGCAGGACGGCCCGATCCGCGAAGCTGATCTCACCGACCGCGCCTCAAGCGAAACCGACTGGGGCATCGAACTGCGCACCCGTGATCGCCAGCGCAAACTCATCGCCAAGATCGATTCCGCGCTGCGCCGCATCGACGAAGGCGAATATGGCTATTGCGAAGTCACCGGCGATCCGATCGGTATCAAGCGCCTGATCGCCCGGCCTGTCGCCACCATGACAGTCGAGGCGCAGGAAGCCCACGAACGCCGCGAAAAGATCTCGCGCGACGATTGATCGCGCCGGATTGCGCGCCGCTGCGAAAGAATTATCGCGCATCGGTGCCAGTTTGGGACGCTGTGCCACTTGGCGCTGCCTGCCGGGGCAATTTTTACCTTCGGTTAACCCTGCTTTCCCTAGTCTGACATGGCAAAACGCACTGTGCCGCGCTAGTTTTACACGCGGCAACAACAGGTCAGTAACGCCATGGAGGCAGGTTCACAATGACAGGAATGGAGACACGCAGTGTGGCGCGCGACAGCCTGTTCCTGCTCGCCACCGTCCGGATCGAACAAAAGCCCGATCTGCACCGTGTGCGGGTACGCAACCTTTCCGATGGCGGGATGATGGCCGAAGGCACCAATGTCCCGGTCCAGCGCGGCCACCGCGTCGCGGTGGAATTGCGCAATGTCGGCGAAGTGATGGGCTCGGTCGCCTGGGTGCAGGATAATCGCTTTGGCATCGCCTTCGAGATTGAGGTCGATTCGCAGCGTGCCCGCCGTCCGCTCAGCGTCGAAGCCGATCCCGCGCTCGGGATGGTGGAGCGTTCCTGGGCACACCGCGCGCCGCCCCAGCCCAAGCCGCAGACTATCCGCAAAATCTGATCGCTTGCGCGCATCGCCGGGACTGACCGGCGCGCCGCAACCTGCTAGGGCATCGCCCATGCGGCGCATTTTTGGCCTGATTGCAGCCTTGCTGGTGCTTTCCTCCTGCAGCCCTTCGGGAGGCGGCGGGCCCATGGGCCTTGCCATCATCGGCGAACCATCCAGCCTGTTCCAGCAGGGCGTTCGTCTGGCACCGGCCGCACAGGCGATGCGGGCTGCCAGTTACGAAGGGCTGGTTGCGCTCGATCCGGCGGGGCAAGTCGTGCCTGCGCTTGCCGAACGCTGGATCGTTACCGATGACGGCCTGAGCTATATCTTCCGCCTGCGCGACAGCGAATGGCCCGATGGTGAGCCGATCACCGCCAGCGACGTGCGCAGGCTGCTGCGCGAAGCGATCGGGCGGCTCAAGGGCACATCGCTGGGGCTCGATTTTGCCAAGGTCGCCGAAGTGCGCGCGATGACCGAACGGGTGATCGAAATCCGCCTGACCGGCCCGATGCCCGATTTCCTGCGCCTGCTTGCCCAGCCGGAAATGGGCTTTGTCAAAAGCGGCAGCGGCGCAGGGCCGATGGTGATGTCGCGCGATGATAAGGGGCGGATGGCGCGGTTGAGTGCGCTTCCGCCCGAATCGCGGGGATTGCCGCCGCGCGAAAACTGGCAGGAATTGTCGCGCCCGCTGGCAGTGCGCGCCCTGCCGGTGGAACAGGCGGTCAAGGCCTTTGCCAATGGCGAGATTGATCTGGTGATGGGCGGGCGGATCATCGACTTCCCGCTCGCGCAGGTCGGGCCATTGTCACGCGGGACAATTCAGGTCGATCCCGCGATTGGTCTGTTCGGCCTCGTTATCGCCAACGACAAGGGCGTGCTGGCCGATCCGGCGCGGCGCGAAGCGCTGTCGATGGCGATTGATCGCACCGCGCTGATCCAGCCGTTCGGGCTTGGCGGCTGGCAGGCCTCAAGCTGGATCGTGCCGCCCGGCCTGTTTGCCGCCCCGCCCTATCCGCCGGAGCGCTGGGAGGGCATGTCGCTTACCGAACGCCGCGCGCTGGCAGGCGGACGGATCGCGGCATGGGAGCAACAAAACGGCGGCGAAGCGCGCATCCGGCTGGCGCTGCCGCGCGGCCCCGGCAGCGATCTGTTGTTCGGGCAGCTTGCCCAGGCCTGGACCGAGATCGGGATCGAAACCATCCGGGTAACGCCGGGCGAGGATGCCGATCTTGAACTGCGCGACAATCTGGCGCGCTTTGCCTCGCCGCGCTGGTTTCTCAATCAGTTCCACTGTTCGCTGAATGCCGGGCTGTGTTCGCGCGAGGCTGATGAACTGGTGCGCCAGTCGCTGGTGCAGCGCGATGCAGCGGCCAAGGAACGCCTGCTGGCCGAAGCCCACGCCGCGCTGGTGCGGGCCGAGGTGTTCATTCCGCTCGGCGCGCCGGTGCGCTGGTCGCTGGTGCGCAGCTCGGTGCAGGGCTATCAGGCCAACCAATGGGGGCTGCACCCGCTGTTCCCCCTGTCGCAGCCCGCCAATTGAAAGACGAGCAAAACCGCATGACGCAGGCCATCCGGGATATTTCGCAGCGGCTCTCGCCCAAACTGCCGGTGTGGCCGGGTGATACGGCGTTTGCGCAAGCGGGCACCTGGGCGATGGCCGCAGGCGCGCCGGTCAATGTCTCGGCGCTGCGGCTGTCAACCCATTCGGGCACCCACGCCGATGCGCCGCTGCATTATGCGCAAGGCGCGCCCGATATCGCGAGCGTGGCGCTCGATCCCTATCTCGGCGAATGCGTGGTGGTGGATGCGCAAGCGTGCGGGCCGCTGATCCTGCCTGAACATCTGCCCGATCTGGACAGGGCCAAACGCGTGCTGTTTCGCACCTTCGAAACCTTTCCCCACGATTACTGGCCCACCGATACAGTGGCGATTGCGCCCGAGACGATTGATGCGCTGGCGGCGCAAGGCGCGGTGCTGGTGGGGCTGGATGGCCCCTCGCTTGATCCGCAAGACTCCAAGACCATGGCCGCCCATCTTGCCGTACTGCGCCATGATATGCGGGTGCTAGAAGGGTTGGTGCTCGATGATGTGCCAGCGGGCCGTTATGAACTGATCGCGCTGCCGCTGGCGATTGCCGGCGGGGATGCCGCCCCGGTGCGCGCCGTGCTGCGAGACCTTGCATGAACCTTGCCCAGCAGGCGCGCGCGCTGGATGCCGGTGATGCGCTGGCGCCCTATCGGGAGCGCTTCGTACTGCCCGGCGGCGTGATCTACCTTGATGGCAATTCACTGGGGGCCTTGCCGGCGGCGAGCGTTGATGTGATCAGCCGCGTGGTCAGCCGCGAATGGGGCGAAGGGCTGATCCGTTCGTGGAACAGCGCAGGCTGGTTCGACATGGCGCAGCGCATCGGAGCCAAGATCGCAGCCCTGGTGGGCGCTGCCCCGCACGAGGTGATCGCCTGCGATTCGACCAGCGTGAACCTGTTCAAGCTGATTGCCGCGGCGCTGGCCATGCGTCCGGGCCGCAAGGTGATCCTGTCGGAGCCGGGCAATTTCCCGACTGATCTTTACATGGTCGCCGGGCTCGAAGCGCAAGGGCTGGCCGAGCGGCGGCTGGCGGAGCGCGGCGCGCTGGCAGATGCGCTGGACGAGGATGTTGCGCTGCTGATGCTCACCCACGTCCATTACAAGACCGGCGCGCTGCACGACATGGCGGCCCTCACCCGCGCGGCGCACCGGGCGGGCGCGCTGGTGCTGTGGGACTTGTCGCATTCGACCGGCGCCTTGCCCGTGGACCTCGCCGCGGTGGGCGCGGATTTCGCGGTGGGCTGCGGCTACAAGTATTTGTGCGGCGGGCCGGGCGCGCCCGCCTTTGCCTTTGTCGCCGAGCGCCACCACGAACAGCTTGCCCAGCCGCTCACCGGCTGGTTCGGGCATGCGGCACCCTTCGATTTCAGCGATGATTATGCGCCCGCCTCCGGCATCACCCGGCTGCAATGCGGCACCCCGCCGGTGCTGGGGCTGGCCGCGCTGGAAGTGGGCGTGGATCTGATCGCGGAAATCGGGGTGGCACGGCTTTATGCCAAATCCCGCGCGCTGTCGGAGTTTTTCCTCGCTTGCCTTGGCGAATTGGGCGTGACCCTCGAACTCGTCAGCCCGGCCGCCAGCGACCAGCGCGGCAGCCAGCTGTCGTTCCGCCACGCGGGCGCCTATGCGATCTGTCAGGCGCTGATCGCGCGCGGCGTGATCGGCGATTTTCGCAGCCCCGATGTGCTGCGGCTCGGCTTTGCCCCTGCCTATCTCGGCTTTGCCGACATCGCCGAGGCGGCGCGCCAGCTTGCCGCAGTGCTGGCAAGCGGCGAATGGCAGGCCGACAAATTTTGCCTGCGCGCCGCCGTCACCTGACCGGGCAGGCAGGCTTTGCCAAGGAATTTGTTAACCAATCTGTGAAAGGAGTGAGTGAAGCTTTCACAGGGGATGGCCATGGAACTCGCCGGTCAAAATCACAGTGCTTTTGCCGAGAGTGCAGGCTGGGTGGCTCAGCGCAGCGAGGTGGCCGCGCCCGATGTGACGATCGTGATGCCATGCCTTAACGAAATCCAGAGCTTGCCGCATTGCATCGCCAACGCGCTTGATGCGCTCGCGCTGCTGCGCACCGAACTGGGCATGAGCGGAGAGATCGTGATTGCCGATAATGGTTCGAGCGATGGCAGTCAGGCGCTCGCCACCGAACTGGGCGCACGGGTCGTGCCGATTGCGCAGCGCGGCTATGGCGCAGCGCTGATCGGTGGCTGCCGCGCGGCGGCGGGGCGTTACATCGTGATGGGCGATTGCGACGGCAGCTACAATTTCGTCGAAGGTGTGGCGATGGTGGCCAAGCTCGATGAAGGCTATGAATTGTGCATGGGCAACCGCTTCAAGGGCGGGATCGCGCCGGGCGCGATGCCGTGGAAAAATCGCCATATCGGCAATCCGGGCCTGACCGGCGTGCTCAACCTGTTTTTCCGCACCGGGATCCGCGATGCCCATTGCGGGCTGCGGGCGATCCGCAAGGAGGCGTTCGAACGCCTCGGCCTGTCGGGCAGCGGCATGGAATTCGCCAGCGAAATGGTGATCAAGGCAGCGCTGCTGAAGCTGCGGATGACAGAAGTGCCCGCGACGCTCTCGGTCGATCTGCGCGACCGTGCGCCGCATCTGCGCCCCTGGCGCGATGGCTGGCGGCACCTGCGCTATCTGTTCATGTTGAGCCCGACCTGGGTGTTTGCCTTGCCCGGCATGGCCGCGCTGACCCTGTCGGCGGCGATCTTTACCGTGGCGCTGCTCTATCTGTTCGGCGCGCTGCCGGGCGAGCCGCTGGTCGGCACGAGCTGGAGCATTGTCGCCGGATTTCTTGCCACCTGCGGGCATCTGGCGTTGATCATGGCGGTGGCAGCCCATCTGTTCGGGGTCAGCAAGGGCTTCCGCCTGCTGCGCCCGGTGCTGCGCCGCAATGCCGGGTGGCTGACGCTGGAAACCATGCTGGTATCGGGCCTTGCGCTGATTGCGCTTGGGCTTGCCGGGCTTGCAGCGGTAACAGTGTGGTGGGGCAAGGGCGGCTTTGTCGCGCTCGACACGCAATTGCCGCTGATCCTGTTTGCGACCGCTGGCGCAATCGGTTTCCAGAACGTGCTGGGCGGGTTTCTGCTGTCGGTGATTGCCGGCAATGAAAGCCAGTTTCTGCCCGGCCGCTCGTGACGTCAGCCGCAGCGCCGCGCCCGCCTGTCATTTGACAGGGCGCGCACCGATCGCTGCAGCTGCGGCCTGATCGGGATTGGGCAGGCTGCCAATCGGTGCGGGCGCGGCAAGCCTCTGGGCCGGGTAAGGCTTCAGCGTGTAAGCGCCGTCGTCCCGCAAAGCGAGCCGCCAGAATGTGCGGCCCGCGTAGTATTGCTGCGCGGTGGCCGTCCAGTCGGGGCGCAAATCACGCAGCCACACCACCTTCTGGGCATCGACCTCGGGCGCATTCCACACCGGATCAATCGAATCGGGCAAGATTTCTGGCAGACCGACAAAGACCACATGCTGGCCCGGGCGCTGCGCAAGTCTGGCGATCACCGCGTGGTGCGGGCTGGGATACCGGATGTCGAAACGGCTGAGCTGCGGGCCAAGGGATGGAAAGCCCGCATCAACCAGATTGAGCGCCGTGTTCACGCTTTGCGCAAGGGGCATGGCCGCCGCACCGATCAGCACAAATCCCGCCAGGCTCTTGCCAAGGCGGCCGTTCCAGCGGCCCAGATTGCCGAGCCCGCTTGCCACCAGCACCAGCAGCGGTGCGGTGTAGGCGGCCACGTAGATGTTCATGTAGAAAGTCGGCAGGGAGGTGGCGATCATGCCGGCAAAAATCACCAGCACCGCCGGACGATCATCGCGATTGGCCCAGCGCTTTATCAGGACAAACAGAACCAGTAGCTTGATGGCCGAACCGGCATAGGGTCCGCAGATCGCCAGCACCACAAAGCTTGCGCACACCCCGTACACAAATGCCCGCTGGCGCAGCGGAGACTGCAGCGCGCCAACCCAGCGCGGCGACCAGCACGCAAAGGCAAGGCACAGGAACGGGCCGAGCAGATCGCGGAACGTCACCGCATGGCGACTGAACAGATAGGCCGCTCCGCTGATCCCGCCGTCGCGGACAAGATTGGCGACCGCAAGGTTCCAGTCGGCAAACCTTGCTGCGCCCGTGTTGAAGAATGCGGGCCTTGGCCCGACTGGCTGCCACAGGAAATTGGGGGTCATATCCTGCGAGACCCGCCAGATCTGATAGGGCATCAGCAGGGGATTGCCGGTCGTGTGCTGATTGTACCACATTTGCAGCGCGAGGATCGCGGCAGTCCCGAGCATGAGCGGCAGACCCACCACCACAATCGCCCGCCCGATCAATCCGCGCCGATCCGCCTGCAGATAACGCCACCCCAGCCACCCGAACACGGCGGCAGCAAACACAGCATTCTCGAACGGGCGGGTTCCGGCGAGCAAGCCAATCGCCGCGACGCACACCAAGGCCATCGCAAAGCTGGGGCGCTGGGCAAGGCGCGCCGCCGCGCCGAACAGCAAGGCTCCGCCGAGCGCAATCGTGGTCGGTGCCCAGTATGAATTGACCCAGTAACCAAACAGGCAAAAAGTGGCGATGGCCAGAAAGCTGCCAAGCGCGGCGCGCCGACCGCCGACCCATCCCTGCAAAGCCCAGCACAATGCCGCAGCGGTAAGCCCCACGGCCAGCAGATTGCCAGCAAAAGCCGATCCGAACACCAGCTTGCCGATGGCCAGAAAGATCGGCGGCAGCGGCGGGCGCGCCGATACAAAAGTCGGCCATTCCACCTGTTGATAGGTCTGGATCATCACTGCCAGCGGATGGACCGGGTTGGCGACACGCCCCAGCAGATAGGTTTCGGTGAGGAAGAGATGGTTATGCTCCTCCATCACATAGGGCAGCGGCGTGGGATGGATCGGCAGCAACATCAAGCGCAGCAGCACCGGCAGCGCGCCCGCCAGCGCCACCATCAGGACGGGGCGGCGTCCAAGCCAGCGCGCGGCCAGTTGCGCGCGTGTCCATACGGCGCGCCCGGTGTTCCCCTGCCTCAGGGCAAGCAGCACCAGCACCGTCGCCAGCAACAGTTCGGCCAGAACCCAGTGGCTGACAATGATTCCGTAAGGCACGCTTTCCCCCTATGGCTTGACGGTTGCAGAATGGCCCGTTTCGCCAAGCCTGAACAGAACACAATCAGGAATTTGTTAACCACACCTGGCTATGCCGTGGAGAGACAAACCGCTTTGTCGGCATCCGGCACTGACTGTGCGCAAAGCTTGATCATGTCAGGACTGTCATGGCCCATGTTCCCAACCAGCAATACAACATCGCGTCGGCGGGAAGCCTGCCAGTGCGCCTTGCCTGTTGCGATAGCCATGGCATGTTCGGAGAGGCAAGGTCGGGTGCTTTTCGCAGCAACGACAAGCTCAACCTGCTGTCACACGGCAAGCTGCTGTGCGCTCCTGACGGGTCAGCAAACCTGCTAGCAGTAGCGTCATGAGCCGGATGCCATGACAAATCTTCGCGTCGGGGTAGCGCATTACATCCAGTTTCTTGGCGGAGGTGCGATCTGCGCGGGGATCAACAACCTGATCCTCATCGTGGGGGACTGGCTTGGGTATGGCTATCTGCCGCTGGTGCTGTTCGGTTATCTGGTGAGCGTGACTGTCGGCTATTTCTACCATTGCCGCATTACCTTTGACGAACCGATCAGCTGGCGCGGCTATACGCTTTTCAGTGCAGGCATCTGGCTGGGCATGCCGCTGTCTTTCGTGATCCTGCTGGTGCTGGGCAAGCTGCTGGGCTTGCCGATGTGGGTGGCGGCCCCTGCGATGACCTGCATCATGCTGGGCTATAATTATTCGATTGCCCGCTTGTCCCTGAGCCTGCGCGCCAACAAGGCGTGATATGCCCCCGGCGGTTCGGCCAGAACAGGGCCGCCGCTGTCAGAAATGCACTGTCACGATCACCGTGTCGCGATAGGTGCCGGGTCTGGCATTGGTGTTGGGCACGCTCACGAACACCGGAAAGGTCTGCTCTGCGCCAGTGCCGGTACCGCCGACCCCGTTGCCCGGCCCGCTGGCGCTGGCGGTGTTGCCCCAGACTGCCCCTGATGCGCTCCCCTGACGCAGCTGATAGGCCAGCATATCAGCCGCCCCGCCGGTGCCTTGCAGCGTGCCTGCCCCGTTATTGTTGCCGTTGGACGGGCGCAGGCCGATGTTGAAGGCGGTTCCGGTCGGGCAGCGCACCGCGATGGTGGTGGAACCCAGCACCGCGCCGCGCCCTGCCGGTGCCGCCCCGAGATCGGCATCGCCCAGCGCCGAGACAGTGCAATCATTGCTCACCATCCGGCTGATCGGCAGGGTGAATTGCTGACCCGAAAGGTTGGGATTGCCGGTGGTGTTGCATACCCCTGCATTGTTGCGAAAGCCGATGATGGTGTTGAAGAAAGCCGCCTGATAGGCACCCGGCGGCGGCGACTGGCCGGGGGTGGCTGCGGCATAGAACCGGAAGCTTCCCGAAAAGGTGTTGCCGCGCCCGCCGGGGATCGCAACGCGCTGCACCAGCGGCTGCGCCTGGGTCCAGACCGTGCTGAAGGCGGCATCGCGAAACATGTTGAAATTGAGCCGGGCATTGCCAGGCCCGCGCAGCACCGGCTGCTGCGGCGTGCCGGGCCAGCTCGGATTGCCAAGCGCGATGCACAGATCAAAGCTGCGATTGCCCTGCGACCAGCTGGTGCAGGTGAAATCCACCGTGCCCACCCCGCTGGCCGCCGTGCCCATATCAAGCGCGGCACCATTGATCAGGCACACGACATTGTTCGCCCGCGCTTCATCCTGCGGCAGCAGCAGCGAGGCGACAAGCGCCGCCAGCACGGCAAGCGCCGCCCGCATGGCCCGGCCCCGGAATGGCCCATCACTTGGCGCGAACAAGTTCATCATAGAGCCTTTCACATTGCACCTTACCAAGCCGTCCGGCCAGCTGCGCGGGCAATTCATCGGGCAAGCGGAAGGTGCAAATCTGGCCCGCCCGCGCCAGCGTAACCCGTGCGCCGGGGCGAGCGCGTTCGATAAACAATTGCCCCGCATGGCCCACCATCAGCGCCTGTTCCTCATCGCCTTCCATCATCGCCATCGTGCCCAGCGGCAGCGGCACGCCCTTGGCATCGACCAGATCGACAATCACCGAACGCACCGGCGCAATCGCAAACTTCACCCGCACGCCTGCGCGCGTGGTCGGCACGGCAGGCTGTTCGGTGCTGGCCACTTCGAGCGTTGCGGGAAGTTCGGCGGCATCAATGCCGATGCGGTTTTCTTCAAAGGCGTTCAATCCGATCACCAGCAATTTGCCCTTGCGGTTGGTCTTGCCCACGGGGCGGTTGTTGATGCTGACCGGCACCGCAGCCACATCGCCGGTTGAAACGAGGGCAAAGCCGTCAAACACCTTGCGGCTGGCAAACACGCCGCCATCCATCACCACCAGCGCGCCCGAATATCCCGCAAAGGCCGAAGCCTGGCCGTTGATCACGCGCCCGCCAAACGTCGCCTGCCCGACAGGGCCAAGCTTGTCGATCTGCCCCGCGACCTGCCGGGTGCCCTCGCCCGCCACCGCATCGAGCGCCCAGCCCAGCCCGCCATCAAACGGCAGCGTGCGGCGATAGCCAAAGGATCCGGTCACGCGCTGTTCGTTGGCCTGCACACCGGCGGAAAACTGATCACGCTGGCCCGCAAACAGCGACAAGGTCAGGAACACGCCGCGCTCACGCCGATCGGTAAGGCTTTGCTGTGCTGACAGATTGATAGCCAGCCGCCGCGCGATGGTCTGGCTCCAGTTCATCGCAACAAACGAGGTCTCGCCGCGCGATTGCTGCTTCTGGCGGATCAGGCTCGCCCCGAAGCTGCCGAAGCGGCCCGAATTATAGCCCACCGACACAATATCGCGCGCGCGCGGAATTTCGCCGCCCTGCAACGCAGCCAGATCGCGAAACCCGCCGCTGGCGCGCTGCATCGTCGCGCTGAGATTGAATTTGGCGGTGAGAAACGAATAGCCGAATTCATAGCGTACGCCCGAACCATTGCGATCACTGCTGGCCGCCACCGAACCGGCCACCACGCCGCCATGGGGGATCAGCCAGGCCAGCCCTGCCCCGCCATTGACAAGGCTATCGCCGCCTTCGCCATGCGCTTCGAGCGTGAGATTGTCGGAAATGCCATAGCGCAAGGTGGCGCTTGCCACCGGAGCCTTGCCATAATCGAACGAACGGATGCCGTAATTGCGCCGCACCGCGCCGACTTCGACCGACCAGTCGGCCAGCCCTTTGCGCAGCAGCAACGGGGTATCATACAGCGGAAAATCAATGCTGCTCACCTGTCCCAGCGCATCGGTGACAACGACCTGCGCCACCCCCGCACCATTGACCCGGTTCGCGCCCGTGCCGATCTCGAACGGGCCGGGGGCGACCTGCCCCGAAAAGCGCCGCAGCCCATCAATGAACAGATCCACCGTCGATGGCAGCGCGGCTTCACCAAAAAAGGCCGGCACCGGATTGGGCACGAAATAGGGTTGCAGCGCAAAATCCGTGCCCACCCTGATGCCGCCGAGCCGGGTCGGGCGCGAAAAGCTGACCTGACGGGTGATGAGATCGCCCGCGCGGATCGTCAGCCGCTTGTGGGGCAAGGAAAAAGATGCCGTGGTATCCAGCCTGAGCGCGCTTGTGCCCGGGCCAAAGCCCTGATTGCCGGCCTGAAACAGCGCGGTGTTTTCCAGCAGGGCATTGCCCGAAAACAGCCGGGCTTCGGTAAATCCGGCCACCCCCAGCCTGCCGCCTGCATAATTGGCGTTCACGTCATAATTGATCACCAGCCCGGTGGCGCTGGCGGCAACAGGCCCGCTTTGATCATTGTAATTGAGCCGGGTGGTGCCCACCGCAAGGCGGCTGGTCTCCACCATGAAGGTTACTGTCTGGAGGCCGGGATCATAGCTGACAGCGCTGGCAAATTCCTGATCCAGCGCGATCAGCGCAGCCGTTTCGCCCGCGCCAAGCCTGAGGCCAAGCTCGCCCAGCACCTTGGGCGCGGCCCACAGGCGATTGTCGATCAGCCGGAACGGGGCGATCCCCCGCCCCACGCCGTTGACAGTCACGTCCAGCATCAGCGGGGTGCCCGCCGGACGCACGCTTGGTGCAGGATCAAAGGCTGCCGCGATGCGCACAGCGCCTTGATTGCGGGTGCTGGCATTATCGTGCGCTTCGGCATCGCCGCTGCCATGGGCCAGCGCAGGCTGCGCCAGCACCAGCAACGCAGCGGCGAAAGCTTCAGATGCTCGGAACAGAAAGCGCAATCGGCTGGCGCACGGGCGAGCCATTGAGCTGAACCTCTATTTCGCCCGCACGCAGGCCTGCCGCAGGGTCAAGATCGACCGCAAACCGCCGGGTCGCGCCGGGCAGGACATAGCCCATCAGCCCGCCTGCCAGCGTGGTGGCCACACCACCCGCGCCGATCAGCCGGACATTGGCCAGCTGCGCACGCTTGTCACCCGTATTGGCCACTTCGACAAACACTTGGCTGCCGCTCACCACCAGCTGCCATGACAGCTTGGGCGCAGCGGCAGTGCATTTGGGGTTCTGCACGAATACCGGCACCGAATAACGCAGCACGTAATTCATGCCGCTGCGGGTTTCTTCCTCGGTAAATTCGGGCAGTTCATCCACGATCACGCGGAAACTCTGCTCGCACGGGGCATTGGCAGCCCCGGCAGCCGCCTGCGCGCCGAAACGCACCAGCCGCACCACCTGGCGCTTGTCGGTGGGCACTTCGATGAAAGGCGGGCTGGCAATCAGGTCTTCGGTTTCGACGAGCTTGTCGTCATTGTCCTCCTGCACCCAGCGATAGATGCGCACCTGCGCGCGCAGCGCCCGGGTGTTTTCGTTGGTCAGCCAGACAGTGCCCGAATTGCCGGGAACCTCGACGAGTGAGGGGGCAACCTGCAATCCGGCAGCGTGGCCAGCCGTCGCAAGGACAACCGGGCACGCTGCCAGCAGCAGGGCAAAGAATGCGCGCTTACGCATGTTGCCTTGGTCCGCCGATCAGAAATTGACCGCCACAGTCACAAAGTCACTGTAGCTGGCAGGCGTGTAATTGGCGCTGTCAACGGTGACATAGACCGGGATGGTCTGGTCTGCGCCAATGCCGATGCCCGAAACGCCGTTGCCGACTTCCTTGGCATTGGCAGTGTTGCCCCAGATCGCGCCGCCCTTGCCCGCGGTTGAACGCAGCTGGTAGGGCACCTTGTCCTTGCTGTTGCCCGATGTCAGCACACCGGCACCGTTCTCGTCAGAATTCGACGGCATCATGCCGATGAAATAGGGCGTGTTGGGCGAGCAGTTCACCGTGATCTGGCTCTTGCCTTCAAGGCCGGTCGCGGTCGATGCCTGCGCGCCGAGATCGACATCCGAGCCCTTGTCGGTGAGCACCGAACAAGCGGCCTGGATTTCAAGGCGCACTTCGAATTGTGCGGATGCAGGGTTGTTGGCCATGGCAGGGCTGGCCGCAGCAAAGCTGGCGATCCCCGCCAGAATGCCTGCCCGAAGCAAATTGGAGTTCATTTTTGTGGTCCTTTGTTGACCCGCCACTGATGGCGGTGTCCGGACTCATAAGGTTATGGTTTAAAAAACTAATTAACGGCCGCTAAACATGACCCTGCGCAAACCTGCGTGGTCAGGCGCGCAGCATGTCAAGATGCCCGGTTAACCACGGCTAATTTATTCTGGCCTCGCCGCAGGCATTTGCCTCTTGGCGCAGCATAAAGGGCGCTGGCGGCACCCGCCGGCGCTGCGGCACAGCGAAGCCCTGGCAGGGCTGTGTGGGGCTCGATTGTTGCCCGCCTGCAACATTTTGCTGCTTCCACCAGGCCTCTTGCATCCGATCATGTCAGCTTTTGCTTGTCTAAAGCCACTTTGTTGCCCTAAGCCTTGATCTGCCTGCAAATATGCAAACATCGCGGGCGATCATCTTGGGGGGCGGCATTGCGGCGGGATGGGGCCCGCCTTGATCTGCCAGACATAACAGACTGCAACACCATGATGGCACCAGGCGGCCCGATGCGGGCGCTGTTGCCACCGGGCAGTCGGGCTCGGTTGGGATGGCTCTGGGCAAGGGCGCATCCCGGCGATGTGCGGCGATCGGCTCGGTCACGGGATTGCAGGGCAACAGGGGGGACGACATGGCTCATTCGATCAAGCGGTTTAACACTGTATCCATGCCTGCGCTGGCTTGCGCACTTGTGCTGTCAGCAGCGCTGCCGGCGGCAAGCGCTGCTGCGCAAGACGTGGATCAGGAGAAAGCAACCGCCGAGGAAAACCCCGGCCTCATCACGGTCACAGGCTCGCGCATCAAGCGCGACCCCAACGCGACGGCACCTTTGCCGATCACGACGCTCACGAACGAGGATTTCCGCAATTTCGGCGCGACCGATCCGACTGCCGCGCTGCGTCAGATCCCGGCGCTGATTGCATCAGGCACGGTCGCCGATTCGATCGAACGCGGCGGCGGCGGCATTGGTCAGGCCACGCTCCAGCTGCGCCAGCTCGGTGCCAACCGCACGCTGGTGCTGATCGATGGCTGGCGGCACGTTTCCGGGGTGGCTGGCCAGCAGACGGTGGACGTCTCGACCATTCCCTTTGCCCTTATCGAACAGGTTGAGGTGCTGACTGGCGGCGCTTCGGCCGTGTACGGTGCCGATGCGGTGACGGGCGTGGTCAATTATGTGCTCAAGAAAGACTACGAAGGCTTTCAGATGGATGCACAGATGGGCATCTCCTCGCAAGGCGATGGCCGCACCGCCCGGCTGGAGGCGCTTTACGGCAAGAATTTTGCCGATGGGCGCGGCAATGTGACCTTTGCGGCCGGCTATACCCGCGATGAGGAAGTGCTGCTCGGCGCGCGCGAATTCACCCGCGACAACGGGCGCGGCAACAATTCGACGACTTATGCCAACCCCTTGCGGCGCTTCCAGGTCGGCGACATCAACGCCGCCACCACGCCCAACTTTGCCAGCCGTTTCCGTCTTGGCGGGCCGGGCCCGGCCAACACGCGTTTCCCGAGCGGGCCGCTGATCCCGACCCCGGCACAGGTCACCACCCTGTTCCCCGGCGGCATCACCGCAGCCGAACGCGCACTGGTTGACCGAGCGGCGGGCTCATCAGCCTTCGTGATCGGCGCTGATCCGCGCTTTGCCATTTCGTCGAACCGCGGCCTTATTTTCCGCAATGATTTCGGCTTCTTCCTCGCCGATACCAACAACAATGGGGTGCGCGATTGTAACGAGAGCTTCATTGGCCGCACCGGCCTTGGCGGGGGCGGCTGCCTTGTCACCAATGATGATGGCACGGTGCGCCCGTTCCAGGACGGCGTGATTTCCACCGGTGCCAACCAGTTCGGCGGCGATGGCGCGTTGGAGCGCACCAACCAGACTTCGCTGATCCCGGGTTCGGAGCGTATCTACGCCAACCTGCGCGCCGGCTTCGAGTTTTCGGATGCGGCGCGGATCTGGGTCGATGCGAAATATGTCCGCAACAACGCCACCAGCCGCAACAATTACAACTCCTTCTACGACAGCCTGTTCATCGCGCCCGACAACCCCTTTATCCCGGCGGTGCTGCGGCCCGATGCCAATGCGGGCGGGGGCCTCAGGGTAAGCCGCGA
The DNA here is from genome assembly GCA_045377215.1 of Erythrobacter sp. Lineage (GTDB taxonomy): Bacteria > Pseudomonadota > Alphaproteobacteria > Sphingomonadales > Sphingomonadaceae > Erythrobacter. The sequence continues at coordinate 48,749 of JBJIOB010000049.1, forward strand.
CTTCCTCGATCTCGGGCCGGGCATCTCGACCGCCAAGCGTGAGACCTACCGGCTGGTCGCCGGGCTTGAGGGGGCAATCACCCCGCACCTCAATTACGAGCTGGTCGGCAATTACGGCCGGACGGATAACGTCAACACCTTCAGCAACTCGGTGCGTTATGACCGCCTGTTTGCCGCGATCGACGTGGTGACCGATCCGCGCACCGGCCAGCCGGCGTGCCGTTCCACCGTCAATCCTGCAGCACCGCCGCATCCGGGTTCGGAATTCTTCCCGGTGATCGCGCCCGGCTTCTTCACCTTCCGTCCGGGCGATGGCCAGTGCGTTCCTGTCAACCTGTTCCGCGGCGAAAACTCGGTGAGCCAGGCGGGGGTCGATTTCATCACCACGCCCACCACCAACCGTTTCCGGCTCGAACAGACGGTGGTCACCGGCCTGCTGAACGGCGATACGGGCGGCTTCTTCAATCTGCCGGGCGGCCCGATCGGCTTCCTCGTGGGGGCGGAATACCGCAAGGAAAAATCCACCTCGCAGTTCGATGATCTCATTCTCGGGATCATTCCGCAAGGCACGCCCTTTGCAGCCGGCACCTTCATCGGCGATGTCTCGCCCAACCAGCGGCTGATCTTCGATCCCAGCACCCGCCAGTTCAACGCCGGCGGCTCGTTCGATGTGCGCGAAGTGTTCGGCGAAGTCACATTGCCCGTGCTCAAGGATGTACCGGCGTTCTACGAGCTGACCTTCGGGGCTGCGGGCCGCTTTGCCAATTATTCGACGGTGGGCGATACCTTCACCTGGAACGTCAACGGGGTATGGGCACCGATCCCGGATATTCGCCTGCGCGGCACCTATGCCCGCGCCATCCGCGCGCCCAACATCGCCGAATTGTTCGACCCGCAGCAAGGCGCCACCTTCCGTCCGAATGATCCGTGCAGCCAATCGAACATTGATCGTCTGGTGTCGAGCAATGATCCCACAGCGCAGAACCGCCTGAGAAATTGCCGGGCTGACGGGATTCCGGTGGGTTTCGAAGATCCGCTGACCGCGCGTTTCGCGGGCACATCGGGCGGCAATCCCAATCTCAGCGAGGAAACCGCCACCACCCTGACACTGGGTGCGGTGATCCAGCCGCGTTTCATTCGCGGGCTGACGCTGTCGGCCGATTACTATTCGATCAAGATCGAGGATGCCATTCAGGCGGTGACCGCGCAGGACATTGTCGATACCTGCTATGACCTGCCGACTTTCCCGAACAATTTCTGCGGCCTGTTCACCCGCAACCGGACCCCGACCTCGCCGCAGTTCCTCGGGCTGAATTTCCTCCAGCAGACGCAGATCAACTTTGCCCGGCTGGAAACGGCCGGCGTCGATTTCCAGGCCAATTACGGCTTCAGCCTGGGGCGCAACAATTTCAACGTGAACATCGCGGGCAATTATACCGACCAGCTTGATCGCTTCTTCGATCCGGTGCGGGCCGATGCCGTCAATCCGGGCCTGCGTGAAAATGGTGCGCCGCGCTGGTCGGGCTTTGGCGGGGCAAGCTGGAACCGCGGCGCCTTCACCATCAATTACGGGGTGCAATATATCGAAGCCGTCGCGGCTGCCGGGGTCATCCAGATCGAGCGGATCGACACCGAATTCGGCCCTGCCGGGTTTGCCAAGGACTACTGGATCCACAACCTGTCCTTCTCGCTTGAGGCGACTGACCGGATGACGTTCTACGGCGGGATCAACAACGTGAGCGATGAAGAGCCTTACATTGCAAGCTCGGCCTATCCGGTTTCGGGCCTTGGCCGTTCGTTCTTCCTTGGCGTGACGACGCGGTTCTGATCACGCCGCAGCCCGGCGGTGGGAGGGCCTTCAGAGGCTCGGCCACCGCCGCTGCGCGCCGCAGCGTTATCGCGCCGGGCCTCGCGCTGCCTGTCGCAATTTTCCTGATAGCGGCGCAGTCTGGCTGACCGTTAAAAGCCATTCGATAGGCGACAAAGCCGCTCCGACGAAGGGACGTTGTGCGGGCAGCGCGGCAAGAGGTACAAACACAGACGGTTCGGCCTGCGGCGGGTCCGACGAAAACAAGGGCGTGACCGATCACCAAAAGCTGTCCCCCGGAGCGAGCAACGACCGGTATCGCATTTTTTCCCGGCTTCTTGCTGTGTGCATCACGAAAGCCTGTGATCAGCCCGAACAGGCTGGCGAACGCCCGCCAATCATCGCTGCGCTATGCCGCTGGCATCCTTGCGCTCGCCGTTTCCGGATGCGCAATCCCGCGCGGCGATCCCCCGGCGATGGCGAGCGCGCAGGCCATTCCGGAACAATGGGTGCTGGCGAGGCCCAGCGGGGCCGATATCCCGCTTGATCGCTATTGGGTCTTGCTGGAGGATCCGCTGGTCGAACAATTCGTGGCCCGCGCGCAGGCCGAAAACCTCGATCTGGCGCAGGCCGTTACCCGGCTGCGGGCAGCGCGCGCTGGCCTCAGGCAGGCCCGCGCCGCGCGGGTGCCGACCATTACCGGCAGCGGCGGGGCACGGCGCGATGTCGGCGATTTCGCCGCGGATGACGTGCTGTTCTCGGCGGGCGTCGATGCCGCATGGGAGCTTGATCTGTTCGGGCGGATTGATGCCGGCGTCGATGCAGCGCGCGGCGATCTGCGCGCGGCAGGCTATTCGCTCGGCGATCTGGAGCGCGTGATCGTGGCGCAGGTCGCCAGCCAGGTGGTGACCGCCCGCTCGCTCGCCGCGCAGCTTGCGATTGCGCGCGAAACGCTCGCCAATCAGGACGACAATCTCCAGATCGCGCGCTGGCGCAATCAGGCGGGGCTGGTGAACAGCCTTGATGTCGAACAGGCGCGCACCCAGCGGGCGCAGACCGCAGCCAGCATCCCGCAGCTTGAAAGCAATCTGGTGGCGGTGGCGAACGCAATCTCGACCTTCATCGGAGAGCCGCCCGGCAGCGTCTATCGCGCCCTGACCGAGGCTCCGCGCGCGGTGCCTGCGCCGCCTGCGGATTTTGCGCTGGCAGCGCCTGCCGATATGCTGCGCCGCCGCCCCGATGTGAGCGCTGCCGAAGCGCGGCTCGCCGCCGATCTTGATCGCATCGGGATTGCCCGCGCGCAGCTTTACCCGCTGGCGCGCCTCAGCGGCACCATCGGCACCAGCGCGGCGGGCATTGGCAATCTGTTTGATCTTGTCGCGGGCAATGTCTTTGCCAGCCTCAGCCAGCTGATCTTTGATGGCGGGCGCGCACGCGGGCAGATTGAGGGCGCGCAGGCGAATGCCGATGGCTCGCTGCTGGCATGGCGGCAAAGCATTCTGGTGGCGCTGCAAGAGGTGGAAAGCGCCAGCGTCGATCTCGAAACCAGCGCGGCGAGGGTGACAGCCTTGGCCGAGGCGAGCGACGGCGCGCAGAACGCGGTGCTGCTGGCGCGCAGCCAGTATCAGGCCGGGCTGATTGACTTTCAGACGCTGCTGGTGGCCGAAAGCCAGTTGCTCGGCACCCGCAACGCCGAAGTCAACGCGCAAGGCGCGCGGGCGCTGGCTTTCATTGCGCTGGCGCGGGCGATGGGCGGGGGATGGTCGGTGCCGGACGGTGCGGGACTTGAAGATATTGCGGCGAAGGGGCCAGCGAAGTGAACGACACGAGCAATCCAGCCGGGCAGCCTTCCGTGGATGAATTCCTCGGTACCAAGCCGCAGCCGCGCTGGCGGCGCACGATGAAATACTGGCTGCCCGGCATCGGGGTGGTGTTGCTGATCCTCACCATCGCGCGCTGTTCGGCCGATCCGCCGCCGCCCGATTACATCACCGCCGCCGCCGTGAAGGAATCGCTCGCGCTCTCGGTCACTGCGACCGGGAACCTGCGCCCGACCAATCAGGTCGAGGTGGGCGCCGAAGTCACCGGCCCGGTCGATAGCGTGGCGGTGGATGTGAATGACCGCGTGACCAAGGGGCAGGTGATCGCGGTGATCAACACCGAGATCATTGATCAGCAGGTCGCCCTGTCGCGCGCCAATCTGGGTGCGGCGCGGGCCGCGCTGGCGCAGGCGCAGGCGACGCTTGATATCGACAAGGTGCAGCTTGCCCGCCTGCGCGAAGTGCGACGCTTGTCGGGCGGGCGGGTGCCTTCGCAGATCGAGATCGAACAGGCCGAAGCCGCGGTCGAGCGCGATCAGGCCACGGTGGCCTCGGCACGCGCCAATATCGAGGCTGCCGATGCCTCGCTCAAAGGCAATCTCACCACCCGCAGCCGCGCGGTGATCCGCGCGCCGGTCAACGGCGTGGTGCTCGCCCGCCGGATCGAACCGGGGCAAACCGTGGTCGCCGCCTTCAACACCGTTACCCTGTTCGTGATCGCCGAGGATCTCTCGCAGATGCAATTGCGGGTCTCGATTGACGAGGCGGACGTGGGCCAGGTCAAGGCGGGGCAGGCGGCGACCTTTACCGTCGATGCCTATCCCGGCCGCCGCTTTCCGGCGCGCCTGCAGCGGATTGATCTGGCCTCGGCCAACACCGTGCAGGCGCAATCGGGCGCAGCGCCAACAGCGGCGGGCGCATCGGTGGTGAGTTACGAAGCGCGGCTGGAAGTCGCCAATCCCGATGGCCTGCTGCGCCCCGGCATGACAGCCACCGCCACCATCGCCACCCAGAACACCGGCAGCGCGCTGCTGGTGCCCAATGCTGCGCTGCGGTTCCGCCCCGATGCCAAGGACGAAAGCGGCGGCGGCGGGGTGTTCCAGCCGCAGATCGGGCTGGAGGATGGCAAGCAGCAGGCCACCATCGGCGAAGGCAGCCGCCAACAGGTGCAGGTGCTGCAAGCCGACGGCACGCTGAAGGCCATCGAAGTCGTCACCGGCCGCAGCGACGGGCGGCGCACGGTGGTGACATCGAAAGATCTGAAAGCGGGGATGAAAGTCGTCACCGGGATCAAGGCGGCGAAGAAATGATGGCCGAGGAAGCGGCCGGGCCGCTGATCCAGCTGGAAGGCATCACCAAGACCTTCGGCAGCGGCGCGGCGGCGTTTCAGGCGCTCAAGGGCGTTGATCTCACGATTGAGCGCGGCGAATTTGTCGCGATCATGGGGCCTTCGGGTTCGGGCAAGTCAACCACGATGAACATTCTGGGCTGCCTTGATGTGCCCACCGGCGGCGTGTTCCGGTTTCGCGGGGTCGAGGTGCAGAAACTGGATCGCGACCAGCGCAGCTTGCTCAGGCGGCGCTATCTCGGCTTCGTGTTTCAGGGCTTCAACCTGCTCGCACGCACCACGGCGCTGGAAAATGTCGAACTGCCGCTGGTCTATCGCGGCGAGAGCAAGGCGCAGCGGCGCGCGGCGGCGATGCATGCGCTTGATCAGGTGGGGCTGGTGCCCTGGGCCGATCACACTCCGGCGGAACTTTCCGGCGGCCAGCAGCAGCGCGTCGCGATTGCCCGCGCGCTGGTGACGCAGCCCGATGTGCTGCTGGCGGACGAACCCACGGGCAATCTCGACAGCGAACGCTCGGTCGAAATCATGCTGCTGCTGCGCCGCCTCAACGCCGAAGGCATCACCATCCTGATGGTCACGCATGAAGAGGACATGGCCGCCTATGCCGGCACCATCGTGCGGTTTCGCGATGGGCTGGTGGAACGGATTGATCGCGGCGCTTTGGCGGTTGCCGGGGCGGCAGAGGGCGCTCCGGCCTGATGCTCGGCACCACCATCCTGCTCGCCCTGCGCGAAATCCGGCGGCACATCCTGCGCTCGATCCTGACAACGCTCGGCATCATCATCGGCGTGGCGGCGGTGGTGACGATGGTGACGCTTGGCAACGGGGTGACAGCATCGGTGCAGGAGGAAATCTCGTCATTGGGCGCGAGCAATTTCATCGTCTTTCCGGTGCGCACCACGCGCGGCGCGATTCGCCCGTTTGACGAGGCCGATGTGCGCGCGGTCGAACAGCAGATCGCCGGGGTCACGCTTGCCGCAGGCAATGTCGGCGCGGCCGCGACCGCGTTTTACAACGGGCAGGATTGGGACACGCGGGTGCAGGGGGTGAACAACGCCTTTCTCGATGCCCAGTCGATCAATGTCGAGGAAGGCCGCCCCTTCACCAAAGACGAGGAACAGGCGGGCAAGAATGTCTGCCTGCTTGGCCTCAAAGTGCGCGAGGCGCTGTTCCTGCCCGGCACCAGCCCGGTGGGCGCGCGGATGCGGCTAGGCGATGTCTCGTGTCAGGTGATCGGCGTGATCGAGGAACGCGGGCAGGGCGGCGGCGGCGCGGATGATGATGATGCGGTCTATATGCCATTGAAAACCGTGCAGCGCCGCTTCAAGGGCAACGACAATCTCGATTACTTCGTGCTCAAATATGATGCGGGCTATGTGCCTTCGGCGATTCAGGATGCACTGGTTGATCTGCTGCGCGAACGGCGCTTGTTGCAGGGCGCAGAGCCCAATGATTTCAACGTGATTGATACAGCGCAGGTCAATCAGGCGCTGGGCGCGGCCACCGGCGCGCTGACAGCGATGGTGGCGGTGATCGCCTCGATCAGCCTCCTGGTGGGCGGCATCGGGATCATGAACATCATGCTGGTCAGCGTGACGGAGCGCACCCGCGAGATCGGCATCCGGCTCGCCATCGGGGCGCTGGCGCGCGAGGTGCGCTTGCAATTCCTGACCGAAGCCGTGGTGCTGTGCGCGCTGGGCGGGCTGGCGGGCATCGCGCTCGGCTTTGTCGCCTCGATCGGGCTCGCTGCGCTGATCGACGTGCCGTTTGCGTTTGATCCGGTGATCAACCTTGTCAGCTTTCTGTTCGCGGCTGGCATGGGTATCGTGTTCGGATACTACCCCGCCAGCCGCGCTTCAAAGCTCGACCCGATTGACGCGCTGCGCCACGAATAGCACTGCTGCCCCCGCTTACCTTTGCGGCAACAGGGACACATCGCCGCCGGGCGTGCCAAGCCCCGGCAAGGGCCGCGGCACCAGCGCGGGCACTGGTTCGCGCGCGATCTTGTCTTTCAGCAAGGCCACCGCCGCGCCCAGTTGCGCATCTTCGCCCCGGAAACTGGCCAGCGGCGGATTATCGACCGCATAATCGGGCGCAATGCCGTAGCCCTCGACAATCCAGCGCCCGTCGATGGCGTATTGCGCATTCTCGGCGATCCGCACCCCGCCATTGTCAGCCAGCCGGTTGCGATCCGATAGCCAGATGCCCGCCCCTGCGGTGCGCTGCCCGATCAGCGGCGCCAGCCCTAGCGCCTTGACCGCGCCCGCAAAGGTTTCGCCATCCGAATAGGTGCGCTCGTCGATCAGCACGGCGACATGGCCGCGATAGGCGTTCTGCATGTTGGTGGTGGGGATGCCGGTGCCATCGGGCTTGGCCCAGAACGCCCATGCGCGGCGCATCAGCATGGCAACAATGATGCTGTCGATATTGCCGCCATTATTGTTGCGCACGTCGATGATCAGCCCCGGCTTACCCAGCTGCGGGAAGAAGTCGCGCGCAAAGCTGGCGACATCGTCCGATCCCATCGCGCGCAGGCTGATATAGCCGATCTCACCGCCCGATAGCTGCGCAGTGGCAGCGCGCTTGGCCTCGACATGATCGAGATAGCTGGCAGTCTGGAGGCCCTGCAGCGTCATCGGTTCGACAATCGTGCTGACCTTGGCGGCCCCGCGCGCCAGATCGAGCCGCACCTGCTGGCCCGCCTTGGTCGCCAGCGCCAGCCGCAGATCGGCAAGCGAGGCGACCGGGCGGCCATCCACCAGCCGGATCACATCGCCTTCGCGCACATCCACGCCGGGGCGGCGCAAGGGCGGACGCAGCGCCACCAGATCATCTTCCGAACGCAGGATCCGATCAATCCGCAGGCCGCCTGCAACCGGGGTATAGCTGGCCCCGAGGAACGCCATGTCGGGGTTTTCGCTATCGCCCGGCAGGTCGCCGCCTCGCACCTGACTGTGCAGGATGCCGAGCTGCGCGGCCATCAGGCCCAGAATGGTGTTGAGTTCGGCGCGGTGGCCGATCCGCGCGAGCATGGGTTCATGAGCGGCGCGCACCGCGTTCCAATCCACCCCGCGCAAGGCGGGGTCATAGGCAAAGTCGCGGTGCATCCGCCAGGCATCGACGAACATCTGGCGCCATTCTGCCTTGGGATCGACAACCAGCCGCCAATCATCGAGCCGGACGATGTAGGGCGCAAGCTTGTCGGGCATCTTGGCCTCGGCAGGAACCAGTGCCAGCGTCGGCTTGGCCGGCGAACCCGCGGCGACCATTGCGGTCTTGCCATCGGCAGCAAGCGCAAAGTCGAGCGCGCCCTTGGCAAAGACCTCCTCCTTGGCATCGCTTTTGTCGATGGCAATCGTCACCACATCATCGCCGCGGCGGGTGTAGAGGAACTTCTCATTGGCAAACAGCTGACCGCCGACGCCGGGTTTGGCGGGCACTTTGTAAAGCCGCTCGGCGAGGCCGGTCAGGACGATGGTGGCAGGCTTGTCAGCCGTCTTGGCTGCCTCGTCCTTGTCCTTGTCCTTGCCTTTCGCGGCCACCGCCTCGTCAGCTGCGGCCTCGCGCTTTTCGCGATCCGCGTCGCTCATTGTCAGCTCGTTATCCTCGCGCAAGCGGAACTTGGCCTTGGGATCAAGCTGGAGCGCGTAGATCTCGCCGCGATCGGGGAAGGCAATGCCCATGTTGCGATCCCCCCACGGGCTGCCGGGGTCGGGATCAAAATTGCGGTCGGAGATGAAGTACAGCCACGCCCCGTCATGCGCGAAGGCGGGGGCATAGGCGTTATACTTGCCCGAAGTCGCCTTCACCCGCTCGCCGGTGGCAAGGTTCTGCACATAGATATCGGCGGTATTGCCGCCGTTGGTTGCCGCGGTCTCGGCATAGGCGATCAGGGTGCCATCGGGCGAAAAGGCAAGGCCGCTGAACGGTGCATCATCGCCGGTCGCATTCTTGGCCAGCAGGGTGACGCGCCCGGTCGCCACATCAACCTTTTGCAGCCGCGCCAGCTTGTCCCACACCACCAGCGTCTTGCCATCAGGGGCCGCCGCGAACGACCAGATATGCGCATCATAGCCCTTGGTCACGGCCACCGGCGCGCCTGTCCCGTCAGCCGCCATCGCAAAAACATCGCCGCGATCCCCGGAATCGAGGATCATGAAGGCCCGGCCATCCTTGGGGCTAAGCACCGCCTGCCGGGCACGCGCTTCCATCGACACGGCAAATTCGACGCGGCGCAGCTGCTTGGGTGCAGCCAGCGCCACCCGCCCGCGCGCGGTGACAGCGACGGTTTCGCCGCCGGGCGAAATGCGCGCTGCTTCCAGCTGCTTGAGCGGTTCGCCCAGCGCGCGGGCGCGGGTCTGCTCGCGGTCGGTGACAAGATCGATGGCAAGCTTGCGCACCGCACCCGTCGCCAGCGTCACCACATGGATATCAGCCCCGTTCTGGAGGAAGGCCGCATCGCCATCAATGCTCGCCTGCAGCACCGGGAAGGGCAGATCGGGCGAAACCTGCCGCACGTCGCTGCCATCCTCGGCGGCTGACCACAGCGCGTCCTTCCCGCTCTTGTCCGAGACAAACCAGATGCGCCCGCCCGATGCCATCGGATTGCGGATCGGCGCGCCGAAATCGGCGAGCAGACGCACCGCCTCGGCATCCGAACCCATCGTCCAGCGCCACAATTGCTCCATCCCGCCGCCGCGATAGAGCACCGCGTTGTCGCGCGCGCGGGCATAGAGGCCGCGGCGCACAAAAAACAGCGTGCGCCCGTCGCTGCCAAAGGTCGCAGCCGTGGCGCGCCACAGCGGGATCGCCGTCGCCGCCCCGCCTTCGGGCGCAACGGTGTAAAGCACCTCGCCATTTCCGCCGCCCGCAAGGCGCGAGGCAAAGATCACGCGGCCATCGGGCGTCCAGCCGATGGTTTGCACAAAGCCGCCCTCGAAAGTCAGGCGGCGCGGGGTGCCGCCTGCCAGCGGCATGACATAGACATCGCGCTCGCTGTCATAGCTGGCGCTGAAAGCGACCCATTGGCCGTCGGGCGAGGTATGGGCCTCGCTTTCCTCGGCCGGGTGATTGGTGAGGCGCACGGCGCTGCCGCCATCGCGCGTGGTGCGCCACAAGTCGCCCTCGCTGGCGAACACCAGCACGTTGCCGCGCGCGCTCGGGTACTGATAAAAGCCCTCCTCTGCAGCCGCAGGCACCACGGCCAAAGCGCACACGCCCGCAATCAACGCCCCGAATAGTCTCATGATGTCCGTTCCCTGCTGTCCCGTTCTCGCCCTGCGGCGGATGACGCCGTGTGCCAGCCAAAAGGCTGCGATGCTAGGGGGCGAATGGTTGGACGGGGGACGCAGTGCGCCCGCTTACCGGCAAAGGCTCCGGCTCGCTTGGGCACGCGGCAGGAATGCGGGAAAAGATGGTGCTGCTGGGGAGGATTGAACTCCCGACCTCACCCTTACCAAGGGTGCGCTCTACCACTGAGCTACAGCAGCGCCGGGGGGCACACGATATGGCGGCGCCGCGACAGGCGCGCGCTATTGTCGGGTGTGCGCCCAATGTCAAGCGGACTTGCAAGCAAGCCCTGCTAACGCCAAGGCGTTTCATATGAGTGAACAACCCCGCAACAAAGTTTCCCGCGAAGAGCGCCTCGCCGCGCAGCTGCGCGAAAATCTGCGCCGCCGCAAGGCGCAGAGCCGGGAAATGGCGCGCCCCGCCAGCAGCGCGGCAAGCGAATCATCCGCACAAACCCTTCCCAAGCCCAGCGGTGACAGCTAACGCGGCGGCTGGCTTTTTTCGGAGATCCTGCTTCACAATGCCCAAGCTCATCCTGATCCGCCACGGCCAGAGCCAGTGGAACCTTGAAAACCGCTTCACCGGCTGGTGGGATGTCGATGTGACCGAGCAGGGTGTGGCCGAGGCAAGGGCCGCGGGCGCGCTGATGAAGGCCAAGGGCGTGCTGCCGACAGTGGGCTTCACCTCCTTGCAGACCCGCGCGATCAAAACGCTTAACCTCGCGCTCGAAGAAGCCGGGCGGCTGTGGATCCCGGTGACCAAGGACTGGCGGCTCAATGAACGCCATTATGGCGGGCTGACGGGCCTCGACAAGCAGGAAACCCGCGGACGCCACGGCGATGAACAGGTGCTGATCTGGCGGCGCAGTTTCGATGTGCCGCCGCCGCCGCTGGAGCCGGGCAGCCCATTCGATCTCAGCGCCGATCCGCGCTATGCCGGGATTGCAGTGCCCGCCACCGAAAGCCTCAAGCTGACGATCGAGCGCGTGCTGCCCTATTGGCAAAGCGATATCCTGCCCGTGCTCGCCAAGGGCGAGACTGTGATCATCTCGGCCCATGGCAACAGCTTGCGGGCGCTGGTCAAGCATTTGTCGGGCATCTCGGATGAAGACATCACCGGGCTGGAGATTCCCACGGGTCAGCCGATCATTTACGATTTCGATGCAACCATGCAGCCGGGTGAACGCTATTACCTGAAGGACGCCTGATGGAAACCGCAGCGACGATGAGCGAAGGGCAACGCGTCGCGATTGTCATGGGCAGCCAGTCGGACTGGCCCACCATGAAATGCGCCGCCGACGTGCTGGACGAGCTGGAGGTGGAGTATGAAGCGCGCATCGTCTCGGCCCACCGCACGCCTGACCGGATGACAGCCTTTGCCAAGGGCGCGGAAGGCGAAGGCTTTGGCGTCATCATCGCAGGCGCAGGCGGCGCGGCGCATCTGCCCGGCATGATCGCCAGCATGACGCATCTGCCGGTGCTCGGCGTGCCGGTGCAGTCGCGCGCTTTGAGCGGGATGGATAGCCTGCTGTCGATCGTGCAGATGCCTGCGGGCATTCCCGTCGGCACGCTGGCGATTGGCGAGGCCGGCGCGAAGAATGCCGGGCTGATGGCCGCAGCGATCCTTGCGCTGTCGGACAAGGACTTGTCCGAACGCTTGCAGGATTGGCGCGCCGCGAAAAGCGCTGCGGTGGCCGAGGTGCCGGAAGACTGATGCTCGCGCCCGGCTCCACCATCGGTATTCTGGGCGGCGGCCAGCTTGGCCGGATGCTGGCCATGGCCGCCGTGCAACTCGGCTACCGGGTGGCAGGCTTTGCCCCGCCGGGCGAGAATGTCGCGCTCGAAGTCAGCGGGTGGTTCTGGGAAGCGGGCTGGGCTGATCGCAGCGCGCTCACCGAATTTGCGCAGGCCTGCGATGTGGTGACCTGGGAATTCGAGAATGTGCCGCTGGCTGCGATTGCCGCCCTGCCGCCCGCCTTGCTGGCCTGCCCGCCGCGCGCGCTCGAAGTGGCGCAGGATCGGCTTGCCGAAAAGCGTTTTGCCGAAGATCTCGGCGGGCGCGCCGCGCCCCATGCGCGCGTGGAAAGCGATGATGATTTCGCCCGCGCCATGGAACGCATCGGCACCCCCGGCATCCTCAAGACCGCGCGCGAAGGCTATGACGGCAAGGGGCAATGGCGCATCGGATCGGCGCACGAAGCCTCGGGCGTGCGCCTGCCGGGCCAGCCCTGCATCTACGAAGCCTCGGGCGTGCGCCTGCCGGGCCAGCCCTGCATCTACGAAGCCATGGTTGCCTTCGAGGCGGAATTTTCCGTCATTCTGGTGCGATCCGGCAGCGGCGAGGTGCGCTTCTGGGATTCGCCCGCCAACCGCCACGAAGGCGGGATGCTGGCCCAGTCCACCCTGCCCGCAGGCGCGCTGATCGAAGCGCAGGTGCCAGAGGCGCGTGCGCTCGCCGCGAAAATCGCCGATGCGCTGGGCTATGTCGGGGTGCTGACGCTGGAATTCTTTGCCACGCGGCAAGGCCCGGTGTTCAACGAAATGGCGCCGCGCGTGCACAATTCCGGCCACTGGACCATCGAGGGCGCGGCCACCAGCCAGTTCGAAAACCACATCCGCGCCATCGCCGGCCTGCCGCTCGGCGGCACCGCCACCCGCTTTGCCGCCATCGAGATGCGCAATATCGTGGGCGAACAAGCCCTCGGCGCGCACCAGATCCTGGCCGAACCGGGCGAACCGCACTTGCACCTTTATGGCAAGCGCGAAGCGCGCGAGGGGCGCAAGATGGGCCATGTCACCCGCGTGGGGCAGGCGCTTGCATGAGCCTGGGCCGATGACCCCCGAAATCGTCCTGATCTATGCCCGCGCCGCCAATGGCGCGATCGGCAATGAAGGCGATCTGCCGTGGCGGCTGCCCGCCGATCTCAAGCGGTTCAAGGCGCTGACCATCGGCAAACCGATGATCATGGGCCGCAAGACCTTTGAAAGCCTGCCGGGCCTGCTCCCCGGCCGCCGTCACATCGTGCTCTCGCAGCGCGATGATTGGCGCGCGCCGGGCGCGGAAATGGCGGCATCGCGCGCCGCCGCCATCGCACTGGCGAGCGCAGGCAATGACACCGGTGAAATCGCGATCATCGGCGGGGCTGCGATCTATGATCTGTTCTGGCCGCTGGCTGCCCGCATCGAACTCACCCAGATCCACGAAGATTACCCCGGCGATACCTTCATGAAAGCGCCGGGGCCGGAATGGGCGCTGGTGGCCGAGGCGCATCACGAGGCGCAAGGCGCGCATCCGGCCTTCACCTTCCAGACTTTCCGCAAGGCCGGGGCTGCCTGATGCGCTGGCTCGATCACCGCGACCCGGTGCCTGAGCCCTTGCGCGGCGCAGTGATTGCGCTGGGCAATTTCGATGGCTTTCACCTTGGCCATCAGGCGGTGGCGGGCGAGGCAATCCGCTGGGCGCAAGGCGAGGGCCGCCCTTCGATCATCGCCACTTTCGATCCGCATCCGGTGCGCTTTTTCAAGCCCGATGTGCCGCCCTTCCGCCTCACCACGCTCGAACAGCGGCAGGAGCTTTATCTCGCCGCAGGGGCCACCGCGATGCTGGTGTTCCATTTCGATGCCGAACTGGCAGGCACCAGCGCGGAAGATTTCATCGCGCAGATCCTGATTGATCGCTTCGGCGCGCATGGCGTGGTGACGGGCGGCGATTTCACCTTCGGCAAGGGCGCGAAAGGCAATGTGGCATTGCTGCGCAGCATGGGCAGCGAACGCGGCCTGCAATCGCGCGTGGTCGATCCGGTGGCGGAGGGGGGCCCAGATGGAAAAAGCGTGGTCTCCTCCAGCCGCATCCGCGCGGCCCTGCGCGAGGGCGATCCACAGCTGGCCGCGCGCCTGCTCACCCGGCCTTTCGCGATCCGCGGCATTGTCGAACATGGTGACAAGCGCGGGCGCACCATCGGCTATCCCACCGCCAACCTCGCCATCGAAAGTTACCTGCGCCCCAAATATGGCATCTATGCCGTGACGGGCCGCATTCTGGCGACGGGCGAGATGCTGAAAGGCGCGGCCAATATCGGCATCCGCCCGCAGTTCGAACCGCCCAAGGAATTGCTGGAGCCGTTCTTCTTCGATTTTTCGGGCGATCTGTACGGGCAGGAAATCGAAGTCGCCTTCCACCACTACCTGCGCGGCGAGGCGAAGTTTGACAGCCTTGATGCGCTGATGGCGCAGATGGACGCAGATTGCGACCGGGCGCGGCGTTTGCTCGGCTGAGCGGGTTCACGCAGAGACCGCAAAGGAAAGGAGACCGCAAAGGTGTCGCGCCTGCGGCGAAGCCGCACTCCTCCTTGGACATTGCGGCTCGCCGCCCGATCAAGAATGAGGATAGTGCCTTCGGCACCCGCAACCCCTCCGCGCCTCCCCTTGCTTCTCTGCGCCTCTGCGAGAAACCCCCGCAGCGAAGCTGCGTAACTTTCTCCGCGGTCTCCTTTCCTTTGCGATCTCTGCGCGAAACTCCTTCTTCCAAGACAAATTGCGCAAAGCCCGCCCGCCCGCTAAGGCCCCGCGCATCATGAACGACGACACCAGCACTGCGTCCAAGGGGCGAGACTATCGGGACACCGTCTTCCTGCCGAAGACTGATTTCCCCATGAAGGCCGGCCTTCCCGCCAAGGAACCGGTCATCGCCGCGCGCTGGGAAGAGATCGGGCTCTATGCCAAGCTGCGCGAGACGCGCCGGGGCCGCGAGAAGTTCATCCTGCATGATGGCCCGCCTTACGCCAATGGCGACATCCATATCGGCCATGCGCTCAACAAGGTGTTGAAAGACATGGTGGTGCGCAGCCAGAACCTGCTGGGGCGTGATGCGCCCTATGTGCCGGGCTGGGATTGCCACGGCCTGCCGATCGAATGGAAGATCGAAGAGCAATACCGCAAGCAAAAGCGGAACAAGGACGAGGTTCCGCCGCGCGAATTCCGCGCCGAATGCCGCGCCTATGCGGCTGAATGGGTGGCGGTGCAGTCGGCGCAGTTCAAGCGGCTCGGCATCATGGGCGATTGGGACAATCCCTATCTCACCATGGATTTTCAGGCCGAGGCGACGATTGTCGCCGAATTGCTGAAATTTGCGGAAAGCGGGAATATCTATCGCGGGGCCAAGCCGGTGATGTGGTCGCCGGTGGAGAAAACCGCGCTGGCCGAGGCGGAGGTCGAATACGAGGACATCACCTCGACCCAGATCGACGTAGCCTTCGAGATTGTGGAATTGCCCATCCCCGAGCTGGTCGGCGCGCATGCGGTGATCTGGACGACGACGCCTTGGACGATCCCGGTCAATCAGGCTTTGGCCTATGGGCCGGAGGTTGAGTATCTGCTGCTGGTTGCCGTCGATGGCAGCTTGCCCCTCGAAGAGATGTCGATCGAAGAGCGGCGGGAAGCATCCTTCATGTTGCTCGTGGCGAAAGAACTCGTGCCCGCATTTGTTGAACGCACCGGGCTGATTTGTGTCGTTGCCAAGACGATCAAAGGCTTCGAGCTCGCCGGCACCCTCGCCCGGCACCCGATGGCGGGGCGCTTGTCTCCCCTCCCCGCGGGGGAGGGGCCGGGGGTGGGGGGTGCCACGCGCGCGACCGGCGAACACCCATCCCCAACCCGTTGGCCCGATGGGCCAGCTTCGCTTCCCCTCCAGGGAGGGGGCTTTTATGATACGCTCCGCCCGCTGCTCCCCGGCGATTTCGTCACCACCGATAGCGGCACGGGCCTCGTCCACATGGCGCCCGACCACGGCGAGGACGACTTCGAGCTGTGCAAGGCGAACGGCATCAATCCCGTCTTCGCGGTGATGGACGACGGGCGTTACCGCGACGACTGGCCGTGGCTGGGCGCAAGCGATTGCGACGCCGAGGGCAAGGAGCGCCGCCGCGCTGTCATCAACAATGCCTTCAACGCGCCCGACGGGCCAATCTGCGCCGATCTGCGCGCCGCAGGGGCGCTGCTCAGCGCGGGAGAATACCACCACTCCTACCCGCATTCATGGCGCTCCAAGGCCAAGGTGATCTTCCGCTGCACCCCGCAGTGGTTTGTGCCGATGGATTCCCCCCTCGAGCTCTCCCCTCCCCTCAGGGGAAGGGCCGGGGGTGGGGGGTGCCACGCCCGCGACCGCCGAACACCCATCCCCAACCCGTTGGCCCGATGGGCCAGCTTCGCTTCCCCTCAAGGGAAGGGGCATGACGTTGAGAGAGATTGCGAGCGCCGAAATCGCCCGCGTCCAGTTCACGCCCGACAAGGGTCGCAATCGCATCGGCGCAATGGTTTCGGGCCGCCCCGATTGGGTGCTCTCGCGCCAGCGCGCGTGGGGCGTGCCGATCACTTTGTTCGTGCGGCCCGATGGCACCTATCTGGCTGATCCGGAAGTCAACGCCCGCATCATCGCGGCGGTGCGCGAGGAAGGCGTCGATGCGTGGGACGAGGGGCGCAAGGCGGAATATCTCGGCCCGGATCACAACCCCGACGATTTCGAGATGGTCACCGATATTCTCGACGTGTGGTTTGATAGCGGCTGCACCCACGCCTTTGTGCTGGACAGCGGGCGCTGGCCGGATCTCACATGGCCTGCCAATCTCTATCTCGAAGGGTCTGACCAGCATCGCGGCTGGTTCCAGTCCAGCTTGCTCCAATCCTGCGCCACGCGCGGCCGCGCGCCTTATGATACGATCCTCACCCACGGCTTCACCATGGATGCCAAGGGCAAGAAAATGTCGAAAAGCCTCGGCAACACCATCAGCCCCTTGAAGGTGATGGAGGAATATGGCGCGGACATCATCCGGCTGTGGGCGCTCAGCGTCGATTTCACCGAGGATCACCGCATCGGCGATGAAATCCTCAAAGGCGTCGGCGATCAGTATCGCAAGCTGCGCAACACCTTCCGCTATCTCTTGGGCGCGCTCGATGGGTTCACCGAGGATGAGCGGGTGGCGGCTGATGATATGCCCGAACTGGAGCGCTATGTGCTGGCGCTGCTGGGCGAGCTTGACGGCAAGATGCGCGCGGCGGCGCTGGCTTATGATTTCAACGCCTACACCCGCCTGCTGGTCGATTTCTGCAACGAGGATCTGAGCGCGTTCTTCTTCGATATCCGCAAGGACAGCCTCTATTGCGACGGTGCGGATAACCTGACGCGGCGCGCCTATCGCTCGGTGCTCGATACGCTGTTCCACGCGCTGGTGCGCTACGCTGCGCCTTGCCTCGTGTTCACGGCAGAAGAAGTGTGGCTCGCCCGCTATCCTGAGGGCGACAGCGTCCACCTGCTCGAATGGCCCGAGGTGCCCTTTGGCGCGGTGGATCGCGCCAAGTGGGACGCGCTGCGCACCCTGCGTGACACCGTCAACGAAGCGATCGAGCCGCTGCGCCGCGACAAGACGATCCGCTCCAGCCTCGAAGCCGAAGTGATCGTGCCAGCCAGCGCCGTGCCGGAAGGCGCGGGCGATGATGCTCTGGCCGAAGTGTTCATCACCGCGACAGTGACGCGCGGGCAGGGCGAGAGCGTGACCGTCACCAAAACCACCCACCACAAATGCGCGCGCTGCTGGCGGCATCTGCCCGATGTCGCCTTTCCCGAAGGCGCGCTGTGCGGGCGGTGCGAAGACGTGGTCGGCGCGTGAGCAATCTCATCACCCGCAATCGCCTGATTGGCCTCGCGCTGGCAGCGTTTATCGCGGCCTTTGATCAAGTGTCGAAATGGTACGTCACCGGCCCGCTCGATCTGCGCCGGGTCGGCCATATTGATCTGCTGCCCTTCTTCGATCTCACCTATACCGAAAACCGCGGCATTTCGCTCGGCATGTTGCAGGCGAGCAATATGGAGATGCGCTGGCTGCTGGTGCTGATGACGGCGGCCATCGCGCTGGTGGTGCTGGTGTGGCTGATGCGCGAGCGCAAGCTTGGCGATATTGCGGGCCTCGCGCTGATTCTCGGCGGGGCCATCGGCAATATCTATGATCGCTATACGCTGGGCTATGTGGTGGACTTTGCCGATTTCCATATCGGAGGCTTTCGCCCCTTCCTCATTTTCAACGTCGCGGATGCGGCAATCACCATTGGCGTTGTCATTATCCTTGCCCGCAGCCTGCTGGTGAGCGACAAGGACGATGCAAACGGCACAGCCCTCAGCGGCTCTGATGCTGTCTCGGAGAAGTAAGCATGCGTAACCTCAAGACTGTCCTGGCCCTTGGCACTGGCGCGATGCTGCTGGCGGCGTGCGGTAGCGGCGGACTGTTCAACCGTGATCGGCCCGATGAATTCGCGGTGCAGCGGCAGGCCCCGCTGGTGGTGCCGCCCGATTTTTCGCTGACCCCGCCGGCTGCCGGTGCGCCCCGCCCGGTTGAAGGCACAGCCGCCGAACAGGCGCTGGACGTGCTGTTTGGCGGCCCTGCGCCGCGCAGCAAGATCGAAACCAGCGTGCTGGATCGTGCGGGCAGCGCCGCGCCGGGCATCCGCAGCACCGTGGGCGATAGCGCCACCAACACCGTCGCCAAGGGCCGCGTCACCCGCGATATCATCGCCGCCCCCGAAGGCGACGGGGCAAGCGCGCAGGCGGTGATACCTTCCTGATTTGCGCCCGCCATCCGGCGGGCGATTTCCTCGCTCATGCGGCCTGAAGGCCGCGTCGCTGCGGGCGGCCGGTCGGCCTTGCGGTCGCTATGCGACCGTTGGGTTGGCCCCAAACTGACGTTGTGCCTCAGTCCGCAGCTGCATCCTCGCGGCTGACGAGCAGCTTGTCGATGCGGCGGCCATCCATGTCCACCACCTCGAACCGCCAGCCCTGATCGCGGAACACCTCGCCTTCGACGGGCAGCTTCCTCAGCACTGACAGGGCATAGCCCGCCGCCGTGCCAAAGTCGCGGTCTTCGCCATATTCAAGGCCTAGTCGGTCGGCCAGCATATCCGCCGAAAGCGCGCCCGAGACCAGCAGCGAGCCATCTTCGCGCGTCACGATCTGCGGAATGTCGCCCCCATCCTGATCGCTGGCAAAATTGCCGACAATCGCGGTCAAAAGATCAATCGGGGTGACGATGCCTTCGAAATGACCATATTCGTCATGCACCAGCGCCAGCGCCACCCCGGCGCCTTGCAGCACGCGCAGCGCGTCCATCGCATCAAGCTGATCGGGCACCACCTCGACCTTGCGGATCAGCGCGCGCACCGATACCGGCCCGCCCGCGACTTGCGCGGCCAGCACATCGCGCACCTTCACCACGCCGAGCACATGATCGGGCGAACCTTCGGCCACCAGCAGCAGCGAATGCGGGCTTTCGGCCAATGTCTCGCGGATTTCCTCGTCGCCGGCATCAGCCTCGATCCAGTCGACTTCGGTGCGCGGGGTCATCATCTCGCGCACCGGGCGTTCGGCCAGCCGCACCACGCCGGTCAGGATCTGGTGCTGTTCCGCCTCGATCACGCCCGAACGGGTCGCCTCGGCAAAGATGATCTGCAATTCTTCGGCTGTGAAGGTTTCCTGGTTTCCGGCGCGCAGGCCAAACAGGGCAATCACCAGCGCGGATGATTTATCCAGCACCCACACCAGCGGCGCCGCCAGCCGCGCCAGCCAAGCCATCGGCCGCGCCATCACCATTGCCACCGCCACCGCATTGCGCAGCGCCAACTGCTTGGGCACCAATTCGCCGACAATCAGGCTGATATAGGTGGTGAGCGCAATCACCAGCGCAAAGCCGACTTCATCCGCGTATTTTGCGGGCACGCCCAGCACCGCCAGCCGCTCTCCCACCGGGCCGCCAAGGCTGGCCCCCGAATAAGCGCCCGCAATAATCCCGATCAGCGTGATCCCGATCTGCACGGTGGACAGGAACTTGCCCGGATCAGCGGCCAGCGCAATCGCCATCCGCGCGCTGGCAGAACCGCCCTCGGCACGGGTTTCCAGCGTCGAGGTCTTGGCCGATACAATCGCCAGTTCGGACATGGCGAACACGCCGTTGAGCACAACCAGCGCGATGATGATGACAAGGTCTGTCCACGGAAAGGGTGTCACGATCCGCCGACTAGCACAATCAGCCGGTGATGCCAGCATCGGGTGCTCGAAAACGCCCTGGCCAACTTATGTTAAGTTGCCCGACAGGCAGGCATGGTATTGCCTGTTCCTTGCGAAGCTCTTGCCGTTGGCTGCGATTACTGGCACCCTTCGGGGCGGGACCGTTTGGGAGAATAGACATGAAGTTTTCACGCATCCTCGTATCCAGTACTGCGGCGCTGGCGCTGCTCGGCACCACCGGCTGTGTGACCGATCCGAACACCGGCCAGCAGAAAGTCTCGCGCACGGCGATCGGCACCGGTCTTGGCGGTACGCTGGGCTATCTCTTGGGCGGTGCGATCGGCGGCAATACCGGGCGCATCATCGGCGCTGGCATCGGCGGTTCGGCAGGCGCGGTGCTGGGCCAGCAATATGATCGCCAGATCAGGGAACTGAAAGAACAGACCGCCGGCAGCGGCGTCGATGTCGAAGAAGTCGGCGATCAGGACGCGATCCTCGTGCGCCTGCCCGACGGGGTGACCTTTGCGCGCGGTTCGGCCCAGATCAATCCGGGCTTTTATGAAACGCTCAATTCGGTGGCGAATTCGCTGGTGCAGTATCCCAACAGCCTGATCGACGTGTTCGGCTTTACCGACACCACCGGCTCACCTGCAACCAACCAGCGCCTGTCCGAACAGCGCGCGCAGGCGGTGGCGGATTATCTGATCGCGCGCGGCGTGGCGCGGGCGCGGATCGAGACCCGCGGCTATGGCGAAGACCCTGCCTATCTGCGCGTGCCGACTGGCGACAATGTCGATGAACCGCGCAACCGCCGCGTGGAAATCAAGATCGTCCCGATCAGCCAGGACGACGTGAACGCCGCCCGGAATCGTTGATTGGAGCGGGGCTGCATCCGCAGCCCTGCTTCCCCGCTCATGCGACCTGCGGCCGCATCGCTGCGGGCGCGCAGTCGCGCTTGCGGGCCGTCCTTCGGGGCGGCCCGTTTGCTTATGGCGATCAGTCCTTGTGCTGGCTCAGCCGCGCGGCCCGTTCTGCCAGTCGCTCCACCGCTGCGGCATGAATCGCGGGCGAACACACCAGCAAGCCAAAGGCGCGCGGATCATGCTTGTTATAGGCAAGCGGCGCGCCAAAGGCATCGGTGACTTCGGCCCCTGCCTCGCGCGCGATCAGGGTGGCAGCGGCAATGTCCCATTCATAGCCCCAGCGCACCGTCGCCACCAGATCGGCGCGGTTATCGGCCACCATCGCGATCCGCAAGGCAATCGAATTGGGCTGTTCCACCGCGACCAGATCGCCATCCTCGCGCGGCAGGGTGTGGACCGGCACCCGCGCCCCGGCAAACGCGGTCCGGGTGCTGGCGCGCAGCGGCACAGCGTTGAGCGTTGCGCCCTGCCCTGCCACTGCGACCCATTCCTCGGACCGGGCAGGCGCGGCCAAGATCCCCATCAAGGGCCGCCCGCCGCTCACCAGCGCGACCGACACCGCCCAGCCGCTGCGGCCCGCCACGAAATCGCGGGTGCCATCAATCGGATCGACCAGCCAGATCAGCCCGCTCGCCGTGCGCAGCTTGTCGTCGGCGGTCTCCTCGGATAGCCACGCGGCTGATGGCAGCAGCGCGCAAAGTTCGCGCCGCAAGAAGCGATCCACTGCCAGATCGGCTTCGCTCACCGGGTTGTTCGGGCTCTTGTCCCAGCTTTGCAAGGCATGGCCCGCCCCCGGCCAGCGCGCATAGGCAATGCGGCCCGCTTCACGGACAATTTCGAGCAGGCGGCCACTGTCTATCATGCGTGTCTATCATTTTTGCCAGATCATTGCGAAACCCCAGCGTTGCCCCTGCACAGAGCACTTTTCAAGAGGGGCGATCCGTGCTTAGGCGCCTCGCGGACACATCCTCCCCCAGGACGATCAAGGAAGGGATCACATCGCCATGAACATCCACGAATATCAGGCCAAGGAATTGCTCGCCCAATACGGGATTGCCGTTCCCGCCGGGCACGCAGCGCTGAATGTGGAAGAAGCCGTCGAAGCGGCCAAGCAGCTGCCGGGGCCGCTTTACGTGGTGAAAGCCCAGATCCACGCCGGCGGGCGCGGCAAGGGCAAGTTCAAGGAATTGGGCCCGGATGCCAAGGGCGGTGTGCGCCTTGCCAAAAGCCTTGAGGAAGTCGAAGCCCACGCCCGCGAAATGCTCGGCAACACGCTGGTGACCATCCAGACGGGCGAAGCGGGCAAGGAAGTGAACCGCCTCTACATCACCGATGGCGTTGATATTGCGCGCGAATACTACCTCTCGCTGCTGGTTGACCGGGCTTCGGGCCGCGTGGCTTTCGTGGTCTCGACCGAAGGCGGCATGGATATCGAAACCGTGGCGCATGATACGCCCGAATTGATCACCACCTTCACGATTGATCCGGCGCAAGGCTTCCAGCCGCATCACGGCCGCGCCGTCGCCTTTGCCTTGAAGCTCACGGGCGATCTCAACAAACAGGCGCAGAAGCTGGCCAAGCAGCTCTATGATGCCTTCCTCGCCACCGATTGCGAGATGCTGGAAATCAACCCGCTGGTCGAAAGCGAAGATGGCCGCCTTTTGGTGCTCGATGCCAAGATGAGCTTTGATGGCAATGCGCTCTATCGCCACCCCGCGATCGAAGCGCTGCGCGACGTGACCGAGGAAGACCCCGCCGAAGTCGAAGCATCCGAATATGATCTTGCCTACATCAAGCTTGATGGCAACATCGGCTGCATGGTGAACGGCGCAGGCCTTGCCATGGCGACGATGGACATCATCAAGCTGAACGGCGCCTTCCCGGCGAACTTCCTCGATGTCGGCGGCGGCGCGACCACCGAAAAGGTGACAGCCGCCTTCAAGATCATCCTGAAAGATCCGGCGGTTGAAGGCATCCTCGTCAACATCTTTGGCGGCATCATGAAATGCGACGTGATCGCCAACGGGATCGTGCAGGCCGCCAAGGACGTGAACCTGCAGGTTCCTCTGGTGGTACGCCTTGAAGGCACCAATGTGAACGAAGGCAAGGCGATCCTCAACCAATCGGGTCTGGCCATCGTAGCTGCCGATAACCTTGGCGATGCGGCGAAGAAGATCGTGGCCGAGGTGAAGAAGGCCGCCTGAACGCACGCCTTGTTACCAAAAATGCCGGGCCCGCCCTGCTTGACGTTTACGTAAACGCAAGCTAGGCGGGGGGCATAGCGTACCTGTGATTCTTTGAGAGGAAGGAACACCCATGAAGATCCTCGTCCCCGTCAAGCGGGTGATCGATTACAACGTCAAGCCGCGCGTCAAGGCGGATGGCTCGGGCGTTGATCTGGCCAACGTCAAGATGAGCATGAACCCGTTTGACGAGATCGCGGTCGAAGAAGCGATCCGCATCAAGGAAGCGGGCAAGGCCGAAGAAATCATCGCTGTCAGCGTCGGCCCGGCCAAGGCGCAGGAAACCCTGCGCACCGCGCTCGCCATGGGCGCAGACCGCGCGATCCTGATCGAAACCGATGAGGAAGTCGAACCGCTGGCCGTCGCCAAGATCCTCAAAGCCATTGCCGAAGAAGAAGCCCCCGGCCTCATCATTCTGGGCAAGCAGTCGATTTCGGACGATTCGAACCAGACCGGCCAGATGCTCGCCGCCCTGATGGGCCGCCCGCAAGGCACCTTCGCCAACACCGTCGAAGTGGACGCTGGCTCTGTCACCGTGAAGCGCGAAGTCGATGGGGGCTTGCAGACCGTGAAGCTGGCGCTCCCCGCCATCGTCACCACCGACCTTCGCCTCAACGAGCCGCGCTACGCCTCGCTGCCCAACATCATGAAGGCCAAGAAAAAGCCGCTCGATGTGAAGACCGCGGGCGATTACGGCGTCGATCTGACCCCGCGTCTCAAGACTCTCAAGGTCGCCGAACCGCCGGTGCGGCAGGCGGGCGAAAAGGTCGCTGACGTTGCGGCACTGGTCGAAAAGGTCAAGGCGCTCGGCATCGCCTGAGCCCCAGTTAAGAGGACATTCCCATGAAGACTCTGGTTCTCGTCGAACATGACAACACCAAGGTGAACGACGCGACGCTCGCAGTGGTCACCGCTGCGGCCAAGCTGGGCGAAGTGCACCTGCTGGTGGCGGGCCACAATTGCGCCAGCGTGGGCGAAGCGGCTGCCAAGATCACCGGCGTTGCCAAGGTGCACGTTGCCGATGATGCGGCCTATGCCAATGGCTTGGCCGAAAACGTCGCCCCGCTCGCCGCCAGCCTGATGGAGCATCACGATGCGTTCCTCGCTGCTGCCACCACGCAGGGCAAGAATGTCGCCCCGCGCGTTGCGGCGCACCTCGATGTGATGCAGGTCAGCGAAATCCTGTCGGTCGAAGGGCCCAAGACCTTCACCCGCCCGATCTATGCCGGCAATGCCATCGCCACTGTCGAGGCGACCGATGCCAAGCTGGTGATCACCGTGCGCGGCACTGCCTTTGAAAAGGCAGCGGCTGAAGGCGGCGCAGGCGTGATCGAAGCCGTGGGCGGCGCAGGCGATGCCGGTGTCTCCAGCTTCGTCTCCTCCGAAATCGCCAAGAGCGAGCGCCCCGAACTCACCAGCGCCAAGGTGATCGTGTCGGGCGGGCGCGCCTTGAAGGACAGCGAAACCTTCGAAAGCGTGATCACGCCTTTGGCAGACAAGCTCGGCGCGGCCATCGGTGCCAGCCGCGCTGCGGTGGATGCAGGCTATGTGCCCAACGACTATCAGGTCGGCCAGACCGGCAAGATCGTCGCCCCGGAAGTCTATATCGCGGTCGGCATTTCGGGCGCGATCCAGCACTTGGCGGGGATGAAGGATTCCAAGGTCATCATCGCCATCAACAAGGACGAAGACGCCCCGATCTTCCAGGTGGCGGATATCGGCCTTGTCGCCGATCTTTACACCGCCGTGCCGGAACTCACCGGCGCGCTGTAAGCGGTTCATCGCAAGCGGCTTTATTCTGGTGAAAACCTCCGGCAGACTGCGCGCCTGTCGGAGGTTTTTTCATGGTCGCACACAAAACACCCGCCGCGCTGGCTGTGGCTGGCGCTGCCTTTGCCGCCCTCGCCGCGCCTGCCCATGCCAAGCCTGTGGTGCTGAAACCGGCAAGCAACTGGAATGTCGATTATGGCGAGGAGGTGTGCAGCCTCATCCGCGTGTTCGGCGAAGAACCGGAACAGCACATCCTGAGCTTGCGGCAATATTGGCCGGGCGAAAGCTTCGTGATGACAGTGGGCGGGCGATCCTATCGCAAATTTGCTAGCCGTGGGCGCACCACAGTCCGATTTGCGCCGGACACCCCGGGCTTTGAAAGCCGCCCCTTCGCCGGGAAAATGGAAGGCTACGGCGCGGCGGTGATTTTCTCCGGGATTGACGTTGCCAAAGGCGACAGCGCAGCCGCGCCCGATGATCCGGCGCAAGGCGGGCGGGCGATCCCGATGCTGAATGTATCCGCGGGCGCAGGCGTGCGGTTTGTCGAATTGCAGCAGGGCGCGCAGATCGTGCGGCTCGAAACCGGTCCGATGGCGGAAGCCTTGAAGGTGATGAATGATTGCACCGCCTCGCTGGTCAAAGACTGGGGGCTTGATCCCGAACGGCTGCGCAGCGCGCAGAACGGGCCGCGCTGGCGCAATCGGGATGCGCTGGTGCAGCAGATTGCCGCGACCTATCCGGGCTCTGCGCTGTTGGCGGGCGAACAGGGGATCATGCGCATGCGCGTGATGGTGAACGCACAAGGGACCGTGGACAGTTGCACCATCATCAAGGCGACCAATACCAGCGCACTTGAATTGCCCGCCTGCGAGGTGATGAAACAGGCAAAGTTCGATCCGGCCCGCGATGCAGCCGGTGTGCCGATGCCGTCTTTCTACGCGACCTCGATCACCTACCAGATCAACTAAGGCCCAGCGCTCTTAAAAAGTGCAGCCCGTTCCCCACCGGCCCGCCAACCAGCGTGCCGTGTTCGGTGCGGGTCTGACGCCGCTTACCCATGTCGCCATTCTTCGCACCGCGCCAGCGCCGCTGCGCGGTCGGGCATGCGGTCGGGCGCGATCCAGAAGCTTCTGCCGCATGGCGTGTAGCCGCGCGCCTCCAGATGCTGCCCGGCGAGCCAGTGGACGCTTGAGGGAAACACCAGGGTGGAGACCAGCAGGCAGAAGGACGCGATCAGCAAGCGCTTGATCGTGTCGCTGTGCGGCCCATCTGCCTCCGGGCCATGATTACGGCCAACATACAGCGCCAGCGCCACCGCGAGCACCGCGAGCGCAATGGGCAAGCCCATCCAGCGGCCTTCATCCCAGAAGATCACCGCCCCACCGCTCGCAACGGTCATGACAAAGACAAGGATCGTGGACGCCGAAAGGGCCAGTATCACCGCGCCCAGCAGGCCAATGCCTGCACCGAGCAGCAGGCTGCGCCGCCGGGCACCGGTGTCAGGCATGGCGGATCATGCCCGGCGCGCTCACAGCACCGCCGTGGTGATGAAATGCAGCGTCATCCCTACCAGCCCGCCCACCAGCGTGCCGTTGATGCGGATGAATTGCAGGTCGCGGCCCACCGCGCTTTCGATGCGGCCGGTGATGGTGGTCGCGTCCCAGCGCTTGACCGTTTCTGACACCAGCTTGACGATCTGCCCGCCATAGCGTGTCGCGATCCCCACCAGCGTGCGGCGGGCAAAGCGGTTGATCTGGTGTTGCAGGCGCGCATCCTGCTGGAGCGCTGCGCCCAAGTCCGCGAGGCTCTTGCGCATTTCCTGCCCCATCATTGAATCGGGCGTGCGCGCGCGGCGGATGAGCGACAGGCGGGCGCGTTCCCACACCCCTGTCCACCACACCGCCACCGCCGGGTTTTCCAGCAGTTCGATCTTGAGGCTCTCCACCCGCTCGCGCGTTTCGGGATCGTGCTGCAAATCCTGCCCGAGTTTTTGCAGGCCTTCCTCGATCTTGAAGCGCAAGGGATGGTCAGGATCAATCAGCACTTCGGCAAGCAATTTATAGAGCCCGTCCAGCACGTTGGAGCTGATCGTCTTGTCCAGCCCCGTCCAGCGCAGCACGCCGGCCACGCGGCCATGGATGATCTCGCGCAGGGTTTCCTCGTTATCCTCGATCGTCAGGCCCGCCCAGCGCACAAAGCCATCAATCAGCGGCTGGTGGCGGCGATCCACCATCGCGCTTTCCAGCATGCGGCCGGCCAGCGGCGCGATGTCGAGCTTGGCGATCTGGCTGGCGAGGCCTGAGCGCACCTGATTGCCGAGCCGTTCGGGATCAAGGCTTTCCAGCACTTCGGCCAGCAATTCCGCCGCCCCGCTGGTGATGCGCGCGCGCGGATCGCTGCTGGCCCCGCGTTCGGGGGCGGCGGTGAGGAAATCGCCGACCGCCTTTGCCACATTCATGCCCGACATGCGGCGGGCCACCACCGCAGGAGTGAGGAAATTTTCCTGCAGGAAGGCCGCCATCGTATCGGCAATGCGATCCTTGTTCTTGGGGATGATCGCGGTATGCGGGATCGGCAGGCCAAGCGGGTAGCGGAACAGCGCTGTCACCGCGAACCAATCGGCCAGCCCGCCGACCATCGCGGCCTCGGCAAAGGCGTTGACATAGCCCCAGACGGGGTGCCCGCCCACCAGCCCATGCGTGACGGCAAAGATCACCGCCATCGCGGCAAGCATGCCGGTAGCCGTCCAGCGCATGCGCCGCGCGCGATCCGCTGTTACCGGTTCGCCGCGATAAAGCATGGGGCGCAAGGGGGGCGTGCTGGCCATCCCTGTGCCCTTAGCCGCAATTGCTGCCCGAGGTCACGCCTTTACGCGCGGCTCACTCCGCCGGCTGGGGCGCTTCGGGCGCAATCGGCTGCGCTTTGTCGTCGCCGGGCTTGAAGGTGAGGAAGCGCTTCGAGAGCCACGGGCCGGACCGCTTTTCGAACCCGTCAGCCAGACTGAAGCCCGCCGGAACGATCAGCAGCGTCAGCAGCGTTGACAGGATCAACCCGCCGATCACCACGATCCCCATCGGCTGACGCCAGGCCCCGTCGCCCGACAGCGACAGCGCCACCGGCACCATCCCCGCTGTCATCGCGACTGTCGTCATCACGATCGGCTGGGCGCGCTTGTGGCCTGCATCCATGATCGCCTCCAGCTTGGGCACGCCCTTGTTCATCTCCTCGATGGCGAAGTCGATCAGCAGGATCGAGTTCTTCGAGACAATGCCGAGCAGCAGCAGGATGCCGATATAGACCGGCATGGATTGCGGCTGGCCCAGCAGCCAGATCAGGAACACCCCGCCAAGCGGCGCGAGCGCGAGCGAGCTCATATTGACGAGCGGGCTCATCAGCCGCTTGTACAGCAGCACCAGCACCGCGAACACCGACAGCAAGCCAGCCGCGATGGCAAGACCGAGGTTGAACACCAGTTCCTGCTGGATCTTGTCCTCACCCACCACATCGCGAACCACGCCCAACGGCAGGCTCTGGAGGATCGGCAGCTTGTCGATTTCCTCCTGCGCTGTGCCCTTCAGCACCCCTGCGGCCAGATCAGCGCCCACCAGCACGCGGCGGTTCTGGTTGTAGCGCTGGATCGCGGTCGGGCCGGAGCCGAAGGTGATGTCTGCCACCTGGCCAAGCGGCACCGAACCGCCGTTCAGCGTCTGCACTGGCAGGTTTTCGATGGTGCGGTAATCGGCGCGGGCCGATTCCGACAGGCGCACCTTGATCGGGATCTGGCGATCCGACAGCGAGAAGCGCGCCGCGTTCTGTTCGATCTCGCCCAGCGTGGCGATGCGGATCGTCTGCGA
Organism: Erythrobacter sp.; assembly: GCA_045377215.1. GTDB lineage: Bacteria > Pseudomonadota > Alphaproteobacteria > Sphingomonadales > Sphingomonadaceae > Erythrobacter. Next base: position 77,847 of record JBJIOB010000049.1, read on the forward strand.
CAGCGCGACTGTTGTCACGCCCAGTTCGGCAGCAATCTTTTCGCGCGGGGTGATGATGATTTCCGGGCGGTTGAGATCAGCACTGATGCGCGGGGCAACCACGGATTTGAGCCCCTTCATCTGCTCCACCAGCGTCGCAGCGGTCTGTTCCAGCAAGACCGGATCAGACCCCGCCAGCATGACGGTGAGATCGCGGCCCGAACCGAACCCGATGCGCTGCGACTGGAACCGCACGCGCGCATCGGGAATCTGCGCCAGTTCGGGGGCCAGTTCGCGTTCGAAATCAATCGAGGACCGCTTGCGATCTTCCTTGAGGGTGATGAACACCGTCGAGCTTTCGCCCAGCCGGACGCGTTCGAGCAGACGCTCCACCTCGGGCTCCTGCCGCAGCCGGTCGGCCACGCCGTTCACCACACGCTTGGCCTCGGCGAGCGTGGTGCCGGGCACCATCTCGATCTCGACGCGGCTGTTTTCGCTGTCGATGCTGGGCTGGAACTGGGGCGGAAGCTGGCCGAACAGCAGGAGCGTGACGAGGAAGGAAAACCAGCCGACGCCCAGCATCCAGATACGGTGATCGTAAAAACGGGCGGTGAGATAGCGCACGCCCTGGCCAAACCGGCTGGCATTGTTGCCCATGACCTCGATCAGCTTGAACGCGCCCAGCCCGGCCGCCAGCGCGGCGACCGAAACCGCCAGCAGCAGCACCACTTCGAAAATCTTGGCCACAACCTTGTGCACCGCGCCGTAGGGATCGCTCGACACCGCGCTGGCAATCTGTTTGGGCACGTCGAACGACCATACGAAGCCGAACATCATGAACATCGCCGCGCCCGTCACGCCAAGCAGGGCCAGCACTGTCAGCAGCAGGCCGATGACATAAAACGCCCGCCGGCGCGGCGGGGTGAGACCGGCGCGGCGCGCGTGCAGATTGCCGGTATCCAGCGTCCAGGCGAGCACGCTGAGATAGCGATCCATCCACTTGCCGCCGCCATGTTCGGCATGGCCCTTGGACTCAAGGAAATAGGCCGCCATCAGCGGCGTCACCATGCGGGCAACCGCAAGGCTCATCAGCACGGCGACCACCACGGTGAAGCCGAAATTGCGGAAGAACTGCCCCGAAATCCCCGGCATCAGGCCAACAGGGAAGAACACCGCGACAATGCAGAAACTGGTGGCCACCACCGGCAGGCCGATTTCATCGGCAGCATCAATGCTGGCCTGATAGGCATTCTTGCCCATGCGCATGTGGCGCACGATGTTTTCGATCTCGACGATGGCATCATCCACCAGCACCCCGGCAACCAGCGCCAGCGCCAGCAGCGACAGGAAGTTGAGGTTGAATCCCATCAAATCCATGAACCAGAAGGTCGGGATCGCCGACAGCGGGATCGCCACGGCCGAAATAAAGGTCGCGCGCCAATCGCGCAGGAACAGGAACACCACCACCACGGCCAGCAGCGCGCCTTCAACGAGCGCCCAGATCGAGGAGGTGTATTGTCCGCGCGTGTAATTGGTGGTGGTTGAAAGCGGGATGAACTTCACCCCGGGCGTCTCCGCCTCGATATTCTTGATCTCCTCCATCGCCGCATCATAGACAGCGAGATCCGATGCGCCGCGCGCGCGGTTCATGAAGAAATTGACGACTTCCTTGCCGTTGATTTCGCCGATCGAGGTGCGTTCGGAATAGCCGTCGCGCACGGTGGCAACATCGGCGAGGCGCACTGTGCGCCCGGCGCCCAGCTGGATCTGGAGCTGCGAGAGATCATAGGCGCTTTTGCTGTTGCCCAGCACGCGCAGCGATTGCCGCGTCCCGCCAACCTCGGCAAGCCCGCCTGCCGCATCAAGATTGACCTGCCGCAGCACCGCATTGATCTGCGAGGCTGTAACCCCCAGCGCCTGCATCCGCGCAGTATCGAGGATCACTTCGATTTCGCGGTCAACCCCGCCAAACCGGCCGACTTCGGCCATGCCTTCGATCTTGAGCAGCCGCTTGGCGACGGTATCGTCAATGAACCAGCTCAGCTGTTCGATCGTCATGTCATCGGCTTCGACCGCGACATAGCCGATCGGTTCGCCCACCGCGTTCACCTTGTTGATGCGCGGTTCGAGAATGCCGTCGGGCAAGCTGCCGCGCACCCCGCCGATGGCAGTGGTGACTTCGCTCAGCGCTTCGGTGACATCGACGCCGACTTCGAATTCCACCACGGTGGTGGAACTGCCTTCGCGCGCGGTGGACTGGATCGATTCAACTCCGTTGATCGAACGCACCGCGCTTTCGATGCGCTGGGTGATCTGGTTTTCAATCTCGGTCGGCGAAGCGCCCGGCTGGGTGATGGTGACGATCACCGCCGGAAATTCCACATCCGGGTTGTTGGTCACATCCATGAACCGGAAACTGACAATCCCGGCGATCAGCAACGCCGTGAAGAACACCAGCGGGATCACCGGATTGCGGATGGACCAGGCCGAGATGTTGCGAAGGCTCATTGCGGGTGCCGCCTGTTGCTGATGGGTATGACTATCACGATTTGAACGGCTGCGGGTTGACGCTTTCACCGGGGGTCAGGAACCCGCCGGCGCGCAGCACCACCCGCTCGCTGCCGGTGAGGCCTTCGGTGATGACCACACCCGCCTTGGTGACCATGCCGGTCTTGATGGCGCGGCGTTCGGCCTTGTTGTCCTTGTCGATGACATAGACAAAGCTGCCCTCGCCATCGGCCAGCACCGCGCTTTCAGGCAGGATCGTCGCCGTCACCGCGCCGCTGCTGATGCGCGCCGTGGCAAAGCCGCCGGGGCGCAGTTCGGGCGCAAAGGCCAGCGCGATGCGCGCCGTGCCCTGCCGGGTCGCCTGATCAATCACCGGGGCAAGCTGCCACACTTCGCCGCGAAACTGCTTGTCCGATCCGGTCGGGATCACCAGCGCCGAGGTGCCCATCGGCAGGCCGGCCAGCTGATCTTCGCTGAGCTGGGTGAGCAGTTCCATCTCGCCGCCGCGCGCAATCGTGAACAGCGCGCCGCTGCCTGCGCCCACGGTCTGCCCCGGCTCGACATTGCGTTGCAGCACATAGCCTGCCGCGGGCGCATAGATATTGAGCCGTTCGTTGCGGGCGCGCAATTCGCGCAGCTGGGCTTCGGCCACCTTGACGCGGGCGACGGCGGCATCGCGCGTCGCGGTCAGCTGATCGACATTGGCCTTGGTGACAAAGCCGCGCTCGACCAGTTGCAGCGCACGCGCGAGATTGGCCTCGGCGAGCTTGGCATCGGCACGGGCAACTTCGATCTGCGCCGCCTGGGCCTCGGCCTGCTGGGCCTGCACCGCGCGATCAATCACCGCCAGCACTTGGCCTGCCTGAACCCAGTCGCCCGCATCCACCGTGACGCGCAGCACCTGCCCGCCTTCGCCCACGACACCCACCGGCATCGGACGGCGCGCGGCCAGCGTGCCGGGGGCTTCGATCTCGCCGGCCACCGTGGTCTTGCCCGGTGTGATGAAGGTAACGGCGGGGGCCTGCGAATTGTCATCGCCGTGGCACCGGCTCACCGCCCGACAGCACGAAATAGGCCGCAATCGCCAGCAACAGGCCGATAATGCCCAGCCCGGCGATGATCACGCCGCGCGGGATCGCCGGACCGCTCGCCGACGCAGGAGCCCCGACATCGGTGGGGATGCCATCGGCCAGTTCAGCGGTGATCGTGGTTTCGTAATTCATTGCCATTCCTTCACGCAAGGGTGGAGCGGCAATCTGCTGCGGGACTGCCACCCTGCGCTCGCCACCCTGCGCCCCGTGCTGCTGTAGGGTGTATTACTCCGATAGAGCACTTTGCGCAATTCCTGTTAGGCGCACCGGCGCCAAGAACCAATCGGGTTATCGACTGATGACTTTGAGCCTAGACGAAGCGCACAGGCCAAAGGTTCCCGCCAGCCTGCCCGCGCCGAGCCTTAGCGCAGCCGTCCGCGCTGGATCAGGTTGACGATCCCCAGCAGCAGCGAGGCCCCCGCCACCGCGGCAAAAATGCCCGACAGGTCAGGCGGCCAGCCGCCGATGCGGCCAGTGCCGAAAATGAACGAAAACACCGAGTTGCCGATGAACGAGCCGATCACCCCCACCACCACATTGGCGATCACGCCCATATCCGCATCGCGGCGCATCACCAGACTGGCGAGCCAGCCGACAAAGCCGCCCATCACCACAAACCACAAAAAGCCGAAAATCTCGCTCACAATGCCTCCGCCCCGCCGACCAAGCGTCGGCAGGGGGCAGGTCTAGGCGCTATTTGCGGCAGGGAAAAGGCGCTTGCAGCGCGGCTCAATACTTAAGCTGGCGCTCGTACAGCTTGCGGTAATCCTGCAGGCGGGTGACGCGCAGGCCCTTCATGCCCGAACGGTCCACCGCGCGCTGCCACGAGGCGAATTCTTCCAGCGTCAGATTGTAGCGCGCCAGCACCTCGTCGATCGTCAGCAGGCCGCCGCTGACCGCGGCCACCACCTCGGCCTTGCGCCGCACCACCCACCGCTTGGTCTCGGGCGGCGGCAGGTCGGCAAGGGTCAGCGGCTCGCCAAGCGGACCGATCACCTGCGCGGGGCGGAAGTCCTGGTTTTCAATCATTGCTCATCTTTCGCATCATCCCGGCCGAAACCTGCGGGCAACATGCCTGCTGCCGTGTCGGTTTCATCAGCCGGAACAATAGGGGCCGAACCTTTATGCTCGTCTAAAGAGCCAGGGTTAACGGGCTGTTTGGATTGTTCGAGAGTGCGGAAATATTGCGCAGCCGCATCGCTGAAGCTGGCGGCGGTATCTTCGATATGGCGGCGCGCTTCGTGGCGCAGGGCAAGGCGCAGATCACGCGCAGCTTCGAGCCGGGCGGCCAGATCGCACCATTCGATCGCCTTCAAGGCGGTGTCCCCGCGCCGCGGCGGCAGGGCGCGCACCTCGTCATCGCTGCGGCCAACAGGGGCAGGCGAGACGCGGCCAAAGGAGGGTGATTTCTCGAACATGGGAGCCTGTCTTAGCGCAGGGGTGTCAACATCGGGTAAAGCCGCAATTTACCCCGCCTTAGGAATATTCCGGCGCTCGCGGGCAAGGCTGGCCTAAAGGCCGGGGCGGCGCTATAAGGGGCGCGCGACTTTCCATGGACAATACCCCCATTCTTGATGCCAGCCCGGATTTCAGGCTTGATGCCGCCAGCCTGTTCGATCTGCCGCGCGCCGCCGCCGATTGCCGCATCGTCGTGGCGATGAGCGGCGGGGTGGATAGTTCGGTGGTGGCCGCGCTCGCCCATGCCAGCGGCGCGGAAGTGATCGGCATCACGCTCCAGCTTTATGATTACGGCGCAGCCACCGGGCGCAAGGGCGCGTGCTGCGCGGGCGATGATATCCGCGATGCCCGCGCCGTGGCGGATCGGCTGGGCATCGCGCATTATGTCTTCGATCACGAAACCGCTTTCCGCGAGGATGTGGTCGAGCAATTTGCCGATGAATATCTCGCCGGGCGCACCCCGGTGCCCTGCATCCGCTGCAACATGGGCCCCAAATTCACCGATCTGTTCCGCATGGCGCGCGAGCTTGGCGCAGATTGCCTTGCCACCGGGCATTATGTGCGCCGGGTGATCGGGGCGGACGGCACGGCGCAGCTCCACCGCGCTGGCGATCCGGCGCGCGATCAGTCCTATTTCCTTTACGCCACCACCGATGCGCAGCTCGATTACCTGCGCTTTCCCTTGGGCGGGCTGCCGAAGACGAAAGTACGCGAGCTGGCGGAGAGCGCGGGCCTGAGGAATGCGGCCAAGCCCGATTCGCAGGACATCTGCTTTGTCCCCGATGGCGATTATGCCAAAATCGTCACCAAGCTGCGCCCCGAAGGCGCCGCGCCAGGCGCTATCGTCCACGCGGCAAGCGGCGAACAGCTCGGCACGCACAAGGGCATTATCCATTTCACCGTCGGCCAGCGCAAAGGCCTCGAAATCGGCGGGCAGGCGGAGCCGCTGTATGTGATCGGTGTCGATGCGGCAGCGCGCGAAGTGCGCGTCGGGCCCAAGCGGATGCTGGCGGTTAAAGCCGCGCAGCTGATCGAGACCAATCGCATCGGCGCCCTTCCCGATGCGCCGCTCACCGCCAAGGTGCGCAGCCTTGCCAAGCCCGTGCCCGTCACGCTCGAAGGCTCATTGGGAGACGGCGCGCCCGCCACGATCCGCTTTGCCGCGCCTGAATTCGGCGTCGCACCGGGGCAGGCGGCGGTGATCTATGCGGGCGAGCGGGTGATCGGCGGCGGCTGGATCGATGCGACGGAGAAAGTAGGTCTTTGATTGCGGTTCGCTAGCGCGAACGCAGACCCCCCGCCCCGCCTCCCCACCCGGCCACCATAGCCTGATGGTATCATTGGTGGCCGGGTGGGGAGGCGGGGCGGGGGGTCTGCGCCACCGCAAGGTGGCACGACAAGGCTATTCAACCCTCCCACTTCTCCAAGACGCAGCCATAGCCTTCGCGGTAGGTCGCGGTGGTGGAGGACATCAGCGGGAAGCGCGCGGTGACGCTGCGCGCGGCTTCGTCATCCACCAGTGTCACCAGCTCCATGCCCGCCAGCTTGTCCTTGGCGCAGTCGCCAAGGCTGCGCCCCGCGACAAAGCGGCACGAACAGGCCACCCGCGCCGAATAGGCCGTGGCAATCCCGGCATAGCCCCTGATCGGCTCGCGAAAGGCGATGAACACCGCCACCAGCCCCAGCGCGAGTGCCAGCAGCACCCACACGGCCAGCGAACCCCTGCGCCGCGGGGATAGTGATGCAGATGCAGGTGCTTTCGCCGCCGTTTTCGCCATTGCCAAGCCGGGTTCCATCAGGGATTGAAGGCGCAATGATGCCGCGCCGCCTTTTGCTCCTTAGCCCTGCCCTTGCCCTTGTGCCAAGCCTGCTGCTGCTTGCCGGATGCGGCAATGCGCCTGCTGCCCCGCCGCCGCTATCCGAGGCAGCGCTTGCCGCTGTCACCGACACGGCGGGCGCGCCGCGCGATCAGCTGGCGCGCGAGGTGGATGATCTGTTCACGGGCGAAGGGCTGGGCGAAACCCGCGCAGTGGTGGTGGTGGCCGATGGCAAATTCGCCGCCGAACGCTACGCGCCGGGCTATGACAAGGACACCCGCTTTATCAGCTGGTCGATGGCCAAGACGGTCACGGGCGTACTGATCGGGATGCTGGTGGCCGATGGCCTCATCAGCCTTGATGCGCCTGCGCCGGTCGATCAATGGCAGCGCCCCGGCGATCCGCGCGCCGAGATCACGCTTCGCCACCTGCTCCAGATGCGCAGCGGCCTGCGCCATGTCGAGGCGGGCGATCCGCCTTACGAATCCTCTGAAGTGCGCATGCTGTTCCTCGACGGGCGCGACGACATGGCGCGCTGGGCGCGCGAACAGCCGCTGGAGCATGAGCCGGGCGAGACCTTCGTCTATTCCTCCAACACCAGCGTGATCCTTGCCGATATTGCGGCGAGCGCGCTCACCACCAGCACAGACCCTGCCACCCGTGCGCGGGTGATGCGCGAATATCTCAAGGAGCGGCTGTTTGATCCCCTCGGCATGGGCTCGATGGTGCTGGAATTCGATGCGAGCGGCACGCTGATCGGCGGCAGCCTGATGCATGCGACCGCGCGCGACTGGGCAAAGCTGGGCGAATTCCTGCGGCGCAAGGGCCGCGCCCCCGATGGCACGCAGCTGGTGCCGAGCCGCTGGGTCGAGGCCATGCTCACCCCCAGCCCGGCCAGCCCGCAATATGGCTTTCAGATCTGGCTGAACCGCCCGATTCCCGGCAGCGAGGGCAAGCATCCGCTGTTCCCCGAACGCGCGCCCGAAAGCCTGTTTTCGCTGATCGGCCACATGGGCCAATATGTGCTGGTCTCGCCCGAGCAGCGCGTAACGATGGTGCGCCTTGGCCATTCCGACAGTGCCGAGCGCCCGCCCATGTTGCAGCAGGCAGCGGACGTTCTGGCGTTGTATCCACTTCGTTAGTTTTCCGCACGCCATCCGGCGCGCGGTCCTCGCTAGACGCGCAGCAAGCTGCGCCCGCTGCGGGCGCCCGGTCGGGCTTGCGGTCGCTGCGCGACCGAGGTGTCAAAGGTAGAACACCCCTTCGACCACCGTCACGCAGGGCCCACCGAGCCAGGCGCGCGCGCCGTCCAGCCTGAGGCTGAGATTGCCGCCCCGCACACTCGCCTGATGCGCGGTGAAGCTTGTTCGCCCCAGCCGCGCCGCCCAATAGGGCGTGAGCGCCGCATGGGCTGAACCCGTCACGCTGTCTTCATCCACCCCGCCGCCCGGAACAAACACCCGGCTGACGATGTCGCTGCGGGTGCCGGGCGCGGTAGCGATGAATTGATCAGTGCCGAGCTTTTCCAGCCCCCGAATATCGGGCGCAAGGCCGCGCACCGCCGCCTCGTCTGCAAGCAGGTAGACGTTATAGCCAAGCGGCGAACGGAACACCTCCAGCGGCTCTGCACCAAGCAGGCGGATCGCTGCGGCCTGATTTTCGCGGGTATCGGGCGCGGTGGCAATCGCAGGCAGCGCCAGTTCGTAAGCCTCGCCCATCCGCACCACTTCAAGAATGCCGGATTGCCGCGTGCGGAAAGTTACCCGCTCACCGCCATCACGCCCCAGCAACACATGCCCGCTCGCCAGCGTCGCATGGCCGCACAGCGCGATTTCATAGGTCGGCGTACACCAGCGCAGCTCCCAATCGGCCTCTCCGCTGGCATCGCGCACCACAAAGGCGGTTTCGGCAAACAGGTTTTCCGCCGCAATCGCCACCAGCACGTCGTCCGCCAGCCATTCCTCCAGCACCATCACCGCTGCCTGATTACCGCCAAAGGCCTGCGCGCTGAAGGCATCGACGTGCCAATAGGGGATCCGCATTGTCATGGGTACAGCAGCGTATCGGCCCACGGCGCATCGGCGCTGGCGCGGGTGAATTCGCGGCGATCATGCAGGCGGTTGTCGCGATCAATCCAGAATTCGATGCGGCGGGGTGAGAGCGTAAAGCCCGTCCAGTGCGGCGGGCGCGGCACCATGCCCGCTGCGGCATGTTCGGCCCACAGCGCCTCGACCCGATCGAGATAGGTCTGGCGTTCGGGCAAGGGGCGCGACTGGTCTGACGCCGCGCTGCCGACTTGGCTTTTATACGGGCGCGAGTGGAAATAGGCATCGGCGCGCTGCGGCGAAACTTCGATCAGCGGCCCTTCGATGCGGATCTGGCGGCGCAGGCTTTTCCAGTGAAACAGCAGCGCGGCTTGGCAGTTGGCGCGGATATGCGCGCCTTTGCGGCTGTCGGCATTGGTGAAGAAGGTGAACCCGCCGCCTGCCACTTCCTCTACCCCATGGCCCTTCAGCAGCACCATGCGCACCGCAGGCGCGGCATCGGGCGTCGCCGTGGCCAGCGCCATGGCGTTGGGATCATTGGGCTCGGAGGTGTGGGCGAGCGCGAACCATTCGTCGAACAGCGCAAAGGGATCAGCGCCTGCGGGCAGCACGCTATCGGCCAGTTGGGCTGCATCCAGCGCCTTGCTCTCATCCATGATCGGTTACCTCTTGTCGCATCTCAGCCTTACGCGCTCTAGGCGGCGAAGGTTGCCATGGCAAAGCCGCTGCGCACAAAATCGTGTTGCAATGATTGCACCCCTGCATCTTGCGCCATGCGGATCGCTCACCTAGCTAACGGTGATGCGTGACCCTTACAGCACCCTGGGCATTGCCCGCACGGCGTCCGAAGCGGAGATCAAGAGCGCCTATCGCAAGCTGGCCAAGGAACTGCACCCGGATCGCAACAAGGATAATCCCAAGGCGGCGGAGAAATTCTCCGACGCGACGCGCGCCTATGATCTCTTGTCCGACAAGAACAAGCGCGCCCAGTTCGATCGCGGCGAGATTGATGCCAATGGCAATCCGGCCCATCCCTTTGCGGGCATGGGCGGGCGCGGTGGCGCAGGCATGGGCGGCTCAGGGCCGGGCGGACGGCCGGGCGATTTCGGCGGCTTTGGCGGGGATGATGTCGATCTGTCCGATCTGTTCGAAGGCCTGTTCGGCGGTGGAGCGCGCGCCCGGCAGGAACCGCCGCCGGGCTCGCGGTTCGGGTTTGGCCAGCGCCCGCCGCCGCCGCCGCCCAAACGCGGTGCCGATATCAATTACCGGCTGGCCGTGCCCTTTGTCGATGCGGCATCAGGGCGCGATCAGCGCATCACGCTGGCCGATGGCAAGACCATCAGCCTCAAACTGCCCGCCGGCGTCGAAGACGGCACGCTGATGCGCCTCAAGAATAAAGGCCACCCCGGCCCCGGCGGCAATGGCGATGGCATCGTCATGATCGAGATCAGCCAGCACCCGTTCTTCCGCCGCGATGGCGACAATATCCGCATGGACCTGCCGCTCACCCTTGATGAAGCGGTGCGCGGGGCCAAGGTGAAATGCCCGACCGCCGATGGCCCGGTCATGCTCACCATCCTGCCCGGCACCAACAGCGGCACGGTGATGCGGCTGGCGGGCAAGGGCTGGACGAAGAAGGGCGGCAGCATGAAAGATGGCAAGCCCGAACGCGGCGATCAGCTGGTCAGCCTTGAAATCCAGCTGCCCAAGGACTTGGCAAAGCTGGCAGAACGGCTCGAAGGATGGGTCGATCCGGCGCGGGTGCGCGACAAATTCGGGCTGTGAGCCAGAGCTTGCACGCTGTGCTGGCGCCTGGCAGCCGCGCTTTTGCGGTGGCCCGCCGGACAGTGAGCAGGACTTTCGAGGATGGCTTCATCCACGCAGGCAACCTTGCCTATCTGGCGATGCTGGCGCTGTTCCCGTTCTTTATCCTCGGCGCGGCACTGTTCCAGCTGATCGGCGGCCCGGCGCAGGCCGAAGCGCTGGTGCTGGGCGTGGTGGCAAGCCTGCCGCCCGCCGTCGCCGCCGAAATCCGCCCCGCTGCAATTGCCGCGATCAATGCCCGCACCGGCTGGGTGCTGTGGCTGGGGGCGATTGTGGCGCTGTGGACGGTCTCCAGCCTTGTCGAAACCATCCGCGATATTCTGCGCCGCGCCTACAAGGCGGACAATAGCGGCACGGCTTTCTGGAAATACCGGCTCGGCTCGATCGGGCTGATCCTTGCCAGCGTGGTGGCGATGATGCTGTCGCTGTTTGTGCAAGTCGCGATTGGCGCGGCGCAGCAGGTGATCCTGTCCACCTTCCCGCAATTGGGCGAGGTGATCGCGCTGCTCAGGATCGGCCGGTTGGTGCCCGCTGTGCTGCTGGCGGCATCGCTGTGGGCATTGTTCTACAGCCTCACGCCGCCGCCGTTTCGCCTGCACCCCTGCCCCAAATGGCCCGGCGCGCTGGCCACGGCAGGCTGGTGGATCGCGGTTGCGACCGCGCTGCCGGTGATCCTGCGCTATTTCCTCAGCTTTGATCTCACCTATGGATCGCTGGCGGGAATCATGGTGACGCTGTTCTTTTTCTGGCTCATCGGGCTCGGGGTCGTTATCGGCGCGGAATTGAATGCAGCGCTCGCGCAGCAAGGGGGCGGCGGGGAGCGTGCCAAGGAGGTGGCACTATGACTGGATTGATGGCAGGCAAACGGGGCCTGATTATGGGGCTTGCCAATGACAAATCGCTGGCATGGGGGATTGCGAAAAAGCTTGCCGAACAAGGCGCAGAGCTGGCCTTTTCCTATCAGGGCGAAGCGCTGGCCAAGCGGGTGATCCCGCTGGCGCAGCAATTGGGCAGTGATTTCACCTTCGAATGCGATGTGTCGGACATGGCCTCGCTCGATGCCGCCTTCGCCACCTTGCAAGCGCGCTGGGACAGCCTCGATTTCGTGGTCCACGCGATCGGTTTTTCCGACAAGAACGAATTGCGCGGCAAGTATGTCGATACCAGCCTCGAAAATTTCCTGCTGACGATGAATATCTCGGCCTATTCGCTGGTTGCTGTCACGCAGCGCGCCGCCGCGATGATGCCCGAAAGCGGCGGCGCGATCCTGACGCTGTCCTATTACGGCGCGGAAAAAGTGGTGCCGCATTACAATGTGATGGGCGTGGCCAAGGCCGCGCTGGAAACCAGCGTCAAATATCTCGCCAATGATCTGGGGCCGCGCAATATCCGCGTGAACGCCATCAGCGCCGGGCCGATCAAGACGCTGGCAGCCAGCGGCATCGGCGATTTCCGCTACATCCTCAAATGGAACGAATTGAACGCGCCGCTGCGCCGCAATGTCACCATCGAGGATGTCGGCGGGGCGGGGCTTTATCTCTTGTCCGACCTTGCATCAGGCGTGACGGGGGAAACCCATCACGTCGATGCCGGCTATCACATCATCGGGATGAAGCAGGAAGACGCGCCCGACATCGCGCTGTCCTGAGACAAGAATTTCGATAATGAAAACAGCGCTCATCACCGGCTCAGCCGGATTTATCGGCTATCATCTGGCGGATCTGCTGCTGGCTGAAGGCTGGCGCGTCGTCGGCTATGACGGGATGACCGATTACTATGATGTGCGCCTGAAACAGCGGCGGCACGAACTGCTCGGCCAGCATCCCCGTTTCGCCGCGCACGAAGGCATGCTGGAGGATTTTGACCGGCTTCACGCCATCGCCATGGCCGAACGCCCGCAGGTGATCATCCACCTCGCCGCGCAAGCCGGGGTGCGTTACAGCCTCGAAAATCCGCGGGCCTATGTGAATGCCAATCTGGTGGGCACCTTCAACGTGATGGAATGCGCGCGCGAGCTGGGGGTGGAACACCTGCTGATGGCATCGACCAGTTCGGTCTATGGTGCCAACCCCGATTTGCCGTTCCACGAAGGCCAGCACACCGATACGCCGCTGACGCTCTATGCCGCCACCAAGAAGGCGAATGAAGTGATGGGCCATTCCTATGCCCATCTGTGGAACCTGCCGACCACCTGCTTCCGTTTCTTCACGGTCTATGGCCCGTGGGGGCGGCCCGATATGGCGCTGTTCCGGTTCACCCGCGGCATCCTCGAAGGCACCCCGATCGACATCTACAACCACGGCGAGATGCACCGCGATTTCACCTATGTCAGCGATCTGGTGCGCGCGATCCGCCTGCTGATCGATTGCGTGCCGGTGCGCCCGACCAGCCCGGCGGCGATCATGCCGGGCGACAGCCTATCGCCCGCAGCGCCGTTTCGCGTCGTCAATATCGGCAACAGCGACAAGGTGCGGCTGATGGATTTCATCACCGCCATCGAGGAGGAATGCGGGCGCATCGGCATCAAGAACTTCCTGCCGATGCAGGCAGGCGATCTGCCTGCAACCTGGGCCGATGCGAGCCTGCTGGAACGCCTCACCGGCTATGCCCCGCAAACCCCCTTGCGCGAAGGGGTGCGGCAGTTTGTCGCATGGTATCGCGACTATTACGGGATGTAAGATTTACTCGTCAGGCGAAGGGCCGACGGCGGGAACAGACTTGGTCGCAGGGCCCCCCTTGGCAGGCGAGGTGGCAGGCGGGGTGGCAGGCGGCGGGGGGGTGTCGCACCCGGCACCGGCATCGCATCCTCGCCCGGCAGCTGGCCCGCGCGTTCGCGTTCGAGCCGCTGCATATATTCGCGCTCGATCATTTCGACGCGCGATTGTTCGGCGGCGGCGGTTTCGTCAATCTCGCTGAGGCGTTCTTCGCGCGCCTGATTGATAAGCTGGCCGAAACGCACCGCGTCCGCTTCGGACTTGTCCTTGCCCCAGGCCTCGACGAATTTCTGCGTGCAGCCGGTAAAGCCGCCCGCGCCTGCCGCATCGCAGCTCAGCGCGCCGAAATCACCGACATATTTGATCGAATCAAGCCGGCTGGCGCGCGATCGGTTGGCCGGGTTGTCGCTGTATCGCAGGGTGGAGGGGATGCGGTAGCGTTCTTCCTCGACGAGGATTTCGCACACCACAATCTCGCCCGGCTTGGCCACCGGGCATTCGCCTTCGTTGTAAGCGATCACCATGTTGATGCGCTCACCCGCCGGGCCTTGCGCCTGCGCGGGAGTGATGTTCAGCACAGCGGCTGCCAGAGCAGCGCTCGCAGCGGGGATCAACGCTTTCATCGAGGCCCAATCCTTGTTGTGGTGCCCTTGGTGTGGCGGCTGGCGGAGCAATGCCCGCATTCACGCCGCCTTGTCTAGGGGCTTGTCTAGGGGCCGGGGCCTGAATGGGGGCTTTACACCCGCTCGCTCACCCGGATCGCGATGCGGCAGCCCAGCTTGATCGCGCCTGCCAGCAGCGGATAGGCGGGCGCACGCTCGGCCCCGTTGGCAAGGGCAGCATCGCGGTGCTCACGCTCATCCTCGCGGAAAGCCTCGATCATGTCGGCGAGTTCGGGATCAGCGCCGGTATCCTTCAGCCGATCAAGCTGCTCGGTATAATGCTTGTCGATCTCCTCCTCGACCGCCGCGGTGCAGGCCATCGCCGCTTCGGGGCCAAGCAGCGCCGTGCCTGCGCCGAGCAGATAGCCCGCTGCCGACCAGAAGGGATGCAGCGCCGTAGGGCGCACGCCGCGCGCGGCCAGCAGCGCATCAAACTTGGCGCGGTGTTCCGCCTCCTGCTCGGCCATGTGGCGGATTTCTGCCGAATGCGGCCCGCGATCACCCATCACGGCCAATTGGCCTTCGTAAATCCGGGTTGCCCCGAATTCGCCTGCCTGATCGACCCGGATCATCCGGTGGAGTTCTGTGCGGTCCATGCGTGGCGCCTCCTTCAAGCGCAATGCCTTACCTGCGATACGCGGCGAGCGCCACAATGGCCGCACCGCTGGCGCAAGAAATCAGAAAGTTGAAGCCCGCCAGCGATATGCCCAGCAGCGTCCACGGCGCGCGGTCACAGCGGATGAGCGGGGCGGCGCGCGGGTCCATCACATCCAGCGCCGAAGGGATCGTGGAACAGCCCGTAATCCCCTGCCACCAGCCATATTCGACGCCCGCATGAAACCCGCCGATCAGCCCCGAGGTGAGGATCGCGAGCCCCGCCAGTGCCACCCACACCCGAGCCGGCTGCATCACAAACGCCGCACCGGCCAGCGGGATCGCGGCAAAATGCGGGTAGCGCTGCCACCAGCACATCTCGCACGGGGGCAGGCCAAAGCCATATTGCGCCACATAGGCGCCCGCCAGCAGCGCCGACGGCACCGCCAGCGCCAGCCAGCGCGCTTGTGTCAGACCACTCATCGCAAATCGGCTTACGGCTTGGGCGCAGCCCGCAGCGCCACGGTGCTGCGGGTGGTGCGGCGCAGGGTCTCCATCGCGTAATGCAGCTGGAAATCTTCCACGCCCTGTTCTTTCAGCTGATCGGAGGTGAGCTGGAAGCGCGGATCGTCAATCGTATCCTTTTCCATCTCTTCATCCTTGATGCCGAGCTCGTTGATCAAGTGCCCGCGCAGATCGCTTTCGCGGGTCTGGTATTTCTGGCGCTTGGCGTAATCGGGATCGGAGATTTGCGGCACGGTGATATCGGGCTTGATCCCGCCTTCCTGCACCGAACGGCCCGACGGCGTGAAATAACGCGCGGTGGTGAGTTTGAGCGCCGCATCCGGCCCCAGCGGCAGCAGCGATTGCACGCTGCCCTTGCCAAAGCTGCGATCCCCCATGATCAGCGCGCGGCGGTGATCCTGCAGCGCGCCTGCGACAATCTCGGAGGCCGAGGCCGAGCCTGCATTGATCAGCACGATCAGCGGCACGCCTTCGGCCATATCGCCGCGAAACACGCTTTCGGCATCATAGAGGATCGTTTCGCCCCGCGCCCGCCCGCGCTGCGACACGATGCGCCCCGATTTGAGGAACAGATCGGACAGCGCGACGGATTCGTCCAGGCTGCCGCCCGGATTGTTCCTGAGATCCAGCACGAGGCCATTGATCCGGCCGCCCGATTCCTTCTTCAGCGCCTGCCATGCGGCATAGACATTGGCGCCGACATTGGCGGAAAATTCGTTGACCGAAATCACCCCGACCTTGCCCGCGGCCAGTTCATGCGTCACCGGTTCCAGCGTGATCACGCCGCGCGTCACCGGCAGTTCGAGCGGTTCATCGCGGCCGGGGCGGAAGATGGTGAGCTGGATCGTCGTGCCCGCAGGCCCGCGCATCTGCGCCACCGCATCATCCAGATCGCCGCCATAGATCAGCTTGCCATCCAGATGCGTGATGAAATCGCCCGCCTTGATCCCCGCCTGTTCGGCAGGCGATCCGCGGAACGGCGAGATCACCTTCACCGCGCCCTGATCCATCTGCACCGACAGGCCAAGGCCCGAATAATTGCCGTCGATCATGGTTTCGAGCCGCTGCAGCGCAGGCCCGTCCAGATAGGCGGAATGGGGATCGAGCGCGGCCAGCATCCCGTCAATCGCGCCGCGCACCAGCACATCATCCTCGACCGTATCGACATAGCTGGCCTTCACCCGCTGGAAGACGGCGAACAGCTTGGCGAATTCAGGGCCGGCGCGGCCATCGACCTGCGCCATGGTGGCCGTGGCAGTCGGGATCAGCGCGACGGCGGTGACGAGTGCGGCGCTGCGCAGCAATGCGGCGATATTCATAGGGTGTGGCTCGGCTCCTTGCAGGGGGAGGTGTATAGTGTTGCAGGCCTTAACGCCAGATAGACGCGTTTGGCCCCCGTCCAACCGCCCAAACTAGCCGACATATTGCAGCGGATTGACCGGGGTGCCTGCGCGGCGCAGCTCGATGGTAACCGGCGCATCGCGCTCACCGGCCACGCCGATGGGGCTGCCGCCGATCACATTCTGCCCGACGCTGACATCGGTGCGCGCAAGGCCGGTGACAAGGCTGGTCCAGCCGCCATCATGTTCGACAATGACAATCCGGCCAAACCCCTTGTAAGCGCCCGCAAAGGCCACCCGCCCGCGCGCCGGCGCCACCACCTGCGCGCCCGCTGCAGGCGCCAGCGTGATCCCGGTGGTGCGCGCGCCGCTTTCGCGCAAGGTGCCAAACCCTGCCAGCGTGCGCCCGGCGACGGGCAATTGCAGGCGCGGCGGCTTGCTGGCGGTGGTGGCAGCGGGCGCGGGCGCTGCGGCAGGCAGCGGTTTGGCAAGATCGGCGGGCCGCAGGATCGGCCCCGGCAGCGCAGCCAGTTCGCGCCGGACACGCGCCTGCCGATCAAGCTGATCGACCAGCCCATCCAGATCGCGCGCCTGTTCGGCCAGCGCCAGCGCGCGTTCTTCCTCGCGCACCGCATTGCCGCGTGCCGCGCGTGAGGCAAGGCGCTGGCTCGCCTCAAGGCTGGCAAGCTGCTGGCGGCGGGCGCGCAAATCCGCCTCGGCGCTGCGCAAATCGGTGATCGAGCGCGCGGCGCGGGCTTCGGCAGCGCGGCCTGCGGCAAGTTCGCCGCGCAAGGCGGCGGTGCGCGCGCGGATCTGCGGCACCGCGCTCGCCAGCACCGCGCGCACATGGACGATATCTTTGAGCGAACCCGGTTGCAGCGCGGCCAGCGCCAGCGGACGGCGTGCAGCGGTCTGCAAGGCGGCGGCAAGGCGCGCGGTCGGCTCCTGCTTTTCAGCGAGCCGGGCCGCGATCCGGGCGCGTTCGGCGCGCGCCAGCGAATAGCGCGCCTGCGCAGCGGTGATCCCGGCTTCGGCCTGCTGGATCTGGGCGGCCAGCGCGGCAGCCTCGCTCGCCGCGCGGGTGGCGGCCTCGCTGGCGGCTTCGGCCTCGCGCTGCAGCCGGGCGGCGCGCAGCGCGGCGGCCTTGCCCTCGCGGGCGGCGCGCGCGAGTTCGTCTTTCGCCTTGGCCGGTTCGATCAGCAGGATTGGCGGCGCAGCCTGACTGTCAGGCGCGATCGCCGCCCAGGCGCCAAGCAGCGCGAAAGCAGCAGCACTGGCAAGGAAGGGGCGCGGCGTCATGGCGGCACTGTGCCCGATTAGCCGCTGCGATGGTAGGGGTGTCCGGCAAGGATGGTGGCGGCGCGATAGAGCTGCTCCATCAGCATGGCGCGGGCCAGCATATGCGGCCAGGTTGCCGGGCCAAAGGCGAGGAGCAGATCGGCGCCCGCACGCTCGGCCTCGCTGTGGCCATCGGCAGCCCCCAGCATGAAGCGCACCTCGCGCACCCCATCATCGCGCCAGCGCCCGAGCAGCGCCGCGAAATCTTCCGAAGCCATCGCGCGCCCGCGTTCATCCAGCAGCACGGTCTTGTGCGGGGAGAGCGGATCAGCCGCCTTGCCCGCGCCGGTATCGGGCCATTCGGTGATCCTGACCGGCCAGGTCATGCGCTTGGCATAACGCTCCACCAACTCACCCTCGGGCGAGCGGCCAATTTTCCCGCGCGCGATGATGTGGAGGAGAATGAGAACGACCCCCAAGAAACAGAGCGATTCCGGCGGCACCGCCGCCGCAAGGCCGACCGGCCGCCCGCAGCGACGCGGCCTTCAGGCCGCATGAGCGAGGATTTCGCAGCCCGGACGGGCTGCGGAACACAAAAACGCGCCGATGACGTGCCCGCGCAGGCGGGCACGCAACCAAAAAGCGGCTAGTTCCGGCCCAGCATCGACGCTTCGCTCCCCTCGAACGACCACATGCGTTCAAGGTTGTAAAAGCTGCGCACTTCCGGGCGGAACAGGTGGATCACCACATCGCCCGCGTCGATCAGCACCCAATCAGCAGCCGGCAGGCCTTCGAGCCGCACCGGGCCTAGCCCGGCCTGCTTGATCCGTTCAGCCAGTTTCTGCGCCATCGCGGCGACCTGCCGCGTCGAACGGCCCGATGCGATCACCATGTGATCGGCAATCGAGCTTTTCCCCGCGAGCGGGATCGACACGATCTCCTGCGCCTGATCATCGTCAAGCTGCGACATGACAAGATCATGCAAGGTGTGGGCAGGGCTGTTCAAATCAGCCACAGCCTTGACCGCGCCCAGCGGCACGGCTGCGTAAAACGCCTCGGTCATCGGCAAGTGCAGTTCTCCAGAGTTCAGGGCTCAGCGGCCCGGCGCAGCGCTGCATATGGGGGCGATCAGCCAAAACGCGAATCGGGCGTTTCATGCTGGTCGCACACTTGTGATGCGGCGATGGGTCAGGCGGTCGCGCAAGGGTGGTCGAGGTCGTTCAGGGGTTCCAAGATAAGTCCCGGCCCACCCGGCATGGGCACGGCGAAGCGCCGTGGCCGAGCGGTGATCCGGATCGAAACGCAGGAAGACCAGTGCCGGTGCGCTCCATTGCCCCCGTTTCCGAAAGCTGGCGGCAGGCACCGAATAACGCCTGAGCCAGGCCATGGCGGGGCTCGTCATGACAGCATCACTATAGCCCGGACGCGCGATCACCGCAATCGGCATTGTCCGCGCGATGCGGCGCCAGTCTTTCCAGCGGTGGAACTGCGCCAGATTATCCGCGCCCATCAGCCACACAAAACGGCGCTTGGGATAGCGCCGCCGCAGCGCGCGCAGCGTGTCGGTGGTGTAGCGCGTGCCCAGCTGCGCTTCGATCGCGGTGGGAATGATCCGCGCGCGGCGCGCCTGGACGCGCGCCGAGGCGAGCCGGGCGCGCAAGGGGGCCATGCCCGCTTTGGGCTTCAGCGGATTGCCGGGCGAAACCAGCCACCACACCTCGTCCAGCCCCAGCGCGTCAGCCGCGAACAGGCTGATGCGGCGGTGCCCGCCATGCGCGGGGTTGAAACTGCCGCCAAGCAGGCCGGTAAGGGCAGGCGTGGTCAAGGACGGGTCTGGCCTTGCCCGCGCACTTGCCACTTGTAGGTGGTGAGCCCTTCGAGCGCGACCGGCCCGCGCGCATGCAGCCTGCCGGTGGCAATGCCGATCTCCGCGCCGAGCCCGAATTCGCCGCCATCGGCAAATTGCGAGGAGGCATTATGCATCACGATGGCGCTGTCGACCTCAGCCAGAAACCGCTCTGCCGCGGCCTCATCGGCTGTCACGATCACATCGGTATGGGCCGAGGAATGGCGCGCAATATGGGCGAGCGCATCCTCCAGCCCATCCACCACCGCGACCGAGAGGATCGCATCGAGATATTCGGTGTCCCAATCATTCGCGCTGGCCGGGATCACCCGCTGATCAAGCGCCTGCGCACGGCCATCGCCGCGCACTTCGCATCCTGCGTCGATCAGGGCCGTCACCAGCCCGGCCGCATCGGGGAAGGCGGCATCAATCAGCAGCGTCTCCATCGCCCCGCAAATGCCGGTGCGGCGCAGCTTGGCATTGAGGGCGATGGCGCGCGCCATGGCGGGATCGGCGGCGGCGTGGACATAGGTGTGGCAGATGCCATCGAGATGCGCGAGCACCGGCACGCGCGCATCGGCCTGCACGCGCGCGACCAGCCCCTTGCCGCCGCGCGGCACGATCATGTCGATCAGGCCCGCTGCGGTCAGCATCGCGCCAACGGCTGCGCGGTCCTGCGTCGGGATCAGCTGCACGGCATCTTGGGGCACGCCGCCTGCGGCAAGGCCCGCCACCAGGGCTGCATGGATCGCGCGGTTGGAATGCACTGCCTCGCTGCCGCCGCGCAGCAGCGCGGCATTGCCTGCCCGCACGCACAGGGCAGCGGCATCAGCGGTGACATTGGGGCGGCTTTCATAGATGATCCCGATAGTGCCGATGGGCACCCGGATACGCTGCATCCTGAGGCCATTGGGGCGATCATAGGCATCTATCACCTGCCCCACCGGATCGGGCAGATCAGCCACGGCATCCACCCCTGCCGCAATGGCTTCAAGCCGCGCTGCGTCCAATGCCAGCCGGTCCAGCATGGCGCCCGACAGCCCGCTGGCGCGGCCCGCAGCGAGATCTTGGCTGTTGGCCGCAATCACCTCAGGCGCAGCGGCGCGCAGATGGCTGGCTGCAAGGTGCAGCGCGGCAGCGCGCGCCGCGCTCGGCATGGCGGCGAGCGCGGCCTGCGCAATACGGGCGCGGCGAGCGCATTCGCCGACCAGTTCGGGAGGATCGGCGGCGGCAACAGAGGCGGCTTGGATGTTCATGGGCTGCGTCATTAGCAGGCCTTGCAAGGCGTGTCATTCGGGCGCCGCGCACCCCCGATTCGTGGCTGCGAACAGCGCCTGTGCCTCCGTGACTTTACCTAGGGGCAGGCACGAGGGCGCGAGTCTTAACGGCTCGTCGCAAATCGCCTTCGCCCTGCCTTGCCGGGGCAGACTCGATTCGCATCCACCCCGCAGCGCTGCTAGCGGGCCAATCCGGGACGCCAATGTAAAAAGCAAAGACTCGGGGCCGCAGTGTCAGATCCAATCACCGCTCGTCCGTGGCGCGAACGCGTTGCAGAGTGGTTCCCAGATCGCGAATTCTTCATGCGCTCGCACGGCGAGGTGCGCTTCATCAAGCTGTCGTCGCGCCTCCAGATGCGCGTGGCAGGCGGGGTGGCAGCGGCGCTGGTGCTGTGGTTGCTGGCGCTGGCGGTGATGGGCTGGAGCACCTGGCGCGCCGAGGCTGATCTTGCCTCCTTCGCCAATGAAAAAGCCCGCGTCGCCACCGCGAGCGAACGGCTCAAAGCCTATTCCGGCGATATTGACCGTGTCGTCGCCGATCTCGAAGCGCAGCAGAAATTCCTCGAACAGATGACGCAGATGCTGCCCGAGGACATCATCGCCGACGAACCCGACGCCAGCGTCACGGATTCCACCGCCGAAACCGCCGCCACCATCCGCAAGGTCAGCGCAGTGTTCCCCAAGGCACGCGGCCTTGCCGAACTCGAAGCGCGCCAGATCGCGCTGGCGGAAAAGCTCACCCGCTTTGCCAACGCCCGTGCCCGCCGCGCCGAAGCGGCGATGCGCAAGCTCAATCTCGATCCGCGCCTGATGACGGCACAAACCAGCCAGGCAATGGGCGGCCCGTTCGAAGCCTTCACGCGCGGCACGTCGGATGATCTTGATCCGCGCTTTGAAAAGCTCGGCTTCAGCCTTGCCCGCATGGCCGTGCTGGAACGGGCGCTCGAAGGCATCCCGCAGGTGGTGCCGGCCACGGCAGAGAATATCACCTCGGGCTTTGGCTATCGCCGCGATCCCTTCAACGGGCGCGGCGCGATGCATGCGGGCCTTGATTTCCGGGGCGCCATCGGCTCACCGATCTATGCTGCGGCCAAGGGCACGGTCAGCTTTGTCGGCTGGCGATCAGGCTATGGCAACACGGTGGAGATTACCCACGGCAATGGCATGATGACCCGCTATGCCCACCTTGCCCGCTTTGATGTGCGCCCCGGCCAGCCGGTCGAAGCCGGGGCCCAGATCGCCGGGATGGGCAGCACGGGCCGTTCCACGGGTTCGCACCTGCATTTCGAAGTCCGCATCAATGACCGCGCGATCAATCCGCGCCCGTTTCTGGAGGCTGCACCCGATGTTCTCAAAGAAGCCCGCGGATCAGAACCCGCCCGCGCTCTCGTCGCCAAGGGCGGCCAGTAGGCCCATGGCTGGCGGCGCGACCTTTTCGGTGATCGGGGCGGATGTCACGATCACCGGCGATATTGTGGCTTCGGCTGATCTGCACATTGATGGCACGGTGGAAGGCGATATCCGCTGCGCCGCGCTGGTGCAGGGCGAAGGCAGCGCGATCCACGGCGCGGTAACCGCTGAAAGCGCGCGGCTGGCAGGCAAGGTGACGGGTTCGATCACCGCGCGCGAGTTGGTGATCCTTAAAACCGCGCGGATCGAAGGCGATGTGCATTATGATGCGCTCACCATCGAACAGGGCGCGGCGGTGGACGGGCGCTTTGCCCCCAACGGGCGCCAGCCGCTCAAAAGCATCGAAGGCGGCGCGGCAGCGGCGGAGTAGGCCGAGCTGCGCCCCTGATAAGGCCGCACCCCCACCCCCACCCCCACCCCCTCCCCAAGTGGAGGGGAGATGCAAGAGCAAGGGCGGACGTCGCTGAATTACAAAACTTCGGCCCGCAGCGCCTTGCGATCCAGCTTGCCGATGATGGTGCGCGGCAGCGCCTCGCGGATCACGATTTCATCGACGCGTTCATGCTTGCCGATCCGGGCGTTGAGCCAGTCGCGCAAATCGCCCGCGCTGTCCGCCGCGCCCTGTTCCAGCGTGACATAGGCGCGCGGCACTTCGCCCTTGTAGTCATCGGGCACCCCGATCACGAGCGCTTCCTTCACCGCCGGATGTTCAAGGATCACATCCTCGACCACGCTGGGGAACACCTTGAACCCGCCGACCGCGATCATGTCCTTGATCCGGTCAACAATTTCGAGGAACCCGTCGGCATCCACCCGCGCGACATCGCCGGTGCGCAGGTAGCGCTTGCCATCGCGGATCACGAAGGTCTCGGCATCGGTTTCGGGCCGGTTCCAATAGCCGCGCATCACTTGCGGGCCGCACACCGCCAGTTCGCCCGGCTCGCCTGCGGGGGCAAGCCGCGAGGGGTCTTCCTTGTCGAGCAGCAGGATTTCGGTGCCCGCCACCAATTGCCCGATAGTGCCGCGCTTGCGGGTGCCTTCATAGGGGTTGGCCGACACCACGCCCGAACTTTCGGTGAGGCCATAACCTTCGACCAGCCGCACCCCTGTCACCTCCTCGAAGCGGGCATGGACGGGCGCAGGCATCGGCGCACCGCCTGAAATGCACACCTTGAGGCTGGACAGATCGGTCTTGGCGAGATCGGGATGATCCAGCATCGCCTGGAACATCGTCGGCACGCCGGGAAAGCCGGTGCAGCGATATTTCTGGATCGTGGCAAGCACCTGCGCGGTTTCAAACCGCGGCACCATCGCGATCGACGCCCCGCAGGCGACCGCATGATTGAGCAGCGCGGTGTTGGCAAAGACATGGAAAAACGGCAGCGCGCCCATGAACACCTCGGCCGAAGGATCGGCAGCCGGGTTGATCGCCACCACCTGCTGCGCATTGATGCTGAGCTGGTCATGCCCCAGCATCGCCCCCTTGGGCCGCCCGGTGGTGCCGCCGGTATATTGCAGCAGCGCCAGATCGCGGTGCGGATCAATCGCGACCGGCGCAGGCGCGGCGGCGGGCGTCATATCGGCCCAGCGGCGCACGGCTGGTCCATAGGCGACATCGGCAATCTGGCTGCGTTTCAGGAGTTTGAGCGCCGCGCCCTTCACCCACGGCAGCATCGCAGCGAGTTCGCCCACCACCAGCGTTTCCAGATCGGAGGATGCCAGCACCTTGGCTGCCGTCGCGTAAAGTTCCGGCACGTTCAGCGTCACCAGCAGCCGCGTGCCCGAATCCGCGACCTGCCAGCTGAGTTCCTCGACCGAATAAAGCGGCGAGAAATTCACCACAATCGCGCCCGCCATCATCGCGCCGTAATAGGCCGAGGCATAGATCGGCACATTGGGCAGGAACAGGCCGACCCGATCCCCGGGCTCGATCCCGGCGGCCTGCAAGCCTGCGGCAAAGCGGCGGGCCTCGCTTAAGATGTCCTGATAGGAATAGGTCCGCCCGAGAAAATGCAGGAAGGGCGCAGCAGGCGCCTTGCCGGTGGTGCGTTCCAGCATGGCGGGCAGGGCCACAGCCTCGAACTGCGTCGCGTAAGGGGTCGGGTGATGATAGGGGAGGCTACTGACATTCATGTCAGCAAGTTTGGCGCACAATCGCCCGGCGCACAAGCGAAAGTCGGGCGATTATCGGGTTTTCCTTCGCCAAAATGCGTCGCCCCGGACTTGCCTGCCCCGGCGAAGGCCGGGGATCCGGGGCCTGGCTGCTTCTTCAGGCCGCGCGACCCAAGAAAGCCAAGCCCCTTGTCAAGCACGGGGCGACGATTCCGGGATTATGAGGGTCAGCCCCTCAGATAAACCCGCTTTCCGGATCAATCTTTTCCTCGGCGGCTTCGGCAGCGCGGCGCGCGGCGAGCCAGGCTTCGGCCTCGGCTTCCTGCGCGGCTTCGCCCGCAGCCTTGACCTGCGCATCGCGTTCGGCGCGCAGTTCCTCGATCAGCTTTTCGCGATCATTGCGCACGGGCGCGACCGGAGCCTCGGCATCTTCCACCACGCCGGCGCGCTTGGCCGCCTTGGCGACCATGGCATCGAGTTCGCGCTGCGAACACAGGCCAAGCGTCACCGGATCCTTGGGCTGGATGTTCTGGATGTTCCAGTGGCTGCGTTCGCGAATCGCGGTGATGGTGTTGCGGGTGGTGCCGATCAGCTTGGAAATCTGCGCGTCCGACACCTCGGGATGGTTGCGGATGATCCACGCGATGCCATCGGGCTTGTCCTGCCGCTTGGACACCGGGGTGTAACGCGGGCCCTTGGTACGGGTGACTTCGACCGGGGCCTTGTGCATCTTGAGCGCATGAGCGGGATCGGCCTGACCCTTTTCGATTTCGGCCTGGGTCAGCTCGCCCGCATGCACCGGATCGCGCCCGGTATATTTGCTGCTGGCCAGATCATCGGCCATCGCCTGCACTTCGAGGATATGCAGGCCGCAGAATTCCGCGATCTGTTCGAACGACAGGGCAGTGTTGTCCACCAGCCAGGTCGCGGTGGCATGGGGCATCAGCGGCTTGGGCTGATCCTTGGTGGCCATGAGGAAATCTCCGTTGCAAAATATAAGGGCCGCCCCTCACGGAGCGGCCTTAGCCGCGCCCAGATAGGCGATCACGCTTGAAACGGCAAGAAATGGATTCGTCTTAGTGTCAGACCACCCGCCCCGCCTCCCCGCGCCACAGCACGGCCAAAGATCAGAACGCAGGCGCAGCGGCGAGCGAGACGGCTTCGGCTTCCTCCAGTGCGGCCAGCCCGGTGAGGAATTGCCGGGTGGCGGCTTCCCATGAAAAGCTTGCCCCATGGGCAGCGCAGGCGGCCCGATCACAATAGCGCGCCGCATCAATCGCGCGGGCGAGATCATCCGACAGGGCGCCCACATCATCGGTTACGATATCGAGCGGGCCAGCCACCGGAAAGGCCGCGACCGGCGTGCCGCAGGCCAGCGCTTCGATCACGACAAGGCCGAAGGTATCAGTGCGGCTGGGGAACACAAATACATCCGCGCCCGCATAACAGCCCGCCAGATCGCGCCCGGTGCGCTTGCCGAGGAACCGCGCCTCAGGGAATTTTGCCTCAAGGCTCGCGCGGGCCGGGCCATCGCCCACCACCACCTTGGTGCCGGGATAGGAACAGCCGAGGAAAGCTTCGATGTTCTTTTCCACCGCCACGCGCCCGACATAGAGCAGGATCGGCCCCGGCAGCCCGGCATATTCGGGCGGCGGCGGCGCGTCGGGCGAAAAGCAGGCGAGATCCACCCCCCGGCTCCACGGGGTAAGCTGATCAAGGCCCTGTTCGCGCAGGGCGGCGCGGATTGTTTCGGTGGCCACCATGATGGTTTTTGCCGGGCGGTGAAACCAGCGGATATAGGGCCAGAACGCGGCTGGCGGCAGGCCGGTGCGCCGCGCCAGATAATCGGGAAACTGGGTGTGATAAGCGGTGGTGAAAGGCACACCGCGCCTGATGCAGTATCGCCTTGCCGCAAAGCCGAGCGGGCCTTCGGTGGCGATATGCACCGCATCGGGCTGGATCGCCGCCAGCCTGCGCCCCACTGCGCCCGGCGCAGTCAGGGCAAGGCGGATTTCGGGATAGGTCGGCGCGGGGATCGAGGCATATTGATCGGGCGAGATCACCGTGACGTCATGGCCCCAGCCGCGCAGCACATCGCAGGTGGTCGCCAGCGTGCGCACCACGCCGTTGGTCTGCGGGTGCCAGGCATCGGTGATGATCGCGATCGAGCGCGGCACCCCCCCGGCCAGCCGTGCGGGCGCGCCTGCGAAGGGAAAGCCCGCGTGCCGGTTCACGCCGCCGCCCGTTCCTGCGGGGCAGCGGCGGCGGCGGCGGCGGCCTCGGCCTGTTCGCGGCGCTTGATTTCATCAGCCCAGTTGAGGATTTCCATGCGGCCATCGTGATGTTCGACCAGCGCATTGCCGCCCTCCACCCAATCGCCATCATTCCAGTATTCTACCGGCCGTCCATTATGTTCGAAAGTGCGGAATTCGGCGGTGTGGATATGCCCGCATACCACCCCGTCAACCCCGCGTTCGCCAGCGGCGCGGGCCACGATTTCCTCGTAACGCGAGATAAACTCGACCGCGTTCTTAACCTTGTGCTTGGCCGCTTTCGACAGCGACCAATAGGGCTTGCCCAGCCAGCGCCGCACGGTGTTGACCGTGAGGTTGAGCTTCATCACCGCGTGATAGGCATGATCGCCGACAAAGGCGAGCCAGCGGTGCGACAGCATCACCGCGTCAAATTCATCGCCGTGCAGCACCATCAAGCGGCGGCCATCGGCGGTATCGTGAAAGGCGGCGCGGCGGATCTCGATCCCGCCGAAATTGAGCCCGGTGAACTGGCGGAACATTTCGTCGTGATTGCCGGGAATATAGACCACCCGCGTGCCGCGCCGGGCGCGCTTCATCACGCGCCAGACGATGTCATTATGGGCAGCGGGCCAGTAGAATTTCTTTTTCAGCCGCCAGCCATCAATGATGTCACCCACCAGATACATCGTCTCGCTGTCGGTATGATCGAGAAAGTCGATCAGCAGATCGGCATTGCAGCCCTTGGTGCCAAGATGCACATCGCTGATCCAGATGGTGCGATAGCGCCGCCGCTGGTTGCCTTCGGGCTCGGGCCGCTGCGGTGCAGGCATGGTCGGCGGCAGGGGCAAAGTGGCTACATTCGCCAGATCGGCGGGCAAATCAGACAGCGTGAAACCGGTCATGACAAGAGGCCTCGGGGTGGTTTGGCTCCGATCCTCCTAGCAGCCGATTGTTACAGGCGATTCTCAAGGGCGTGACGGTTTCGCGTCATCCCGCCGCGCCTTGTCACCCCATCGGCACAAACCCCGGCAGCGCGCGCACCCGATCGCACCACGCCGCGATCGCGGGATAGATGGCCAGCCGGAAACCACCTTCATCCGCCACATGGGTGTAGGCGAACAGGGCAATATCGGCCAAAGTCACCGCCGCGCCGCACAGGAATGGCTGGGCGGACAGATGGCGGTTCATCAGATCAAGCGCCGCTGCGCCCGCCACCCGCTTGGCCATCATCTGCGCGCGCTGTTCATCCGAAAGCCGCGCCTCGCCCACGAACCGCAGCCAGAACCGCATGGTCGCAATATGGGGTTCGTGGCTGTTCTGTTCGAAGAACATCCAGCGCAGCATATCGGCCTGGGCAAAGCGGTCTTCGGGGATCAGGGCCGAACCATGGGCGAGATAGATGCAGGCGGCATTGCTCTCGGGCAGGAAGCGCGCCTCGGGGCCTTCCCCGATCTGGAGCACCGGAATGCGGCCATTGGGGTTCACGGTGGCAAGGAATTCGGGCGTGCGCGTTTCGCCCTGCATGATGTCATAGGCGCGGGTCGCCAGCGGCAGGCCCAGCAGGGCGGCGGTCAGCCGGATCTTGTAGCAATTGCCGCTGCGCGGGTCTTCGTGCAGGGTGAGGGCTTCGGCCATCTCACCCATTGCCCACGTCCTTGGCCACTTCCAGCACGATCTTGCCGATGTGATCGCCTGCTTCCATGCGGGCATGGGCGGCGGCAGCCTCGGCCAGCGGGAAAGTGCGGTCCATGACGGGGACGAGTTCGCCGCTGGTGAACAGCGACCAGGCAGTGGCGGCGATTTCATCAGCCAGCGCGGATTTGAACGCGTCCGAACGCGGGCGCAGGGTTGATCCCGTCAGCGTCAAGCGGCGGCTCATGATGACAGCCATGTTGAGACTGGCCTGCATGCCGCCCAGCACCGCGATGGTGACATAGCGGCCATCTTCGGCGAGGCATTTGAGATTGCGCGGCACATAATCGCCCGACACCATGTCGAGCACGATATCGACGCCCTTGCCTTGCGTGTGCGCTTTTACCACCTCGACGAAATCGGCGGCGCGGTAATTGATCGCAAGGTCGGCGCCGATGCCGCGCGCGGCCTCGCACTTGGCCTCATCACCGCAGGTCACGATCACTTCGAGCCCGAAGGCCTTGCCCAGCATGATCGCCATGGTGCCGATGCCGCTGGTGCCGCCGTGGATCAGCACGCTTTCGCCATCGCGGGCCATCCCGCGTTCGAACAGATTGTGCCACACGGTGAACAGTGTTTCGGGCAGCGCTGCGGCCTCGGCCAGCGCCATGTCATCGGGCACCGGCAGGCAATGCTGCCAGGGCGCGGCGCAATATTCGGCATAGCCGCCGCCCGGCGTGAGCGCGGCGACCCGCGCGCCGATCATTTCGGGCGGAGCCTCTGTCCCCACGGCCACCACTTCGCCGGCCACTTCGAGCCCCAAAAGCGGCGAGGCCCCCGGCGGCGCGGGATAGGCGCCTGCGCGCTGGAGACAATCGGGCCGGTTGACCCCGGCATAGGCCACGCGGATCAGTACATCATGGGGGCGCAACACCGGCAGCGGGACTTCGCCGGGTGTAAGCACATCGGGCGCGCCGGGCGCGGTAAAAACGATTGCACGCATTGTCGCGGGCAAACCGCCCGCTGCATCCCCCATCATCGCGATTTCCCCCCGATCAGCCGACAACGCGCAAAGATATACCGTTACAAGCAGATAAGTTAGCCGCGCGCATAACGTCGTCACGGATTGACAGCAAGCCCGTTCCCTTGCGATGCTGCACATTGATGGATGAAACCGATCTGCCGCGGCCCCGGGGCGATGCAGCGAGCCGCCTCGCAGCCGAGGATCTCGGCCCCTACTCGCAGGCCGAACTGGCCGCCCGGATCGCCTGCCTCGAAGCCGAGATCGCCCGCGTTGTTGCCCACCGCGATAAGGCCGCCGCCCACCGCGCTGCGGCTGATGCGCTGTTCGGCGGCGCGAAAGCAGGGGCGAAAATCGGGCCAAAAACAGAGGTGCCGACATGATCGGGCATGCTCCCGCCACATTTTGCATGCACGAAGATTCGCAATTCCGTGCAAGCTTCCCATATCGCCTGCACCCCTCTCCCGCCGCTCGGTTTGAACGAGCTCCTGCCCTTTTCTGACAGAGGCCAAGCCCATGCCCAGTTTCGCCCAGAATCTTGAACGCACGCTCCACAACGCGCTCGGCAATGCCTCCGAACGGCGGCACGAATATGCGACGCTCGAACATCTGCTGCTTGCACTCATCGATGATGAGGATGCAGCGCAAGTGATGGGGGCCTGCGGGGTCGATCTGGCCGAACTCGGCGAGGTGGTGAAGCAATATCTCGATCAGGAATACCAATCCCTCAAGACCGAGGATGATGCCGATCCGCAGCCTACCGCCGGTTTCCAGCGGGTGATCCAGCGCGCGATCCTGCATGTGCAATCATCGGGCAAGGACACTGTCACCGGCGCCAATGTGCTGGTCGCGCTGTTTTCCGAACGCGATTCCTATGCGGTCTATTTCCTCCAGCAGCAGGATATGAGCCGTCTGGATGCGGTGAGCTACATCAGCCACGGCATTGGCAAGGGCGGCCGCCAGATCGAATCGAAAAACCCCGAAGGCACCGACAAGGGTGCCTCGGCCAGCAATGAACAGGCCAAGGACACGTCAAACAAGAAAGAAACCGCGCTCGACCAGTTCACTGTCAATCTGAACGCCAAGGCCGAAAGCGGCAAGATTGATCCGCTGATCGGGCGCGGGCCGGAGGTGGACCGCACGATCCAGATCCTGTGCCGCCGTTCCAAGAACAACCCGCTCTATGTGGGCGATCCCGGCGTCGGCAAGACCGCCATCGCCGAGGGCCTGGCGCGCAAGATCATCGAAGGCGATGTGCCCGAAGTGCTGAAAGATGCGGTGATCTATTCGCTCGACATGGGCGCGCTGCTGGCCGGCACGCGCTATCGCGGCGACTTCGAAGAACGGCTGAAGCAGGTCGTCAGCGAACTCGAAGGGATGCCCCATGCCGTCCTGTTCATTGACGAGATTCACACCGTGATCGGTGCAGGCGCAACCAGCGGCGGGGCGATGGATGCCTCGAACCTGTTGAAGCCCGCCCTGTCATCGGGCGCGATCCGCTGCATTGGCAGCACCACCTACAAGGAATTCCGCAACCACTTCGAAAAGGATCGCGCACTGCTGCGCCGGTTCCAGAAGATTGACGTGAATGAGCCCACCATCGAGGACACGATCAAGATCCTGAAAGGCCTGCGCAGCGCCTTCGAAGATCACCACAAGGTGAAATACACCCCCGATGCGATCAAGACCGCAGTGGAACTGTCGGCCCGCTACATCAATGACCGCAAGCTGCCCGACAAGGCGATCGACGTGATCGACGAAGTCGGCGCGATGCAGATGCTGGTGCCGCCAAACCGCCGCAAGAAGACGATCACCGCGCGCGAGATCGAAATGGTGATCGCGACGATGGCGCGCATCCCGCCGAAATCGGTCAGCAAGGACGACAAGAAAGCGCTCGAAAATCTCGAACGCGATCTCAAGCATGTGGTGTTCGGGCAGGACGAGGCAATCACCCGCCTTGCCACCGCGATGAAGCTCAGCCGTGCAGGCCTGCGCGATCCCGACAAGCCGATTGGCTCGTTCCTGTTCTCCGGCCCGACCGGCGTCGGCAAGACCGAAGTCGCCCGCCAGCTGGCCACGATCATGGGGATTGAACTCAAGCGCTTCGACATGTCGGAATATATGGAGCGCCACTCGGTCTCCCGCCTGATCGGCGCGCCTCCGGGCTATGTCGGCTATGATCAGGGGGGCCTGCTGACCGATGCCATCGACCAGAACCCGCATTGCGTGTTGCTGCTCGACGAGATCGAAAAGGCCCACCCCGATCTGTTCAACATCCTGTTGCAGGTGATGGATAATGGCCGCCTGACCGATCACCACGGCAAGACGGTGGATTTCCGCAATGTCGTGCTGATCATGACCACCAATGCGGGCGCGGCGGATATGGCGCGTCAGGGCATCGGATTTGGCGATGTCAGCAAGGAAGACGCGGGCGATGAAGCGGTGAAGAAGATGTTCACCCCTGAATTCCGCAACCGCCTCGATGCCATCGTGCCGTTCAGCTATCTTGGCCGCTCGACCGTGGCGCGGGTGGTGGACAAATTCATCCTCCAGCTCGAACTGCAACTGGCCGAACAGAACGTCCACATCCAGTTCGATAGCGATGCGCGCGCATGGCTCGCCGACAAGGGCTATGACAAGCTCTATGGCGCACGCCCGATGGGCCGGTTGATCCAGGAGAAGATCAAGCAGCCGCTCGCCGAAGAATTGCTGTTCGGCAAGCTCACCGATGGCGGCGAGGTGCATGTGACGGTGAAGGACGGCAAGCCCGCCTTCGAACTCACCCCCGCCCCGCCCAAGGTGAAACCGGCTAAGAAAAAGCCCGCCGCGCGCAAGAAGCCCGCCGCGAAAAACCCGGCGCCCGAAACCGACGAGGGCTGAGCGCCCGCCAGTCCCTCCCCGTTCGCCCGCGAATGGGGAGGTGGCACCGCGCAGCGGTGACGGAGGGGTGCAAATCCTGCCGTCGCGCAATTACCCCTCCGTCAGCCCTGCGGGCTGCCACCTCCCCACCCCTGCGGGGCGGGGAGGGTCGGAACCACGGGCTGAGTGAATCCGTTCCCCACCCATGACCGCGCCCTTTTCCTGGATCAGGCCCGAACCCTGGGGCATCCACATCGTGCCAGCGGACGTGTGGGTCGATCCGGCCCGCGCGGTGCCGCGTGCGCTCGTCACCCATGGGCATGCCGATCACGCGCGCGGCGGGCATGGGCAGACTATCGCCACGCCCGAAACACTCGCCATCATGAAGTTGCGCTACGCAACTTCTGCGGGCGCGCAGGCCGCTGCCTATGGCGAGGAAGTCGCGCTGGGCGGCGGGGTTACCGCCACGTTCCTTCCCGCAGGCCATGTGCTGGGGAGCGCGCAAATCCTGCTCGAACTTGGCGGAGAGCGGGTGATCATCACCGGCGATTACAAGCGCGCGCCCGATCCCACCGCAGCGCCCTTTGCCGTTACCCCCTGCGACATCTTCATCACCGAGGCGACCTTTGGCCTCCCCGTCTTCACCCATCCGCCGATTGCCGAGGAAATCGCCAAGCTGATCGCGGCCCGCAACGCCAATCCCGATTCGGCGATCCTTGTCGGGGCCTATGCGCTGGGCAAGGCGCAGCGGGTGATCGCCGAACTGCGCGCAGGCGGGCACTCCGACACGATCTGGCTCCACGGCGCCATGGAGAAGATGTGCCGCCTGTATGAAGAACATGGGCTTTCGCTGGGTGATCTGAAACTGGTGAGCGATGCGGGCAAGGATGACCTGCGCGGGGCCATCGTGATCGCGCCGCCATCTGCGCTCAATGATCGCTGGAGCCGCCGGCTCCCCGCGCCCATCACCGCCATGGCCAGCGGGTGGATGCGGGTGCGCGGGCGGGCGCGGCAACGCGGGGTCGAACTGCCGCTGGTGATTTCCGATCACGCCGACTGGAACGAGCTGACGCAAACCATCGCCGAGGTAAACCCGGCGGAAACCTGGATCACCCATGGGCGCGAGGCCGCCCTGCTGCGCTGGTGCGAACTCAGCCAGCGCCGCGCCCGCGCGCTGGCGCTGGTGGGCTATGAGGACGAGGACGACTGATGGAAAAAACCCCCGTTTGGGCTGAGCCTGTCGAAGCCCTGCATTGTCTTCCTCCAACCTTGCCCGCAAGAAGGGCAGCCCTTCGACAAGCTCAGGGCAATCGGGTTGCATAGGGATGGAGGAGTTTGC
The DNA here is from genome assembly GCA_045377215.1 of Erythrobacter sp. Classification (GTDB taxonomy): domain Bacteria; phylum Pseudomonadota; class Alphaproteobacteria; order Sphingomonadales; family Sphingomonadaceae; genus Erythrobacter. Next base: position 111,433 of record JBJIOB010000049.1, read on the forward strand.
CGCCCTCCTCGATGCGCTCGTCTATACCACCAGCCGCAACCGCAAGCTGGCGCTGATCGCGGATTACCTGCGCACAGCCCCCGATCCCGATCGCGGCTGGGCCATGGCGGCGCTGACCGAAAGCCTTGATTTCGCGGCCGTCAAATCCTCCACCATCAAGGCGCTGATGATGGAGCGGGTCGATCCGCTGCTGTGGCAATTGAGCCGCGATTTCGTCGGCGATACGGCAGAGACGGCGAGCCTGCTCTGGCCCGAACCCGAGACGCAAGCGCCCCAGCCGCCGCTGTCACTGGCCGAAGTGGTGGAGCGCCTCTCAGCCCTCACCCGCGCCAGCGCGCCGCGCGAACTGCCCCCGCTGCTCGATCGGCTCGATGTGAAGGGCCGCTTTGCCCTCATCAAGCTGGCGACCGGGGGCATGCGGATCGGCGTGTCGGCACGGCTTGCCAAGACGGGGTTTGCGCTAGGGTTTGGCGTCAAGGTCGAGGAGGTGGAGGAATATTGGCACGCGCTGGCGCCCCCCTATGCGGAACTGTTTGACTGGGCAACGGGCGGCCCCGCGCCTGATCTTGCAGGCAAGGCGCGGTTTCGCCCCTTCATGCTCGCCCACCCGCTCGAAGATGGCGCGGTTGATCTCAAAGACTATGCCGCCGAATGGAAATGGGATGGCATCCGCGTGCAACTGGTGCGCGCCGGGCAGGAGACGCGGGTCTATTCGCGTTCGGGCGATGATATTTCGGCGACCTTCCCCGAATTGCTGGGCGCGCTGCCGTTTGATGCGGTGCTGGATGGCGAATTGCTGGTGCGCGGCTCTGCGCAAGGCGGCGAATCGGGCGGCGCGGCCAGTTTCAACGCGCTTCAGCAGCGGTTGGGGAGGAAGACAGTCTCCGCGAAAATGCTGCGCGAATACCCGGCTTTCGTGCGACTGTATGATGTCTTGCTGGCAGACGGGCGCGATTGGCGCGAGGCGCCGTGGGAGCAGCGCCGCGGCGTGCTCGAAACGCTGATGGCGCGGCTGCCGCCCACGCATTTCGATCTGTCGCAGATCGTTGCGGCAGATGATTTCGCGCAGCTTGCCGCAATCCGCGAAACCGCGCGCGATGAGGCTATCGAAGGGTTGATGCTGAAACACCGGGCCAGCCCCTATGTCGCTGGGCGGCGCGCGGGCCTGTGGTACAAGTGGAAACGCGATCCGCTGCTGATCGACTGCGTGCTGATGTATGCGCAGCGCGGCTCAGGCAAGCGGAGCAGTTTCTATTCCGATTACACCTTCGGCTGCTGGGCGGGCGATCCCGATGCAGGCGGCGAATTGTTGCCGGTGGGCAAGGCCTATTCGGGCTTCACCGATGCCGAATTGAAGGAGCTGGATCGCCACGTCCGCCAGCACACCATCGCCCGCTTCGGCCCGGTGCGCGAAGTGGAGCGGCGGCTGGTGTTCGAAGTCGCCTTCGATTCTGTCCACTCCAGCAAGCGCCACAAGAGCGGCCTTGCCATGCGCTTCCCCCGCATCCACCGCATCCGCTGGGACAAGCCCGCGCACGAGGCTGACCGGATCGAGAGTCTCCGGGCGCTGGTGCGGGACTGAACGTAAATCCCGTCATTGCGAGCGGCCACAGGCCGCGCGGCAATCCAGAGCCATGACGCTCACCGCTCTGGATTGCCGCGCTGCGCTCGCAATGACAGAACTTCAGGAGGCTCCCCGCACCGCCGCGGCATGGTGCTTCGCATTTTCGGTGTAGTGCATCACGCCCACCCGCATGCCCGCAATCGCTGCATCGGTGAGGTCTTTCATCTTCACCGCCGGACGCCCGCCCCACAGCTCGCGCTCCCCCATCACCTTGCGCTCCGTCAGCATTGCGCCCGCTGCCAGCATCGCGTCAGAACCGATCACTGCCTTGTTCATCACGATGGCGCCGAGCCCGACGAAACCGCGATCCGCAATCGTGCAGCCATGCACACAAGCCATATGGCCGATCAGCACATCATCGCCGATCACCAGCGGGCAGCCATCGGGATCGCCGGGGCGCGGCGGATCGCAGTGGAGGATGCTGCCGTCCTGCACATTGGTGCGTTCCCCAATGCGGATGGTGAAGACATCGGCGCGCACCACGCAATTGTACCAGATGGAAGAACCCGCCCCGATCACCACATCGCCGATCACCACCGCGCCCGGCGCAATAAAGGCGGTGTCGTGGATCTGCGGGGTCTTGCCGTGGATCGGGATGATATGCGCGCCCGGAAAACGGGGATCGTGGCTCATGATGTGGCCTTTCTGAGGTCTGCCCACCGGCTGGCGGTTATCGCATATTGGATCACCGGATTGCCGCTTGCAGGCATCGCCGGATCGTGAAAATCGAGATCGCGGCGGCGCTCCATCCCGAGCTTTTCCATCAGCCGCCAGCTGCCGGTATTGGCCGCGCAGGTCAGCGCCACCAAGAGCGGCGCGCCGACGGCGGCAAAGCCCCAATCCACCACCGCGCGCATCGCTTCATGGGCATAGCCCCTGCGCCAGCGATCCTCGCGCACGATCCAGCCGATTTCGTGATCGTTGGGGTTGGGCGCAAGCGGATGGGCAACCCGCCGCAGCCCGCAATGACCGACAATCTCGCCGCTCGCCCGCTCGATCATCAGCATGAAGCCAAAGCCTTCGCGCACAAAGCCTTCGCGCGCGGCGGCATGTTTGGCCGCGATCACCTCGCGCGGCTGCACGCCGCCAAGATGCTCCATCACGGCAGGCGTGTTGAGCAGGCGCATGTGCGCATCCAGATCATCCGCGCCGATCTGGCGCAGCACCAGCCGCGCCGTTTCCAGCACCACCTCAGCCATTCAGCAGCCGCGCGGCATGCGGGGCGTGATAGGTGAGAATGCCGCTCGCCCCCGCGCGCTTGAAGGCGAGCAGGGTTTCCAGCACCAGCGCATCGCGATCCCCTGCGCCCGCCGCAGCAGCGGCTTCGATCATCGCATATTCGCCGCTCACCTGATAGGCGAAGACGGGCACCGCGAATTCGGCCTTCACGCGGGCGACGATATCGAGATAGGCCAGCCCCGGCTTCACCATCACCGAATCCGCGCCCTCGGCCAGATCCATCGCCACTTCGCGCAGGGCCTCATCGCCATTGGCCGGATCCATCTGATAGGTTTTCTTGTCGCCTTTGAGCAAGCCCCCGCTGCCCACCGCATCGCGGAACGGGCCGTAGAAAGCGCTCGCATATTTGGCGGCGTAGGACATGATCTGGACATTGGGAAAGCCGTTCATCTCCAGCGCGCGGCGGATCGCGTGGATGCGGCCATCCATCATGTCGGACGGCGCGATGATATCCGCGCCTGCCTTTGCCTGGTTGATCGCCTGATCGACCAGCGCGGCGACGGTTTCGTCATTCAGCACGTAGCCTGCCTCATCCACCAGCCCATCCTGCCCGTGGCTGGTATAGGGATCGAGCGCCACATCCGTCAGCACGCCAAGGCTGTCGCCGCACGCATCCTTGATCGCGCGGATCGCACGGCACATCAGGTTATCGGGATTATGCGCTTCCTCGCCATCGGCGCTGCGCAACTCGCGCGGGGTGTTGGGGAACAGCGCCACCACCGGAATGCCGAGTGCTACCGCCTCTTTCGCACGCGCGACAATGCCATCGACCGACCAGCGCGACACGCCGGGCAGGCTGGCAATGGGTTCCTCCACGCCTTTGCCCGATGTCACGAACAGGGGCCAGATCAGATCGGCGGGCGTGAGCAGGTTTTCGCGATGCAGCGAACGGCTCCACGCGGTGGCACGGGTGCGGCGCAGGCGGGTGAGGGGATAAGAACCAGTCATAGCGCCAAGCTCTAGGCGCAATCGCGCGCCGCGCACAAGAGCCTAGCCTTTCGGGAAAGCCTGCGTCCCGCGCCCGTCCCGCACCCCGCGTGCCAGCAGATCCACCTTCTCGATCTCGCGCTCCGGCTCGGTGATTTCGTTCGGCAGCGGCGCCATATCTTTCAGCGCCGCGCCGACTTCCACCTGCTTGAGATCAATCAGGCGGCGGCGGAAATCGAGAAGTTCGGTGCCTTCCAGCTGGGCGCGGGTGACGAATTGCACGCTCGCCGGGTTGATCACGCGCCCGCCGCGATACATTTCGTAATGCAGGTGCGGGCCGGTAGAAAGCCCGGTTGATCCGACATAGCCGATCACCTGCCCGCGCCGCACCGTCTGCCCGCCGCTCACCGCCATGCGGCTCATGTGGCAATAACGGGTCGAAAGCCCGCCGCCATGTTCCAGCCGCACCGCAATCCCGCAGCCGCCCGCGCGCCCGGCGGCGCTGACCCGGCCATCGGTGACCGCGACAATCGGCGTGCCATAGCCCGCCTTGAAATCGAGCCCTTCGTGCATCCGGCGATAGCCCAGGATCGGGTGCCGCCGCATCCCAAAGCCCGAAGTGGTTGGCCCCGGCACCGGCGCCAGCAGCCCGCGGCGCTGTTCGCCCACCCCTGATGCTTCGTAGAAACGGCCATCCTTGCCCCAGCGCAGCAGCTGGAGCTTGGCCTTGCCGCCGCGGTCGATCCCGGCAAAGATCAGCTTGCCGGCCTGCCGTTCGCCGGTGGCGGCACGGCGGTAATCAATGATGATGTCAAATTCATCCGAGGGGAGCGTTTCGCGGCTGATATCAATCTGATCATTCAGCGCGCGCAGATATTCCTGCGCCGCCGATCCCGGCACACCCGCTTGCCTGAGTGAGCGATAGAGGCTGCTGCCAACCTGGCCGCGCAAGCGCAGCGGGGTATCATCAATCCGGATCACATTGCGTTGCAGCGCCAGCGGGCCGCGCGCGTCGGCGCTTCGCCTTCGCTGGCGGGCGCGATCAGCGGGCGGGCAATTTCCAGCTCCAGATCAAACCGCGCGCGGAACGCCAGCTTGTCCAGCGGGCGCGACGAATCGCCCGGATTGCGCCGCCCCAGCACCAGATCCATCTGCGTGCCCGGTACAATCTCGGACAGCGGCATGACCTGAGAAATCAGCGCAGCCACCCGCGCGCCATCATCGCCCGACACCCCGGCGCGGCGCAGCATCGAGGCAAAACTGTCGCCCGGTGCCAGCGTCATCACCAGCTGGATCTGCGGGCGTTCGGGCGCGCTTTTCAGCGGGATCACGGCGGCGGTCGGCCCCATGCGGCGGCCGCTATCCGCGCCCAGCGCCAGCGGCGTGATCATCTGGCTGCGCAATTCATCGCGGATTGTTTCGCTGTGCGGCATGGCGGCGCGCACTTCCAGAGGGGTGAAATCAGGCCAGAAGGCAAAGGCGAAAGCCCCCAGCCCCAGCATCGTGCCAAGCCCGCGAAACCAGCGGCGGCTGCCCACATCCTCGGCCAGATCGGGCGCGAGATCGAGCCCTTCCAGCCAATCCCCGGCGTCAAGCCGCCACCGTTCGTACCCATCACGCCACACGCCGAGCCGGGCCAGCAGCTGGCGCTGCATCACCTGCAGGCGCGTCGGCGCGGCAAATTTGCGGCCATTGCGCAGATAGGGCAGCAGCGCGGCGGCCTGTTCGGGGGAAACTGCCAGCGCGCCCGCCGATGCACGCGCCGCACCGGCAGCGCCGCGCGCAGCATTATCCAACGCCTCATCAAGAGGCGCATCAGCGAGATTTTGGGAATCGTCCAACACGTCTATCCCGCAGGTCCCCGTTATGCGGTGCAAGGCCGCACCTCATGCCCGCTTTTCCTGCCGGAACAAAGTAAAGTTCGCATTAACCATCGGCCAAGCGACACACACGCGGGCTAAGGCGTTTTACCTAAGCCGGTTTTGCCGGGCAGGTTTTGCCGGAACGCGATCCACAGCCCCCTTGCCCGCTTTTGCCAAGCCTGACACAACCGCCGCCGTGACCGTGCCAGCCAGCCATTATTCGCGCACCGGCGCATCAGGCGGTGCCGGGGGTGATGAACGGGTGCGCGCGGTGCTTGGCCCCACCAATACCGGCAAGACCCACCTCGCCATCGAACGCATGTGCGCCCATTCATCGGGCGTGATGGGCTTTCCGCTGCGGCTGCTGGCGCGCGAGGTCTATGACCGGGTGAGGAAGCTGAAGGGCGACAAATCGGTCGCGCTCATCACCGGCGAGGAACGGATCGAACCGCCCGAAGCGCGCTATTTCCTCTGCACTGCCGAAGCCATGCCGCGCACAGCAGGCGAACATGCCTTTGTGGCGCTCGACGAAGCGCAGATCGGGGCTGATCCCGCACGCGGGCATATCTTCACCGATCGGCTGCTGAACGCGCGCGGGCGTGAAGAAACGATGGTGCTGGGTTCGGCCACGCTCGAACCGCTGGTCAAGGCCTTGATCCCCAAGGCGGAGATCGTCACCCGCCCGCGCTTTTCCACGCTGAGCCATGCCTGGCACAGTGAAACTGTCGCGCCTGCCGCCGCGCAGCGCCATCGTCGCCTTCTCGGTGGAACAGGTTTACGCCATGGCCGAGGCTTTGCGCCGGTTCCGCGGCGGTGCGGCGGTGGTGATGGGCGCGCTTTCACCCGAAACCCGCAACAAGCAAGTGGCGCTGTTCCAGTCGGGCGAGGTCGATTACATCGTCGCCACCGATGCCATCGGGATGGGATTGAACCTCGATCTCGATCATGTCGCCTTTGCCTCGCTCTCCAAGTTCGACGGGCAGCGCCAGCGGCGGCTGACCCCTGCCGAAATGGCGCAGATTGCCGGACGCGCCGGGCGGCACCAGCGCGATGGCACTTTCGGCACGCTGTCGGGCATGGGCGCGCGTTACGGGCGCGGCGGCGAGGCGCTGGAGTTCTCCGAGGAAGAAATCTACGCCATCGAAGAACACAAATTCGCCCCCCTCACCCACCTGTTCTGGCGCGAGGCGCAGCCGCGCTACACATCGCTCGAAACGCTGATCGCCGATCTCGAAGCGCGGCCCGATGAACCCATGCTGCGCGCCGCCCCGCAGGCGATTGATCTGGCGGTGCTCAAACGCCTCGCCGAAGAACCGCTGGCGCGCGATGTGCGCGGGCTGGCACAAGTGCGGCGGTTCTGGGAGGCGTGCTCGCTCCCCGATTTCCGCCAGTTGGGGGTTGATCCCCATGCGCGGTTTGTCGCCCGGCTGTGGCAGGATCTGCGCGGCGGATATTTGGGCGCGGATTTCGTCGCCGCGCGCATTGCCGAACTTGACCGCACGCAGGGCGATATCGACACGCTGCAAGGAAGGATAGCCGCGATCCGATCCTGGGCCTATATCTGCCAGCGCCCCGACTGGGTGCTGGCGCGTGACGAGATGGCGGCCCGCGCCCGCGCGGTCGAGGCGCGGCTGTCGGATGCGCTCCATGCGCGGCTGACTGAAAGATTTGTGAACCGAAGGACAACGCTTTTGATGAAATCGCTTGGGGCAGATGCCAGCTTGCTGCCGGTGGCCCTTGAAGACAATGGCCGCCTGACGGTGGAAGGCGAAGTGATCGGGCGGCTCGATGGGCTGCACTTCACGGTCGATCCGGCAGCGGGCGTGGCGGATCGCCGGATGCTGCTGGCCGCCGGCGAAAAAGCGCTGCCCGGATTGCTGGCCGAACGGGTGGAATGGCTGCTTGCCGAAGGGCTGGGCGAACTCGCCATCAGCGGCGGCATGATCAAGTGGCAGGGCCAAGGACAGGGGCGCGCCCTTGCGGAAATCACCTTCCCCGGCAGCACTATGCCCGGCCATTTCGCCGCCGCGCGGCTGACGCTGACCCGCGACTGCGCGCTGCTGGCCGAAGGCACGCGCACCCGGCTCGAAACGGGCTTGGCCGCATGGCTCGAAGCGCAGCTCGCCCCGCTTGAACCCCTGCGCAAGCTCGCCGAGGCCGCCCGCGATCCTGCCGCTGCCACCGAAGCGCGCGCGCTGCTGATTGCGCTGATCGAAGCGCGCGGGGTCATCAGCCGCGAGGAAGCGGGCCTTGAACACCTGCCCAAGGAAGCCCGCCCCTTCCTGCGCAAGCTTGGCGTGACCTTCGGCGCGCTCGATATTTTTGCCGCATCCCTGCTCAAACCCGGCCCGCGCCGCTTGCTCCACGCGCTGGCGCTGGACCTGCGCCCGCTTAACGAAGCCATGCTTTCGGTGCTGGCCGAAGGCAGCTGGCCCAAGGGGCGGCTTCCTGCCGGATACCGGCTGGCCGGCGCGCAGGCGATCCGGGTCGATCTGGCAGAGAAGATTTTGCGCGCCGCCTTTGAAGCGCGCGCCGCCAAGCCCAAGGCGCCGCATTTCCGGGTGGATCTCGCCCTGCCGATTTCGATCGGTCTGGCCGAAGACAATGCCCGCCGCTTGCTCGGCAGCGCCGGGTTCCGGTTTGATCGCGCCCGTCCCTTGCCCCAAGGCGCGTACGGCGCGCCCGCACCGGATCGCTGGTTCTGGCGGCCGCGCCGCGCGGGTGAGGCTGGGCGTGAGGCTGGTCGCGGGACTGGTCGCGGGACTGGTCGCGGGACTCCGGCAGCGCGCACCCGCCCGCCACGCGGGAAGGGCCAGGGACAGGGACAAGCTCACGCCAAGCCGCATGGCAAGGGCAGCACCGGCAAGCCTGCCCAGCGCAGCGCCCCGCCGCGTCCGGCAGCAGCGACCGGCCCGGCCCGCAGCGGCGGTGCCTTTGATGCGCTGGCGGATCTCCTCAAGAAATGACGGCAGCGCCCAGCGCTCCTTCCTCGCCTGCCATGCGGCTGGATCGGCTGCTGGTCTATCTGCGCTTTGCCAAAACGCGCTCGGCCGCCTGCGCACTGATTGAAAGCCACGCGGTGCGGCGCAACCGCAAGCCGGTGCTGCGCACCTGCGAGCCTGCTCATACCGGCGATGTGCTCACCCTGATGCTCGGCGGGCGGGTGCGGGTGGTGGAGATCATCGCCCTGCCCGCCCGGCGCGGCTCACCCAGCGAGGCGCGCAGCCATTACCGCGAGATTGACATTACCAATCTTGACACTGGCCATCTTGACCCCATTGAGCAAAAAGCCCTAGCAGCACCCTCTCCCGGGCGCGGCTAACCGCCCATCCCTCTGTCCGAAAGCTTCGCAGAAAGAGCCGCAATGACCTATGTCGTGACCGAAGATTGCATCAAGTGCAAATATACCGACTGCGTGGAAGTGTGCCCGGTCGATTGCTTCTACGAGGGCGAGAACATGCTGGTGATCAATCCCAGCGAGTGCATTGATTGCGGCGTGTGCGAACCGGAATGCCCGGCCGAAGCGATTCTGCCCGATACCGAAGACGGGCTGGAAAAGTGGCTCGAACTCAACACCAAATATTCCGCGCTCTGGCCCAATATCACGAGCCAGAAGGAACCGCCCGAAGATGCTGATGAGCACAAGGGCCAAAAGGACAAGTTCGAGAAATATTTCAGCGCCGAACCGGGCGACGGCGACTGATCGCCCGGTCCGGCAGCGGCTGGCCCCTATGCTGGCCCAACTGCTGGCCACCCCCTGATCTGGCACCTTACCTGCAAGCCTCTTGAGGTCTGTGCAACAGGCGACTCGCAATATTGTTGCCGATGTGCTATATAATCGGCAACCGCGCCGGGAATCCCGCGCGTAGGTGTCGATAACCAGAAAGGCCACGCACCAGCAACTCCCTACCCGGACACGGAAACCCCAGCGCCCGCCTCCGGTTTACGGAGCCTGCGCCGCAGGGTGATTTGTCCGCTCTCATGCTGGCAGCACGCCTGAAGAAAGGAACTCGCATGGCAAGCGTCGCGAACGCATCCAAGGTTGGCGCATCCACGGTTGGCGCATTCACGGTTGGTGATTACGTTGTTTATCCCAAGCACGGCGTGGGACGGGTGATCGAACTCCAGAGCGAAGAAATCGCCGGAATGAAGCTCGAATTGTATGTGCTGCGTTCGGGAGATGGCCATGGAAATGGAAA
>JBJIOB010000050.1:0-57224 GCA_045377215.1 Erythrobacter sp.
CCATCCGGCTCGTGCAAGATGGCGGCGTGCGGGCTTGTTTGGTCCGCACAAAGCTCTTAGGCGTGAGCCGTCATGACTGTCCGCAAGCGTTTGAGCCCTGAAGAATCCCGCCATTCCGCGCTCAAGGCAGCCCGCGCGCTGCTGATCGAGGCAGGGCCGCAGGCCGTCACGCTGAAGGCCGTTTCGGCGCGGATCGGGCGCACTCATGCCAATCTGCTGCATCATTTCGGCTCGGCTTCCGGCCTGCAGCGCGCGCTGGCGGAACATCTGGCCAAATCCGTGTGCGAGACCATCATTCAGGCGGTGCTCGCCAGCCGCGCCGGGCTGGGGAGCCCACGCGAAGTGGTGGATCTCGCCTTCGATGCCTTTGATCGCGAAGGCGCGGGCGCGCTGACGAGCTGGATGCTGCTGACCGGCAACGAAGACGCGCTTGATCCGATCATCCGGGCCATTCACGAACTGGTCGATGAACTGGCTCCTGAAGAGCCGCAATCAGCCTGCGGCGAACAGCGCATTCACAAGGACACGCTCACGCTGGTGCTGATGGCGCTGGGCGATGCGCTGATCGGGGCGGCGCTGGCCAATTCGCTGGGGCTCCCGCGTGAGGCTGCGCGCGTGCAGGCCGAAGCGATGCTGGTGCAATCGCTCGCCGCGTATCAGCAGGCCTAGGCGGGATCGCCCGCCAGCGCGGCGGCCTGCCAGGCGGGCAGTCTCGCGGGATCGAGGCTTTCCACCCGCAGGTGATCCACCGCAAGGCCAAGATCGGGATAGGCCGCAACCCGGCGGGCTTCATCCGATTCGCTGATCGGCACCACCACCAGCCGCCGGTTGACCTTTTGCCGCCAATTCATCCGCGCGGTGTTTTCCTGCCCGACATAGCAGCCCTTGGTAAAGCTGACGCCGTGGAGTTCCACCGCATTGGTTTCGAGCCACAGGATGTCGCCAAGCTCGCCGCGCCCTTCCGGCACACCATGGGCAAGCCGGTGGGCGAGCCATGCCGGATCGGCGCTGTCGCCCGCAGCGGGTGCGGGGGCAAGCCAGCGGTGGCCCAGTTCTGCAAGGCGCGGATCGGGCACCGCGCCTTCGTGCGGCTCACGGCTCCAGTGGACAGCGAGCGCTTCGTCACGGGCAATCGCGATTCTGCGGCGCAGGCGGTACATGGAAAGGCGCTTGACCAGATCATCGGCGTGGGCCGCCTCGCAATCGAGCAGCAGGTCTGCGTCATCCTTCCACACCAGAAAATCGAACAGATGCTTGCCCTGCGCGCTCAGCAGCGCGGCATAGCAGGGCAAGGGGCCGGTAACATCATTGGTGACCAGCCCTTGCAGGAATGCGGCCGCATCCTCGCCCGGCTCCTGGCTGGCAAGGCGGATCACGGCGCGGCTGGCAAGATGGGTTATCCTCATGCGTGACAGATAGGGATGCACGCAGCTAAGGGGAAGGCATGACTGACACGCTCACCATCCGCCGCCCCGATGATTGGCACCTCCATTTCCGCGATGGGGCGATCATGCGCGAGGTGGTGCCCTATACCGCAAGGCAATTCGCCCGCGCGATCGTGATGCCCAACCTCACCCCGCCGGTGACGACGACAGCATTGGCCGCAGCCTATCGGGATCGCATTCTGGCAGCAGTGCCCGAAGGCGTGAACTTCATGCCGCTGATGACCTGTTATCTTACCGACACGACCGATCCCGATGATCTGGCGCACGGCGCGGGCGCAGGCGTGTTCACCGCGGCCAAGATGTACCCCGCCAACGCCACCACCAATTCGGCCGCTGGCGTGACCAATGTCGAGAATATCTATCCGGTGCTTGAACGGATGCAGGCCGAAGACATCGTGCTGTGCATTCACGGCGAGGTGACGGATCATTCGGTCGATGTGTTCGACCGCGAGAAAGAGTTTATTGTCCGGCACTTGCGCGGCATTGTTGCAACCTTTCCCAAGCTGCGCGTGGTGTTTGAACATATCACCACGTCTGATGCGGTCGATTTCGTGATGGCCGCTGGCCCGAACGTGGCGGCCACCATCACGCCGCAGCATCTCCACATCAATCGCAACGCGATGCTGGTGGGGGGCATCCAGCCGCACAATTACTGCCTGCCGGTGGCCAAGCGCGAGACCCACCGGCTGGCGCTGCGCAAGGCTGCGACCAGCGGCAGCCCCAAGTTCTTTCTTGGTACCGATTCAGCGCCGCACCTGCGCCGCGACAAGGAAAGCGCCTGCGGCTGCGCGGGGATTTTCGGCGCGCCTTACGCCTTGGAAAGCTATCTCGCTGTGTTCGACGAGGAAGGCGCGCTTGATAAATTCGAAGGCTTTGCCTCGCTCCACGGCCCCGCTTTCTACAAGCTGCCGGTGAACGCGGAGACAATCACGCTCACCCGCGCCGAAGTGGCCGTGCCGCCCATGCTGCATGTGACGGGTGAGGAAATCGTGCCCTGGCACGCCGGGCAGACGCTTGGCTGGCGGCTGGTCTAGGCGAGCCGCGCGGCGCGTTTGCGCGCCCACAGATCGCCGACAAAGATCGCAACCGCGCCCCAGATCAGCACGAAACTTGCCAGCTGGACGGGACGCAATTCCTGTTCAAATACAAACAATCCAAGGAAGAATACGATAGTCGGTGCGAGGTATTGGATAAAGCCAAGCGTCGAATATTCCATCCGCCGCGCCGCAATCGCGAACAGCAGCAACGGCACGGCGGTGACGACGCCGGAAAAGATGATAAGCCCGCTCATCACCGCATCCTGACCAAAGGCCGAGCCAGCAGGGCTCATCGCATACCACCATGCAATCGCCAGCGAAGGGCCGATCAGCAGGCCGCTTTCGATGGTCAGCCCCGGCAGCGATCCCACCGCAACCTGTTTGCGCACAAGGCCATAAAGCGCAAAGCTGAGAGCCAGGCTGAGGCTGATCCACAAGGTTGTGACCGCCCCTGCCGCCAGCAGCGCCACCGCCAGCGCCGCCACCGCCACCGCGACCCATTGCCAGCGCGACAGCCGCTCACCCAGAAAAGCAGTGCCGAGCAGCACGTTCAAAAGCGGATTGAGATAATAGCCGATGCTGGCGGCATAAACCTCACCCGCCATGATCGCCCACACATAGACAAACCAGTTGAACCCGATCAGCGCTGCGCTCGCCGCCAGCGCCAGCATGGCGCGAGGGTTGGCAAGGGCCGCGCGCAATTCGGCAAACTGGCGGCGCGCTGCCACGATCAGCAGGCACAAGGGCAGGGTCCAGATGATCCGCCAGCCGACAAATTCGAACGGCGGCACGCTGGCCACCAGCTTGAGATAAAGCGGCAGAAAGCCCCAGATGAGATAGGCACCAATGGCAAAGGGCAGGCCGGAAGGCTGGCTGTCGGCTGCGGCAGAGGAGGGTGCGGGGGGCTGGGCCATGCTGCCCGTTCGCCTAGGCGGCAGGCCACGCCATGGCAAGAGCGCGGGAATGGCCGGATTGCTGAACGGCGGCTTGCAGCGCGGATGCCTCAATGTTCAGAATCGCGGCTCTATACATGAACAACAACAGGGGCCGCGCCGGATCGGCAAAGCCTCGTAGCGACGATCCTCTTGGGCCATTTCCACCAAATGGCCCCGGCGCAGCTCCCACCAGCCGCGGGAAGCGCTCTTGCGGTCTTCGGGCTGCAAGGGCGCTTTTGCTGTGGCCGCAGCCCAAAAATTAACCTTCTTCTGGCACACCTGCCGCCATGTTCCATCGCCTTGTTTCACCTGTTGTGGCTGCTGGCCTTGCGCTGGCTCTTGGGGCCTGCGACCTACTGGGCGGCACAGATGCGGCGCGCAGTGCCAAGCCGGGCGCAGCGCTGGCTGATCCTGTGATGGCCCGCGCGCTCCATGATCCGCTGATGAGTGATCCCGATCTGGCGCGCCGCAGCCAGGCCAATGCGGCGATTGCCTTTGCCGATTCGGGCGCCTTGCCCGTGTTTGCTGCCACGCCCGAAGCCGCTGCGCGCGCGCGCGATGCGGCCCGCGCTGAATTGCTGGCAGCCGGATCAATCCCGGCAGCGACAGCGGTTACGCCGGGTTCGGGCGGGGCCGCGCTGGCCGATCAGGCGGCGCCTGCAGAACTTCTCGCCGCTGCTGGCGCGCCCGGGGCGTGCCGCGCGGGGGTGCGCGAAGGGTTTGGCTGGGCCGCACGGCTTGCCGCCCCGGCTGCGATCATGCCGCAGGGCATGGTGGACGAGGCAGCAGGCAGCGATGCCGCCCGATGCCGGGTGCGGGTGGTGCGTTATCAGACGGCGGCGAGCGTGGATGACGCGGTGGCCTATCACGATACGCTGGCCCAGCGCGCGGGCTTTACCGTGCAGCGTTACGCCGAACCCGAGGCCATCCTTGCCGCCTCCGGCAAGAAGGGCGAGACCTTGCGCGTTCATGTCCGCCGCCTTGATAGCGGTATGAGCGCGGTTGATCTGGTATTCTGGATTAACCCTTGAGCCCGACGCCGATATTGGCGCGCGGCTGTTCCATCTCGTTGCTGGCGACCGGATAGGCGCAGTAATCCGCCGCGTAATAGGCCGCCGGGCGGTGGTTGCCCGACAGGCCGATCCCGCCAAAGGGCGCCGCTGACGAAGCGCCATTGGTGGGCCGGTTCCAGTTGATGATCCCGGCGCGGATATTCGCCCAGAACCGTCCGTAATCTTCAGGACTGCCGCCGATCAGCGAGGCTGACAGGCCAAAGCGGGTGTTGTTCGCCTCGGCAATGGCGCTGTCGAGATCCGGCACGCGGATCACTTGCAAAAGCGGGCCGAACAATTCGATATCGGGCCGTTCGGGCACATCGGTGACATCAATGATGCCGGGGGTCAGGAACGGCAGATCGGGAAACAGGCGCCGCATATGTGCCAGCGGGCGGCCGCCGGCAGTGATCAGCGCCAGAAAGCTTTCCATCAGGAGATCAGCGGTGGCATTGTCGATCACCGGCCCCATGAAGGGCTGCTGCCCGCCCAGCGGATCGCCCACGATCACGCGCTTGGTCAGGGCCAGCAATTCGGCCATCAGATCATCATGCACGCTGTCAGTCACGATCAGCCGCCGCGCCGCGGTGCAGCGTTGCCCGGCGCTGGTAAAGGCGCTTTGCACGATCAGCACTGCGGCATCGGCCAGCTTGGGCGTATCGGTGACGACAATCGGATTATTGCCGCCCATTTCCAGCGCGACGATTTTGCCCGGATTGCTGGCAAGCTTGCGGTTGATCGCGATGCCGACCTGGGCCGAGCCGGTGAACAGCACGCCATCAGTGCCGGGATGGGCGACCAGCGCCTTGCCTTCGTCGGGCCCGCCGATCACCACCTGCGCGACATCTTCGGGAATGCCCGCCTTGTGCATGAAGCCGATCAGCGCCGCGCCCACGGCAGGCGTCTTTTCCGATGGTTTCAGCAGCACCGCATTGCCTGCGATCAATGCGGGGATGAGGTGGCCATTGGGCAGGTGCGCAGGGAAATTGTAAGGGCCCAGCACCGCCATCACGCCATGCGGCTTGTGACGCAGGGCCGTGCTGCCGTTCATCGCGCTGTCGTGTTTTTTCTTGCCGGTGCGTTCGGCATAGGCCTGCACCGAGATATCGACCTTGGCGATCACCGCATCGACTTCGGTGCGCGCTTCCCACAAGGGCTTGCCCGCCTCGCGCGCGATCAGTTCGGCAAAGCTTTCGGCCTCGCGCTTGACTTCGTTGGCGAAACGGCGGGCGAGTTCGATCCGGTCACCCAGCGGGCGCGCCGCCCATGCGGGCCAGGCGCGGCGCGCGCGGCTGACCGCCTCATCGACATTGCTGTAAGGCCCGCGCCACAATTCTTCGCCCGTTGCAGGCTGAAAGGAGACAAGGATTTGCGGTGTCACTGGTGCTGTTGTCCGTTTCCGATTGCCCTGTGCGACCCCGTTTCGCAGTGCGCATCACCTGCCTAGCGCGCCTACTATCAGGCGTGAAAAAAAGATAGGGTTAAGAACGCACCTCGGCATGGCCACGTGGCTGCGGGGAGGAGCCGTGGGCTGCACCCATGCGGCGAATGGCAGCGACCTTGGCGGTGAGCGGCTGCCAATCGTCGCGTTCATCGATCGCGGCCCAGATCGCCTCGACCTCGTCGATGAGCAGCGATTGGGGGGCGGGATCGGCCCAGTATGCGTGGCTGCTATCGGTCGGGGTGTAGGCGGCGAGCGCTGCGCCGAGTTCGCCGCTCAGGCCGCCGCGCCCGCCGCGATGGGCGAAGAAAAATTCATCCGGCCCGGTTTCGCCTGCCCGCATATCCTGTTCGCACAGCGCGACCAGCTGCGCATCTTCATCGGTGCCCTTGGGCGCGAGGCCCAGCCGCCACAGCCAGCGCCGGGTGATCGCCTCCATATAGAGCGGCCCGAAGCGTTCGAGCGCGGCAATCAGCGGCGGGCTATCCGCCAGCAGCCGCAGCGCGACCGCGAATTGCCCGCAATTCCAGTGCAGTGCTTCGGGCTGGCGGCCAAAGGAATACAGCCCGCCATGATCGAAATAGGCGGCGGTAAAGCTCTGGTCCCAGGTCGGCAGCCAGCGCCACGGGCCATAATCAAAGCTTTCGCCGGTGATGTTCATATTGTCGGTGTTGAGCACTCCGTGGACAAAGCCTGCGACCATGTAGCTGGCGGCGAGATCCGCCATGCGTTCGACCACCTGGTGCATCAGCCGCACGGCGGGTTCATCGCGTCCGGGCGCATTGTCGGGCGGGGGCGGGCCGGGGAAGTGGGTGAGGCAATAGTCGATCAGCGCCGCCATTTCTTCGCGTTCTTCCAGCGCCAGCAGCCGCTGGAATGTGCCGATGCGGATATGCGAGTGGCTGAGGCGCACCAGCACCGCCGCGCGCGTCGGCGAGGGTTCGTCATTGCGCCACAATTGCTCGCCGGTCTCGATCACCGAGAAGGTTTTCGAGGTATTCACCCCCAAGGCTTCGAGCATTTCGGTGGCAAGGATTTCGCGCACCGCGCCCTTCAGCGTCAGCCGCCCGTCGCCGCTGCGGCTGAACGGGGTGGTGCCGGAACCCTTGGTGCCCAGATCAAGCAGACGGCCCTGATCGTCGCGCATCTGGGCAAACAGAAAGCCCCGCCCGTCGCCGATTTCGGGATTGTACACGCGGAACTGATGGCCATGATATTTGAGCGCAAGCGGCTGGGGCAGATTGCCGGGCAGGGGGGCAAAGCGTCCGAAATGCTGCGTCCATGCCGCATCATCCAGCCCTTCAAGCCCGACATGCGCCGCTGCGCGATCATTGCGCCAGCGAAGGCGCGTTTCGGGAAAATCGGCTGCTGCCACCGGGCTGGCCAGCCAATCGGCCAGTGCCAACACTGCCGGATCGGGATTATAAGCTTCGGATGGATTGGGGAGTTGCACAGCATCGCTCATCCCGCGATAGTGGAGCCAAGAATCCGGCGGTGCAAGCTGGCAAAGCCTGCCAATCCCCCCGACCGTCCGCGTTCACGAGGGAATAACGCCGTTCATGGCCGCCAGATACGAAGATTGCACCTGGACCAGCACGGATGGGCTGGCCTTGCACTATCGCGATTACCCTGCGCCCCCCGGCACCGCCGCGCTGCCGGTGCTGTGCCTGCATGGTCTGACCCGCAATGCGCGGGATTTTTCCTTGCTGGCCGAGCACTTGTCGGCAAGCCGGCGGGTGATCGTGCCCGAAATGCGCGGCCGTGGGATGAGCGATTACGCCCCCAATTCCGATAGCTACACGCCCGTCACCTATGTGGCGGATGTCGAAAAACTGCTCGGCGAACAGGGCATCACCCGCTTTTGCGTGGTCGGCACTTCGATGGGCGGGCTGATGACCATGCTGATGGCGCACGGCGCTCCCGGGCGCATGGCAGCGGTGGTGATGAATGATATCGGCCCCGAAGTGGACGCAAGCGGTCTTGCGCGCATTTCGGGCTATGTCGGGCAGGGCCGTTCCTATCCAACCTGGATGCACGCCGCACGCAGCCTTGCTGCGGTGCACGGGCCAGCCTTTCCCGATTTCACGCTCGACCAATGGCTCGAAATGGCCAAGCGCACCATGGTGGTGACGCAAAACGGGCGCATCAGCTATGATTACGACATGGCGATTGCCGAACCCTTTGCCAAACCCGGCAATGCCGCGCCGCCCAATCTGTGGCTCGCTTTCGAAGCCCTGCGCGGCGTGCCGACATTGCTGGTGCGCGGCGAACTGAGCGATCTGCTCTCGCCTGATACGGTCAGGCAGATGCAGGCGCGCAATCCGGCGCTGACAGTCATCACCGTGCCGCGGGTCGGCCATGCCCCGACGCTGGACGAACCCGAAGTGGTTGCCGCGATTGATGCGCTGTTTGCCGGGGTCGAATGAGCGCGGCTGATCTGCCTCCCTTGCGCATCCTTCACTGCCATTCGACCTTCGCGGCCGGCGGCAAGGAAGTGCGTTCCGTAGCGCTGATGAATGCCTTTGGCGCTGCGGCTGAGCATACCATTGTTTCTGCCGAGCCTGATGCGATGGCCGCCCGCGCGCTGATTGCGCCGGGCATCACGGCCCGTTTTCCCGCGAATTTCCCCAGCCTGACGGGCAAGCCGACGCCCGGCCGCCTTGTCACGCTGGCCGAGGCGATGAAGCCCTATGATCTCATCTGCACTTACAATTGGGGCGCGATGGATGCTGCGATGGCGCATGGCGTCTTCGCCGCCAATCTCGGCTTGCCGCCGCTGATCCATCACGAGGACGGCTTTAACGAGGATGAGGCCGAGCGCCTCAAGCCGACCCGCAACTGGTATCGCCGCGCTGCGCTGCGCAATGCGCACAAGCTGGTGGTGCCCAGCCGCCTGCTCGAAGAAATCGCGCTCAAGGTATGGCAGCAGCCACCTGCCAAAGTCGCGCGGATCCCCAACGGGATCGACACCGCAGCATTTGCCGCAGCGCCCGATCCGGCGATGCTGCGGGTGATCAAGCGTCCGGGCGAACGCTGGGTCGGAACGCTGGCGGGCCTGCGCGCCGTCAAGCAATTGCCGCTGCTGGTCGAAGCGATGCAGGCCTTGCCCGAAGACTGGCATTTGCTGATTGCCGGCGAAGGCCCGGAACGCGAGGCGATCCGCGCGCGCGCGGCGCAGCTCGAACTCAGCCACCGAGTGCATCTGGCAGGTGCGGTTGCCGAGCCGCACAAGATCATCGGCCTGTTCGATATCTTCGCCCTGTCATCGCGATCCGAACAATTCCCGCTCTCGGTGGTCGAAGCGATGGCCGCAGGCCTGCCGGTGGCCGCGCCCGATGTCGGCGATATCCGCGCCATGGTGGCAGAGGAGAACCGGCCCTATATCGCGGTGCCGCAGGATGCCGCAGCGCTGGGCCAGATGCTGGCCGATCTGGCCGCAGACGAAGCCTTGCGTGCGCGGATCGGCGCTGCCAACCGGCTGCGGGCACGCGCCGAATTTTCAGCCCCGGCCATGATCGCGCATTACCGCGCGCTCTATTGGGGTGCGGCTGCCCGCCCGATCTGAACGCCCGATCTGCCCGCCCGATCTGAACGCCCGATCTGAACGCCCAATCTGAACGCCCGCTTCACCGCGCGTTCAAGCGCGGCCTGACATCCCGCCTGCCACGCAGGTTGTCGCACACAAGCAACGTGGCAGCCATCAGCGCCATTGCGGAAGGGCGGGCAGCGGCCTAAAGACCGCGCAAACTTCGACCAGCGCCTCCGTGCGCTTGTGCTTGACCAGAGGATTTGACGCCAAGTGGCCCGCAATCTGACAAGATCATCGTCCAAACTCCCGGCTGGCGGCGCTGACGGCGCGCCCAGCCACGAGGATGAAATCCTCATCCGCGAGATCGACGAGGCGGTACGGCAGGACGATGCGGTCAATTTCGCGAAGAAATATGGCATCGCGCTGATCGCCGTGGTGGTGGCCGGGCTTGTCGGCCTTGGCGGCTACCTGTGGTGGGATGCAAACCGCGAAAGCCAGCTTGAAGCCCAGTCGGAAACCATCATTAGCGCGCTTGATCTGGCTGGTGCCAATGATTTCAAGAGCGCGGGCGAAAAGGTTGCGCCGCTTCTCGGCGATGGCAGCCCGGCGGCGCGGGCTGCGGCGCAGTTCATTCAGGCCGGGGCCGCGCTTGAGGCGGGCGATGATGCCAAGGCGATCACCATTTTCGCCGAAGTGGCTGCTGACGACAAGGCTCCGCAGGCCTTGCGCGATCTGGCGCTGGTGCGCGAAGTGGCGGTGAGCTTTGACAGCCGCAAGCCTGCCGATGTGATCGCAAAGCTCAAGGGTCTTGCCGTGCCGGGCCACCCGCTGTTCGGCAGCGCGGGCGAACTCACCGCGATGGCGCACCTCGAAGCGGGCAACCGCCGCGAGGCCGGCGCGCTGTTTGCCGCCATCGCCAAGGACGAAGCCTTGCCCGAAACCCTGCGTTCGCGCGCACGGCAGATGGCAGGCCTGCTTGGCGTGGATGCCATTGTTGATGTAACACAGCTGTTGAAGGACGAAGGGGTGGTCGCTTCCGGGGGATCTGGCGAGGCGGATAGCAAAAATGCTGCGCCTGCCGAATAGGGGCGAAAGTTGGACGGACTGATGAAATCATTTGCACATTACGGGCGTATTGCGCTTGCCGCAGGGCTGCTGGCCACTGCGCTGACAGGCTGCAATCGCGGCGACAAGAAAGTAACCCCCACCGTCGGCCAGCGGGTGCCGATCCTCTCGCGCATCGAAAGCGGGGCCGAGGTTGATCGTGCGCTGGCGAATGTTTCGATTGTGCTCCCGCCCGAACGGCGCAACGCGGAATGGGCGCAGGTCGGCGGCAATGCCGCCAAATCCTATGGCCATCTTGCGCTGGCCGCCAATCCGGCCAAGGTGTGGACGGCCAAGATCGAAGGTTCGACCAACCGAGTGCGGCTTGGCGCATCGCCGGTGGTGGGCAGCGACATGCTGTTCGCGGTCGGTTCGGACGGCACGATCCATGCCTTCGACAAGGCCACCGGCGCGCTGCAATGGGATTCCAAATCGGTTGTCACCAAGGGCACGCAGGCTTCCGCCTTCGGGGGCGGGGTGAGCTATGAAAATGGTCGCCTCTACGCCACCAACGGGCTGGGCGAGGCCAAGGCGCTGGATGCCAAGACCGGCGAAATCCTCTGGAAAGTGACGCCTGCCGGGCCGCTGCGCGGATCGCCCACCATCGCCTTTGGCGAAGTGTTCGTGATGACGCAGGACAACCAGATCATCGCGCTCAGTTCCAAGGATGGCGGCGTCAACTGGCTGGAGACCGCCTCCACCACCCAATCCGGCGTGTTCGGCGTTGCAGCCCCTGCCGCCGGGCAGGGCACCGTGATCGCGGGCTTTTCGAGCGGGGAATTGAACGCCTATCGCTATGAAAACGGCCGTGTGCTGTGGTCGGACGCGCTGGCGCGCACCAATATTTCCACAGCGGTCAGTTCGCTTACCGATATTGATGCCGATCCGATCATTGATTCCGGCCGCGTCTATGCGCTGGGTCAGGGCGGGCGCATGGCGGCCTATGAATTGCTGTCGGGCCAGCGCATCTGGGAATTGAACCTTGCGGGCATTTCCACCCCGGCGATTGCGGGCGAATGGATCTTCACGCTGACCGATGATGCGCGTCTGCTGGCGATTGCGCGGTCTTCGGGCCGGGTGCGGTGGATTTCGCAGCTGCAACGCTTCAAGAACCCCAAAAAGCGCGAAAACCCGATCTTCTGGACCGGGCCGGTGCTGGCGGGGGGCAATTTGTGGGTGGCAAGCTCGCGCGGGGAAATCTGGACTGTCAACGCGGTGACCGGCGAATCGCGGTTCTTTGCCGATGTGAAGCAGCCTGTCAGCATGTCGCCGGTGGTGGCTGATGGGATGCTCTACATTCTTGACGAATCGGGCGTGATCCACGCCTTTCGGTAATGGCTGGCGGATTTCCTGCCGGGCTGTGGCAAGGGCATTAACCAATTCGCGCTAAGCCCTTGCCATGAGCGTGAGCCCTTCCTCGTCTGTCACCACGGCTGACCGCCTGCCTGCCAGCGATGTCTCAAGCGCGGTCGGCCTCGTCGGGCTTGCCGGGCTGATGGCGTGGATCATCTTCTGCCGTTCCTATCCCGAAATTGCCGCGATGCTTGGCATTGGCGGCGAGTTTTCGGGTGCGCGCGGGGTATTGTCCGGCGCGAATGCGGCGCTGGCAGGGCTCCTTTTCAGCGCTGTGCCGATGGCCTTGTGGTCGGCACTGGTGGACAAGGTTCACCTGCGGCCTTCAACCGGGCTCGACTGGACCATCAAGCGCCCGCTGGGCGAGGTTCTGCCGATTTCGGTGGTCAAGATTGCGGGCCTGTGGGGCACCTGGGGCGTGCTGGCGGTGCTTTACAGCCTGTGCCGCTGGTATTGGGACGGGCAATATCTGTTTGCGATGGATGTGCTGAAATATGCCGCATTGCCGCTGGTGGTGGCCTCGGTGCCCTATGTGATCTGGCTGGATCGCCACCTTGTCTCCCCCCGCGATGGCACCTGGCATTTCGGCGCGCTGTTGATCGGGCAGGGCGGCTGGGAGGGTGAGGCCATTGCCCGCCACGCGCGCGCCTGGGCGATCAAGGGCTTTTTCGGCGCGTTCATGATCTCGATCCTGCCGGGCGGTTTTGCCGAGGTGGTCGAGGCCGATTTTGCGCAGATGGCGGCCAATCCGGTGGATCTGGCGATGAAGCTGATTGCGCTGATGTTTGTGGTGGATGTCCAGATCGGCACGGTCGGCTATCTTGTCACCCTGCGCCCGCTCGATGCGCATATCCGATCAGGCAATCCGTTTGTGGCGGGCTGGCTGGCGGCGCTGCTGTGCTATCCGCCGTTCGTGTGGGGGATCATCGGCGCCAATGGCCAGATCCTGAGCTATGAAGTGGCCACGGCGGGCTGGGAGCACTGGCTGGCGGATCAGCCCGCGCTGCTGTGGCTGTGGGCCGGCGTGCTGCTGGTGCTGACAGGCATTTACGCCTGGGCGACGGTGGTGTTCGGCATCCGCTTTTCCAACCTGACCTATCGCGGCGTTTTGACCAACGGGCCCTATCGCTTCACCCGCCATCCGGCTTACCTGTCCAAGAACCTGTTCTGGTGGGCGTCGGTGATGCCGTTTCTGGTCACCAATGGTTCGGCAGCAGACGCGATCCGCAATTGTTTTTTCCTGTTGGTGGTGAACGGCATCTATTACTGGCGTGCCCGCACCGAAGAAGCGCATCTGCTGGGCGAGGATGCCAAGTACCGCGAATATCACGCGTGGATGGAACAACACGGCCTGATTACTGCGCCGCTGGCAAGGCTCAAGGCGAAGTTCACGCAGCAGGGGGCCACTCAGTCCGAAGCGCCGAGCGCCTTTCCCGCTGAATAGCCTGTTACATCACCGGCGCGCCATCATCGGCGTGATATTTGAGCGCTTCGGTGATGGTGATCTCAGCGCCGGCAATCGCCTGCTGGAAAGCGGCCATGTGGGGCGCCGCGAAATGCGCCATCAGGGCGGCTTCGTCCTGCCATTTTTCGACAATGTGCAGCACCGACGGATCGAGCACATCGGTGGTGAAACTGTAGGCGATGCAGCCTTCTTCGGCATGGGACGCCGCCACCATGGCGGCAATCGGGGCCTTCAAGGCTTCCACAGCGCCTGCGCCCAGCTTGGCCTTGGCCAGCACGATCAGCATGTCGCAATCCTCCCGTCAGTTCAGAAGGATTGTTCGTAAACCCTGCTGATATCGCCTGCCCACTCCCCATTATAAGCATCAAGCAGGCGCTGGGCGGGCACTTTCCCGCTGGCGACGATTTCGTCGAGCGTTTCGAGATAGCCCGTTTCATTGTCGCCGCTGGCATTCAATTGCCCGCGTGCAGCCAGCCCGCCATGCGCGATTTTCAGCACTTCGCGCGCGACATCACGCAAGGTGCCGCCGCCGGGCGCAGGCGCATCGAGCGCGAGGCGCGGGGCATCATGGCGCAATTGTTCGCGCGCTTCCATGCTCCAGTCCTTGACGAGATCCCACGCCGCATCAAGCGCGCCCTGATCATACAGCAAGCCCACCCAGAAGGCCGGCAGGGCGCAGATCCGGTTCCAAGGGCCCCCATCCGCGCCGCGCATTTCGAGAAAGCTTTTCAGCCGCACTTCGGGAAAGGCGGTGGAGAGGTGATCCCACCAGTCGCTTTGCGTCGGGCGCTCACCGGGCAGAACGGACAATTTGCCATCAAGGAAATCGCGGAAGGAAAGGCCCGCCGCGTCGATATATTTCCCGTCGCGGAAGACGAAATACATCGGCACATCAAGCATGTAATCCACCCAGCGCTGATAGCCGAAGCCATCTTCGAACACGAAGGGCAGCATGCCGGTGCGAGCCGGATCGGTGTCCGACCAGATGTGCGAGCGGTAGGACAGGAAGCCGTTGGGCTTGCCTTCGGTAAAGGGCGAATTGGCAAACAGCGCGGTCGCCAGCGGTTGCAGCGCCAGGCTGGTGCGGAATTTCTTCACCATGTCAGCCTCGGAGGAATAGTCGAGATTGACCTGAATGGTGCAGGTTCGCAGCATCATATCCAGCCCCATGCTGCCCACCCGCGGCATGTGGCGCAGCATGATGCCATAGCGGCCCTTGGGCATGATGGGCAGTTCTGCGCGGGTCTTGTCAGGCCACATGCCGAGGCCGAGATAGCCCACGCCGCAGCGCTCGCCGATGGTTTTGACCTGTTCGAGATGCCGCCCGGTTTCCGCACAGGTCTGGTGCAGATTGACGAGCGGCGCGCCCGACAATTCGAGCTGGCCCGCCGGTTCAAGGCTGACCGCGCCATCGCTGCCTTTGAGCGCAATGACATTCCCGCCTTCCTCCACCGGGGTCCAGCCGAATTCGGTGAGGCCCATCAGGAGATCGCGGATGCCGCAAGGCTCATCATAGGACGGCGCGCGGTGATCGGCGGTCTTGAACACGAGCTTTTCATGCTCGGTGCCGATACGCCATTGATCCTTCGGCTTTTCGCCCTTGATCATGGGCATGACCAGTTGATCGAGGCTCTCGATGATCGGATCGTCAGCCGTGGTTGCTTCGCGCGTGCTCATCGAGAATGTGCCCCTGTGTGGCCGGTTGCTTTAGAAAACTGGTGCCATTGTGGGAAGCGCAAAACCACTTTGAAAGGGGCGCGCCCGCGTCACCAGTCGCCGCTGCTTGCCATCCATAGGCCAAGCGCGGCGATGGCAGCGGTCTCGCCCCGCAAAATGCGGGGGCCAAGGCTGATGGGCCGCGCGGCAGGGTGGGCGCGGATTGCGGCGCGTTCGGCCTCGTCAAAACCGCCTTCCGGGCCGATCAGGATCGCCGCCGGGCCGGAATGCGCGGCGAAGGCGGCGGCAGCAGGCGCGCCCCCTGATCTTTGGCGTTCTCGTCAGCAAAAAACAGCGCGCGGCCTTCAGGCCAAGCGGCGAGCAGGGCTGACAGTTTTGCCGGATCACCCAGTTCCGGCAGCGCGGTGCGGGCGCATTGTTCAGCCGCCTCGATGGTGAGGCTGCGCGCGCGATCAAGGTTCAGCTTGTCCGCCACGCAGCGCCGGGTGAGCACCGGCTGGATGCGCGCTGCACCCAGTTCGGAGGCCTTTTCCAGCACCATGTCGAACCGGTCTTTCTTGAGGAGGGCAGGGCACAGCCACAGATCGGGCACAGCTTCACGCATGCGCAGGCGCTCCACCACCTCGACCGCCACCTCGCGCTTGCCCGCTTCGGTCACGCGGGTGGCCCATTCGCCGGTGATGTTGTCGCACAAGATCACCGCATCGCCCGCGGCAACGCGCATCACGCGGGCAAGGTAGTGGGCCGGATTGCCTTCGATCAGCACCCGCGCGCCTTCGTGCAACGCCTGTTCGACAAACAGGCGCGGTGCGCTTTTGGGGGGCCAGGCGGGGGTAGCAGGCATGGCTTTGCACTAGGCGTTGGGGACGCTAGGGAGCAAGCATGAACACCGAGATCGTCCCCGACAGCGAGCATAGTGGTTTCGTGGCGCGCCTGCCGCAGGGCCTGCGCGATCTTGCGCTGCTCGCGCGGTTTGATCGGCCGATCGGCTGGTGGCTCTTGTTCTGGCCCTGCGTGTTCGGGGTGTGGCTGGCGGGCGAGGGGGTGCAACTCGCCCTGCTCGGCTGGCTGCTGCTCGGCAGCATCGCGATGCGCGGGGCGGGGTGCGTCTATAATGACATTGTGGACGCCGATCTCGATGCCAAGGTCGCGCGCACGGCCTCGCGCCCGGTGGCGAGCGGGCGGGTGTCGAAGAAGCTTGCATGGGGCTGGCTGGTGGCGCTCTGCCTGATCGGGCTTCTCGTCCTTTTGCAATTGCGGATCGAGGCACAGCTTATCGCGCTCGGCAGTCTCGCTCTGGTCGCGGCCTATCCGTTCATGAAGCGCATCACATGGTGGCCGCAGGCGTGGCTTGGCATGGTGTTCAACTGGGGCCTGCTGGTGGGGTGGAGCGAGCTGCGGCTTGATAATCTCGGCGCGCTTGCGGCCGTCTATGCCGGGTGCATTTGCTGGGTGATCGGATATGATACGATCTATGCCCTGCAAGACCGCGAGGATGATGCGCTGGTCGGCATTCGTTCGTCAGCGCTGGCGATGGGCGGCAAGGTGATTGGCGGCGTGGCGGCGTTCTATGCCGCAGCGATTGGCCTGTGGGGGCTGGGGGTGTGGCTGTACCGGCCCGATCCGCTCGCGCTTGTGGCGCTGTTGCCGGTGGCGGGGCATCTGGTGTGGCAAGTCGCCACGCTTGACCCCGACGATCCCGACAATCCGCTTGCCCGGTTCCGATCCAACCGGCTGGCGGGCGCGCTGATGGCAGCGGCGTGTTTTGTGGTCGGGAATGCTTGATTTTTTGCTGCGCTTGCGCGCAGTTCAAACCTCCCACCCCTAGTCTTGCGGGGCCAGCGCGGGGTCAAGATCGCGCGGGCGGATGAAGTGGGTGACCTCGGCACAGAATTTCTTCAACTGCGACCAATGCTCGATCTCGCAGGCGAGCACCGCATAGGCTGCCGTGGGAAACTTCACCACAGCTTCGCGAAACAGCGGGTTTTCCTTGGCCGGGGCAACCAGTTCCAGCAGCACATCCTGAAGGCCCGGATTGTGGCCGACGATCAGCACGCTGTCGGCCTCGTCCGCGCCCTTGCCGGCATGGGCTTCGATGGTTTCGATGATGGTATCGTAGCTCGCCAGATAGAGGCGCTGATCATAGATCGGTTCCTGTAGCAGGGCCGCACCTTCGAGCGTGGCTGTCACCCGCACGGCCGGGCTTGCCAGCACCATGTCCCATTGCGGCCCATGTTCGCGGATATGCCGCCCGATCACCCGCGCGCCCTTTTTGCCGCGCGCGTTCAGCCCCCGGTCGAAATCGCGCTGCGCCGCATCGTCCCAGTCCGATTTGGCATGGCGCAAAAGGCCCAAGGTTTTCATGTCAGGCGCTCTCCACTGGGGGCTGGCGGGGGGCCGGAACAGTCCGGCGCGGCGTCGGCTCTCGAAACACCAGCAGCGAGGCGTTGTAAAGCCTCATCAAGCGTGACGCGCAAAACCGGCGTGCCGTGCGGGAAGGCGGACAGCAGCCGGGTGGGAAAAGCCGATGACAGGACGATGAAATGGCCTGCATCATCTTTCGACCGGATCAGGCGCCCGAATGCCTGTGCGAGCCGGGCGCGGATGATCCGGTCATCATAGGCGCTTCCCCCGCCCGCAGCGCGCCGCGCCTTGTGGAGGATATCGGGGCGCGGCCATGGCACTTGTTCAAGCACCACGCAGCGCAAGGATTCGCCCGGCACATCCACCCCATCACGCAGGGCATCGGTGCCGAGCAGGCTGGCGCGCGCATCATCGCGGAAGATATCGACCAGCGTGCCGGTGTCGATCGGATCGACATGCTGGGCATAGACCGCAAGGCCCGCGCGCGCCAAGCGATCGGCAATCCGGCCATAGACCGCGCGCAGCCGCCGGATCGCGGTAAACAGGCCGAGCACGCCGCCGCCGCTCGCCTCGATGATGCGCGCATAGGCGCCCGCCAGCGCGGGCAGATCGCCTTTCCTGATATCGGTGATGATCAGCACTTCGGCGCGGCCCGCGTAATCGAACGGGCTTGAGGCGGCCGAGAGCATGGGGCGCGCTGCGATATGGGCCGCGCCTGACCGGGCAATGGCGCTCGCCCATTGCGCATCTTCATCGCCGCTGTCGATCCGATCCGTCAGGGTGGCACTCGTCAGCATCACGCCGTGCGCGGGTTCCAGCACGACGCGGGCAAAGGGCTTCATCGGATCCAGCCAGCGGCGGTGGATGGCGATATCGAACTCGCGCGCTTCGGACCGGTCAACCGCCAGCCAATCGACGAATTCCGGGTCTGCCGGGCCGCCGAGCCGCGTCAGCAGCGCTTCCCATCCGGCGATGAGATCAATCCGCCAGGCAAGCGCGAACCGCGCGCCTTCGATCCGCGCCCGGCCTTGGGCGTCGAGCCAATCGGGCGGATCGGCGAGCACGGCTTCCAGCCTGCCGCCCAGCCGGATCAGCGGCACGCGGATGGCGGCCAGCGCATCGGCGGCATCGCTGGCGGCCTCGATCACTGCGCCGGGCAGGTCTGCGGCCTCGGTCTCGATGCCATAGCCGCTATCGGCTGCGCCTGATTCGTCGCGGGCATAGGTGGCGGTGCGCACCGCGGCGAGCAGGGCTTCGATCGGCCCATCAGGGATTGCCTTCGTGGATGCGCTGCATCCAGCCTTCGGACGGCAGCTGGCTCGCGGCCTTGACGGCGGCGGCAATGGCTTCGCCGCCCGCCTCGTCATAACTCGCCACATCGGCCAGACGCGCGGCCAGCCCGCGCCGCCGCCCGCGCCCTTCGCGTTCGGGGCCGGTGATCCAGCGTTTCAGCTCCATCGTCTCCTGCGCCGACAAGGTGGCGGCAAAGGTCGAATCAGCGGCATCGAAGACATGGTGGCCTTCATCGAAGATCAGCCGGGTGGGCCGCTGCGCCGGGTCGCGGGCGCGGGCTGCATTCACCATCACCAGCGCATGATTGGCGATCACGAGATCGGCCTGCGCGCTGCTGCGCGCGGCGCGTTCGATGAAGCATTTGCGGTAATGCGGGCAGCCGGCATAAATGCATTCACCCCGGCTATCGGTGAGCGAGGCAATGCCGCGCTTTCTGAACAAGGTGCCAAGCCAGCCCGGCAGATCGCCGCCGATCATATCGCCATCGCTGCTGAACGCCGCCCAGCGCGCCACCAATTGCGCGAGCACAGCGGGCCGCCCGGCAAACCCGCCTTGCAGCGCGTCTTCGAGATTGAGGAGGCACAGATAATTCTCGCGCCCCTTCCTCACCACCACCGGCGGTGAGCCATCGGCGCGTTTTGTTGGCCATGCCCGGCGGCTTTCGCGGCGCAGCTGGCGTTGCAGGTTCTTGGTGAATGTCGAAACCCACACTGTCCCGCCCGATGCCTTCGCCCACAGGGATGATGGCGCGAGATAGCCCAGCGTCTTGCCGATCCCGGTCCGGCCTGCGCCAGCGCGAGATGCGGCACGCCCTTGGCGCTGCGCGGAGCAAAGATGCGCAGCGCATCCTGCGCATAGGCGCGCTGGCCATCGCGCTGTTCGGCCTCGCTTCCCGTCAGGCGCGCAAGTTCCGCCACCACATCGGCAGGAGCAAGATCAATCTGGCGCGGCTGGGCGCGCTCCGGGGCTTCTTCCCATTCGGGGAGCGCGGAAAACAGCCAGCGTTCGGCCTTTTCGGGCTTGGCGATATGGGCTTTGAGCACCTGCGCCCAGGGCCAGCGCAGCCGTTCGAGCGATTGCAGCGCGCTCCACGCGCCCTGGCGTTCAAACCATTCGGGATCGCGCACCGCGGCAATCAGCGCTGCGGCTGCCTGCTGGAGCAAGGCGGGCACATCGGCGTCTGCGGTGGGCACCGGCAGGCCGAGCGCTTCGGCCAGCCCGCGCGGGGTGGGCACGCAAAAGCGGGCAGGGTGCACAAAGGCAAAGGCTTCGAGCAGATCGAGCCCCGAGAGGTCAGGATAGCCCAGCCGTGCTGCCACCAGCGGCGCGTTGATCAGCAAGACCGGCGTATCGGCCGCGGCCATGATCGCCTCGCCCTTGGCAATCGCCTGCGTTGCCCCATCGGCCCGCAGCCAGGTGCCGCCATGACTGGCGTGGAGCGCGGGCAGGGGGAGAGGATCGGGGAGGCTCACGCAAGCCGTGATGGGCGAAGCCAGCGCGGTTGTAAACGCTCTGCCCCAGCTCCGGGCCCTGGCCCCGGCCTCGGCCCGGCTGGCTGGTGTCCTACATGCCGGATATGGGGTAGCCAACAGCATGGATGACCAACAAACCTGCTTTTGCGCTGCAAACCCCGTGTCCGTCCGCTTGGCAATATCGAGTGTAACCATATGACTAACAATAAAAACCCGGCAAAGTGTGATCCGGACAGGGTGTCCGCTTTGTCCGCTTTGCCTGCGCCAACAGGCTTGCAAGCGGCCCGCGCTTGGGCAATGGCCGCCCCGCTATGACAAACATTTCCGAAGACCTCATCGCCGCCGCCCGCGTGTCCAAGGCCTGGCCGTTCCAGGAAGCGATGAAGCTGGTAAAGCGTTACCCCGATGGCAAGCGCGGCCCCGATGGCCAGCTTGTGCCCGTGCTGTTCGAAACCGGCTATGGCCCATCGGGCCTGCCGCATATCGGCACCTTTCAGGAAGTCTTGCGCACCACGCTGGTGCGCCGCGCCTATGAAGTGCTGACCGGCGGCGCGCCGACCCGGCTGGTCGCGTTTTCCGATGACATGGACGGCCTGCGCAAGGTGCCCGACAATGTCCCGAACAAGGAATTGCTCACCGCCAACCTTGGCAAGCCGCTAACGCGCATTCCCGATCCGTTCGGCACGCATGAAAGCTTTGCCCACCATAACAACGCGCGATTGTGCGCTTTCCTCGATCAGTTCGGGTTCGACTATGAATTCGTCTCGGCGTCCGATTGCTACAATGGCGGCGCGTTTGACGAGGCGCTGGCTGGTGTGCTGCGCCATTATGACGCGATCATGGACATCATGCTGCCCACTTTACGCGAGGAACGCCGCCGCACCTATTCGCCGGTGCTTCCCGTCAGCCCGACCAGCGGCGTGGTGCTGCAAGTGCCGATCACTGTGGTGGATGCGGCCAGCGGCATCGTGCGCTTTGAAGACGAAGGCGAGGTGATCGAACAATGCATCTTCGGCGGCAACGCCAAGCTGCAATGGAAGGTCGATTGGGCGATGCGCTGGTATGCGCTCGGCGTTGATTACGAAATGTGCGGCAAGGACTTGACTGACAGCGTCACCCAATCGGGCAAGATCGTGCGCGAACTCGGCGGGCGCAAGCCCGAAGGCCTGATTTACGAGCTGTTCCTCGATGCCAAGGGCGAGAAGATTTCCAAGTCCAAGGGCAATGGCCTGACGATTGATGAATGGCTGACCTATGGCAGCGAGGAAAGCCTCGGGTTCTACATCTTCCGCGAACCCAAGAGCGCCAAGCAATTGCACGCAGGCGTGATCCCCAAGGCGATTGACGAATATTGGCAATTCCGCACGAGCCTTGCCGAACAAGCGCTCGACAAGAAGCTCGGCAATCCGGTGTGGCATTTGCTTTCCGCCAACGCGGATGCGCTGGCCGAAAACCCGGCGGGCGCGGGCGATACGCTGGCGGTGCCGTTCAGCCTGCTGCTCAATCTGGTGGGCGTGCTGGGGGGCGAGGCCACGCGCGAGGCGGTGTGGTCTTATCTGGGCAATTACATCCCCGATGCCGATCCCGCAGCGCATCCGGCGCTGGATGATCTGGTGGGCAAGGCGCTCGCCTATAACCGCGATTTCGTGGCGCCCACGCTGATGAAGCGCGCGCCGGTGGGCGGCGAGATTGCAGCGCTGCAAGCGCTCGATGCCGCTCTTGCCGAGGCGCCTGCCGATATGAGCGCCGAAGACTTGCAGACCATCGTCTATGAAATCGGCAAGCAGGAAGCATTTGGCTTTGCATCGCTGCGCGACTGGTTCCGCGCGCTGTACGAAACCCTGCTCGGCAGCGAACAGGGCCCGCGCATGGGCAGCTTCATCGCTCTTTACGGAATCAGTCCAAGCCGTAAACTGATTGCCGAGGCGCTGGCCCGCAGCGGCTAGCGGCAGATAGGGGAGGGGCGCAATGCGCAGATCAATGATGGCTCACAGTGCTGCCATACTCGCGCTGGCGCTGGCGCTGGCGGCTTGCGGAGCGGCTGAAGCCCCGCCCGCCGAACAATCCGGCCCCGCGACTGCTGCTGCGCCGGTCGGCCAGGGCGGGGTTGGCGCGCGCCCGGTGATGCTGAGCGGCAAGCCGGGCAATCCGGATCCCTGCGCGCGCGCCATGATCTATGATCCGCCAAGCGGGCCGGAACAGGGCGCGGTGATGGTGTTCGGCGCTGCCACCACCGATCTCGATTTTGTCGACACGCTGATGCACACCGACACCGTCTGGGTGTGCGAGACCAGCGGCGATATGCTGGGGATCGTCTATCCGAGCGATGGCGAGGCTGATTGCGAGCTGTCCGCCCCGCCATCCGGCACCGCGCGCTATCGCGGGCCGTGCCGGATGGGCTGGGTCAAGCAGGAATGGGTGCAGATCACCGTCGCTGATTAGCGTGGCGGCTTAGCCGCCGGCCTCAGCGCCAGGGGCGGGTGCGATACCACTTGGTGATGACATATTTCGCGCCCCGCACCACCGGCGATCCGGCATGCATCGTATCGACATTGGGCGTGCCATCGGGATGGGCATTGTTCCAGAGCATGAGCACGCCGGGCTTGGGCTCGATCTTGATGCCGACATGGGTAAAGTGCGTGTCGCCGCCTTCCTCGACGGTGTTGAGATAGGCCATCGCGGTCCACGAACGCTGCCCGCCGCGCGCTTCTTCGAGCGCCCAATAGGCTTCGCTGGTGTAGAACCAGTCATTATGCGGCTTGAACTGCTGGCCCGGCAGATAGCGCTGGCCCTGCACGAATTCGCCGAACGCCGGATCAATGCCGAGCACATCATCAATCCGCCGCGAAATGCCGCGCACGAAACTGTCGCCCGGATCAAGATCGCCGGAAAACGAGGTGCGAAAGCCGCTGGCGTAATCGAGCTCATGCAGGCTCGACGGGCGCGCCACATCATCAATCATGGTGCACAGCTGCGCACATTCGGCAGCGCTGAGAAAATCGCCGATGGCGAAAATTTCGGCCTTGTCGGTGGGCACCTTGTACACCGCAGGATCGCTCGCCAGCCGCGTGCGGACGCTGGCGCCAATGGCGCACAGGCCCTCCTGATCGGCGATCTCATCGGGCGCGGAATTGGTGGAAGCCATGGCGCAGCCATAACGCGTCAGCGCGCGCGCTGGCAAGCGTGTGTTGCGTGTGCCGTCCTGCCCCACAGCACAACCCCCGCCGGATTACCCGACGGGGAAGCGCCCTGCTGCCGGCAGCCTATTGCCAGAAGAAGTTCTCGATCACGTCAACCACTTCGCCGCTGAACACATCAACCAGCAGCACATCATCATAGTAACGCACCCAGCGGAACCGATCGCCCGGCGGCGGCAGGCGGAACGCCCAGGGATCGTTCAGGAAAAAGCGCGGCTGGAAGAACAACGGATCAAGCAGGAACCCGATGCTGACGGGGCGGTAGAAATGCCCGGCGAAGGGTGAAAAATAGGGGCCCGGTGCAAACAGGAACCGGTTGGCCTGGCGGTGTCCGATCCAGTTGAACCGGCGGTTGTCGCGCCAGCCGCGATCCCAGCGCACGCCCGCGCGGAAGCCCTGATTAAAGCCCGCCTGCCGCTGCCCGCGCCAATCATTGCGGTTGCCGCGCCAGTCGTTGCCGCGCCAGTCGTTACGGTTGCCGCGCCAGCCATCATTGCCGCGCCAGCCGTCGCGCCGGTCTCCGCGCCAATTGTCTCGCCTGCCATCGCCCCAATTGCCGCGCCGGTTATCGCCGCGCCAGGCGTTGTCGCGCCCGCCGCCGCGCACCTCTCCCGGCACGCCAACCCGCCCGCCGCCGCGCCGGTCAGAGAAATTGCCGTCACCGGCGCCGCGGCCCAATGTCACGCCCTGCGCGGCAAGATTATCGTTGCGGATATATGGGCTGGCCGCGCCCGTGCGATTGCCCTCGCCATAGCTCGGCGGGGCCTGAATATCGCCGCGATCAATGGCTGCGCGGCTATTGGCAAAGCCTGCCCGGCCCTCGCGCCGACCGCGCTCTGCAGAGCCATAGGTCTGGGCGGTTGCCGGGGCGTTGTAGCCGCCGCCATTGCCCGCATAACCACCTGCATTGGCGCGATAGCCGCGCGCACCGCGATCATAGCTGCCACCAGCGCGCGGGGTAGCGGCGCTGCCCGTTTCGATCTGACGCGGTGCCATGCCGCCGCCGCCCCAGCTTCTGCCGCCACGTTCTCCGCCGCCGCTGGCGCGGCTCTGCGCGCCGTTCCAGCTGCCGGTATTGCCGGATCGCATCGTGCGACCGCCTTCGCCGCGCCTGCCGCCGCCGCCCCGGCCGCGTTCCTGCAGTGCCGCGGTGGGTGCAGGAGCAGCGGCCGGTGCCGAAATCGGGGACAGGCCGCTATCGGGGGCCAGCATCACATCGGGGGATGCCTGTGCCGCCGCGCTTGCCGGGGTGGCAGCCGCAGCCAGCAACAGCGCCATCGCGGAAAGGGCGCCGGAACCAAGCAGTCGGGTGTCAATCATAACCGTCTCCAGTGTAGCGGTTCCACCACCCGCAGCTTGTTGTGCATGCCTTTTAATTCAGGCTGACTGTCAGAAAGCTGAACCGATTTGCGCGGTGCGGCGCTGCACCCTTGACCGGCTGCGGCAAGGCGCGCCATGGCGCAAGGCATGTTCGAAACCCTTGATGAAGTGCGCCGCGACTGGCTGGGCCGCTTGGCGCGTGCGCCCCGTGATCGCAAATGTGCCATGCACACGCCCGTGGTGGTGAGCGCGCCAGCGGACGCGCGCGTGATGGTGCTGCGCGCTTTTGATCAGGCCGCAGCGCGGCTCAGGTTCCACACCGATGCCCGCTCGCCCAAGGTGGCCGCCATCGCCGCCGATCCGCGCATGGCCGTGCTGTTTTACGACAAAAGCGCCAAGATCCAGATCAGAGCGCGCGGGCTTGGCCGGATCGAGAGCGCCGGGCCTGTGGCCGATGCGGCATGGGCGGCAGGCACCAATTTTGCGCGGCGCTGCTATCTCGGGGAAGGGCCGGGAGCATCTCGCAGGTGCCGACATCGGGCCTGCCGCCCGAATTCGAAGGCGCTGAGCCTGATGATGCGCAATTGATCCCGGCGCGCGCCAATTTCGCCGTGCTGCTGATCGCAGTGCAGGAGGTGGACTGGCTCTACCTCGCCCACACCGGCCACATCCGCGCCCAGTTCACCCGCGCAGGCGAAGGGTGGGACGGCCGCTGGGTCACGCCTTAGGCGCGGGCCGCACGTCGGACCGCCCGCCAGCCTCATTCACCGCGTGAGTTTCTTGTAAGCCAGCCGTGTCGGGCGGTCTGCCGCATCGCCCAGACGGCGGCGCTTGTCTTCTTCGTAGGCTTCGAAATTGCCTTCGAACCATTCGACATGGCTGTTGCCTTCAAACGCCAGAATATGCGTGGCAAGGCGATCGAGGAAGAAGCGGTCGTGGCTGATCACCACCGCGCAGCCGGCGAAGTTTTCAATCGCGTCTTCCAATGCCGCCAGCGTTTCCACGTCGAGATCATTGGTCGGCTCGTCCAGCAGCAGCACATTGCCGCCCGCTTTCAGCATCTTGGCCATGTGGACACGGTTGCGCTCGCCCCCTGACAGCTTGCCGACGTTCTTCTGCTGGTCTGCGCCCTTGAAATTGAACGCGCCGACATAGGCGCGGGTCGACATGTCCTGCCCGTTGACCTTCATGTAATCGAGCCCGTCGCTGATTTCCTGCCACACATTGTTGGCCGGGTTCAGGTGATCGCGGCTCTGATCAACAAAGCCGAGGCGCACGGTCGAGCCGATTTCCACGGTGCCGCTGTCGGGCTGTTCCTTGCCGGTGAGGATCTTGAACAAAGTCGATTTGCCCGCACCATTCGGCCCGATCACGCCCACAATGCCGCCCGGCGGCAGCGTGAAGCTGAGGTTTTCGAAGAGCAGCTTGTCGCCATAGGATTTGGTGATGTTCTTGGCCTCGATCACCTTGCCGCCGAGGCGTTCGGGCACCTGGATGACGATCTGCGCCTTGCCAACCTGGCGGTTGTCCTGACTGTTCTGGAGCTCTTCAAACTTGCGGATGCGCGCCTTGGACTTGGTCTGGCGGGCAGCGGGCGTCTGCCGGATCCATTCGAGTTCGCGCTGGAGCGCCTTTTGCTTGCCGGATTCCTCGCGGCTTTCCTGTTCAAGACGCTTGGCCTTCTTTTCGAGGTAGGTCGAATAATTGCCTTCGTAGGGGTAATATGATCCGCGGTCGAGTTCGAGGATCCATTCCACCACATTATCAAGGAAATAGCGATCATGGGTGATCATCGGCACCGCGCCGGCATATTCCTTGAGGTGGTTTTCCAGCCACTGGACGGATTCTGCATCCAAGTGGTTGGTGGGTTCGTCCAAGAGCAGGATCGAGGGCTTCTGGATCAGCAGGCGGGTGAGCGCGACGCGGCGCTTTTCCCCGCCCGACAGGCTTTCCACCGGCCAATCGCCCGGCGGGCAGCGCAGGGCTTCCATCGCGACTTCAAGCTGGTTGTCGAGCGTCCAGCCATCGACCGCGTCGATCTTGTCCTGAAGCTCGCCCATTTCTGCGCCGAGCACGTCAAAATCGGCATCCGGCTCGCACATCAGGGCCGAAATCTCGTTGAAGCGATCCACCATGTCGGCGATCCCGCGCGCGCCATCCTTGACGTTTTCGAGCACGGTCTTGGTGGGATCAAGCTCGGGCTCCTGCTCCAGATAGCCGACCGTGATGTTCTCGCCCGGCCAGGCTTCGCCGGTGAAATCCTTGTCGATCCCGGCCATGATCTTGATGAGGGTCGATTTGCCCGCGCCGTTGGGGCCGACGATGCCGATCTTCGCGCCCTGATAGAACTGGAGCGAGATATTGCTGAGCACCGGCTTCTGGGCGCCGGGGAAAGTCTTGGTCATGCCCTTCATGACATAGGCGTATTGCGCGGCCATCGGTTCAGTCCTTGCTGGGATCGTCAAAAACGGTTCGGGAAGATTGGCTGCGCAGATAGGGAAGGGGAGACAGAGAGGCAAGCGGCTAGACAGCGGCGCGGGCCGGGGATAGCACCGCTTCCCATGAAAAACCTTGCTCTTGCATTCGCCGCGCTGCCGCTTGCCGCGCTCACTCTTACTGCACTCACTGGGCCTGCGCTTGCCCAACAGGGCGATCTGACGGCTTTGGAAACAGTCGCGGACGAGGCGCTGGCCAGCGATGATATTGCCTATGGCTTTACCGAAGGGCTGACCACCGAAGTCGGCCCGCGTCAGGCCGGGACCGAGGCCGAAGCGCGCGGGCGGGCCTGGGCGGTGCAATGGCTCAAGGCCAATGGCTTTGCCAATGTGGCCGATGAACCTTTCGACATGCAGACCTGGGTGCCCGGCGATATTGCCCGTGCGCGGGTGACAGGGCCTTTCGCGCAGGATCTGGTGGTGCTGCCGCTCGGCGATAGTGCCGCAACGCCGCAAGGCGGGATCGAGGGCGAAGTGGTGTTCTTCAAGAGCTTTGATGAACTGAACGCCGCGCCTGCGGGCAGCCTGAAAGGCAAGATCGCTTATATCAGCCACCAGATGCGCCCTGCGCAGGATGGCTCGCATTATGGTTTTGCCGGGCCGGTGCGCTGGGTCGGCCCCGGCATCGCGGCAAGCAAGGGCGCGGTCGCCGCTGTCATCAAGTCGGTCGGCACCGATCACCACCGCAATCCGCACACCGGCGGCACGGATTTTGCCGAAGGGGTAAAGCCCATTCCGGCAGGCGCGCTGAGCCTGCCCGATGCCGATAATCTGGAACGCATGTTCGCGCGCGCCGGCGGCAAGCCGATCACGCTGCGGCTGGAAATGAACCCGCGCCAATTGGGCACCACCACAAGCGGCAATGTGGTGGGCGAGATTGTCGGGCGCAATCCGGCGCTCCCCCCGGTGCTGCTGGCCTGCCATCTCGACAGCTGGTGGAATTCGCCCGGCGCGTTTGATGATGCGGCAGGCTGCGGGATCATTGCCGCCGCCGCCAAAACGGCGGCCGCCGCAGGCCAACCCTTGCGCACCATCCGCGTGCTGTTTGCAGGGGCTGAGGAAGTCGGCCTTCACGGCTCGGTCGCCTATTCCAAGGCGCACATTAATGAACCGATTGCCGTCGGCCTTGAAAGCGATTTCGGCGCAGACCGGATCTGGCGGTTCCAGTCGAACTTCCGCGAGAGCAACCCGGCGCTCCATGCGCGCCTTGCCCGCGCCGTGGCCCGCTTTGGCGTCGCCAATTCGCCGCTGGTCGCCACTGGTGGGGCCGATCTCAATATTGTGCGCGATCAAAAGGGCGCGCTGATCGGTCTGCAACAGGACGGGACGCGCTATTTCGATCTCCACCACACGCCCGATGATACGCTCGACAAGATCGACATTGTCCAGCTGCGGCAGAATGTCGCGGTGTGGGCGACGGTGGTGGGCATCCTTGCCAATGAACCCAACGGCATCTTGACGGGCAATTTCGAACGTTCCGGCCCGGATGTGATGGACGAGTAAGCCCGGTGGCCGAGGATTGGCTGGCGCGGCTTGAACGCCTGCTGATCGCGGCGGCGCGCGATGGCCGGGTGATGACCTATGCCGAGGCGGCGCGCGCGCTCGCCCTGCCGCCGCCGCATACCATCCACAAGACCGCCGAACTGATCGAGGCGCTGATGCGGCATCACGCCAGCGCAGGCGCGCCGCAACTGGCGAGCCTGGTGATCTCAAAAGCACGCGGCGGCTTGCCTGCACCGGGTTACTTTGTGCTGGCGGCGGAACTCGGGCTTTATCATGGGCCGCCCGATGGCCCCGAGGCGCGGGCCTTTCATGCAGGCGAAGTGGCGGCGTGCTTTGCGGCAGCTGACGCGGCGTGATCCGGCGCGCACTGGCGGGCGGGGCTATGCTGCTCTATCATGGCGGCCACAGCTGACGAGGCCTTTTGCGCAATGCATCTCAATTTCAAGCACCTGCGCTATTTTCACGCGGTTGCCCATGAAGGCAATCTGACGAATGCGGCGCGGCGGCTCAATGTGTCGCAATCCGCCCTGTCCACCCAGATCCGCCAGCTGGAAGACAGCATCGGGCAGGAATTGTTCGAACGGCGCGGGCGCAGGCTCGAACTGACCGAGGCCGGGCGCGTCGCGCTTAATTATGCCGACGGCATTTTCGAAACCGCCAGCGAAATGGTGGCGACCTTTTCGGGCGGGGCGGGCAAGGCGCTCAGACATTTGCGGATCGGCGCGGTCAGCAACCTGTCGCGCAATTTCCAGATCGGTTTTCTGGCGCCGATGCTGGCGCGCGAGGATGTGCATCTGGTGATTCGCACCGGCGCGCTGGCGATGCTGGTGAGCGCGCTGGAAGCGCACGAGATCGACATTCTGCTGACCAACCGTCTGCCGTTTCGCGACAGTGCGACCACCTGGCGCGCGCATCTGCTGGATGAAGTGCCCGTCAGCCTGATCGGCCATGCCCCGATGGAGCGGGCAGGCGACAGTCTGGAAGAAGTGCTGGCAACCTCCCGGCTGATCGTGCCCGCCAAAGACAGCGGCGTGCGGGCTGATTTCGATCTGCTGGTCGATCGCTTCGGGATCCTGCCCAATATTGTCGCCGAGGCTGATGATATGGCGATGCTGCGCCTGCTGGTGCGCGCGGGCACGGGCATCGGGCTGGCCCCGCCGATCGTGGTGCGCGACGAGCTGGAAGCGGGCCTGCTGCACGAAATCATGACGATTCCGGGCCTCAGCGAAAGCTTTTTCGCGATGGTGCAGTCCCGCCGGTTCCAGCACCCGCTGGTGGATGATCTGCTGGCGCTGCACGGCGTTTCG
This sequence comes from Erythrobacter sp., assembly GCA_045377215.1. Taxonomy (GTDB): domain Bacteria; phylum Pseudomonadota; class Alphaproteobacteria; order Sphingomonadales; family Sphingomonadaceae; genus Erythrobacter. The sequence goes on from JBJIOB010000050.1 coordinate 29,990, forward strand.
TAGTTCTTTTTTCAAGAACGCTAAGATCATTTCATTGAATTTTGAAGAACGCTGACGCGCCGCTATCCCGCCCTTTGTGAACACGCCTTGTCCAAAGGCCACAGGGGATAGACCAGGATGGAAATCGCTTTGCTGATCGCTGCGGGAATTGGCGCCTGTCTGGCGTTGGGGTTGTTGGCGCTGGTGACCGATGATCGCGGCGCGCGCAGCATCAGTCTGGGGCTGGAAGGCGTGATGCTGGCGCTGGTCGCTGCTGCGCTTGCCGCGCTGGTACAGGTGTTGCAGGGCGAGGCTTATACCGCGAGGCTGCTGACCTTTCATGGCGCCGGGCTCAGCCTGCGGATGGATGCCGTCAGCCTGCCGATGATTGCGCTGGTCAGCTTTATTGGCTGGATCGTGCTGCGCTACGCCCGCACCTATCTGGCCGAAGAGCCGCGCCGGGCGTATTTCACTGGCTGGCTCGCCTTTACGCTGGCCTGCGTGCTGATGTTTGCCGGCGCGGGCAATCTGGCGCAATTGGTGGGGGCGCTGATCGCGACCAGCCTTGGCATCAACCGGTTGCTGTTGTTCTATCCCGAACGCGCCGCCGCCCGCCGCGCCGCGCGCAAGCAGTTCATCACCGCGCGCATCGCCGATTTCGCGCTGCTGAGCGGCGCTGCGCTGCTGACGCTGGCCTATGGCACCAATGATATTGCCGCCATCCTCGAAGCGGCGCGGATCGGGGCCGGCGGGACGCCTGCGGTGCTGGCGGCAGCCTGCCTTGCCGTGGCAGCCGTGATCATCTCGGCACAGTTCCCGCTGCATGGCTGGCTTAGCGAAGTGATGGAAGCGCCCACGCCGGTTTCCGCCCTGCTGCATGCAGGGGTGATCAATGCCGGCGGGTTGCTGCTGATCCGCTTTGCCGATGTCATGCTGCTGTCGCCTGCGGTGATGGCGGGGCTGGTGATGATCGGCGGCTTTACCGCGCTGTTCGGCGGGCTGGTGATGCTGACCCAGCCAGCGGTCAAGACTTCGCTCGCCTGGTCAACCGTGGCGCAGATGGGCTTCATGATCATGCAGTGCGGCCTTGCACTGTTCCCGCTGGCGCTGCTGCACATTCTGGCGCACTCGCTTTACAAGGCGCACAGCTTTCTTGCCTCGGGCGGCGCGGTGGAACAGATCGCTGCCTTCAAGCGGCCCGGCCCGGTGGCGGTGCCCGATGCCAAGGCCGTGGCGCTCGCCTTCTTCGCAGCGCTCGGCATTTATGCCGCGATGAGCCTGGGGCTGCCGGTTGCGGAAAAGTCCGCGCAGGCAGGCGCGCTGGGGGCGATCCTGATCTTCGGGGTGGCTTACCTGCTGGCACAGGGCCTTGCAGGCTCGGCCCCGGCGGCGCTGATGCGGCGCATGGCGGTCTATTCGCTCGCTGCCTCGCTCGGCTACTTTGCGCTCCACGCTGCCGCGATGTGGCTGACGGCGGGCACGCTGCCGCCCGCTCCTGCCCCGCAGGCGCTTGAATGGGTGCTGATCGGCCTTGCGGTGGTGAGCTTCGGGGTGGTCGCGGTGGCGCAATCCATGTTCCCGCTGTGGGCCTATCACCCGGCGGCGGCGGGCCTGCGGGTTCACCTGTCCAACGGGCTTTATGCCAATGCTATGCTTGATCGCCTGCTCGGCGGCTGGGCCGTGCGCTGAAATCTGCAAACGCAACGAGGAGATCACCCATGACGATCAAGAAGACCGCCAATCTGTGGGACGTTGCCGATGCCGCCGCCCGCCAGATCCCGCCAGTCTGGCCGCTCGCGTCGAGTGTCGCGGTAAATCCCTATTTCGGCCAGAGCGGGCTTGATCTGGCGCATACCAGCGCTCTGCTCGCACGGGTCAGCACGGCGCGCACGATGATGCCGCGCGAATATTTCGCAGGCGCGATCGCCAAGGGCACGATCACCGATGACGATCTGGCCGCAGCGCTCGCCGCCTGCGCATCGCCGCAGCGCCCTGCCAGCATCGAAAGCGTCAAGCTTGCGGCCAGTGTGGCGCGCGGCGCCGCGCAGCCGCTCCCCACGATTGCCGATCTTGCGGCCGAAGTTTCCGGGATTGATTGGCCTGCGCTGATCGCCGAACGCTTTGGCCACTGGGCTGCGGGATGGTGCGATGAAGGGCAGGCGCTGTGGGCCGCGCCCAAGGGCCGCAATGCCTTTCGCGCATGGCAGGCCGCCGCCCAGCATGATCTGACCTGCGAGATCGCGGGCCTTGCCGGGTTTGGCGCATTTGTGGTCGATGCCCCCGACAGCGCGATCGAGGCAATGGCGCGCAATGTCGCGCGGCTCGAACTCGCGCCGGGGGCGCTGCCGACCTATTTTCACAGCTTGCTGATCACGCTTGGCGGCTGGGCGCAGGTGGCCCGCTATCTGCAATGGCAGGCAGAACTTGGCGGCGGCGAAGACAGTGCGCCGGCCGATTTCCTGTGCATCCGCCTGATGTGGGAAGCAGCGCTTTATGCCCAGTACGAACCGCTGATCGCGGCGCGCTGGCGCGAGGTCGCTGCCGCGCATGCCACCCCGGCAGAGCCTTCGGGTGATGATGTGGTCGATATGATCCTGCAGGAAGCCGCCGAACGCGCGGCCCAGCGCGAACTGGCTGCAAGCTTGCAACGGGGTGCGCAGCCCGCCGCTGCGGTGCCTGCCGTGCCGCTGGTGCAGGCTGCCTTTTGCATCGACGTGCGTTCCGAAGTGTTCCGCCGCGCGCTCGAATCGCTTGATCCCAGGGTGCAGACGCTGGGTTTTGCCGGGTTCTTCGGGATCGGCGCATCGCACCGCCGCTTTGCCTCGGATGTGGCCGAACACCGCCTGCCGGTGCTGCTCAATGCCAGCGTTGCGAGCACGGCGGCCACGGATGAAAATGCCGGGCAGGATCGTGCGGCGCGCTATCTGGCGCGGGGCAAGCGGGCGTGGGGGCGGTTCAAGCTGGCGGCGGTTTCCTCCTTCGCTTTTGTGGAGGCAACCGGGCCGGTCTATGTCGGCAAGCTGATCAAGGACACGTTCGGGCTCAAGGCTCCGGCGCTGCCGCATGATCCTGCGCCGGTGCTCGAACCCGCGCTTGATCGGGAAGCCCGCATCGGCGCGGCCAAGGCGGTGCTGGGCGCGATGTCGCTGACCCGCGATTTTGCGCGGCTGGTGCTGCTGGTCGGCCACGGGGCGAATGTCGTCAACAATCCGCACGCCAGCGGCCTCCACTGCGGGGCGTGCGGGGGCTATTCGGGCGAAGTCAACGCGCGGCTGCTGGCGAACTTGCTCAATGATGCAGAGGTGCGCAGCGGGCTGGCCGAAGCAGGCATCGCGATCCCTGCGGACACGCTGTTCCTCGGCGCGCTGCACGATACCACCGCCGATAATGTGCTGATCTATGCTGGCGATCACCCTTCGGCAGAGCACGCCGATATCCTCGCCCAGACCCGCGAATGGCTGGCGAGTGCGGGGCTGATTGCCCGCTCCGAACGCGCGCTGCGCCTGCCGCGCGCGGGCTCGGGCGGCGACATTGCCCGGCGCAGCCGCGACTGGGCCGAAGTGCGCCCGGAATGGGCACTGGCCGGATGCAAGGCCTTCATCGCCGCCCCGCGCGGCCGCACCAGTGGCACCAGCTTTGCCGGACGGGCGTTCCTGCACGACTATGTCTGGCAGCAGGATGAAGGCTTTGGCGTGCTCGAACTGATCATGACTGCGCCGGTGGTGGTCGCCAGCTGGATCAGCTTGCAATATTACGGCTCCAGCGTGGACCCTGACGTGTGGGGCGGCGGCAACAAGCTGATCCATAATGTCGTGGGCGGGATCGGCGTGGTCGAAGGCAATGGCGGCACCTTGCGCGCCGGGCTGCCGTGGCAGTCGGTTCATGATGGCCGTGGCCTTGTCCATGAACCGCTGCGGCTGACAGTGTGCATCGAGGCACCGGTGCAGGCGATGACCGAGATTCTCGCCCGTCACCAGGGCGTGCGCGCGCTGTTCGACAACCGCTGGCTGCATCTTATCGCCTTGGACGATAACGGCCAGATGGCGCACCGTTACACCGGGAATCTTGGCTGGGAAGCGATCGGCGCGGGCAGCAGCAGTAGCACCGCCGCGCAGGAACTCGCGGCCTGATCGCTGCTTGCCCCAGCACTGGGTCAGGCAGGCGGGCAGGCAGGCGGGCCGGGCCGGGCGATTATTTCAGCGCACGCACCGTGCACGGCAGGCCGTCGGGCCCCTTGCGCCCTTCGATCACGCCGTCCTCGTCCGCGCGCACCGGCCCCGGCCCAATCGCTTCGCAGCGGCGCATGGTCGGCACATCATCGGGCAGTTCGGCAAAGGCGTTGCGTCCATCTGCGCGTTTGACCAGTTCGAACCCGTCATACAGCACGCCGGTGTTGAGGAACGCCTTCAAGGTCAGCCGCCCGCCCGCAATGTCGATGGTCTGGAACAGGCTGGTATCTTCGGCCACCCGGTCAGGCTGCCAGGTTGACCGATCATTGAGGCCATACATCTTCGCGCCCGCCACTGATACCAGATAGACCGGGCCTTGCGCCGCCCCGCCAGCACGAGCCTCGCGCGCTGCTTGGGATCCTTGCTCCGCTGTCCAGCGGCCATAGCAATGATCATGGCCCTGCAGCACCAGATCGACACCATGCTTTTCAAACACCGGCTTCCACGCCTGCTTGAACAAGGGCGTGTCTTTCGAGCGCGCGCAGGTAAACACCGGCTGGTGGAACAGCACGAATTTCCACGGGCCCGGCGCGGCTGCCAGCACTTTATCGGCCCATTCGGTCTGCGCATCCAGCGTGCCCAGTTCGAGCGCCGAAGTGCCATCAAGCACCACAATCCGCACGCCCTGATAATCGAGGAAATAGCTGGTGCCGCGCGCGCCTGCCGCGCCGTTTTGCGGCAGGTTGAACATCACCGGCCAATGCGGCCCGAGCTTCTTGCCTTCCGATCCATCGGGCCGGATATCATCGACATATTCGTGATTGCCGGGCGCGGGCACTTGCGGAACGCTGGCCAGCGCCCAGCCGCCTGATGCCGCCCATTCGCCCCATTCATCATCATGCACCAGATCATCGCGGCTCGCCACCAGATCGCCCGCGTGCAGCATCAAGGCCGGATTGCCCGTCTGCAGCAGCGCGCGCCGCCACGCCAGCGCGCCGATATCGAGAATGCTGTTTTGCGTATCGCCCATGAAGATCATGGTGAAAGGCGCTGCCTGCACCGCGGCGGTGCGGAACTGGTGCCATTCGGAAAAGCCCGCCGCGCCTTTCACCCGGTAGGCATAGGCGGTGCCGGGTTTGAGCCCGGCAAAGGCGATCTTGTGATAGCGCGCGCCGCCGTTTTCGCTGGTGGTGGCCATGCTGGTGCCTGCAACTTGGGCTGCCTTGAGGCCGAAATTGGGCGCAGGCACCAGTTCGGCAATCTCGGCCAGGGTATCGTTGGCCCCCATGTCGGTGCGAAAGCTCAGCAACATGGTGCGCGCCGGATCCTCACCGGGGGTGAGCACGATGCGATCGGGCAGGGCGCGCGCCGCATAGGGCGCCCCGCGCGCTGCGGGCGCAGGCTCACCTGTCAGATCAATCACCTGTGGCTGCGCCAGCGCCGGGACAGCTGTGGCGCAAAGGACACTCAGAGCGGCATGGCGCCAGAAATTTGCATGCATGGAAGAATAAGTTTCCTCAAAAAACGGGCGGTGCAAAGCCGCCCGCACACGTCATAAACCCTTTGAAACAGGCAATAAAACGCTTCATTGTAAATAAAACGTCACAGATGAAATAAATACGAAATAATTACGCAATCGCAATCAATAATAAAAGTAAAATCCTTGTCACAATCCGTCTCTAGCGCCCCCGACACTACAGGGGATCATCCCGCATTCAAGCCAAATTGACAGGGGGCACTATGTCGCTGGCCAAGTATCTTTCGCTTACCTTCTCGCACCGTACCGCTCTGCTGGCGGCCACTGCCATGATCACGCCGGTGGCGGCTTTTGCGCAGAATGCGGTCACCGGCAATGTGGTGGACGAAAACGGCGCGCCCCTGCCCGGTGCGCAGGTCAATATCGCCGAAACCGGCCAGCGCGTCATCACCGACAATCAGGGCCGCTTTTTCATCCCGTCGCTGCCGGAAGGCACGGTGACGCTGAACATCCTGTATCGTGGTCTTGGCACTGCGACCGAGACTGTCACCGTGACTGCGGGCAGCACCAACAATGTCACCATCACCCTTGCCAGCGCGCAGGAAATCGTGGTGCTCGGCGGGATCACCGATCCGACCGCGCGCGCGCTCAACCGCCAGAAGAACGCCGATGGCACCACCAATGTGATTTCGTCGGATGCGATTGGCCGCCTGCCTGATCCCAACATCGCCGAAGCGCTGCAACGCGTCCCCGGCTTTGGCGTGGAGCGCGATCAGGGCGAAGGCAATTTCGTCTCGATCCGCGGCGCGCCGTCGGAATTCACCGCCGTGACGGTGGACGGCGTGGCGCTGCGTTCGACCAGCCCCGATACCCGCGCCATTGATCTGGGCACTTTCAATTCCGAACTGGTTTCCTCGATCGAGGTTTCCAAGACCCTGCTGCCTTCGCAGGATGCCGATTCGATTGCAGGCGCGATCAATCTCACCACGCGTTCGGCGTTTGATCGGCCGCAACTGGTTGCCAGCATCAACGGCGGCGTCAGTTACAACCAGCTGGGCGGCACCAATGATTACCGCGTCGGCGGCAATGTTTCGGACGTGTTCGGCCCGGTCGGCATCACCTTGTCGGGCACGCTCGCCCAGACTGATCGCCGCGTCGACAATTTCGAAAACATCTATGATTTCGTGAACCTGCCGGGCGGCGGGCGCGACCTCAGGGTGATCGAGCAGGAATTCAAGGATTACGACACCCGCCGCCAGCGCATCACGCTGGCAGGCGCGATTGAACTGCGGCCCGATAACGTGTCGAGCTTTTTCCTGCGCGGCAATTTCAACCGCCGCGAGGATGATGAATTCCGCAACCTCCTGCTGATCATCTACAATGACGGCACCTTGCAGCCCGGCTCCACGCCGCAGAACGCCACCTGGCGCAACACCCGGCTGGAAAAGGAATTCCGCCACCGCGTCGTGGTCGATCAGTCGCTGGTTCTGAGCGCGGGCGGCAAGCATGACTGGACAGGCGCGAGCCTTGATTATTCGGTCGCTTACACCGAATCCGAACAAACCTTCCCGATCCGCGCGCAATTGCTGTTCCGTTCAAACCTGCGCCCGACGATTGATCAGGATTTCACCAATCCGCGCAATCCCGAATTCTCGCTGTTCCGGACCGGCGAGCACCTGCGGCTGGAAAACTATGCCTTCCGCCAGAATACGTTCCGCGAACAGGATACGCTGCAAAGCGAATGGGCGCTGCAAGCCAATCTGAAAGTGCCGACCCAATTGTTCGGCGCGCCTTCGACGCTGCAATTCGGCGCCAAGGCACGGCTGGCCGATGTCACTTCGGATAACGAACAATGGCGTGATCGCACCGCCGCCGGTGCCCCCCGCCTGCCGCTGGTGCAGCTGGTGAACCAGACCCCGTCGGTCAATTTCAATTACAATCTCGGCCGCAAGATCGAACCCGACCTTGCTTTGCCCTATTTTGCCGGGATCCGTCAGGTTTCGCAGACGGCTGGCACCCGCCGCATCGAGGAATCGATCACCGCCGATTATGAGGCGCAAGAAGATATCTACGCGGCCTACGCCATGGCGCGCATGGAATTTACGCGCACCAATGTGATCCTGGGGCTGCGGCTGGAACACACCAATTTTTCAGGCAGCGCGCCGGTGTTCGACGTTGATACGGGCGCATTCTCGATTGCCCGGGTTGAACGCAGCTACACCGATTTCTTCCCCAACCTGACTGTGCGGCACGAATTCTCGCCCGATTTCATTGGCCGCTTTGCCGCCAGCCGCGCCACTGCCCGCCCGAGCCTGCGCAATGCGGTGCCGCGCGTGGTGGTGGCCGATGATCAGGCAGGCAACATCCTGAATGTTGATCGCGGCAATCCGGATCTGCGCCAGACGATCTCGAACAATCTGGACGCGGGGATCGAATATTACTTCAAGCCGCTTGGCCTGATCGGGTTCAATGTGTTCTACAAGGATTTGCGGAACTACGAATTCACGCTGCTGAACCTTGCGACCTTCAACGGCCAGCCGGCGCTGATTACCCAGCGCCAGAATGCCAACGGGCGCATTCTGGGGGCAGAGCTTAACGTGCAGGGGCAATTCACCTTCCTGCCGGGCTTCTGGTCGGGCTTCGGGTTCTTCGGCAATGTGGCCTATGCCGATGCCTATCTCGATCTGCCCGCTTCGCTGAGCGACCGGCCGACCCGCGCGCCGCTGCCCAACCAGTCGGACTGGACCTACAACGCTTCGTTGTTCTACGAAAAAGGCCCGTTCAACACCCGCATCGCCTATACCAATCGCAGCGATTATGTGGACGAGTTCGCCGGGGTCGCAGCGCTCGATACGATCTGGGAAGGGCGCGGGCAGGTTGATGTCACGGCAAGCTATGACATCACCAAGCAGATCAACGTCTTTGTCGAAGCCAAGAATATCACCAACACTGCCGGGGTGCGCTATGTCGGCTCGCCTGACCGGGTGATCGAATTCGAAAAATTCGGCGCCTTCTACTTCGTTGGTGCGCGGGTGAATTTCTGATCGGCATGAACCCGTGCGGGGCGGCCATCATGCGCCGCTCCGCACCAGCCCTGCACAATCCCTGACCAGACAAGCCCGGGCCGCCGCCCTGTCAGGACGGCGGCTTGCGCTGGGCCTGTGCGATCCGCTGTCCCGCCTGATGCGGGCGGAGTTGCTCCCATCGCCAGCCCGGTGATCAGGGCAATTACTGAAGGCGCAGCTTCGTCCAATGTCGCACACAGTCACGTGCTGCAGGCAGCAAATCCGCCGCGCGTGGCGGGATTGAGGATGAGACGATGGTCAAGTTTGCCGATGTGATTTGCGCACACATCACCGCCTTGCCGCTGGGCGAGGGTGATCGACCGATCACCATGGTGACTGGCCGCGTTCGGGTGAACCAGCTGGTGCTGCCCGGCACATTATCCGTGAAAGGTCTGGCGTCATGATCTTGCCGCGCGGAGTGATCGTCCTGATTGCAGACGGGGGGCGCATGCTGCTGCTGCGCAATACGGGCGATGCGCAAGCGCCCGATCTCGAGGTGATTGCGCACCGCGACCGCCCGGCACCGCCCAACCGCGATCTGTCGAGCGCTGCGCCCGGGCGCAGCTTCAGCAGCGCTTCACCCCGTCGCAGCGCCTACGACGAGGGCGATCCGCATGCTCGCCAGGAGCACGCCTTTCTTGATGCGGCAGCCAAGATTGCCGCACGCCAGATCGATCAGCGGACGCCGGGCATTATTGTGGCGGCGGATCCCCTGTCGCTCGGCTATCTGCGCGAACACTACCCTAAGCCCATCGCGGACAAGGTGCTGGCCGAACTCGCCAAGGATTTTACCGGGATGCCGGTGGAGGCGATCACCGCGCATTTGCTGGCGGTTTAGCCGGGTTGCCGCCGGCGGCTATTCTGCTGCGGGCATGTTTGCTGCGGGCCGGTGCGGACGGCTGCGCAGCGCGATATCCACTGCTTCCTCGATCTGGTTGATCCTGAACGGGCCGCTGTAGGCCTTGGCCGTTTTCAGCCGTTCCGATGCGCGGGCCGGATCGCCGCTCACCATCAGCACCGGCACCGCCCCTTCGGCAGAGATCAGGCGGGCTGCACGCAGCGCGCATCCCATCTCGATATCATCACCGATCACGATGAGATCGGGCCGCCGGTGCTGGGCCGCGAGAATGGCCTGGTGTTCGGTACAGGTCGTGTCGAACGAGGCAAATCCGAGCTTACCAAGATACTGCCTGATCGCCCGGCTGACCGCGTTGTTCTGATCGATGATAAGCGCGTGCGGCATTGGTGGTTTCCCCTTCCTTGCCCATCAGTCTGGCGCAAGATCGGCAGGGCTTCCCTTCGCAATTCTCCGGATGGGCGCGCCGCGCATGCGGCTGGATCGCATGGTCGCCGGTGGCAAGCGGTCTCGGGATAATTACTGATTAACCATCTGGGCCCGGCGGCGTAACTTGCAATTGTCAGACGGGAGTAACAGCCAAGTTTGAACCTGATCGCACGAGATGGTTTGGATCTGGGTCTGCACGATGATCGTCAGGCAGCGGCTCGCGGAGGTTTTCCCAACTGAATGCCTTGTGCATTCCGGGCATGGAAATCTCCGCGAGTTTCGCAACCCTTTGCCCCGATCAACTCGCGAACCCGGAAGGTAACACTTTCGGGTTCGCGCTCCGTAACTTCCCCGAGTGCACCGCCCCACGGCCCTGCGCATAAGCTTGGCGCAGGCAGGGAGGGGCCATTATGACGTTCGCTACCGACACCAGCGAGTTCGATCTCGTGCGACTATCGCAGGTGCTCCACGATGTGGCGGAACCCTTGCCCCATCCGGCGAATATCAGTGGTTTTGGCCCGCATTTCGACCGGTTTGGCAATGCCCGCGTGGTGCTGCTGGGCGAGGCGACGTGCGGCAGCAGCGAATTCCAGCGGGCGCGGGCGGCGATCACGCGGCGGATGATCGAGCGGCATGGTTTCGCCATCGTCGCGCTGGAGGCGGACTGGTGGGATATTGTCCGCCTTGATCACTATGTGCGCCATCTGCCTGTGCCCACTGATACGGCGCAAGGCAGCGAGAGCTTTCCGGCGTGGCGATGGCGCAACCGCGAAACGCTCGAATTCGTCTTGTGGCTGCGCGAACATAACGAGGGCCTGCCGCCCGCCCAGCGGGTCGTGCTGTGCGGCCTTGATCTCTACGCGCCGGGTGATGCGCTTGGCACTTTGCTGGCCTGTCTCGATCCGGCAGATCCCGCCGCCGCTGCCGAGGGCCGCCGCCACAGCGCACTCGTCATGTCGCAGGCAGTCATGTCGCAGGCCAGCCAGCAGCGCCCTGCCAGCCACGAGCCTGCCATGTTGGCGCAGCTTGGCGAACGGCTTGCGGACCGTCTTGCCGGGCTGGATACAGCCGCTGCCGGCTTTCCCGATACCGATGGCAAGCGGGCGCTGATGGGAGCGGCGGCGAATTATTACCGGGCGCTTTGCCGGGGTATGCCCGACAGCCGCAATCTGCGCGCAAGGCAGATGTTCACCACGCTGAAATCCGTCATGGCCCATGCCGCCGAGCCAGCCAGAGCGGTGGTGTGGGGGCACAATGTCCATATCGGCAATGCGGCGGCCAATGTGATCGGCTGGGGCGGGGGCTTCAGCCTCGGCGAATTGTGCAGGCTGGCTTATGGCGAAGAGGCGGTTGCGATCGGCATGGGCACGGATCACGGCCTGTTTGCCGCAGCCGAGCAGTGGGGCGGGGTGATGGGGGTGAAGCCGCTGCGCCCGGCGCGTTCGGACAGCTGGGAGCATGTCTTTCGCCACGCCGGCTTTGCCCGTTCGCTGACCGACTGGCGCAGCCCGGCACGCCGCACGCTGGCCGAAACCCTGCGCCGCGCGCTGGGCGAACGCGCCATCGGGCCGGTCCATGATGCCACGGGCGATCTTTGCGATGATTATTTCCCGGCCATGCTCGGGGACGAGTTTGAAGCCTATGTCTGGTTTGAGGAGACCACGCCGGTCACCCCGCTTGGCGCGCAATGCCGCGATGGCGGCGCGCAAACCTGGCCTTTCGCGCTGTCCGGGGCGGCGGGTTGAGGCCGCGTTGAGCTTCGGGCGCGCGGATGGTTCGCGCGCCCTGCCTGCCTCCGTACATTTACGGATGCCGCCTGATCCGTGATGCGGCGCACTGGTGACACTCCGGATTTTCGAGTAGGTTGATGTTCGGGGGGAATATGGATCAGGGGGCGTTTTCCTTCGCTGCGGGATTTGAGGCCTATGGAGAGCAGGCCCGTTCGCTGATCGACCAGATTCCGGCGGCGATTGCGTTGTTCGATCTCGGATTGCGCTGCGTGATGGTGAACGCGCGCTGGCGCGATGAACTGCCCTTTGCAGATATTGATCCTGTCGGGCAAGATTGCGAAGAGCTTGCCGGGCTGCGCAGTTTGAGGCTGCGCCGCGTGCTGGAAAAAGCGATTGCGGGCAAGGCCCGGGTCAGCAAGCCTGCCCGCGTTAAATGGCCTGATGGATCGGCCTGCTGGTTCCGCTCGCATGTGGCACCCTGGCGCGATGCGTCCGGCGTTATCACCGGCGCGATGCTGGTGTGCGAGAATGTCAGCGCCGAACTCGAAGAAACCTTGCGCAGTAAAGTGCTTGAGGAAGAATTGTCGCTGTTCATCGAAAACGCCGATGGCTTTGCCCTGTGCATGCTCGACGATGAAGGGCGGATCACGATCTGGAATGATGGCGCCGAGCGGCTGTTCGGGTGGAGCGAGGCCGAGATTATCGGCCAATCCTTTGCCCTGCTGTTCGAGCCGCCCGAGCAGGCCGCCGATCTGGCGCAGGAACAGCTCGAAATTGCGTTGAGAACCGGCTCTTTCCGTGATCGCGGTTGGCGCTTGCGCAAGGATGGACGCAGGTTTCGCGCTGATGTGATGATCTCGCGGATTGCCGGTGATGCCTTGCTGCCAAGCGGGTTTGGCCAAGTCGTGCGCGATGTGACAAGCGAGGAGTTCAACGCCCGCTCGCTTGAGGCCAACGGGGTTCTGCTGCGCTCGATCCTCCAGACAATTCCCGATGCGCTGGTGGTGATTGATGTCGATGGCCGCATCTTGCTGTTCAGCCGCGCTGCCGAGGCGATGTTCGGCTATCAGGCGAGCGAGGTGGTGGGACGCAATGTGGCGATGCTGCTGCCCGAACGCGACCGGGCCCGGCACGATGCCTATATGGCGCGTTATCGCAAGTTCGGCGAAAGCCGGATGATGGGCAAGGAACGCCGCCTGACCGGGCGCCGCCGCGACGGGACCGAGTTTCCCCACAGCCTGCATCTCTCCGAGGCCTTTGGCGGCGGGCAGCGGATGATTGTGGGCTTCATGCATGATCTCAGCGCGCGCGAGGCCGCCGAAGCGCAGCTCGTGCAATTGCAGCGCGAGCTTGCCCATATCTCGCGGGTGTATGAGATGGGCACGCTTGCCAGCACCATCGCGCACGAACTCAACCAGCCGTTGATGGCGGTTGCCAATATCGTGCAGACAGCCGCAGAACTGCTCAAGCAGGATGATCCCGCCCAGCGCGCGACGCTGATCGAGGCGCTTGATCAGGCCGGGCACGAAAGCCTGCGTGCGGGCGATATCCTGCGGCGCTTGCGATCCTTTCTGTCACGCGGCGAAATGGACAAGACGCTGGAGGATGCAGCCAAGCTTGCCGAAGATGCGATCCATTTCGAAGCGGCCCGTGCCCGTTATCGCGGCATCGCCTGCCAGGTGAAATGCCCCGGCCAGCAACCGCCGATCCTGGTTGACCGCGTCCAGATCCAGCAGGTGATCCTCAATCTCGTCAAGAACGCCATTCAATCGGTCGGCCAGGATGGCACAGTCACCATCATGATCACGCCGCAGGCAGACCATGTGCGCTTTGCCGTGATCGATACCGGCCCCGGCGTTTCGCCTGATCGGGTCGAGCGCCTGTTCGAACCCTTCAGCACCACCAAGACCGAAGGCATGGGGCTGGGCCTGCCGATCTGCCGCTCGATCGTCGAGGCGCATGGCGGGGAGATCTGGCACGAGCCGGCCCGCGATGGCGGGGCAGCCTTTGTCTTTACCCTGCCGCAATTCATCGAGGAGACAGAAGATGCCGAGTGAGCAAGGGCTTATCCATGTTGTCGATGATGACGAGGGGGTCAGACGCTCGCTCGACTTCCTGCTCACGACGGCAGGTTACCGCGTCCAGCGATGGGACTGCGCCGAAGCCTTTCTCAAGGGTGCGGACAAGATGACACAGGCCTGCGCGATGCTGGATATCCGCATGCCGGGCATGGACGGGCTCGAACTGCAAAAGGAGATGCAGGATCAAGGCTTCACGTTCCCGGTCATCATCCTGTCGGGCCATGGCGACATTGCGATGGCGGTAAAAGCGATGCAGCGCGGCGCGGTCGATTTTCTCGAAAAGCCCACCAATCGCCAGCAGGTCATTGATTCGGTTAATAAAGCTTTTTCTGCGCTCGATGAACACGAAGAACAGCGCCGCCATGCGCGCTGGGCGCAGACCCAGCTTGCCCGGCTCACCACCCGCGAACAGGAAGTGCTTGACGGGCTTGCCTGCGGCTATCCCAACAAGACGATTGCCTATGATCTCGGGATCAGCGCACGCACAGTTGAGGTGTACCGCGCCAATGCCATGGAAAAGCTTGCCGTGAACAGCTTTGCCGATGCGCTGCGGATCGCCTTTGCTGCGGGCCTCCGGTCAGAACAGCACTGGCTTGAGACGCATACGCTGATCGTGCAACGCAAGCAGGAATGACGGCCCGCGCCTGCCGTTCAGAACCGGAACGGCAGGCGGATGTTGAACGACATGTCGGGGCTGTCGTCGGTCAGACCGATCCCGAGATTGGCCACCAGCGCGAGCCGCGATCCGAGCGAGAAGGTGGCGCCGAAATTGGCGATCCCGACATTGGCCTGGCTGCCCGCGACAGGGCGCAGTTCCTGCCCTTGCGGCGCGATCCGGGTGCGTTCGACCACCCGCTGGCTGTAGGACATCGAAAGGCTCGACTTCTCGTTGAGCGCAAAGGCCAGCCCGGCCCCGAATTGCCACGAATCCCCGACATCAACCAGCCCCGGCACTTCGCCGGGGTTTTCGTCAATATCGTTGAAATTGCGCGAGAAATTGCGGAAATAGCTGAGATTGCCGAACACCACCATCGGATCGAGGGTCTTGAGCACGGCGACCCCCAGCGAAGCGCCATACACCCCGTTGCCGGTGGCAAGGGCTTGCGGCACCTGCAGGTTGCCCTGACTGTTGGCGACTTCCTCGAAGGCGATGCCGAAGGGATGGCGGCCCGTCGGGAACTTGACCCGCGCGCTGACCACCACATCGGGTTTGCGCAAGCTTTCGGTGAACACCCGGTAACTGGCCCCGATGCTCAGATCGCCGATCCCGTGATCGCGCACCGTCTGTTCGACCAGCGCCGAGGCCGAGCCGCCAGCCCCGCCGGAACGGAAATTGGAGGTGCGATAAAGGTAGGGCAGATTGGCATCGACAAACAGGCGCTTGTTGATGCCATAGCGGATGGTGGGATCCACGGTGAAAATCTCGGACTTGACCTGATCAAGGCTGATGGTGCCCAGAAAGATTGCATCAAGCGCAAGAAACCCGTTGAGCGAGATCCGGGCATTGTCGAAATAGGTATAGCCAAGGCCGAGATCGAAACCCAGCCGCTGGCCAAAACGGCCTTGCTGTTCCTGGGTGACTTCGGTCACCGCATCGCTGGGCGCTGGCGAGCGGCGGTCGGCATTGGCCCCGGTGCCGGCCCCGGTTCCGGCTGGCGGCGCTTCCTGCGTGGTCTGCACGAACGCCTGATTCAAATCCTGACGCCGGAAAAACGCCAGCGAAGGCTCATCGGGGATCGCGAGCTTTTGCGGCGCGATATAGGCACCGCGCAGGCTGGCCGCCTCGGCGGCATCAAGCGAGGCGAGCGGGACGGGTTCGGCCCGCTCGATCAGGGCAAGGCGCGCTTCGAGCTCGTCAAGCTTGCGCCGATATTCCGCCTCGCGCCGGGTAAGATCGGCAATCTGTTCGCGCAGATCAGCGACCTCGCTCTCGGGCGCGGCGCTATCCTGCGGGGCCGCAGCCACTGGCGCAGCGGCCAGCACGGCAGCAATCGCAATCACGGCAGTCATCGAATTTGGCATATGCGTGTTCATCGTTCTTCTCCCGAGCATTATGGATTGAGCAGCTTCCACAGGGTCGCTGGGTCCGGCACACCGGTTTCATCAAGGCTGACGCTGCGCTGGAAATCGCGGAAGGCCTGGCGCAGCTGCGGTGTGAAACTGCCGTCCTCGTTGCCGCCATAAAGGCCGCGCAGCTTGAGCGCGGCCTGGGCACGGCGCAGGATGGTTTCGTAAACCAGCGCGCGGTGCTGTCCGTCGCCGACTTCGAGCAGGGGCGAAAAGCGCGCGACCCGGAACGGCCTGAGGCCAACCACCATGCGCTGCGTAACCCCGACCAGCCGATCGGCGGGATGCTGCGCGCAATGGCTGGCCACGATCATCCCGAGCGCTGCCGAATTGTGCCACGGCGTCAGATCGAAGGTGTCGGGCTCGTACAGATTGGCAGCGCTCAGATAGCCTTCGATAAAGCCCATCATGCGCTGGTAATCGGCGCCCGTGATATCGCTGCGCGCAGCGACAAAGCGCTCGCAGGTGGACATGCCTGCTCCTTCGACCGCGAATTGTCGCTCGTTGTCCTGCGCGCTTGCCGGCGACAGCGCAGCCGCTGCCAGCGCAGCAACCGCAAGATGGCGTGTCTTCATCGTCTTTCCCCCCGTAAAAGCTCCCGTCACGCCGGCATCAGTAGCCGTGGCCTTTCATCGCGCTCAAAGCCTCCTGCAGCCGCACGGTCTGCTGGCCTTGCAGCCCGTCCACGCCGAAGATCACCGAGGCGCGGTTTTCGATCATGTTGTTGTCGCTGGTGAGGATCGTCTGCTGGAGCAGCTGGCCGATATCCCCGCCGACCAGCTGGCTGGTGCTGTCCATCCGGCCATTGCCCGCCATGATGATGCCAAGCTGATTGCCGGCAGCGCGGAACTGGATCACATCGCCATCGGGAAAGGCGATATCGACCGGGCCGTCAGCCGCGTTCAGCCCGCCTTGCGTCAGCGCCGCGACAGCGGTGGATGGCATGATCATGACTTGCATCGCATTGAGCGTGCGGTTGTCTGCCCCGGCAATCACATTGGCCTGTGCGGCACCGGCAAAGCTGCCGAGCCCGCCGACCCCGGACACGTCCTGCGGCGCGATATAGGGCACATAGGCCGCGTGCATATCGGCAGCGTCCATGCCGGGATCGACACCTTGGGCGCCATCGCGCGACCAGGCGATCATCAGCTGCGGGACAGGCGCGCCGCCATTGGCGCGGGGCAGGAAATCAACACTGAACAAGAGGCGCGCCAGCGTGGTGACGCCGCTTGAATCCTGCCAGCTTGTCAGCATCGTGATGCCGAAAAAGGATACTGATTGCGGCGTCACGAACTTGCCGCGCATCTCGGCCAGTTCCTCGTCAGCGAGCGGGGTAGCATTGCCCAGCGCGGCAAGATCGGGCGAGGCGGCAATCACGGGGGCCGCAGTCAGGGCGATAGCCAGTGCCGATGCGATCAGGCTGGTTCCGGTCCTCAGCTTTGCCGGGCTGCTGTGGTGCAGGCATGCCATGGTACTTGTCCTTCAGAATGAAATGCGCGGGCCAAAGCCGAACTCTGCGACTTCGGCGCCGGGAATGGTTGCGGTGAGTTCGAGGAGCCGCTTGGCGGAAAGCGGTTCGGGCGGGTTGAGCAGGATGTTGTCGGCGACATATCCGTCGCCCGAAACGACAAAGAGAATGCCGTTCCATGCTTCCTCGAAGCGCGGGCGGGTCATGATCATGTTGCCGATGGCCGGATCGCCGATGGCCACCCGTTCGTCCCAGGCGCGGCGGATCACGACGAAATGCTTGTATCCGCGGATATCAAGCAGCGCGATCGAAGGCACTTCCAGCTTCTGGAGCGTCGCATAATCGACCCGGTAACCTTCGGCCTGATAACCGACCGACTGGGCGTAGGTCTTCATGTCGAGCAGCGAGAAGCCCTTTTGCCGCACCACATCGGGATCAGCGACGCGCAGCATGTTGACCAGCACCTGCTGTTCGGAGGTGGTGCGGCCAAAGGCGTAGTTGAAAATGGTGGCAAGGGCGGCCGCCCCGCAGCTGAAATCGGTGCGCTGGCGCACCAGATTTTCGAACTTCTTGTCTTTCCAGCTGGTGAGGGGAACGGCAATTGTCGGACCGGCGGGGCTGATGGCACCCAGCCAGATCGGTGTGGCCTCGCCGGCAGGGACGCTCGAACAGGCGCCAACCATGACACAGGCAAGCATGCCCGGCATTGCCGCAAGGCGCGCCTTGCCCGGTTGGTTCCGTCCTGCCATGGCTCTCTCCCGTTCCATCCGATTGACCTTGTGGTTCTTTCGCGAATGCACCGTGCGCTGCGTGCAGCCGGCCGATCGGGGGAAGGGCGCGTCGCCCTTCCCCGTCACGCTCGGCAGATCCCTGCTCGGGGGGACCTGGATCTGCCGGGGGCTTCCCGTCCAGGGGGACGCGGTACCGCCAGCAGCCTGCTGCGATCCGATCAGCTCGGATCGCCGCCTCCGCCATTCCCACCGCCATTGGCGGGCGGCGCACCTGCTGCCGAGGCAGCGATGGTCAGGGAATTGAGCTGCTGGTTGCCAGCACCGGCAGCGAAGTTGACGCCGATATTGCCCGAGGCTCCGGCGATCACGAGACCGCTGACCACGTTCTGGCTGTCCTGCTGCTCGACGAAGCTGAGCGTCGAGGTCTGGATCAGACCAGCATTCGCCTCAGCCAGGGTCGAGTTGTTGGCAACCGCCAGCGTCATCAGGTTGGCCTGCTGGTTGAGGCTACCGGCGGCCGCATTGACCCCGATATTGCCCGAACCCCTGATCGAGCCGCCCAGCACCGTGTTGCGATCACGGAAGTTGTTGTTGTCGCCGCCCTGCTCGGGATCGTCACCCGGGGTCGAGAAGCCTTCAACCGCCGACTGGCTCACACCCGCCAAGGACTGGAACGACGTGGTCGAAGCTTCCGACCAGCCGCCCACGGCATCCGGATCGGAATTGTCCGAAATCGCCATCGTTGCCGAGTTCATCTGCATGTTGAAGTAACCCGCCGCGAGGTTGACCCCGATGCTGCCCGAGGAATCGATCGAGAAGGTATCAACGGTGTTGATGATCGGGGCAAAATAGCCTGCCCGGATCTGGGGTTCGAGCACGCCGTCGATCAGAGCATCGTTCGGGTTGTTGCCCGCTTCGCTCCAGCCCGGCCCGAACACGGCATCAACATAGCCGTTTTCACCGTTCAGTTCGTTTTCCTCGGTGTAGGTCACCGCAACGCCCTGCTGCAGTTGCTTGGCATCGGTGATTGCAACCGCTGCGCTATCGACAGCAATATTGCCGCGCACGATCGCGCCGCCCAGAATGCCGACCAGCTTGACGAAGGTCGCATCGGTTTCGAGCCGGGTCCGGACCCGGTTTTCGTATTCGATGTCGACCTCGGCATCGACTTCGACATCAACCGGGCTGTGATTGTTTTGGCTCCACGCCGGGGTGGCGATGAACGCCGAAACAGCGGCGCCCGCAAGCAGTAGCTTTTTCATGTTACGTCTCCTTCACTTCACTCAGGGTTGCCCGCTGGCCAAGACGGTCAGCGAGAAGGTGTTGGCAGAGGAGTTCCTCTCGCCACCAATCAGGTTGGCCTGGATCAGCCCGCTGCCCTGGCCGAACGCGGCATCATCAATGGTGATGAAGTCGTTCTGCCCGGTCGCGGATTGTGCCGTGCCCCCGGATGGTTCGATGCGCGCGCGCGTCTGTTCGAGCAGCTGGTCCGAAAGCGCGCCCGCCTGGCCGATCGCCAGCATCGCCAGATTGGCGGACTGGTTGTGCGTACCGGCTGTGATATTGATGCTGGCAAGGCCCGAAATGCCTGCAAAGGCGGCAGGGCCCACCACAATCGTGGTCGCCCGGTCTTCGTTGCCGGAGCCAGCATGCTGAATGATCGCGCCCTGCGTTACCGCCATATCCCCGATGGCCAGCAATGCGCTGGATGCCTGCTGATTATGCGTGCCGGCCGCAATGTTGACAGCGAGCCGTCCGGAATGGCCCGACCCTTCATGCCCTGCAAGGATCACGGCATCGCCTGCATCGTCCACCGTCTGCGCTGGCGCGCTGGCTGGCATCATCGCCATGCCAAGCGCGGCAGCGATTGCGTAATGGCAGGGGCGCAGGCACAGCCGGATCATGGCCGCCCTCCCGTCAGGGCAGACAGGCTGCCCAGCGCACTCGAAAGCGCGCCCATCGCTTGCCCGATCACGCCGCCAGTCGATGCTGCGGCATTCTGCGATCCAGCCAGCGCATCGGAACCCTGCGGCCCGGCGCCTGCGCCAGCGCCGAGCAATTGGAGATCAAGCTGGGTGGTCACACCGGCAAGCTGCCGCAGCGAACCGGTGACGGCCGCATTCTCGCTGTCGCTCAGCGGAGCGAGCCCGATGTTGACGCTGCGGATAATGGTGTTGGTCGGCGCGGTGACAGCCGCATGGGCCCGGCCGGGGTAGTGCGGCGCGCCGATGCTGTGGCGGACCTCGCGCGAATAGATGATCTCGCCTTCTTTGATCGGTGCATCGGCAGGCGGCTGGGCTGGTTCGGCCAGCGCGGGCTGGGCCAGGCTCCCGGCCAGCAGGACGAGCACGCCGGGGTGCCAGATTCCTCTGCGATTTAGCGTCATGATCCCTCCTCCTGCGCGCCCCGCAGGGCGGCTGATTGAACAGGTTGCACCGCGAATTGGGTGCCTCGTTCATCATTTGGTAAGGATCATATATTCGGGTGATTCAATAAATCCGGATATGTACGATAGTCAAAATGAAAAGAGCGCAGCGGTTGCAATGTATAGTCAACATTGTCTAATCAAATTTGACTACCCAAAAAAATTGATCATCCGGTTGAACATTTCCTCTTTGTTTTTCGCGCCTAATTTGCGGTGGCATTGGCGGATGTGAGCTCGGATGGTGTGGATCGAGTTTTTGCGCCTTTGTGCGATGGCCGCAGGTGTAAAGCCGCGCATCAGATCAGTCGCGACATGCGCCTCGCACTCGGTCAGCCCGAACAGGATCTGCAGTTCGGGGATGCGTTCGCAGCTGTCATGCGCAGGTCCGGCGATCAGCAGGCACACGCGCCCTTCATCCAGCGCTGTGGTGCGCACCAGCAAGGGATCATCGCCGCAGGCTTGCTCGATAAGGGCAATGCCGGTTTCCTCGTCCTGTATGGCAAGCAATTGTCCAAGGGTGCCCGCAGCGGCAGGATCGGCGCTGTAGGAGCACAGCGGTTGGTCAGCGCGCATCATGTCGCCGGGGGCCACACCCAGCGCATTGGCCGAACTGGCCAGCACCAAGCCGCAGCGGTCAACGATCACACGCGCCTTGCCATCAAGCCGCGCCAGACAATCGAGCAGGGCGCTGATTTCGCAGTCGGCATCTGGAGTTGTGAAAATCTGGACGGCGGCGGTCATCGGGTTCCCCTCGGATTGGCTGCCGCAGGATCTGCGTGATCGCGCGGCGCATTCTTGCGATCCATGGCAGGGGGCAATGCCGGATCGCAGCCATCGCGCGCCATCCGGAAACATCCCGATTGTCGGGATTGGAGACACATCCGTGCCCGCGCCCAGCCGCGCGGGGAGCCGCCTTCGCGTCCAGTGTGGGCACGAAAAATTCTGCTAATCAGAAGGTTAATTCCCTCATCGCCTGCATTCTACACCGCGAGGAGCGGGCGTTGGCGCGCCGCTTTTGCGATCAATCGGCGGGGGTGTCTTGTGCAGGCGGGTGGTTGGCGCGTCCGGCGCTGACCAGCGTTTCGATCGCTGCGTGGAGCACGCTTGCCGCCACCGGCTTGTTCAGCAGCAGACAGTCGGCCCGTTCGATCCGCGTGAGCGTTTCCTTTGAAATGTCGCCGGTCAGCATGATGCCGGGGACATGGTGCCCGCTCTCGGCGCGCAGGGCTGCCAGAACTGCGATCCCGTTCAGATCGCCGGGCAGGTTGTAATCGGTCAGCACGAGATCAGGAATGATCGCGGCCTGTTTGATCAGGGCAAGTGCGCTTGGGCCATCCCCTGCAGACATCACGACATGCCCGGCTGCGGTGAGCAGGAATTCAAGCGCACCGCGCACGCCCGCATCATCTTCCACCAGCAGGATTGTGCAACCCGTGGTCGGTGCGGGCGGTTCGGACCCGCCGGATGAGAGCACGGGCACCTCGCCGGGCGCGCCGCGCGGGACTGTCAGCGAAAACACCGAGCCCTTGCCCGGCCATGACCGCAGCTTGACCGCATGCCCCAGAACCTGCCCCAGTTCGCGCACGATTGTCAGCCCCAGCCCGAAACCGCGCCGGCTTTCCCGTGCGGGGTTATCGACCTGATGAAATTCATCGAACACGGCTTGCAACTGATCAGCGGCGATCCCGATGCCGGTGTCCCACACCTCGATCCTGACAGCATTCGCGACATGGCGGCACCCCATCAGGATGCGGCCGCCCGGCTGGGTAAACTTGATCGCATTGCCAAGCAGGTTGCGCAGCATGACTTCGAGCAGCCGCGGATCGCTGAGCAGGATGGTGTTGGTCGGCACCATCTGCAGCGTGATCGACCGCGCTTCGGCAAGCGGCTGGAATTCGGTGTGCAGCCGCGCGAACATCGCGTCAGCCGGGAAGGCCGAAGTGGTCACCTCCAGCACGCCCGCCTCGATCTGGTTGATATCGAGCAGCGAGTTGAGCATGCTCGTCATGGTATCCAGCAACAGGCCGAACTGGTCGATCAGCGCGCGCGCCTTTTCGTCGCTGGTGTACTGCGGCAGCACGCTCTGGATCAGTTGCAGCGATTGGAGCGGCTGCCGCAGATCGTGGCTGGCCACCGCCAGAAACCGCGATTTGCCCCGGTTTGATTGTTCCGCTGCCCACCGCGCTTCTTCGAGAGCGATCGCGGCCTGTCGCTTTTCGGTGATCTCGGTGAAGGTAATCACCACGCCTTCGACCCGGTCATCATGGGTGCGATAGGGAAAGATGCGGCGCTGGAACCATGACTGGTGCGGCCCGCTGATCTCGCGTTCGATGGTGCTCTTGTCGCGCATCACCACCGTTGCATCGGCCAGCAATTCCTTGTCCTCGGCCAGCGATTGCAGATCGGCCAAGGGGCGGCCAATATCGCCGGGGATCACGCTGAAAAAGGCTTTGGTGGTGGGCGTGAAAAAGCGGATGCACAGATCCTGATCAAGAAACAGCGTTGCCACATTGGTGGAATAGAGGATGTTCTGGAGATCGTCCGAAGCGGTGCGCTGGCGATCAAGCGTTTCCTGCAACTGGCTGTTGAGCGCGATCAGTTCTTCGTTGAGCGATTGCAATTCCTCTTTCGAGGTCAGCAGTTCTTCGTTGGTTGACTGGAATTCTTCGTTGACCGACAGGGCTTCGTCGTTGATCGCCTTCTGTTCGAGCACCAGTGCATCGCGGCTCTGGATCGCTTTCAGCAGATCGGTGTGGGCTGCATCAAGTTCGCGTTCGAGCTCGCGGATTTGCGCCTGGGCATCATCGCCGGGCCGCAGTTCATCGGCATCCTCGGGCGAGGGCTGCTCGATAAAGCTCACCAGATGCAGCGCTTCGCCTTCGCTCTCGATAAAGCGCACGCTGATGGCGAGCTGCACCAGCGCCCCGTCGATCATCAGTTGCAACAGGTGGGATGTCACCAGCGGATGATCGCGGTCGCTGCGCGCGATGGCATAGCGCAAGGTGCCGCGCATTTTGGCCGGGACCATCGCCAGCACATCCAGCGTGGGCGGCCCTGAGGCAACCCGCAGATACCGGCCGACCGGGCCAACCGTATAGACGCACTGGCGCTCGGTATTGATCAGCAGGCTGGGCGGCGCAAAGCTTTCCAGCACCTTGTCCCGGCACAGTTCCGCAAGCACCGTCTGGCGGGTGACATGATCCTTGCTCTCGATGCCGCCGAGCCGGGGCAGGCTTTCTGCGAAACTGAGCGGAAAACCCGCCTCGCCCGGTTTGCTGTTGGCGACATGGCGATAAAGGCGTTCGGCCTTGTGCAGAACCGCAAACCGATCCTGCGCGCTGCCCACAGTCTCGGCCATGCCGAGCATCAGGATGCCGTTTTCGCGCAAGGCGAAATGGAACAGCGAGATGACCTTGGCCTGCGCCTCCGGCTTGAGATAGATCAGCAGGTTGCGGCAGGATACCATGTCCATCCGCGAGAACGGCGGATCGCTCAGCACATCCTGGACAGTGAACACCACCGATCCGCGCAAGCCCGAAGTCACGCGGTAGCCATTGTCCTCGGCGATGAAATAGTGCGCCAGCCGATCAGCCGGAACCTCGTCGCGGATCGACAGCGGATAAAACCCCTCACGCCCGACCGCGATCGCCTCTGCATCAATGTCGGATGCGAAAATCTGCAGCTTGATATCCCGGCGCGAGGCCATGATCGCGTCGCGGAAAACCATCGCCAGCGAATAGGCTTCCTCGCCAGTGCTGCACCCGACCACCCAGATGCGCAGCGCCTGATTGGGCGGCTGTTTGCCGACCAGATCGGGGACAATCTCGCGTTCCAGCAGTTCAAACACCGCCTTGTCGCGAAAAAAGCTGGTCACGTTGATCAGCAGATCTTCGGCCAGCAGGCGGCATTCTTCGGGGTTGCGGGCCAGTTCATCGCGATAGCGCGCGATGGCCCCTGCGGGCAGCCCCTGCATCCCGATGCGCCGCTGGATGCGTCGTTCCAGCGTGCTGCGCTTATAGGCACTGAAATCCTGACCGGCCTTCTGCTGCAACAAGGTGATGATGGCCTGGACATCGCTGTCATCATAGGTTTGGGACAGCATCGTCCGGCTCGCCGCGACATCGGCCATGCGCACAGCGATGGCTGCCAGTTCCTGCGGGATCCGGGCCAAAGGCACCACGGCATCGGCAAGCCCTGTCAAGACGGCGGTGCGCGGCATGCCCTTGTGTTCGGCCTCGTCCGGATCCTGCACGATGATATGCCCGCCGCTGCGGTGCAGGGCCGGGAGCGCGGCGCTGCCATCCTCGCCGGTTCCCGACAGGATGATGCAAACCGTTCGCTTGGCGTGTTCTTCGGCGAGCGAATGGATCAGAAAATCAATCGGAAGCCGGATATGATCGCCCGCGATCGGCCGCGACAGATGCAGAACGCCAAACCGGACCGACATGAAATAGCCGGGCGGGCAGGTGTAGATTTCATTGGGATTGATCGCCATGCCCTCACTCGCCTCGCGGATCGGCATGGGTGAATGCCGGGTCAGCAATTCGGCAAGCTGGCTGTCGTGATGGGGATCAAGATGCTGCACCAGCAGGAACGCCATGCCCATATTGGCCGGCATCACATCAAGCAGCCGCGCCATTGCTTCGAGGCCGCCTGCCGATGCGCCGATCACGACGATGGGGCAGCCGATTGTCGCCCGGCTGTCTGGCTGGGACGGGTTTGGCGACGGGCGCGCAGTGGCCTTGCGGGTGCGCGCACCCGTTCCGACAGGCTGGCTATCCGCCGCCTCATCAGTGCTTTTTTCCCCCATCCGGCATATAGCCTAGCAGGAAAGCGATTTGGCCGCACGTCATAAAGCACTGACCCGCAACAATCTCCGGAAGTGCGTGCTGGCCGCCACTTAATGATCGGTGCCGCTTGTCAGCCCAAGCGTGCTGTCTTGAGGGGCGCAATCGGGAAAAGCGAGTTCCGATCCAGTTCTGGTGGTTATGGGCCATGGCGGGAGGCGCGCGGTTCACAGCATGAGAACACAGGAAGCGTCCGGGTGTGCCGATCTTGCAAACAAGTCCCCTGAAGGCCGACCGCATTGAAAGGGACGCACATGAGCGACATGGACCAAGGCGACTTCGCACCCGCTGCGGGCATCCCGGAGTTGAGCTTTGATGAAACTGAGCGCGTCGATGGTGCCGCCGGAGTACCGGGTGCCGCAATCGGCGGCGTTATCGGAGGTTTGGCTGGTGGATATAACTGCATTGCTAACCATGCCGGTGCTAACAAGGGTCGCGGAGCGACATTCGGGGGCGCCATTACGGCAATCGGTTCCGGTATGGTCGGAGGCGCAATCGCTGGCGGAACCGGGACTTGGGCTGGTGCTATCGTTGGCTCAGCACTAGGTGTCGCAGGTTAATACATCTGTGGAAAATTTGATAGCAAGCGGAATTAGAGGTGCAAAGCATGAAGATTTTCACCCCTTTATTCATATTGGTAGATCCCCAAGCATCGAAATCATTGATCGTGATTGAGATGTTAATTTTGATCCCACTTATGACATTTCTTTGCTCTTATATTTTATCTAACAGCACTTGGATTGAAGGATGGGTGCAAAGATCTATTACCATGTCAGTAGTGATTTTTGCTATAGGTGCATATTCGTCATCTCTTCGTGAATAAGTCATCGGGGGTGCGCTCCGCCCGAGCGCACCCAATTTTAACTGCTTTTCGCTGTTACTGCGGCTACGCGCGGAGTGAGCCAGTTTGATGCATTGCTCCGGAAACTTGCACCAGATAGATGTGGCGTTTTCCCCTTTGCTCAGACACGGCCAGCCAGCCTTGCTGTATGAACTTGCCAATACAGTCAGGGGCATAGTGCTGAACGTGCTTTGTGATCGATCTACCTTGCCGTAACTGCGGCAAATCTCCAGCCTTTCACAAGCATTTTGCCGCAACAGGAACCCTTGCGTGGCGACTTAAGCAAGATGGAGACTGGTGCCCATTCGCTTTGGCAGCGGTTATGGCGTCGCGAGCACCTCGGCAATGCAATCTCGGCAACGCAATCTCGGCAACGCAAACGCCTCGCGATGTCTGTGCCAAACCCATCTTGTGCGCATCGCCGCAATGACAACATGTGTCGGCGCCCCTACCTTTGGGTTCAGTGCCGAAGCCCTGCAAAACCACCGCAATCGCCTCTCTGGCGACCTGGCCGTTGCCGCGCCCGTGCCGTGGCAGGCTATCGGCTATCTGCTGCTGGGCAAGCCGGAGTTCGAGACGATCGCTGCGCATAGCGGCGACTTGCAGGTTTTCAGCGTTCTGAAGTTGCAAGAATTAGCCTGCCCAGCACTCACAATATTCGAAAGGTGAAGTCGCGATATGCCGACAAAACACCGCAAGATTGAATTGTCGGCGGGCCCTTGTCTTTTGCCGTCGGAATCTTCCTGCTTGCGCAATTGTCTGGCGCCGGACCTTATGGGGATTTGGCTTCGATTTGCGTCGGCTTTGCATTGCCCGGCATCTTGTGTGTGGTGTGGACCTGCAAGCGGGTCTGATGCTGCTTGACCTCGGCCAAGCTCAGGCTAGTTTGACCCCGCATAGATTCGGAACATGCATGGGTCGCACCATTACCCTGTCATATGCGCAATGATGCGCCCCTCGGTCTGTATCTTGCAGAATATCCGGATTGGATCGGGCTGCACGGCCATCGCTGCGCCCGCCCGTCCTTTGCCCGGTGCAATGCGGTGCGCTGCCATGCCCTGCAGTGCGCC
>JBJIOB010000051.1:0-72446 GCA_045377215.1 Erythrobacter sp.
TTCGCCCGCTGCGCCTTCGGCCTTGTTAGCCACCACCACCACCGGCACGGATTGTTCGCGCAGGTAACGCCCGATTTCCTCGTCAAGCGGGGTAAGGCCCGCGCGCGCATCAACCACGAACAGCGCGGCATCCGCGCCTTCAAGGCTAGCCTCGGTCTGGGCGCGCATGCGGCCGGGCAGGGTGTAGGGATCATCATCTTCCCACCCGGCGGTATCGACAATGGTAAAGGCAAGCCCGGCAATCACCGCATCGCCCATGCGGCGATCGCGCGTTACGCCGGGCTGATCATCGACGAGGGCGAGTTTCTTGCCCACCAACCGGTTGAACAGGGTGGATTTGCCGACATTGGGGCGGCCGATGATGATGACTTGCGGTTTGTGGGGTGTGTCCATGATTGCCGCTCAAGTGAGCGCAAACACGGCATTTGGCAAGTTTTGCAGGCGCCTTCAGCCCTTGCGGGCGACAGGCGCGTCTGGCCCAAGGTCTTCGAACCAGGCTTCGACTTCGCCGGTCAGCTTGATCAGCAGCGGCCGCCCGCGCCGGTCAACCGTCTTGCCTGCCTGCACCCGCACCCAGCCTTCGGAAATCGAATATTCCTCCACATCGGTGCGGACCGCGCCCTTGAACCGGATGCCAATCCCGCGCTGCAGCAGCTCGGCGTTGAAATGCGGGCTTGCCGGGTTCACGGACAAATGATCGGGCGGCAGATCGGTGGCGGCTTGCTGGGGGGTTTCTTCGGTCATGGCGGCGCCCATAAACGCGCTTTCATCCGCCTTCAAGCGTGTTGCGCTTGCCCTTTTGATCCAAGCGGGATAGAGGCTCGCCGGATCACGCGCGGGGGGCCATGCTTCCCGCGCGGCTTCGTTCGGGCAATGCGGGCGTGGCGAAATTGGTAGACGCGCCAGATTTAGGTTCTGGTATCGCAAGATGTGGGGGTTCGAGTCCCTTCGCCCGCACCAAGTTCGCACCAGTCCCGCGCAGTCCGGCTCATTCGGATTTTCTATCTAAGAAGGCTTTGCCCATTCCCATGCAAACCAAGCAGACTGTCAATGAAGGTTTGAAGCGCAGCTACGCCGTGACGATCCCGGCCGCTGAAATCGCCGCGCGCGTCGATGGCGAGCTCAAGAAGATCGCGCCGCAGGTGCGGATGCCGGGCTTTCGTCCGGGCAAGGTGCCGGTCAACCTTCTGAAGAAAATGCATGGCGAAAGCGTTCACGCGCAGGTGGTGAACGATACGATTCGCGATTCGCTCGACAAGCTGATCCGCGATGAACAGCTGCGCCCGGCAATGCAGCCGCAGATCGCGCTTGGCGAAGGCTATGAGCAGGGCAAGGATGCCGAGCTCACCATCAGCCTCGAAGTGCTGCCCGTGATCGAAGCGCCCAGCCTTGATGGTCTCAAGATCGAACGCCTTGTGGTGCCTGTCACCGATGCGCAGATCGACGAAGCGCTGATGGGCATTGCCGGCAACAACAAGAGCTACAAGGACGCGGCCAAAACCAAAAAGGCTGCCGATGGCGATCAGCTGATCATCGATTTCGTCGGCAAGCTGGATGGCGAACCGTTCGAAGGCGGTTCGGCCGAAGATACCGCGCTGGTGCTGGGTTCGGGCATGTTCATCCCCGGCTTTGAAGAACAGCTGGTGGGCGTGAAGACGGGTGAGGAAAAGACGATCACCGTCACTTTCCCGGCCGAATATCAGGCTGAACATCTGGCGGGCAAGGATGCGACCTTTGATGTCACCGTGAAGGCGGTGAAGGTCGAAACCGAAACCGTGATCGACGAAGATTTCGCCAAGAACCTTGGCCTTGATAGCCTTGATAAGCTCAAGGAAATCATGACCGCGCAGCTCGAACAGCAGACCGCTGGCCTCACGCGCACCCAGATGAAGCGCCAGCTGCTTGATCAGCTGGCTGCCGGGCACAGCTTCGAAGTGCCGCCCAGCATGGTTGAGGCCGAGTTCGAACAGATCTGGGGCCAGCTCCAGCAGGAAGCCGCGCAGGATGCCGATCCCGAAGCTGCCTTGAAGCAGATCGAGGACGAGAAGGACGAATACCGCACCATCGCCGAGCGCCGCGTGCGCTTGGGCCTGCTGCTGTCGGAAATCGGCCAAGCCAATGGCGTGGAAGTGACGAGCCAGGAAATGGGCATGCTGGTGCAGCAGGCTGCTGCGCAGTACCGCCCGGAAGATCGCCAGCGCTTCATCGAATATGTCCAGTCCGAACCGATGGTCGCCGCCCAGCTGCGCGCGCCGCTGTATGAAGACAAGGTTGTCGATTTCCTGTTCGACAAGGCCGAAATCACGACCCGCGAAGTGACTGTTGAGGAACTTCAGGCAGCCATCGAAGCCGACGAAGGCGCCGAAGCGGCACCGGCAGCCAAGAAGGCTCCGGCCAAGAAGAAGGCTCCGGCCAAGAAGGCGGAAAGCACCGAGGAAGCGCCTGCTGCCGAGGAAAAGCCCGCCAAGAAGGCTGCGCCCAAGAAGGCGGCTGCCAAGAAGGCCAATGACGACGCGGAAGCTCCGGCAGAAAAGCCTGCCGCCAAAAAGGCCCCGGCCAAGAAGGCAGCTGCCAAGAAGTAAGGGGCTCCCATCTCCAGTCCCTCCCCATTGCTTCGCAACGAGGAGATACGGATCAGGCCCGCGGCAGAAGCGTCACTCTCCCGCAGGCTTCCACCGCTCAAACGAGGGCGCGGGCAGTTTGGCTGTCCGCGCTTTTTCGTAGGCCGCGCCGGCTTTCAGCACATCATGATCGGCCCATTTCGCGCCGAATATGCTGAGGCCCACCGGCAGGCCTTCGATTGCGCCCATCGGCACGGTGAGATGCGGGTAGCCCGCAATCGCCGCCGGGCTGCCAAACCCGACGCTCCCGTTGAAATTGTCGCCGTTCACCAGATCGCTCGTCCAGGCTGCCTCGCGGGTCGGGGCGACGAGGAATTGCACGTTGTTGTCAGCCAGCAGCTTGTCGAGCGTTTCCGCCCCCGCCATCCGCACCGCATTGGCGCGGGCTGTCTCGTAAGCCGCGCGGTCGGTGGTGGTCTCGGCCAGTTCGAACAATTCCTGCCGGAACCAGCGCATTTCGGTATCCGCGTTGGCGGTGTTGAAAGCGATGAGATCGGCAAGGCTGCGCGGGGTCGTGCCTTCCTTGAAAGCGGGGATCGAGGCGAGATATTTGCCCATTTCCTCGCGCAGTTCGAACATCAGCACGGTGAAGCTGTCGGCATTCATCTGGCGGTTGGGCTGGAACTCGATATCCACCAGCACCGCGCCTGCCCGCTCCAGATCAGCGAGAGCGGTGTTGAAGATCGCTTTCAAATCCTCGCGATTGCCGACCTGGCTGCGCATCACCCCGATCCGCACACCTTTGAGCGAATAATCGGCAAGGCCGGCCGTGTAATCGGCTGCGCGCTTGGCCTCCAAAGTCACCGGATCGGCGGGGTCTGCGCCCGCAATCGCAGTCAAGAGCAGGGCGGCGTCATACACGCTCGTCGTCATCGGCCCGGCGGTGTCCTGCGTGCTCGAAATCGGCACGACATGCGTGCGGCTGACGATCCCCACGCTCGGTTTGAAGCCGACGATCCCGTTGATGCTGGCAGGGCAGGTGATCGAGCCATTGGTTTCGGTGCCGATGGCGGCCCAGGCAAAGCCTGCCGCAATCGCCGCGCCGCTGCCGGAGGAGGAGCCGCAGGAATTGCGATCAATCGCGTGGGGGTTTTTCACAAGGCCGCCCACCGCGCTCCACCCGCTGGTCGACTGGTTGGAGCGGATATTGGCCCATTCCGAAAGGTTGGTCTTGCCCAGCACCACGCCGCCTGCGCGCCGCAGATTGGCAATCAGCGGCGCATCGCGGCCGGTCGCATTGTCTTTAAGGGCAAGGCTGCCTGCCGTTGTCGGCCATTCGGCGGTCTCGATATTGTCCTTCACCAGCACCGTGCGCCCGCCCAGCATCCCGCGCGCCGCCGCCGCCTTGGCAGCGGCATTCGCGTCATAAACGATCACCGCGTTCAATTGCGGCCCGGCATCATCAAGCGCGGCGATCCTTTCGACATAGGCTTGAGCAGCGGCGGTAGGGTCCGTAGCTTGCGCCTGCGCGGGCAGGGCAGTGGCGGCAAGCAGCAGGGCGAGGGCTGGGCGGGTAAGGGCGCGATAGGTCATCCCCCTGATGTGCCACGCGGGCATACAGGCTCAAAGAGGGAAAACGCCTCCAGTGCCGGGCAATTCACAGCGCGGATGGTAAACGCACTTGAAATTGGGGGCCTGCCTCCGACATAGCGGAATGGCAAAACACAAAGGATGCACAGCCCCATGATCGATCTGTCCGGCACTCTCGGCGAAACCTACGGCACGCAGGGTCAATTCACCCGCGATCCCATCACCGGCGCGCTGGTGCCCGTCGTCGTCGAGCAGACCAGCCGGGGCGAACGCAGCTTTGACATCTTCTCGCGCCTGCTGCGCGAACGCATCGTGTTCGTGACCGGGCAGGTCGAAGACGGCATGGCCAGCCTGATCGTCGCGCAGCTTTTGTTCCTTGAAAGCGAAAATCCATCAAAGCCGATCAGCATGTATATCAATTCGCCGGGCGGCGTGGTGACGGCAGGCCTCGCGATCTATGACACCATGCAATATATCCGCCCGCGCGTGTCGACGGTGTGCATCGGGCAGGCCGCCAGCATGGGCAGCTTCCTGCTGGCGGCGGGCGAGCCGGGGATGCGCATTGCGCTGCCCAACGCGCGCATCATGATCCACCAGCCTTCGGGCGGCGCACGCGGCATGGCATCGGACATCGAGATTCAGGCGCGCGAGATCCTGCGCATCCGCAGCCGCATGAATGATCTCTACGTGAAGTTCACCGGTCGCAGCCTTGATGAAATCGAAAAGGCGATGGACCGCGATACCTTCCTCGAAGCCGAAGAAGCCAAGGCATTCGGCCTTGTCGACAAGGTGTTCGAAACCCGTCCCGAGAACGAGGATGGCGGGGCCGAAGGTTCGGGCGGGGCACCGGAATAACTCATCGCCAGCCTGCTTCATCGCGGGACGCCGGGGTGCGAGAGGGCCGATATTTCGGCCTTCTTGCCGCCGCTATCCTTTCGCATTGGACAGGAAAAAGCGCGCATTCGGTTGATTCATCCGGCGCGCAAGATACACTTGACGAATCCGCGCGAGGCACAGCTTCGCTTTGCCATGCGGATTCGAGGACACAGGAATGACCAAATTGAGCGGTTCTGACAGCAAGAGCACCCTCTACTGCAGCTTTTGCGGCAAGTCGCAGCACGAGGTGCGCAAGCTTATCGCAGGCCCCACGGTGTTCATCTGCGATGAATGCGTCGAGCTGTGCAACGACATCATCCGCGAAGAAACCAAGGCAGGGATTGCCGGACGCAAGGAAGGCGAAATCCCTACGCCCATGGATATCTTCACCACGCTCAATGATTACGTGATCGGGCAGGACCGCGCCAAGCGGGTGCTTTCGGTCGCGGTGCACAATCACTACAAGCGGCTGAAGCATTCGGGCAAGGCGGGCGATGTCGAACTCGCCAAGTCGAACATTCTGCTGGTCGGCCCGACGGGTTCGGGCAAGACGCTGCTCGCCCAGACGCTGGCGCGCACTTTCGATGTTCCCTTCACCATGGCGGATGCCACCACGCTGACCGAAGCGGGCTATGTCGGCGAGGACGTTGAAAATATCATCCTCAAGCTGCTGCAGGCCTCGGATTACAACGTCGAGAAGGCGCAGCACGGGATCGTCTATATTGACGAGATCGACAAGATCACCCGCAAGGCTGAAAACCCCTCGATCACCCGCGATGTGTCGGGCGAAGGCGTGCAGCAGGCGCTGCTCAAGCTGATGGAAGGCACCACCGCCAGCGTGCCGCCGCAGGGCGGGCGCAAGCATCCGCAGCAGGAATTCCTGCAGGTCGATACCACCAACATCCTGTTCATCTGCGGCGGGGCCTTTGCCGGTCTCGACAAGATCATCGCGGATCGCTTGCAGAAGCGCTCGATCGGCTTTGGCGCGCATGTTGCCGATCCGGACAAGCGCCGCGTGGGCGAGCTGCTCGAAAAGAGCGAGCCGGAAGATCTGCTCAAGTTTGGTCTGATCCCCGAATTCGTCGGCCGCCTGCCGGTGATCGCCACGCTGCACGATCTCGATGTGCCCGCGCTGGTGACCATCCTGAAAGAGCCCAAGAACGCGCTGGTGAAGCAGTATCGCAAGCTGTTCGAGCTTGAGGATGTCGAACTCACCTTCACCGATGATGCGCTGCAAGCGATTGCCGAACGCGCGATCAAGCGCAAGACCGGCGCGCGCGGCCTGCGTTCCATCGTCGAAGGCCTGCTGCTGGATACGATGTTCGATCTGCCCGACATGGAAGGCGTGACCGAAATTGTGATCGACGCCGATGTGGTGGCGGGCAAGAAAGACCCGATCCATGTCCACGGCTCCAAGG
Source organism: Erythrobacter sp. (assembly GCA_045377215.1). Classification (GTDB taxonomy): domain Bacteria; phylum Pseudomonadota; class Alphaproteobacteria; order Sphingomonadales; family Sphingomonadaceae; genus Erythrobacter. Next base: position 6,446 of record JBJIOB010000051.1, read on the forward strand.
AGCAGAAGGAAGCGGCGGCGTAAGCCACTCACCCAGCTGATCAATCTTGCGGGCGCCGGGGCATAGGCCTTGGCGCCCGTTTCCTTTTTCGCTGGCAAAGCAAGGACAACAAAAAACCCCGCCCGGCTCGTGGAGGATGAGCCGGACGGGGTTCGATCGGCGCTGTCCCGGCCGTGGGAGTGGGGGGATGGCCGGGGGCAGCGCTAGCGGATAAGGGGCTTAGCCCGGCAGGAACACGCCGTCCGTCACGTGGATCACGCCGTTGGTGGTCGCAACGTCAGCCATGGTCACGGTCGACTTGCCGCCCTTGGCATCGGTGATCACGACCTTGCCATTGACGATCTCGGCGGTCAGCGGCATGCCCATCACGGTGTTGACAGTGGCTTTGCCGCCATTGTCCTGGATCATCTTGACCAGCGCAGTGCTGGTGACTTCACCGGCGACCGCGTGATAGGCGAGGATGCCGATCAACATCTGCTTGTTTTCCGGCTTCACCAGCGTTTCCACCGTGCCGGCGGGCAGCTTGCCGAATGCATCATCGGTCGGCGCAAAGATGGTGAAGGGGCCGGGAGCCGACAGCATTTCGGCAATGCCAGCGGCCTGCACGGCTGCAACCAGCGTCTTGTGCACGCCGGTCGAAACGGCGGTTTCCACGATGTTGCCCTTGGCAGCAGCGCTGTGGTTATCGGCAAAGGCCGGGGTGGCGGCAATCGGAGCGGTAGCGGCAAGCAGCGCAAGCGCGGCAGCCTTGAAAGTCAGACGGGGGGTAAAGGACACAAGAAATCTCCTTGGATGGCAAAGTGCGTCGCGCCTTTGCAATTCAGCTACGAGCGGGGGCGCTTTAGGATGCAGAGCGGCCTTTGCAAAGCCGATGAACCGCTGCCGCAGCACGACGAGTTGCTTGCGGCCAAGGTTTTACACCGGCGCAAAGGCACCGCGCGCCACCACCGGGCCGGCTGCGGCCTCGGCAGGCTTGCCGCCCAGCGGCTCGCGCGTCAGCAGTAGTTCTGCGCCGCCTTTCAGATTACGGGTGATGTCGTCAGGCAGGGCCACCGCGCGCACTTCGCCCGGCGCGATCACGCCCAGCGATTGCAAGGCGCCGCCATCGCCGGGCACCAGCCACAATTCGTGATCATGCACGCCGTCAGCCGTCAGCCCTGCCGCGCTCACCAGCATCTGTTCGGATGCCGGGATATAGGTGACATCAAGCCGCAGCGCGCCGTCCCCGATGGGCACCGCGGCAATCAGCGGCGCAGCCGCCGCCGCAGGGGTTTCGGCAACAGGAGGCTTGCCGGGGCCGAACACGCTCACCATCAGCGCAACTGCCGCCGCTGCCGAAGTCAGCGCCGAGACAATCTGCCAGCGCTTCACCCGCTGTTGCAAGGCAACCACTTCGGCCGCTGCCGGTGCGGGCGTGTTGATTGCGCTGGCAATGCGGCCCCATACTTGCGGTGAAGGTTCGGCGGGGGCGATTTCATCGGCGAGCGGGGCAAACCAGTTGTCCCACCATTCCTTGCGCCAGGCAAAATCGGGATCCACCGCATGCTTGCCGCGCGCGGCGAGCAATTCTTCGCCTTCGAGCAGGCCGAGCGCCCATTCCGCCGCAATCAGCGGATCATCGCGGGTAACCTCGCGCGGCGTTTCGGGTTTGCTGTCGCTCATGCCTGTTCGCTCGCTTCGAGGCAGGCGCGCAGCCGCATCAGCCCGCGCCGGATCCAGCTTTTCATGGTGCCAAGCGGCACGCCTGCCTGTTCGGCCAGTTGGGCATAGGTCATGCCTTCAAAAAAGGCGGCGCGGATGTGGCCTTGCGTGCGTTCATCCAGCGCGCCAAGGCAGGTGTGGATCTGCGCATTGCGTTCCAGATCAATCAGCAGCGCTTCGGCAAGCGGGGCCTCGTCGGCGAGCGGGGCGGCTTCTTCGACGGCTACCGCGCCGCCGCGCACCTTGCCCGTGCGCAGGCGATCAATCGCGCGGTTGCGCGCAAATGCCGCAAGCCAGGCAATCGGGCTCGCCCGGGCAGGATCATAACGATCGGCCCGCTGCCACAGATTGATGTACACGTCCTGCAAGGCGTCCTCGGCTTCTTTCCGGTCGCCCAAGATACGCAGGCAAATGCCGAACAGTTTCACCCGTGTGGCCCGGTAGATTTCCTCCAGCGCGGTCTTGTCGCCATCGGCAAGGCGCAGCATCGCCGCGCGCAGCGCCTCGCGTGCATCGCTCGACGCGGTGGGGGCCGATGCGCTGGGATGCTCTGGCTGGGGCATCATGCGCAGCAACGCGGGATTGCAGGGAGGGATGACATCATTGCGCCGAACGCATGGGCACGCGGCACGGTTCCGCGCTCAGTCATAAACGCAAGCATCAAGCCCATCGCGCTTGACGATCCCGATGCGCCGCTCGATCCGGTTGCCATGGCGGGCAAGCCAACCGCGCGGGGCCTTGACCGAACGTTTCTTGGGGCTGGGCAGGGCTGCGGCCATGCGGGCGGCTTCATCCGGGGTAAGCCGCGCGGCGGATTTGCCGAAATAACGCTGCGCGCCTGCCTCGGCGCCGTAGGTTCCGATCCCGGTTTCCGCGACATTGAGATAGACTTCCATGATCCGCCGCTTGCCCCACACGAGTTCGATCCAGAAGGTGAACCACGCTTCCAGCCCTTTGCGGAAATAGCCGCCGCCCTGCCACAGGAACACGTTCTTGGCGGTTTGCTGGCTGATGGATGATCCCCCGCGCACCCGGCCGCCATTTTCCTTGGCTTCCAGATTTTCGCGCATGGCCTGTTCGATCGCTTCGGTGTCGAAGCCGGAATGTTCGCAAAACCGCGAATCTTCTGCCGCGATCACGGCGGCAACAAGATTGCGGTCGATATTGCTGAGGCTTTGCCAGTCTTTCGTGATGCCGTTTTCGTCCATCAGCATGGTGGCGGTGACAGGCACGGGCACGAAGCGGAACGCGATCACCAGCACTGCTGTCAGCGCAATCCAGCCGATGATGACCTTGGCAAACAGGCGGGCGGCGGCAGCGAGCATGGCAAGCGCTCTAGCGCAGGCCATGGGGTGTGGGAAGCATCCACGCTTGCACAAGCAACGCTGGCGGGGTTAGCTGCGCGTCACACACCGGGGGAGATTGTTTGATGCGCCTGTTCCACGCCGCCACCGCCGCCGCGAGCGCTGCTGCGCTTGGCCTTGCTGCCCAGCCTGCGCTGGCCGAAGCGCCCGAGACAAGGGCCGCGATCGAGGCGGATTATGACCGCTCGCTGGCCGCGCTGTTCCTTGATTTTCATGGGCACCCCGAGATGGGCTTCCTCGAAAACCGCACTGCCGCCAAAATGGCCGCCGAACTCAAGGCAGCCGGGCTCACCGTGACGACGGGCATCGGCAAGACCGGCGTTGTCGGCATCCTGAAGAACGGCGACGGCCCGCTGATCCTGCTGCGCGCCGATATGGACGGGCTGCCGGTCGAGGAGAAGACCGGCCTTGCCTATGCCTCCAAGGCCAAACAGGTCGGCGAGGATGGCAAGGAATATCCCACCATGCATGCCTGCGGGCATGATGTGCACATCACCTCGATGGTCGGCACCGCGCGGCGGCTGGCGGCGATGAAGGACCAGTGGCAAGGCACGCTGATGTTCGTCGTCCAGCCCGCCGAAGAAGGCGTGCGCGGCGCGAAAGCGATGATGGAGGATGGGCTTTACACCCGCTTTGGCAAGCCGGACTATGCGCTCGCCTTCCACGTTGCCGCCGAGCTGGAAACCGGCAGGATCGCAGCCTCGGAAGGGATCCAGTATTCTTCGTCCGATTCGCTCGATATCCGCGTGCCCGGCATCGGCACCCATGGGGCTGCGCCGCATTTGGGGCGCGATCCGGTGTATATTGCCTCGCAGATTGTCACCGCGCTGCAATCCATCGACAGCCGCGAAATCGGCCCGCTCACCCCGGTGGTGGTGACAGTCGGCTCGTTCCCATGCAGGCTCGAAACACAACATCATCTCCGATGAAGCGATGCTGCAAGTGACAGTGCGCGCCAATGACGAGGAGACCCGCGAACAGGTGATCGCCACCATCGGGCGCATCGCGGTGAACATCGGCAAGGCCCATGGCCTGCCCGATACCATGCCGGTCGAGGTCAAGCGCCTGTCGGGCACGCCGACGACCAATAATGATCCCGCGCTGGCCCGCCGGCTCAATGCCGCGCTGGCGCGCGAACTGGGCGAGAGCGTGATGGTGCCGTTCCAGCAGAAGAACATGGGCGCTGAAGACTTCACCTATTTCGTCGCGCCCGGCACCGGGGTTCCGGGCTATTACTTCGCGGTCGGCGGCACCACGCCCGAACGGATCGCGGCGGCCAAGGCGGGCGGCGCGGCGATTGCCGGGCACCATTCCCCGCTGTTCCAGATCGCCCCGCGCGAAAGCGTGGTGCTCGGCACGCGGGCGATGGTGGCAGCCGTGCTGGATCTGGCGCCAGCGAAATAGCGGCGGACGCTTCAACCGGGCGCAGTCTCAGAACTTGCGTTGGTTGACGTCCACTGCCTCGCAATCGCCCTGAAACCCGTCGGTGGTGGTGAGGATACCGGTGCGGCGATCAATTTCGAACCGCGAGGATTCGAACAGATTGAAGATCATCCGCCCGCGCACGAAATCCTCGCTGATCTGGAGTTCGCGCACGCGATACCAGCCGCCCTTGGACACCGCGGTTTCGGGGGCGAGGATGCGAGGGATATTGGCGCGCGGATCATCGCCATTGAGGCGAAACTGCATCACCGCGCCAATTTCCCGCACCTCGCTGTCAACCGAGCGGCCTGTCACCACTCTGCCGGTGCTGTCCTGCACGACAGTCGACTGCGAACCGGTCGCCATCGACCCGACGGTTGACCCCCGGCAGGCGAGCAGATCAGGCAATGCGCCCGATTGCGCCGCCGCAGCCATCATCATTGCCGCAAGAAACGTCATTACACCCCCCTTGTTTTGATATTCTCGGCTGGCTTGCCCTGCGCCCTATGCCGCGCCCGGCAGCAGTCGTTCGCCTGCGATCCGGTGCATCGCCTTTTGCAGCTTTTCAAAGGCGCGCACTTCGATCTGGCGGATGCGTTCGCGGCTGACATCATAGGCCTGGCTGAGTTCTTCCAGCGTGCGCGGCTTGTCGGTCAGGCGCCGTTCGGTGAGGATGTGGCGTTCCCGCTCGTTGAGGCTTTCCATGGCCTGGCTGAGCATTTCCATGCGCATCTGCGATTCTTCCGCGTCGGCGACGGTTTCATCCTGCAAGGGGCGATCATCGACCAGCCAATCCTGCCACTGGCCCGAGCCATCTTCATCCGAACGCATCGAGACGTTGAGCGAGGCATCGCCGCCCATCATCATGCGCCGGTTCATGTTGATGACTTCTTGTTCGGGCACGCCAAGATCAGTCGCGATCTTGGCGACATCTTCGGCCGAAAGATCGGTGTCCTCGTAGGCTTCGAGCTGCTTTTTCATCCGGCGAAGGTTGAAGAACAGCTTTTTCTGGGCAGACGTGGTGCCCATTTTCACCAGGCTCCACGAACGCAGGATGAATTCCTGCATGCTCGCCTTGATCCACCACATCGCATAGGTCGCAAGGCGGAAACCCCGATCGGGCTCGAACTTCTTGACGCCCTGCATCAGGCCGACATTGCCTTCGGAAATGAGATCAGCCAGCGGCAGGCCATAGCCGCGATAACCCATCGCGATCTTGGCCACGAGCCTGAGGTGGCTGGACACCAGCTGCGCGGCAGCTTCGGGGTCTTCGTGTTCCTGATACCGCTTGGCGAGCATGTATTCCTGCTCAGCCGTGAGCACCGGATATTTGCGAATCTCCGACAGGTAGCGGTTGAGGCTCTGCTCACCTGAGAGCGCCGGGAGCGACCGGGTCTTGGATGTATTCATGGATAACCTGACCTTTCTTGCGTCGACCGCGTTGCACCGGACCTCTGATGAGCATCCGGCGGTTCGGGCCACTGGATCTGCTTATAAGCGCAATTTTGACGCTGCGCTGCTCATTTCATCGATAACTACTGCCAAGTTCGTCGATCAGTTCCCGCATGTCGTGCGGTAAGGGACTGGCAAATTGCAGCACCTCGCCCGTCACCGGATGCACAAATCCCAATTCCGCCGCGTGGAGCGCCTGGCGGGCAAAGCCGATCCGTTCCAGCAGCGCGCGCAGCGCCTTGGGCGTGCGCCCGTATAGCGGATCACCCAATAGGGCATGACCGATTGATGCACAGTGAACGCGCACCTGATGGGTTCTCCCGGTTTCCAGCCGGCATGCGATCAGCGCGGCGTCAGCAAGTGTTTCAAGCGTGGTATAATGGGTAATCGCATGTTTGCCGCGTGAGGAATTTTTGGGCAGCACCGACATTTTCTTGCGGTCGGCATCCGAACGGCCAAGCCGCGCGTCGATGGTGCCGGCCGGCGGCGCGGGGTGGCCGGCACATACCGCAAGATAGCGGCGGTGGACAGAATGTGCGGCAAACTGGCGGGCCAGCCCTTCGTGCGCCGCATCGGTCTTGGCGGCGACCAGCAGGCCTGAGGTATCCTTGTCGATGCGGTGGACAATGCCGGGCCGCGCGACCCCGCCGATGCCGGATAACTGCCCGCGGCAATGATGCAGCAGCGCGTTCACCAGCGTGCCGTCGGGATTGCCTGCTGCCGGATGCACCACCATGCCTGCAGGCTTGTCGATGACGATCAGATGCGCGTCTTCATGGGCGATCACCAGCGCGATTTCCTGCGGGCGGGCCTCGGCCTCGGCGGCGGGCGGGATGATGATCCGGAACGGCGTGCCCGCGCTCACCTTCAATGAGGCGGCGACCGCAAGCTGGCCCGCAAGCTCGATGCGCCCTTCGTCAATCAGCGCCTGCACCCGCGCGCGGCTGAGCCCGCTTGCCTCGGCCAGCACCTTGTCGAGGCGGCCCGCGGCAAGGGCGGTGCCGGTGATGATTTCGTCAGCAGACATGGTAAGGCCATGCGCGATGGATATTGTGGTTTCAAGCAAAGTTCTGGATGCTCTTATCGCCGCTGCGCGCGCTGCGCATCCGCTTGAGGCTTGCGGGGTGTTGCTGGGCGAGGGCAACCGGATCACCGCAGCCGTGCCTGCGCGCAATGTCCATCCCAGCCCGCACACCCATTTCGAAATTGATCCCGCAGCGCTGATCGCCGCGCACCGCGCCGCGCGCGCGCCGGGGGCTTGCCAAGTGATCGGCTATTATCATTCGCACCCGCACGGCCCGCCTGCGCCTTCGCCCACCGATCAGGCGATGGCTGCGGGCGATGGCCGGGTGTGGGCGATCATCGCAGGCGAGGCAGTGCGGCTGTGGCGCGATGAGCGCGGTGGGGAGGATGGGGATGGGGGCTTTGCTCCTCTTTCCTTTACCATGATCGAAAGCTAGGACACGCCCATGACCTCGCAAACCGATCTTGCCGCCATGCTGTGTTCGCGGCTGTGCCACGACATGCTCTCGCCGGTCGGCGCGCTGGCCAATGGCCTTGAACTGCTGGCGGATGAAAAAGACGCGGCAATGCGCGCGCAGGTGGTCGAACTGCTCGAACATTCGGCGCGCATCAGCACCGACAAGCTGAAATTTTTTCGCATCGCTTTCGGCGCAGCGGGCGGCTTTGGCGAGGCGATCCCGATTGACGAGGCGCAGGCTGTCATCAACGCGCTGGCTGCCGATAACAAGCGCATCACGGTCAACTGGGCGATTGCCGAGCCGAGCCTGCCCAAGCCGGCGGTGAAAGTGCTGCTTAATCTGGCCCAGATCGCGCTGGATTCGCTGGTGCGCGGCGGCACGCTGGATATCGGGGCCGAACGGCGCGAGGGCGCGGTCGAGATTGTGGCGCGCGCCAAGGGTGATCGCATCGCCTTTGACGAAAGCATCGGCCGCGCGCTGCAAGGCGATCTGCCAGCCCACGAAATCACCAGCCGCACGGCGGCGGCGCATATGATCGCGCTGGTCGCCGAGGAATTGGCAGGCGGCCTCCAGTACAAGCTGGGCGAGGGCGTGCTGGTGCTGGGCGCGGTGCTGCCCGAGCCTGATGGTTTGATTGGCTAAGGGGTCGCAATGATGGGCGAGGATGAGCTGGTTCACGAGGAACGCCTCTCGCCCAATCACGATGAACGCACCCTGCCGATCTCGATGGTGGTGCTGCACTATACCGAGATGAAGCCGGTCGGCGCGGCGCTTGACCGGATGACTGATCCTGCCGCCAAGGTTTCCGCGCATTACTGCATCACCGAAGAAGGCGGGGTGATCCGGCTGGTGCCCGAAGACCGCCGCGCCTGGCACGCCGGCGCAAGCTATTGGCGCGGCATTCCGGATGTGAATTCCGCCAGCATCGGGATTGAGCTCGATCACCCCGGCCACGAGCCCGCAAATGGCGGCTATCGCGGCTTTGCCGAGGCGCAGATCAATGCGCTGATCCCGCTGCTGGCGCGGATCGTGAAACAGTATGATGTGCCGCGCGCCAATGTGGTGGGCCATTCCTGCGTTGCGCCGATGCGCAAGATTGATCCGGGCGAGTTGTTCCCGTGGGATCGGCTGGCCGAATACAAGCTGTGCCTGCCGCGCCCGCAGTGCCTTGCGGCGGGCGATCCGTTCCACAATCTGGGCGCATTCTATCTGGCGCTCGAACGCTTCGGCTATGACATCACCGATCAGGTGAAGGCGGTGGAGGCGTTTGAACGGCGCTGGCGGCCCGAACACATCACCGGTGTGCCCGATGGCGAGATTGCCGCGATCCTGTGGCAATTGCTGCTTGATCGCGATCAGGGCCGCACAAGATAGGTTTGCGCGCCGCCCCCATCATCCCCGCTTGATTCCCGCGCGCGGCTCACATAGGCGTTGGCCCCGAAGCAAGTGGCGATCCGCAACTGATCTGCGGCCGCCCGTGCGAAGGAGAGAGACATCATGACCACAGCCTATATTGTCGAAGCCGTGCGCACCGCCGGTGGCCGCCGCGGCGGGCGTTTGGCCGGAGTGCATCCGGTGGATCTGCTCGCGAAATCGCTCGATGCCATCGTCGAGCGCAGCGGCATTGATCCATCTGCCATCGACGATGTGGTGACGGGCTGTGTCAGCCAGGCGGGCGAACAGGCGCTGCAAGTCGGGCGCATGGGCGTGCTCGCTTCCAAGCTGCTGCCGCAATCGACCCCGGCGGTGACGATTGATCGCCAGTGCGGTTCCAGCCAGCAGGCGATCCAGTTCGCAGCGCAAGCGGTGATGAGCGGCACGCAGGACGTGGTGATCGCGAGCGGCGTGGAAAGCATGACCCGCGTGCCGATGGGCTCCAACGTCACGCTGCACATGAAGGAAGGCCTCTACGCCAAGGCGGAAGGGATCGAAGCCAAGTGGCCGGGCATCAATTTCAGCCAGTTCATGGGCGCCGAGATGCTCGTCAAGAAGCACGGCTTCACCAAGGATCAGCTCGACGAATTTGCCTATAACAGCCACCGGAAGGCCATTGCCGCCACGCAAGGCGGCGCCTTCGAGCGTGAGATTGTGGGCGTCGAGGTGGAAACCCCCGAAGGCGCAGCGCTGCACAATGTCGATGAAGGCATCCGCTTTGATGCGAGCCTTGAAGGGATCGCGGGCGTCAAGCTGCTCTCGCCCGATGGCGCGATCACGGCGGCATCTTCCAGCCAGATCTGCGATGGGTCATCGGCGGTGCTGGTGGTGTCGGAAGCCGCATTGAAGGCCCACGGCCTCACCCCGCTGGCGCGCATCCACAATCTGACGGTGACGGCAGGCGATCCGGTGATCATGCTGGAAGAACCGCTATTCGCGACCGACCGCGCGTTGCAGCGCGCCGGCCTCAGCATTGACGATATCGACCTGTTCGAAGTCAACGAAGCTTTTGCCTCGGTGCCGCTGGCATGGCTCAAGCATACCGGCGCTGATCCGGAGCGGCTCAACGTCAACGGCGGCGCGATTGCGCTCGGCCACCCGCTCGGCGCTTCGGGCACCAAGCTGATGGCGACGCTGGTCCATGCGCTGAAGGCGCGCGGCAAGAAGTACGGGTTGCAGACGATGTGCGAAGGCGGCGGTGTCGCCAACGTGACCATCATCGAGAGCCTTTGATTTTCACCGTCACCCCGGCGCAGGCCGGGGCCCAGCGCGGCAAGCGCCCAACCCATCCGATCGAGATCCCGGCCTTCGCCGGGATGACGAATTGAATTGAGAGGACAAATCCATGGAAGTTTCAGCCAATACCCCCGCCGTTGTCACCGGCGGTGCCTCGGGCCTTGGTGCCGCCACTGCGCGCGCGCTGGCCGCCAAGGGCGCGAAGGTCGCGATTTTCGACATGAACGCCGAAAAGGGCGAAGCGCTCGCTGCCGAACTGGGCGGCGTGTTCTGCATGGTCAACGTGACGAGCGATGCCGACGTGGACGCAGGCTTTGCCAAGGCGCGTGAAGCCCACGGGCAGGAGCGGATCCTGGTCAACTGCGCCGGGATCGGCAATGCGATCAAGACCGCCAGCCGTTCCAAGGAAGATGGCTCGATCAAGCACTTCCCGATCAGCGCGTTCGATTTCGTCATTCAGGTGAACCTGATCGGCACCTTCCGCTGCATCGCCAAGTCGGCCGCGGGCATGATGACGCTCGATCCGATCGACGAATTCGGTGAGCGCGGCGCGATCGTCAACACCGCTTCGGTGGCGGGTGAAGACGGCCAGATCGGTCAGGCCGCTTACTCGGCATCGAAGGCGGGCGTGATCGGCATGACCCTGCCCATCGCGCGCGACCTGATGAACGAAGGCATCCGGGTGAACACCATCCTGCCGGGCATTTTCGACACGCCGCTGCTGGCCGCCGCGCCGCAAAACGTGCGCGATGCGCTGGCCGCCAGCGTGCCATTCCCCAAGCGCCTCGGCATCCCCACCGAATATGCCAAGCTTGCTATGACCATGATCGAAACCGGCTATTTCAACGGCGAAGACGTGCGTCTGGATGGCGGCATTCGGATGGCGCCGCGCTAAGCTCCAGGTCCCTCCCCGTCCCGAAGGGATGGGGAGGTGTCGCCGCGAAGCGGTGACGGAGGGGGCAGGCGGCACGCACCGATACCCCTCCGTCAGCCGCCTGCGGCGTCTGCACCTCCCCATTCCTTTGGAACGGGGAGGGATGGCATCACGAAAGCCCTCGCTTTTGCGGGGGTTTTCTTTTGCCCGGAGCATGGCATCACACAGCGCAAAGGAGAGGCACCCGTATGACCCAATATAGCCAGATCACCGTTGCCAAGGTCGATGGCATCGCCACCATCACTCTCAATCGCCCCGAAAAGATGAACGCCTATACCCGCACCATGGGGCAGGAGATCATGGCTGCGATGGATGATATCGACGCCGATGATGGGTGCCGCGCGGTGATTTTTACTGGCGTGGGTGAACGGGCATTCTGCGCTGGCGCTGATCTCACGCCCGAAGGGGGCGGGCAGGTGTTTTCCGATCCTACCCAGGTTGATGATCTGTCCGACGCCCGCGTTCGCGATGGCGGGGGCCTCCTGACGCTGCGGCTGTTTGAATCGAAAAAGCCGCTGATCAGCGCCTGCAACGGCGTGGCAGTGGGGGTGGGCGCAACGATGCAGCTTGCCATGGACATCCGCCTCGCCAGTACCACCGCGCGTTATGGCTTTGTGTTCGCGCGGCGCGGGATCGTGCCCGAGGCGGCATCGAGCTGGTTCCTGCCGCGCATTGTCGGCATCGCTCAGGCTCTGGAGTGGTGCTATACTGGGCGCATTTTCGATGCTGCGGAAGCCAAGTCCGGCGGCCTTGTGCGTTCGGTTCACGCGCCCGAAGACCTGCTGCCTGCCGCCAAGGCGTTGGCGCGCGAGATTGCTGACAACACCTCGGCCATATCGGTGGCGATGACGCGGGCGATGATGTGGCGGCTTGCTAGCGCCGATCACCCGATGGAAGCCCACAAGATTGATTCCCGCGCCATCTATCGCCTGTCGCGCGGCGCGGATGCCAAGGAAGGCATCGCCAGCTTCCTTGAAAAGCGCCAGCCAAGCTATCCCGGCAAGGTCAGCGCCGACATGCCCGATTTCTACCCGTGGTGGGATGCGCGCCCCTATGAATGATGATGCAGGCCAACTCGCCGGATTTCTGCCCTATCAGCTTTCGGTTGCCTCCAACGCGGTCAGCAGCCTGATTGCCGAGCGGTATCGCAAGCGGTTTGGCCTCAAGATCCCCGAATGGCGGGTGATGGCGGTGCTGGGTGATGCCGCGCACCAGCACGGGCTGACCCAGCGCGCGCTCACCCGCGCAACGCTGATGGACAAGGTTGCGGTCAACCGCGCGGTGCGGGTGCTGGAAGAACGCGGCCTGATTGCGCGCCAGCCCAATCCGGGCGACGGGCGCTCGCAATTGCTCGAACTGACCGCTGAAGGCCGCGCCATCCATAGCGAAGTGATGCCGCTGGCGCTGGCGACCGAGCGCGAATTGCTGAGCCGCTTTGCCCCCGATGAACAGGCGATGCTGCGCGCCATGCTCGAAACCTTGCGCGCGCGCACCCAGGCGATGCTGGACGAGCAGGGCTGACGCAAGACGGGCCGATCCTTTTGCAAGGACCGGCCCGCGGGTTGCGATGGTACGGCTGCGGTGATCTGTGCCTATTTAATCAGCGCATCCGAGATCGCGCAGGCTGCCGGGCCAAGGATGACCACGAACAGGCAAGGCAGAATGAACAGGATCAGCGGGATCGTCATGATCGCGGGCAGGCGGGCGGCCTTTTCCTCGGCGCGCATCATGCGTTCGTTGCGGAATTCGCCTGAAAGGACGCGCAGGGCGCTGGCCAGCGGCGTGCCGTATTTCTCGGTCTGGATCATGGTGGTGACCACGCCTTTCACCGAATCGAGATTGACCCGGTAGGCAAGGTTGTTGAACGCCATGCGCCGTTCGTTGAGGAACGAAAGCTCGATCGAGGTGAGGGCGAATTCATCGCCCAGTTCGGGATAGGCGCGGCCCAACTCGCGCGCCACGCGGTTGAAAGCGGCGTCCACCGTCAGACCGGCTTCGGCGCAGATCACCAGCAGATCGAGCGCATCGGGAAGGCCTTTCTGGATCTCCTTGGTGCGTTTGGTCGCCTGATTGCTCAGATAGACTTCCGGGCCCTTGTAGCCGATCAGCACGGCAGCGGCGAACACCATGAATTTCTGGAAATCGCCCCAGTCGGGGAAGTAATTGATCACATAGACCAGCAAGGCAGAAATGCCGCCCAGCACCAGCGGCAGCACCGCGCGCGCACCGATGACATAGACCGCCAGTTCCTTGTTGCGAAAGCCGGCGTGGGCCAGTTTCTGCTGGATCACCTCAAGCTGGCTTTGCTGCAAGACCTTCATCTGGTCGAGCTTTTCGCGGACCTTTTCGGTGCCTTCCGAGGCGCGCCGCAGCGAGCCGCGCTTCTTGGCCGAGGCCGTCACGATGCCCGCCTTGAGCTGTTCGCGGCGCCCTTCGAGCGCTTTCACGCGCTTGGCCATGGGATCGCGGATGGTGACAGCGGCGTAGATCGCCAGCACCATGGCAAAGGCGGCCATGCCGGCCAGCACAGTGCCGACCATCATCACGTCGAAACCGAGCAGCGTGGGTCCGGCAGGTTGATTGATCATAGCAGGAACTCCTGGGGCTCAGATTTCAAAGCTGACCATCTTGGCCATGATGGCAACGCCGATACCCATCCAGGTCAGCCCGCCAAGGCCCGCCACCATCAGGCGTTCATCGACAAAGAACGCGCCGATATATTCGGCATTGGCAAAGGTGATGAGCAGGAACACGATGAACGGCAGCGAGCCGACGATATAGGCGGACGCCTTGGCTTCCGAACTCATCGCCTTGATCTTGAGCTTCATCTGGGCGCGCTTGCGCAGCACGTCGGCAAGGTTCGACAGGGTCTCGGCCAGATTGCCACCCGTCTCGCGCTGGATCGCCAGCGTGATGCAGAAGAAGTTGAATTCCGAAATGTCAAGCCGGTTGGCCGTATCCTGGAGCGAATCCTCCATCGTCTTGCCCACCTTGATGCGATCAATGATGCCCTTGAATTCCACACCGACCGGGCCGGGCACTTCCTGCGAGACAATCGCCAGTGTTTCGGTGACCGGCAGGCCCGAACGAAGCCCGCGCACCAGCAATTCGATGGCGTCCGGAAACTTGGCGTTGAACTGGTTGGTGCGCTTCTTGATCAGGCGGTTGACGTAAAGATGCGGTAGCCCCGCACCGATCATGATGCCAACCCCCAGCGCCAGCGCCAGCGCGCCGCTCTGGAGAAACACCAGCACGGCAATCACCAGCCCAAGCCCAAGCGAGGTGTAGGCATATTGCGAGATGGTCCATGATTTGCCGGTGCGATCGAGCCTCAGTGCCAGCGCCTCGACGCGCGAGCCCGAACCGGCGGTGCGGTAGCGGGTCGGCTTGCGGGCGGCGAGCGCGCGCTTGAACTGCGCCTCGACCTTGGCATCGGTGCTTTCGCCATGGCGATAGCGCAGCGCTTCGAGCCGGCGCTTGGTGGATTTGGTTGCGTTGGGCCCGCCAACCAGCAGGAAGCCAGCCAGCAACACGGTGAAGATCACCAGCGTGATAAGCAGGGTATCAAGAAAGGTCATGCTGCTGGCTCCTGCCGAGGTGTCATCGGGTGGGGTGCTGTGCCGGGGCTGCGCCGGCCAGCGGCACATCCGGCTGGCGGGCTTGCCATCATGGCAGTCAGCTTCACCGGATGCGCGGCTGCAAATCATCAGGCAGCTTCGGCTTCGCTTTTGTTTTTCTTGGGCAAAAGCGACTTGAGGTCAAAACTGCCGAGCAGCGATTTCTTTTCCTGGGCAGCGCCTGCAAGATCATCCTCGCTGGCACCCATCACCCGTTCGGCGATCTGGCGGATCGTGGCAGCCGGTTTGCTCGAACGGTTGGCATCGACAAACACCTGCCCCAGCTTGGCCGCGTTGCAGGCGGCCTTGTAGTCATAGGGCACGACGAAATCGATCTTGCGTTCGATCGAGCTTTCAAAGTCCTGACGGCTGATTTCGCCAGCGCCGGCCTGCACCTTGTTGGCGACGATCATCGGGTGGGCATGGCTGGCGTTGGATTTGAGCCACGAGAGCAGCCGGATCGTATCGCGCGCCGAGGCGAGGGTCAGTTCACACACCAGCAGCACCAGATTCACATCCCCCATCAGCTGCGGGAAGTTGATCAGCATGTTGCGCGGCATGTCGATCACCGTCATTTCGAACGCCTGACGGAATTCGTCCTCCAGCTGCACAAAGGCCGAACCATCGGTCATCAGCGGCTGGTGGATCGGCGCTTCGGCCGACAGGATCGAGAGGTGATCATTGGCGCGCACCATGGCGCGTTCGATGAACAGGCCGTCGATGCGGCTCGGGTTCTCGATCGCGTCAGTCAGGCCGCGGCCCGGCTCCAGATCAAGCGCGAGCGCATCGGTGCCGAAGTGGACATCCAGATCAAGCAGCGCAGTCGGCACCTTGTGCGTGTCGCTGAACAGCCAGGCCAGCGAGGTTGCAAGGGTCGAGGCACCCACGCCGCCGCGCGTGCCGACCACTGCGGTGGAGATGTGGCGCTTCACACTCTCGCCGTCACCCAGCTTGGGAGCCATGAACACGGCGAGCGCCTGATTGAGCGCATCATGCACCTGCTGCGCCGAAAGGGGCTTGAGCAGGTAGTCGTGGATCCCGCTCGACAGCAGATCGCGGTAGAGGCGCACGTCGTTGACCTGGCCAATGGCAATCACCACCGTGCCCGGCTCGCATACTTCGGCCAGCGCGTTGATATCATTCAGCGGATCGCCGCTTTCCGACAGGTCCACCATCAGAATCGCCGGACTGGCGCTCACCGAGAGCGATTGCACGGCATTGCGCAGCCCCCCCTTGTTGCACTTTTCCGGCTGCCAGCCGAGTTCGATCACCACCGGGCGGATCACGTCCAGCGCGCTGTCATCGCAGATATAGGCAGCAAAGGGATCACGGTTGCCGGGCAGGCCCGATTTCCAGGGAGCATTCATGGCTTAGTTACCTCCGCTGCTGACGTTTGCTTCTTTCAGACCCTGGGCCCCGGTGGGCGGCGCTTCGCGGAACGACTTGATCGCCTTGTTCGAGGTGGTGATCACCGTCTCGCTCGATCCCTTGCGCCCTTCGAGCAGGTCTTCGGGATCAGCGACCATCGCGGCCAGATTGCTGTTGTTGGCGCAGCCATGATTGGGGCTAAGGCCATTGGTGTAGTTCATGTCCGATTTGGCCGACCAGTCGGGGCAGCCCGGCACATGGGCGCTTGAACGGGTGATGACGACGCGCACCATGCCGGGCGAAAGCGCGCCCGCGGTGGTGGGGGCAGTGCCCTTGACGATCAGGCCGTAACGCGAGGCAAGATCATTCACCACATTGGCAACGGCCGGGTTCATGGTGGGATCATCCACGGTGATCCGGTCACCATAGCGCAGATCCATCGTTTCGAACCAGCCGTTCAG
Organism: Erythrobacter sp.; assembly: GCA_045377215.1. GTDB lineage: Bacteria > Pseudomonadota > Alphaproteobacteria > Sphingomonadales > Sphingomonadaceae > Erythrobacter. The sequence continues at coordinate 22,916 of JBJIOB010000051.1, forward strand.
GCGCTGCTGTTCGCCGATCGACAGCCCGCCGGGCGTGGCCGACACGTCGAAAGTGAAGTTGGTGCGTTCGACCACCGGCTGCTTGACGCTGGAAAGGGTCTTGTTGGTGGGCATCCCGCCGCAGGCCGCAAGGCCGAGGCTCAAGGTGAGACCAAGCGCAATGGCCGAAGCCTTGCGCATTCTCGATGTGTGGGCAAAGGGCATGTTTCTCACCTTTCTCACTTAAAAGCTGAAGCCGGGGGTGGCAGCGTTGGCTTCGCGCTGGGCCTTGCCGCCCTTCTTTTCGCTGCGGCGCGGCTGTTGCGGCTGGGTCGGGATCAGCGGTGCGGGGTCCGCATCGCCAACACGCGGGCCGGTCGGCTGGTCGCCCTCGGCCGGTGCCGCGGTCGGGCCGGCACGCTCTGCGCCTGAAACGCCCGCGTGATCCTGATAGCCCAGCAGCTGGCTGAATTCGCTCGAAGAGGCATAGCCGTCGGTCGGCAGCTTGATGTCCTTGGCGTCCACCGGCTTGACGAGATAGGGCGTCACCACGATCACCAGTTCCGTCTCGCCGCGGCGGAATTCGCGGCTGCGGAACAGGTTGCCAAGGATCGGCACGTCGCCAAGGCCGGGCGCCTTGTCGAGCAGCTTTTGCGAGTTGGAGCTCATCAGCCCGGCAATCATGAAGCTTTGCCCGGAACCCAGTTCCACCGTGGTTTCGGTGCGGCGGGTGGTAAGCGCGGGCACCTGAAAACCGTTCAGCGTGATCGAGCCCTGGGTCGAGAGCTCCGAGACTTCCGGGCGCACCCGCAGGGAAATGCGGCCGTTCGAAAGCACGGTCGGCGTGTAGGCGAGGCTTACCCCGAATTCGCGGAACTGGATGGCAACCTGGCCAAGCCCCTGCGCAATCGGGATCGGAAACTCGCCGCCCGCAAGGAACGTCGCGGTCTCGCCCGAAAGCGCCGTCAGGTTCGGCTGGGACAAGGTGGTGACAAGGCCGAGCCGTTCCGAAAGATCCATCGCGCCCAGGAAATCCATGCCGAACAGGCGGCCGATGGCGCCCAGTGTCGCCCCGTTGCCGGTGCTTTGCACGCCGGGACCGGGAATGTCGCGGGTCAGGATCGCGCCATTATCGCCGATCAGCGGGCGGCCGAATGCGTCAAGCTGCGGCACGGTGATGGTCGGATTGAGCACTCCGGTGCCCGCGCCGAGCGGCCCGCCGGTGCTGAACGCGCCGTTGACGAACTGGCGGCCTGCGCCCACCCCGATGCGGAAACCGCTGGTGGCATCATAGGTCTGCAGATTGCCCGCCACTTCACGCAGCAGGCTGCGGCTGACTTCGGCAAACTTGACCTGCAGATTGACCTGCAAAGGCGTTGCTGTCTTCAACCGGGTGATGACATTGGCACCTTCGCCAAGGAAGGCCTGCACCAGCCGTTCGGCTTCGGCGGCATCTTCGGGGGCGGCCACGGTGCCGGTCAATAGCACGGTGTTGGCACCCATGGTCGATACGCTGATCTTGGCATCAGGCATGGCCAGCGCCATCATCTGATCAATGCTGCCGATATTCGAGCCGACCCGGATATTGGCCGAAAAGATCACATCGCCGCGGGCATTGCTGGCATAGATGGTGGTCTCGCCGCCGGCCTTGCCGAACACATAAAGCTGGCGCTGCGATTTGATCTGCACATCGGCCACCCCTTCGTTGGCGACGAACACATCCGCCATGGTGCCCGGCACGCTGACCAGTTGGCCCTTGCCGATCGACAGGACGATTTCCTGCGAAGGGCTCATCACCTGCTGCGCGGTGGCAGTGGCCAGCGGCGTGCCTGCCAGCGGGACTGCGGTAAACGCGGCCACCAGCAATTTTGCCTTGGAACTCAGTTTCATCGTGCGGCCCCCCTTGGGTCTAGCTGCTTGCACTTGAGAGCATGTGGAGTGGTGCATCGGGCGGATCATTTGCTGGCGCCCTTGCCAATGGAGACTTCTTCGACTTCCTTGCCGCGGCTGACGCGCACCAGCGGGCCAGTGCGGACCGGAGCGGCGGGCGCGGCGGCGCCGGGAGCTGCGGCCGGAGCCGCAGCCGGAGCCGCGCCGCCGCCACGACCGGGCTGCGGGGGCGGGGTGGAGCGCTGGAAGCGCGACACATCGCCGCCGGTCGCAAAGGACGTGCCCTTTTCGATCGGGCGGGTCATCGCGGCCTTGAGCAGGCGTTCTTCCTGTTCGCGGGTGGCATTGGCCGGAATGTTGACATCGCCAGCGGCAATCGCGCGCTCCAGCTCGTCCGAACTGTCACGGATCGAACGCAGCACCAGGCTGAGCTGGCCGATGGTCTGGGCGACCGCGATTTTCTCGGCGATCTTGGGCGTGACTTCGAGCGTGACGGTCTGGAAGGTGTTGACGACAGTCTTGCCGGCGTCATCCTTGGTGGTCTCGGTGGTCTGGTCGGTGGCGAGCACGCGCAGATTGCTCAGCACGGTTTCGGCAGCTTTCAATGCGGAGCCTTCGCCCTCGACGCTTTGCGTGAGCACAAGATCAATGCGGTCACCGGGGAAGACAAAGCCGGCAACGCCCGTCTGGGCCGACACCGGCACCGTCACGGCGCGCATGCCCGGCCCGAGCGCTGCGGCCAGGAAGCCGCGATCACCCGGCGCCACCAGCGCGCCCTGCGTCACCGGTTCGCCCGCCGTCACCGGAAAGCGCACCACCGTGCCCATCAGGGCATTGAGATCAGCCGTGCCGTCGATGAAATAGGCATCCTGCACCAGCTCGTTCGGCCAGGGCTGGAAAGCCACCGAATCAGCCGTGATGATCGTGCCGACCGGCAAGGCCCGCTTGGCCACCAGCACGCGTGGCCCGGTGGGCTCGGCGGCGGCTTCTGCCATAGGGGCTCCAGCGCCGCTCATGACAGTGCGAGCAGCAAAGGCAGTGCCGATCGCAATGATCAAGGCGCCGAGCAACAGAACCAGTTTCTTCCTATCCATGGCGGTTAAGCCCCCTAGTGATGGCCCGGCTTGGTTAGCGGGCAGGTATGGTTGATCCGTGTAAGTCCAGACTGGTTAAAATCAGGTTCACTGCACGTTGGCCGCCGTGGCAGCGGCTGGCAGGTGATTGATGGCGAGCACCCACAGCGCGCCAAAGGCAATCGCGACGCCGTAAGGAATGGCCAGCTTGTCGCGCTGGCGGCGCGCCACGTGCCAGGCACCCATCGCCAGCGTCAGCACGCCGCCGGCAATCGCCATCACCATCAAGAGTTGCAGGAATTGCGCAGGCTCGACCCACAGCGCGAGCACGGTCAGCAGCTTGACATCGCCGCCGCCCATCATCTTGAGCGCGAACAGCCCGGCAAAAACTGCAAAGGCCGCCAGCGCGACGCCCAGTTGCAACGCCACATCGGGCCACAGCGACAGGCCGCTGGCCCACCAGAACACCGGCGCTCCCAGCGCAATCGCGAGGTTCAGCCAGTTGTCGATCTGGCGCCGCCGGATATCGGTGAAAGCGGCAAAGACCAGCGCGATTGCCAAGGCAATCAGCAGGCCGTACTGAACATTCGCGTGCAACATAAAGCCCCCAAGAAATGGCTGCCGAGCGCGGCTGGCAGTCCTGAATTGGGACATGTGTTGCACATGACTGCTTACCAAATAGTAACCACGCGCGGAGCCGATTATCAGCACCCTGTCTTCATCCCTTGCAACCGGCCCGGTGATGGATCGCCGCGCTATCCCGCCTGCCGCCTGTGAAAGCATCTGGCGCGCGCGTGATGGCCATGCCATCCGCCGGATCGACTGGCCCGGAACTGACGCGGGTGCTGGCCCGCGCGGCTCGATCCTGTTCTTTCCGGGGCGCGGAGATGCTTACGAGAAATATCTCGAAACGCTGGAAGAATGGCACCGTGCGGGCTGGCGGGTCACGGCGGCTGACTGGCGCGGGCAGGCGGGTTCAGGGCGGCTCGGCAAGGATGCGGTGACGGGCCACATCGAAGATTTCGCCATCTGGCTGGATGATCTGGGCGCGCTGTGGGCTGATTGGGTGGCCGAAACGCCGGGGCCGCATGTGCTGGCGGGCCATTCGATGGGCGGCCATCTGGTGCTGCGCGGAGTGACAGAAGGCTATGCCGCGCCCGATGCGCTGGTGCTGAGCGCGCCGATGGTGAGTGTGAAAGGCCCGCCGCTGCCGCTGGGGCTGCTCGCCGGCGTGGCCAAGCTGATGTGCACCATCGGCGATCCGCTGCGCCCGGCATGGAAGTGGAGCGAGAAACCGGGCGAGCTTCCTGCCGGGCGCGCTGATCTGCTCACCCATGATCCTGCGCGCTATGGTGACGAGGAATTCTGGCGCAATACGCGCACCGAACTGGTGATGGGCCCGGCAAGCTGGCGCTGGGTCGAGCGCGCCTATGCCTCCTCGCAGCGGCTGGCGGCGCCGGGCGCGCTGGAGGCGGTGCAGACGCCGGTGCTGATCCTGTCCACCCGGAGCGATGCACTGGTCAGCCACCCCGCCAATATCCGCGCCGCCGCGCGCCTGCCACACGGCGAGTTGGTGGAATTCGGGCCCGAGGCGCATCATGAAATCCTGCGCGAGGAAGACATCGTTCGCGGCCGCGCGATGGCCGCGATCCGCGATTTCCTTGATCGGTGTGCCCCGCCCCGCTAATCCGCCTGCATGAACGATAGCCCCCTTTACGATTTTGCGGTGGTCGGTGCCGGCATGGCCGGTGCCAGCCTTGCGGCCGAACTTGCCCCCCACGCCCGCGTGCTCCTGCTCGAAGCGGAGGACGCGCCCGGTTATCATGCGACGGGGCGTTCGGCGGCATTCTGGGACGAATGCTATGGCGGGCCGGAAATCGTGCCGCTGACGCTGGGCTCGCTCGATTATCTTAACGCGCAGGACGTGCTGACCCCGCGCGGCGCGGTTTACCTTGCCCATGAAGATGCCAGCGGGGCGATTGACGCTTTTGTTGATCGCTTTGCGCCCACCGGCGCGCGGATCGAGCGGCTGGATGCCGCCGCGCTGGCGGCGCGCGTGCCGCATCTGCGCGAAGCATGGGGGCGCGAGGCGGTGGCCGCGCCTTACTGCGCCGATATTGATGTGGCAGGCCTGCACCAGCATTACCTTGGCCTCGCCCGCCGCCATGGCGCAGATATTGCCTGCCGCGCCCGGCTGGCGCGGGCCGAGCGGGCAGGCGGCGTGTGGCAGCTTGCCAGCGACAGCGGGGCGCAGTGGCGCGCCGGGGTGCTGGTCAACGCGGCAGGTGCCTGGGCCGATACGGTAGCGGGGATCGCAGGCGCGCAGCCTCTGGGCATTGCGCCCAAGCGGCGCAGCGTCGCGGTGCTGCGGGTCGCCCCCGAAGCGCCCGCCGATCTGCCGCTCACCATCGACATCGCAGGCAGCTTCTATTTCAAGCCCGATAATGGCCGCCTGTGGCTTTCCCCGCATGACGAGGTGCCGTCCGAGCCCTGCGATGCCGCACCTGAAGAACTCGATATCGCGATTGCGATTGACCGGTTTCAGCAGGTCACCGACTGGCGGATCGCGGCGGTTGAGCGGCGCTGGGCAGGCTTGCGCAGTTTTGCGCCCGATCGTGCGCCCGTCTATGGCCCAGACCCCGAGGCTGCGGGCTTTTTCTGGTTCGCCGGACAAGGCGGTTTCGGCATCCAGACTGCGCCTGCCGCCGCGCGGTTTGCTGCGCAAATGCTGCTGGGACAGGGGCGTGATGCGATGACCGAGCGGCTCGATGCGGCGCTGTATGCGCCCGATCGTCTCAAGACGGGAAGCGAAGCCTTGATGGCCTAGTCAAGCGGCTTGCGATCTGGCAGGTTTGCTGTCTCGTTAATCACAAGGGAGGGGCCAAGCATGGCGCACAAGTTTGAAATCTACAAAGATAACGCGGGCGAATTCCGGGTGCGGTTCAAGTATAACTCGGAAGTGATGTTCTCCACGCAAGGCTATTCGAGCAAGGCCAGCGCGCAGAATGCCATTGATTCGATCAAGAAGAACGGCCCCGAAGCCCCGGTCGAAGACAACAGCTGATTTGTCGTCGCGCTGACGCGCGAGCAGACCTCCCGCCCCGCCTTTTTTGCTCTTTGGCCCAACCGTGCCACCATAGCCTATGGTATCATTGGTGGCCGGGTTGGGCCAAAGGCAAAGAGGCGGGGCGGGGGGTCTGCGTCACCGAAGGTGACCGAAGACAATACCCTATCCCCCCGCCTGCCGCACTGCCTCAGCGCTGGCGAGAGCATCGACTCGTTCGTTTTCCGGGTGGCCATCATGGCCTTTCACCCAGTGCCATGACACCTGATGGCGGCCGGCGGCTTCGATCAGTTCGTGCCACAAATCCGCGTTGCGCACGGGCTTCTTGCTGGCATTGACCCAGCCATTGCGCTTCCAGCCCGCCACCCAGCGGGTGATCCCGTCGATCACATATTTGCTGTCGGAATAAAGATCGACTGCGCAGGGTTCGATCAGGGCATTAAGCCCCTTGATCGCGGCCATCATTTCCATGCGGTTGTTGGTGGTATGCGGCTCGCCGCCGACCAGTTCCTTTTCGTGCGGGCCCATCCGCAGCAGTGCCGCCCAGCCGCCCGGGCCGGGATTGCCCTTGCACGCGCCATCGGTGAAAAGACTGATCTTTTTCATGATGGCCCAGCAAATGGTCTGATTGTGCCGCCTATGCAACCAGCCTTGCGCCGTGTTCGGCATAGAAGTGCCATCTGTGGGCGAATTGCATCGGATCCTTGCGCGTCACCAGCGCATCTTGCGGCGTGTCGAGCCAATCCTCCGCGCGGCTTGCCACAAACCTGAGGCACGCACCCTTGGCGATTTCGGCAAACAGCGCCCGTTCGGCAGGGTCCAGCGGGCGCACGGCAGCATAGCCCGCCAGCAAGGCTTCTCCGAGGTCTTCGCGATAGGTGTTGGCCGAATCGAAACACCAGGCGGCATGGGTCACCGCCAGATCAAGCACCATGGCTCCGGTGCAGGCGAAGTAGAAATCAATCAGCCCGGTTACCCGGCTGCCCAGCATCAGCACATTATCGGGGAACAGATCGGAATGGATCTGCGCTTGGCGCAGCGCGGCCAGATCCAGCGCCGCAGCTGCCTGCGCCGGCGCCAGCATCGCAGGCAGATCGGGGTGGATCGTCGCCAGCCGTTCAGCCCCGCAAGCTGCCAGAGTGGCGGCATTGGCGGCAAAATTCATCGCATTGGCGCGGGTATGCGCAAAGTCCGCGCTCGCCAGATGCAGCCGCGCCAGCACTTCGCCCAGGCTGCGCGCCTGCGCAGGCGTTGGCCGTGTGGGCGAGACACCGGGGAGAAATTCGATCAGCGCCACCGCTTTGCCATCTTCCATCCGGAACGAGGCCCCGGCCGAATCATGGATGGTGCGCGGCACCGGGCATCCCTTGGCTGCCAGATGATCCAGCAGCCCGAGGAAGTAGGGCAGATCATCGAGATCGATCCGCCGTTCATACATGGTGAGGATAAATCGCTGCGGCCCGGCACCTTGCGTGCCGCCAGCAGCACCGGTCGTCTCGATCAGCCAGTTCGAATTGGATACGCCCTCGGCAATGCCCTTGGCCGAAACCAGTTCGCCGACATCATATTGCGCGATCAGCGCTGCCAGCGCTTCGGCCCCGAGATGGGTGTAAACCGCCATGCGCCCCCCGCCTGCCCCGTTTGAGAGATACGCCTATTCGGTAAGCTGGCGCGGCAGCTTGAACACCATCTTTTCCACCGTGGCGGTGATTTCGCGTTCCTCGATCGTGCGGCGCTGGCGCAGCGCATCGACAACCTCGCGCACGAGGATTTCGGGCGCCGAGGCTCCGGCTGTCAGCCCCAGCGTCTTGACCCCTTTGAGCCAGCCAAAATCAATCTCGGCCGCGCGCTGGATCAGCTTGGCCGGGGTGCCGAGCCGTTCCGACACTTCGACGAGCCGCAGCGCGTTTGACGAATTGGGCGAGCCGATCACCAGCACCAGCTCGCAATCATGGGCCAGTTCCTTGACTGCCGCCTGGCGGTTGGAGGTCGCATAGCAGATGTCTTCCGCGCGCGGGCCGGAGATGTTGGGATAACGCCATTCGAGCGCCTGAATCACTTCGCGGGTATCATCCACCGAAAGCGTGGTCTGGGTGAGGTAAGCCAGTTCCTCATCCGGATCGAACGGCAGCTTTTCCACATCCTCGATGGTTTCCACCAGCGTCATCTGGCCGGGCTCGACCTGTCCCATCGTGCCGATCACCTCAGGGTGGCCTTCATGGCCGATGAAGATGATGTGACGCCCTTTTTCGATCTGGCGTTCGGCCTGGCGGTGCACCTTGGAGACCAGCGGGCAGGTGGCATCGACATATAACAGCTTGCGGCGCCTGGCCTCGGCGGGGACCGCCTTGGGCACGCCGTGGGCGCTGAACACCACCGGCGCATCATCGGGCACTTCATCGAGTTCCTCGACAAAGATCGCGCCCTTTTGCTTGAGCCCTTCGACCACATATTTGTTGTGGACGATTTCGTGGCGCACATAGACCGGCGAGCCATAGCGTTCGAGCGCGCGCTCGACGATTTCGATCGCCCGGTCAACGCCTGCACAAAAGCCGCGCGGGGCAGCGATCAGCAGGTTCAGCGGTGGGCGTTCGGCGATTTCAGCGGTGCCGGCAGGGGTGCCAGCGGCGTCAGCGGGAGGAAAGGGTGCGTTCATGACAAGCTCTCTAGCGCTTTCGGCTGCGCATCGCTAGGGCAAGAACGCGTGCGTGGCAGCGCACCGGATGGCAAATTTGCAAGGACGGCTTTTGATGATGCATCGCACCCGCGCCCTTACGGCTCTGGCTCTGGCGCTGGCGATTGCCGGTTGCAACAAGTCGGGCGAGCTGGTGGTGGATCAGGGCGTCGGCGTGACGTCGGTGCTCACGGCCTGCCCGGCAGTCGGCGTGCCGGATTACACCGGCGATATCACCCAGTTTCGCAGTGCTGGCGATACCAGCTTGGGCAATCTTGATCTCACCGGTGCGCTCACCAACCTGCGTTCGACCTGCAACGAGGCGGGCGAGCGGGTCTATACCGAGGCGAGCTTTACCGTGCAGGCGCGCCGCGCCGATACCCGCGGCACCCGCACCGTAACGCTGCCCTATTTCGTGACAGTGCTGCGCGGCGGGACTTCGGTGGTCAGCAAGCGGGTGGGCAGTGTCACCCTGACTTTTGCCGACGGGCAGGAGCGGGCAAGCGCCAGCGGGCGCGCCGGAGCCTTCGTCACCAAGGCGGATGCCAGCCTGCCGCCCGATATCCGCGAACAGATCACCAAGCGACGCCGCCCCGGAGATGCCGAGGCCGCGCTTGATCCGCTGACCCTGCCTGAAGTGAAGGCCGCGATCACGCGCACCCGCTTTGAAATGCTGGTCGGCTTTCAGCTGACCGAGGACCAGCTGAAGTATAACGCGACGAGGTAGTTTGTTTTTCGCTCCCGCCTCCGCGGGAGCGTCCTCGGCGCGTTTCCTTCGCTTCGCTTCGGAGCGCCTGCGGGCGGCCGGTCGGCCTTGCGGCGCCTTTGGCGCCGTTCCAGCGCTACGTCCGCTTGGCGTTTGTGTCCATTCCTCCCCGCCCCGGGCTTGACCGGGGACACCGCTTCCTTTTTTGCATTCGCGAGAATTCGACGAGATCATCATGACCCAACCCACAACCCTCTATTCCGCCTTTGCTGGCGTCATCGAAACCGCTCTTGGCGAGTTAGTCGCCGAAGGGGTGCTGCCCGCTGGCACTTCGTTCGCCAATGTCACGCTGGAGCCGCCGCGCGATCCTGCCCATGGCGATCTGGCTACCAATGCCGCGATGGTGCTGGCCAAAGGTGCTAGCATGAACCCGCGCGCGCTGGCCGAGGCGATTGCGGCGAAGCTGGCCGCGCATCCGCAGATCACTGCGGCTGATATTGCCGGGCCGGGCTTCATCAATCTCAGGCTCGCACCCGAGGCCTGGCTGGCGGAACTGCGCGCCATTGCGCAGCTGGGTAGCGATTATGGCCGCTCCGTGATGGGGCAGGGCAGCACCGTCAATGTCGAATATGTCTCGGCCAATCCCACCGGGCCGATGCACATGGGCCATTGCCGCGGCGCGGTGGTGGGCGATGCGCTGGCGAGCCTGCTCGAATTTGCCGGGCATCAGGTAACGCGCGAATATTATGTCAATGATGCCGGCGCGCAGGTCGATGTGCTCGCCCGCTCGGTGCACCTGCGGTATCGCGAAGCTCTGGGGCACGCCATCACCATCCCCGAAGGCCTTTATCCGGGCGAATATCTCGTACCGGTGGGTGAGGCGCTGGCGGGCGAATTTGGCGATCAATACGCCGCCGCGCCCGAGGCCGATTGGCTGGTGCTATTCCGCACCCGCGCGGTGGCGGCGATGATGGACTTGATCCGCGAGGATCTGGCGACGCTCGGCATCGCGCATGATCTGTTCTCGTCGGAGGCCGAATTGCAGGCCTCGGGCAAGGTTGATGCGGCGGAACAATGGCTGCGCGAACATGACCTTGTCTATGACGGCGTATTGGAAGCCCCCAAGGGCAAGGCCCCGCCCGAAGACTGGGAGCCGACGCCGCTGCCGCTGTTCCGCTCGACCCGGTTCGGCGATGATCAGGATCGCCCGATCAAGAAGTCGAACGGGGCGTGGACTTACTTTGGCGCCGATCTCGCCTACCACTTCCAGAAGGCGCAGGCCGCTGATGCGCTGGTCGATATCTGGGGCGCGGATCATGCGGGCACGGTCAAACGGATCAAGGCTGCCGTGGCCGCGTTGACCAGTGCGGACGGCGCAAGCCCCAAGCCTTTCGAGGTCAAGCTGGTCCAGATGGTGCAGCTGATGAAGGGCGGCCAGCCGTTCAAGATGTCAAAGCGCGCCGGCAATTTCGTGACGCTCGCGGACGTGGTCGAGATGGTGGGCAAGGACGTGGTGCGCTTCACCATGCTCACCCGCAAGCCTGATGCGCAGATGGATTTCGATTTCGACAAGGTGGTCGAGGCGTCCAAAGACAATCCGGTGTTCTATGTGCAATATGCCCATGCCCGGATCCGTTCGACCTTGCGCAAGGCCGCCGAGGCAGGCCACACGCCGTCGGACGCGGGCCTCCACCTGCTGGGCGCAGAAGATCTTGCGCTGATCGCCAAGGCGGCGCAGTTCCCGCGCGAGATCGAAGCCGCCGCCCGCGCCCGCGAACCGCACCGCATTGCGTTCTATCTCAATGATCTGGCAGCCGCTTTTCATGCGCTGTGGAACCTTGGCAATGATAGCCCGCAAAAGCGGTTCATTGTGGAACAGGACCGCGAGCTTACCGCCGCAAGGCTTTTCCTTGTGAGCGCGATCGGGCAAGTCATCCGGGGCGGGCTGGCGGTGCTTGGTGTCGAGGCAGTGGAATCGATGTAATCAGCCCCCCCGCAGCGCGTGGTTTCAATTCGAGGTGACAGGCGGAAAAGAGTGTCATGACAGCGATCATCAATGGGGATTATGAAGAGCTGGATGATGGCATGAGCGAGCTTGATCTCGTCTCGGAAAGCAGCTTGCCGTGGCTCGAATCCGATGCCGAGGACGACGAGGCTGGCACCTTCGATATGATGCAGGTGATCGGCTTTGTCGGGCTGCTGCTCGCGGCGAGCGCGGTGCTGGTGGGGTTGGTCTGGTTTGTCTCGAACCGGATGAGCAGCGATGCGCTTGAACCCGATGGCAGCGTGATCGCCGCGCCCGAAGGCCCGATCAAGCAGCGGCCCGAAGACCCCGGCGGCAAGCAATTTGCCGGCACCGGCAATGTCGCCCCGCTGGTGGGCGAAGGCGGCACCCCGCAATCGGTGGTGGCGAGCCCCGCTGACAAGCCCATGGCTGCGCCTGTCCCTGCCACATCCGAAACCAAACCCGCCCCCGCAGCTGACAAGTCGGCACCCGCCGAACCTGCCATCAGCGGGGTGGGCGTGCAGCTTGCGGCCTATTCCTCGCGTGAGCGGGCCGAACAGGGCTGGACCGATCTCAGCCGCCGTTCCGAAACCCTGCAAGGCGCGCGCCACCGCGTGGTCGAAGGCAAGGTTGATGCAGGCACTGTCTATCGCCTTCAGGCAGTCGCGGCTGACCGCGCGGGCGCTGATGCTCTGTGCGCAGCGCTCAAGCGCGAAGGGCTGGATTGTCAGGTCAAGCGCTGAGGCATTTTAGCCGCCTGTGCATGGGGCAGGCATGCTGCTTGCATGATTCGCTCGCCCCTGCGACCATCGGGCCATGACCCCGGCGATTTTTGGCCTCACCGGCCCTGTACTCACGGCTGATGAACGCGCGTTCTTCCGCGATTGCGATCCGGCCGGCTATATCCTGTTTGGGCGCAATTGCGTGGACGCGATGCAACTGCGCGCGCTGACCGATGATCTGCGCGAGCTTCACGGGCGTGATCGGCTGCTCATCTCGATTGATCAGGAAGGCGGGCGGGTGGCCCGGCTGCGTCCGCCATGCTGGGCGGCCTATCCGGCGGGTGCGGCGTTTGATCGGCTGTACCGGCTGGCTCCGGCCAGCGCGATTGCGGCGGCGCGTGCCAATGCCCAGGCGATGGGGCTGGAGCTGTCAGCGATGGGGATCACGGTGGATTACCACCCGCCGCTCGATCTGCGCTATCCGGGCCAGCATGAGGTGATCGGGGATCGTTCGCTGGGCGCAGACCCGATGCAGGTGGCGGCGCTGGGCCGCGCCATCCTCGAAGGGCTTGCCGCTGGCGGGGTTGCCGGCTGTATCAAGCACATGCCCGGCCATGGCCGCAGCATGGTGGATAGCCACAAGGATTTGCCGGTGGTCCACGCCAGCGCCGATGAGCTGGAGGCTGACATCGCTCCGTTCCGCAGCCTTGCCCATGCCCCCATCGGCATGACCGGGCACCTTGTCTTCCCGGTGTGGGATGCGGAAAATCCCGCCACCTTGTCGCCCACCATCATTGCGCAAGTGATTCGCGCAAGGATAGGCTTTGATGGTCTGCTGCTGACCGATGATATCGACATGGAAGCATTGGGCGGCCCGATCCCCGAACGCGCCGCGCGTGCGCAGGCGGCGGGCTGCGACATTGTGCTCAATTGCTGGGCCAGGATGGACGACATGGCAGGCATTTGCGAGGCGCTTGCCCCGATGTCCGCCGAAACCGCCGCGCGGCTTGACCGGGCGCTCGCCGGCATCCGGATCGCGCCCGCCATCGCGCCCGAACACGCCGATCTCTTGGCCAAGCGCGATGCGCTGCTCGCGCTGGAAGGGGAGCGTGCGTGAACGCCGACAGCGAACCGCTGCTGTTCACCGGCGCTGCCGCCCAGCAGGACGATGCGCTGTATATCGAGGTAGATGGCTGGGAAGGGCCGCTTGATCTGCTGCTCGATCTGGCGCGGCGGCAAAAGGTTGATCTGCGCCAGATTTCGATCCTTGCGCTGGTCGATCAATATCTCGGCTATATCGCGCGGGCGGGCGCGATGCGGCTGGAGCTGGCGGCGGATTATCTCGTGATGGCGGCGTGGCTTGCTTACCTGAAATCCGCGCTGCTGCTGCCGAGGCAGGAACAGGAAGACCCATCGCCTGAAGAACTCGCGCTGCGCCTGCAACTGCGCCTGCAACGGCTTGGCGCGATGCGTGAGGCGGCGGCGCGGCTGATGGCGCGGGACAGGGTGGGCCGCGATGTGTTCTTGCGCGGCGCGCCCGAAGGCCTCAGGACGGATCGCAAGATCACCTGGCGCAGCGATCTGTTCGCGCTGATCCAGGCCTATGGTCAGGTCAAAGCGCGCACCGCACCGCGCATCTATCATGTCGCCAATCGCCCGGTGATGACGCTCGATTCGGCGCTGGAGCGGGTTTCGGCGATGCTTGGCGTCACGCTCGAATGGATGGAAATCCGCGATTTTCTTCCGCCCCATGCCGAACCGGCTTTGCGCAAATCCGCGCTCGCATCCAGCTTTGTCGCGGCGCTCGAACTGGCGCGGCTGGGGCGGGCGGAACTCGATCAGGACGGCGCCTTTGCCCCGCTGCGCATCCGCCGCCTGCGCGAAGGCAATCCTCTATGAGCGAGGATGTGATCACCCGCGCGATCGAGGCAACCTTGTTTGCCGCCGAAGAACCGATGACGGCAGAACAGCTTTCGGCTCATCTTGGCGGGCTGGAACTGGCAGGCGTCAGGCAGGGGCTGGCGCAGCTGGCCGCGGCCTATGAAGCGCGCGGCGTCAATCTGGTGGAACGCGGTGGACGCTGGCACTTCGAAACCGCAGCCGATCTGGCGCACTTGCTGCGCCGCGAGAAAGAACAGGTGCGAAGGCTCAGCCGCGCTGCCACCGAAGTGCTCGCCATCATTGCCTATCACGAACCTGTCAGCCGCGCCGAAATCGAATCGATCCGCGGCGTGCAGACCAGCGCGGGCACGCTGGATGTGCTGATGGAGGCCGGCTGGATCCGCCTTGCCGGCCGCCGCGAAGTGCCGGGCCGTCCGGTGATCTATGCCACCACGCCCGCGTTTCTCGATCACTTCGGGCTTGCCAGCCGCCGCGATCTGCCCGGCATCGACGAATTGCGTACTGCGGGCCTGCTCGACCCGGTGGATGAAGCCCTTGGCGCTGCGCTGCATTTCGATCCCGACACGGCCGATGACGGGGCGGATTCGCACGAATCCGATTGAAGGTGGTATCGTGCGTCCAAGGCGCCTATATTGGCGGCAACGCAAAACTCATTTTCGAAAGACGTAACCATCATGGGCGGCATCGGCATCTGGCAAATCCTTATCGTGGCGCTGGTCATTCTCGTCCTGTTCGGGCGCGGACGGATTTCGGAAATGATGGGTGATTTCGGCAAGGGCATCTCCAGCTTCAAAAAGGGCATGACCGAAGGGGATGCTCCGGCCAGCCCGGCCAAGCCGCAGATCGAAGCGCCGACGATTGATGCAAGCGCTGCCGACGCCAAGACGACAGCCGACAAATCGCAAGGTTAAGGGGCCGTTGCGCGGTTTAAGCGCGGGTTTGGCGCTGTCTTGCGAGTTTATCGTCCCTTGAAGGAGGCCTCTGGCTGCCTGCCCCATGTTTGATATTGGCGCTGCCGAGCTCTTGGTGATCATCATCGTTGCGGTCCTTGTGATCGGGCCGAAGGACATGCCGCTTGCCATGCGCACCGCCGGGCGCTGGATCGGCAAGGTGCGGCGCGTCTCGGCGCATTTCCGCACCGGGATCGATGCGATGGTGCGCGAGGCGGAACTGGAAGACATGGAGAAAAAGTGGCGCGCCCAGAACGAGGAAATCATGCGCCGCACCGCCAATCTCACCCAAGCCGACATGGGCGCACCGGTGATGACAGGCCCGCCGCCGGTGGACCAAGCGCACGCGCCCGAACCCGCGCCTGAACCTCAGCCCGCGCCCGCGCCCGACAGCGCGCCAGTGCCCAAGGACGGGCAGAATGTTTGATATCAAGGATCTCGATGAAACCCGCGCGCCGCTGCTTGATCACCTGATCGAGCTGCGCACCCGGCTGGTGCGCGCGGTGTTCGCGCTCATGATCGGGTTTGCGGTATGTTTCTATTTTGCCGATGAAATTCTGGGCTTTCTGGTGCAGCCGCTCAAAGATGCCTTTCCCGAAGGGGAAGGGCAGCTGATCTTTACCAAACTGCCGGAAATCTTTTTCGTCGAGCTGAAAGTGGGGCTGTTTGCCGGCTTCATGGTGAGCTTTCCGATCATCGCCAACCAGCTTTGGGCGTTCATCGCGCCGGGGCTTTATGCCCGCGAAAAGAAAGCCTTTCTGCCGTTCCTGATCGCCACGCCGGTGCTGTTCATGAGCGGCGCATCGCTGGCCTATTTCGTGGTGATGCCGACTGCTTTCAAATGGTTCCTCGGCTTTGGCGGGACAGACTGGCGGGATGGACGTGCAGGCCCTGCCGAGCGCGGGCGATTATCTCAGCCTGGTGATGCAGTTCATCCTTGCTTTCGGGATGACATTCCTGCTGCCGGTGCTCTTGCTGCTGCTGCACCGCGCCGGCATCGTCAGCCGCGAGCAATTGGTGGGCGCACGGCGTTATGTGATCGTGGCCGTGTTCGTGGTGGCAGCAATTGTCACGCCGCCTGATCCCGGATCGCAGATTATCCTCGCGATCCCCCTGCTTGGCCTGTTCGAGATTTCGCTGGTCCTGATGCGCTTTCAGGAAAGCGCCGCGCGCCGCGCCGAAGATGCTGCCACGGCCGAAAAGAAGGCCGAAGGCGAGGCCGCCGCAGCGGAGTAGCGCTAGGCGCGGGCGGGCGGCCTATTTCGCGTCTGCATCCACCCGCACGCCGCCGATCCACACCTGCAGGACTTTCGTGGCGCGCAGACCATCGGGCGAGGCCATCAGCGGATCGCGGTCAACAAAGATGAAATCCGCCCGCTCGCCCACCGCGAGCCTGCCAAAGCGCCCGTCGGCAAATCCGGCGAAGGCTGCATCCTTGGTAAAGCCCGCCAGCGCGATCTCGCGGCTGACGGTTTCTTGCGGAAACCAGCCGCCGAAAGGCTCGCCCTTCGCATCGGTGCGGCTGATGGCGGCGGCCATGCCGGACCACGGATCAGCCGGTTCCACCGGCGCATCCGAACCAAGCGCGAGCTTGCCGCCTGCTGCCAGAATGCTGCGCCACGGATAGGCGCCCGCCAGCCGATCCGGGCCAAGCCGGGCTTCGGCCATCAGGCGGTCTGACGTTTGGTGGAGCGGCTGTACCGAAGCGATCACGCCGTGCTTGCCCAGCATCGGAATATCCGCCGGATCAATGATCTGCGCATGTTCGATCCGCCAGCGGCGATCACCTTCATAGCTTTCGGAGAGTTCCTCGATGGCGGCGAGCACTTCGGCATTGGCGGCATCGCCGATGGCGTGGACCGCGGTCTGGAACCCGTCCATCGCCGCGCGGCTCATCAGGTTGCGAAGCTGCGCCGGGGTGAGCAGCGGCAGGCCGCGCGTGCCCGGTTCATCGGCGTAAGGCGCTTTCAACGCCGCGCCGCGTGATCCGAGCGCGCCATCGAGGTAAAGCTTCACCCCGCCCATCCGCAGCCGATCACCGTAAAGCCATGGCCCCGGCCCCGGCCCGGCCATCAGTTCGAGCGTTTCGATACTGTCGGCATAGGACATGATCCGCACCCTCAGCCGCCCATTGTCGCCTGCGCGCCTGAAGGTTTGCCAGTCGGCAGCTGAAGTGCCCATGTCCGCCACTGCCGTCACCCCGCGCGCGATCATGGCTTGCTGGAATTCGGTGAAAGCCAGATCGCGGTCCTTGGGGCGGGGGGCGGGGATGACTTTGCGCACCAGCGCGCTTGCCATATCGACAAACACGCCCTGCGGCTTGCCAGCGGCATCGCGGATGATCCGCCCGCCTGCCGGATCGGCTGTCTTGGCCGTCACCCCCGCCCGTTCAATCGCGATGGAGTTGGCCCAGTTGGCGTGATTATCCGCCCGTTCAGAGCCAGACCGGGCGATCGGACACCGCAGCATCGAGTTCGGCAGCGGTGGAAAGCGCCCGAGGCCCCACTTTTCCTGATTCCACCCGCGCCCCGAAATCCATGGCCTGCCGGGGTTTTCATCGGCAAAGGCCTTGATCCGGGCGAGCGCTTCATCAAGCGAGGTCGTGTCCGACAGATCGAGCGTGAGGGCGGCAAAGCCGATATCCATCACATGGACATGGGCATCAATCATGCCGGGCAGCAGCACCTGCCCTTTGCCATCGAGCAGATAATCAACCTTGGCCGGGCGCTTGTCCTTGCGTTGCAGCAGCTGCGTGACGCGGCCTTCATCATCGAAGACGAGGCCGGTGAAACGCACCACCTCGCCCTGTTCGCCAAGAGTAATGCCATCCACATTGTCGATCAGCGTGTCGGCCAGCGCGGGGCTGGCAGCAAGTGCAAGCGCAATGGCGCTGGCGGCGGCAAGGGCGTGTTGCAGCATCAGATGTCCTTTGTGGCGGGATTGCGAGGCAGGCGGGTGATCAGCGCGCTGGTATCCTTGCGCCCGCCGCCTTGTGCCTGCACATCGGCATAGAATTGATCGACCAGTGCGGTAACTGGCGATGACAGGCCCAGCCGCCGCGCTTCGGCAAGCGCATAGCCCAGGTCTTTGCGCATCCAGTCGATGGCAAAGCCGAAATCGAACTCGCCTGCGGCCATGGTGGCCCAGCGGTTGTTCATCTGCCAGCTTTGCGCCGCGCCGCCCGAAATGGCTTCGTAAGTCTTGGCCAGATCAAGGCCCGCTGCCTCGGCCAGCCGGATTGCTTCCGATAGTCCGGCGAGCACGCCTGCAATGCACATCTGGTTGGCCATCTTGGCGGTCTGGCCTGCGCCTGCCGGGCCGACATGCGTGATCGCCTTGGCATAGGGCTGTATGATCGGGGCCGCGCGCGCCATGTCTTCGGCGCTTGCGCCGCACATGATCGCAAGCTGGCCATTGACCGCGCCTGCCTCACCGCCGCTTACCGGCGCATCCACCGCAGCGAGCCCGCGTGCGGCGCATTCGGCCGCCACGCGGCGGGCCATATCGGCAGACACGGTGGTGTGATCAATCAGCAGCGCGCCCGGCGCCATGGCATCGAGCACGCCGCCCTCTCCCAGCAGGATTTCGGCCAGATCCTCGTCATTGCCCACACAGGTCAGCACCGCCGCCGCGCCGCGTGCAGCATCGCCAGGGGTGGCGGCAAAGGTGACGGCGAGGCCTTCGGCGGCCCACACCTTGCGCCAATGCTCTGCCCGCACGGGCGAGCGGTTATAGGCGGTGATCTTCATTCCGGCGCGCAGCAGATGCCCCGCCATCGGTCCGCCCATCACGCCAAGGCCGATAAAGGCGATATGTGTTTCGATGCTCATGTCGCAGTCTCGCTATCGGCAAACGCGCGCTTTGCCAATCGGGCTTGCCAATCATGCGTTGCGCAGCCGTGCCTAAGGGCTTAACGCGCGGGCCATTATGTCAGCCTCTGTATCCTCGCTCGCTCCCGCGCCCGCCGCCACTCCGGCCGATCTCACGCTCGACACCGTGCGCGCGGCTGCTGCGCGGATTGCCGGCGCGGTTGTCAAAACGCCGCTGATGCATTCGATCACGCTGTCGCAGATCACCGGCGCGGATATCTGGCTGAAATTCGAAAACCTGCAATTCACCGCCGCCTATAAAGAACGCGGCGCGCTCAACGCCTTGCTCCAACTGACACAAGAACAGCGCGCGCGCGGCGTGATTGCGGCCTCGGCGGGGAACCATTCGCAGGGCCTGTCCTATCATGGCACCCGGCTTGGCGTGCCGGTTACCATCGTGATGCCGCGTACCACGCCCACGGTGAAGGTGATGCAAACCGAAAGCGTCGGCGGCAAGGTGGTGCTCGAAGGCGAGACTTTCGATGAAGCCTATGCCCATGCGAGGAAGCTCGAAGGCGAGCTTGGGCTGACCTTTGTGCACCCGTTTGACGATCCGCGCGTGGCGGCAGGCGCGGGCACGGTGGCGCTCGAAATGCTCGAAGAAAAGCGCGATTTCGATTGCATCGTGACGCCGATTGGCGGCGGCGGGCTGATTTCCGGCATGGCGACAGTCGCCAAGGCGCTGAACCCCGCGATCGAGGTCGTCGGCGTGCAGGCGGCGCTGTTTCCTTCGATGTTTGCGCGGATCAAGGGCGAGGCGCGCGACTGCGGCGGGGATACGCTGGCCGAAGGCATCGCGGTGAAACAGCCGGGCGATTTCACCGCGCAGGTGATTGCAGAACGCGTCGATGATATCCTCTTGGTGGATGAACCGGCGCTGGAAAAGGCCGTGGCACTGCTGCTCCAGATCGAAAAGATGGTGGTCGAAGGTGCAGGCGCTGCTGGCCTTGCGGCAGTGCTGGCCAATCCTGAGCGGTTTGCGGGCAAGACCATTGGCCTCGTGCTGTGCGGCGGCAATATCGACACGCGCCTGCTGGCCAATGTGCTGCTGCGCGATCTGGCGCGGCAGGGGCGGCTGGCGCGGCTGCGCATTACCTTGCAGGATCGCCCGGGCGCATTGTTCCGGGTGATGCGCCTGTTTGATGCGCATAATGTCAACATCATCGAGATCTATCACCAGCGCATCTTCACCACGCTGCCGGCCAAGGGGCTGATCACCGATATCGAATGCGAAGCGCGCGATGCGCAGCAGGTGGATGATCTGGTGCAGGCGCTGCGCGATACGGGCTATTCGGTGCAGCTTGTCGAATTGGGCTGAACTGCCCCGTTTCGGCGCATTTTTTCCGCTATTGTGCGGCAGACTGTGCAAACTGCGCCATTATTCGCACGCTTTCATGGTTAAGGGACTTTTACGCGGGAACCTGTACGGGCATAAGCTTTTCTTAAGATATGCACCCGCGCTGATTCAGCGAAAAGGATTGAGCACCAGCCTGTGACAGCACCGATCCGCTTCCCCCGGTTCTTCGTGACAAGCCCGGCGCCGTGTCCCTACCTGCCGGGCCGCAGCGAGCGGAAGGTCTTTACCGAGCTGAAAGGCCCCCATGCCGATCAACTGAACGAGGCGCTCGGCCGCATCGGCTTTCGCCGCAGCCAGACGGTGGCCTATCGTCCGTCGTGTCTGGATTGTCAGGCCTGCGTTTCGGTGCGGGTGGTGGCGGAACAATTCCGCGCTTCTGGCACGCAGAAACGTGATCTGAAGCGCAATGGCGATCTGGTCGTCAGCGAATGCCGCCCCTGGGCGACGGATGAACAATTCGCGCTGCTCGCCCGCTATCTGGCCGCGCGGCACCCGGATGGCGGGATGAGCCAGATGGACGAACTCGATTACGCCGACATGATCGAGCATACGCCCGTCACCACCGTCGTCACCGAATATCGCGAACCGGGTGTCGATGGCCGCCCCGGCAGGCTGGTGGGCGCTTGCCTGACTGACCGGCAGAGCGACGGGCTCTCGATGATCTATTCCTTTTACGAGCCCGATCAGCCGGAACGCATGGGGCTCGGCAATTTCATCATTCTCGATCACATCCGCCGCGCCGCTGCCGAAGGTCTGCCCTATGTCTATCTCGGCTACTGGGTCGAAGGCAGCCCGCGCATGCAATACAAGGTCCGCTATCGCCCGCTCGAACGGCTGACCCGCGATGGCTGGCAAGTGATGGATGATACCGAACAGCGCGCGCTGATCGCTTCGGCGGTGGCACCGCGCCGCGCCAAGGATGTCTCGCTTGCGGGCATTCGGGGCAAGGATGGCCAGCCTGCCAAGTTCCCGGAAAGTTGATCGCCTCCGCCTGCTGACGCTGTCTTTGTGTGTTGCAACGTCGCTGGGTTCGGGGGGGCTGCACAGCGCTGCTGCGGCGGCGGCGACAGTCCATGGGCAGCAGACCCGCGCCGCCCCGGACGCGGGCCCGCCACTGCGCCCCGATGCCAGCGCCGCTGATGCGCCGCCCGTCGCCGAACAACCCGCTGCGCCCCTGCCGCCCCAGCCAGTGCCGCGCACGCTGGATGAACTGATCCCCGCAGAAGCGCTCACCAACGCCGAAAACTGGGCCTTGCGCGGTGCGCCGCCCGTTGCTGATGGCGGGCCGGATGCGCAGCCGGATCAGCCACCCAGTCAAAGCGGGCTTGCCGGGGTGGATGATCCGGTTGACGCCGCTCTCGCCGCGCTCGAAGCGCCGGAGGCGGTTGCGACGGCTGATGCTATTGCCCGCCAGCTCGATGAGTTTGCGCTGACCCTGCCCGAACGCCTTCCCGCCGATGCCGAGGGCGAAGCTTTCGCCGCGCTGCCTCTGCCCGAGCTTGAACGGGTGGTGGAACTGGCCGAATTCCCGCTCAACGACACCATCACGCTGGCTTCCCCCGCCGACCCGGCCGCCTTTCCCGAGCGTGAGGCGGTGACCGCGCGGTTCCGGCAATTGTCGGCGCTCGCCCAGCTTGGTCGCGGCGAGGAAACCGCTCCGCAAATCGCTGCGCGGGCGCGGGCCGATGCCGATCTTCTCGGCGAAATCCTCGCCACCTACGGCTATTACGGGGCCGAGATTGTGCGCCAGCTTTCGGGCGGGCGGCGCGCGCGTGAAAATGGCGGGGCGACCGCCAATGTCGCCTCGCGCAGCGCGGTGCGTTTCGATATCTATCCGGGCACGCAATACCGCTATGGCGCGATTGATCTGGGCGCGCTTGATCGCCTGCCGCCGGATGAACGCGCCCCCTTGCGCAGCGGGTTTGGCATTGCGGTGGGCGATCCGGTGCTGGCTGATCGCATCATCGCCGAAAAGGGCGAGCTTGGCCTTGCGCTTGGCGAAAACGGCTACCCCTT
Source organism: Erythrobacter sp. (assembly GCA_045377215.1). GTDB lineage: Bacteria > Pseudomonadota > Alphaproteobacteria > Sphingomonadales > Sphingomonadaceae > Erythrobacter. The sequence continues at coordinate 45,123 of JBJIOB010000051.1, forward strand.
TGCCGAACTGGGCGAGCCTGCCTTGCTGATCGACCATGCGCGTGAGGAAGGCGATCTCACCCTGCCGGTCGATCCCGGCGGGCGCTATGTCTTTGCCGGCATCACCAGCAGCGATCCCGAATTCCTGCCCGGCCGCCACCTTGAGCGCATTGCCCGGTTCCGGCCGGGCGAGCTTTACCGCCAGAGCCTTGAGGATGATCTGCGCCGCGCGGTCCTGGCAACGGGGCTGGTCTCCAGCGTCACCATCACCCCGCGCCAGAGCGCGCCGCCCGCTGGCGATGCACCGGGCGAAGTGGCGCTGGATGTCGCCATCGAGCGCGCGCCCTTGCGCACTATCACCGGCGGTATCGGCTACGGCACCGAGGACGGGATCAAGGCCGAGGCCACGTGGGAACACCGCAATCTGTTTCCGCCCGAAGGCGGGCTGCGGCTGCGCGGCATTGTCGGCACGCGCGAATTGCTCGCCAATGTGGGGTTCAAGCGCAACAATTTCCGCGGGCGCGATCAGGTCTTGTTCGTCGATCTGTTCGCCAGCGACATCACCACGGTTGCGGTCGAATCGCGCACCATCGGGACGCGCGCGACTTTTGAACGCCTCTCGAACTTCATCTATCAAAAGGAATTCAGCTGGCAGATCGGGGTCGAGGCGCTGATTACCGAAGAACGCAGCCGTCTTGCGCGCAACGCGCGGATCGCTCCCGACGCACTGACGCCGCGCCGCGAATTTGCCATCGCCGGGTTGTTCGGCAGCGCCACCATTGATCAGAGCGATGATCTGCTCGATCCCACCAGCGGCTATCGCGCAACGCTGTTTCTTGCACCCGAAGCCTCGCGCAGTCAGGGTGTGAATGATTTCTACCTGCGCGCGCAGTTCGACGGCGCGGCTTATCGCAAGGTTGGCAGTTCGACCGTGCTGGCCGGCCGTGTGCGCGCGGCGACCATCCAGGGCGCAAACCTGGCCAATGTCGCGCCCTCGCGCAGGCTTTACGGCGGCGGCGGCGCTTCGGTGCGCGGTTACGGGTTCCAGGGTGTCGGCCCGCGCGATGAATTGGGCGAGGCAACCGGCGGCCTTGCCCTGCTCGAAGCGTCGATCGAAGCGCGCATCAATACAGGCCTGCTCGATGGTGCCATTCAGGTCGTGCCGTTCTTCGATATCGGCAGCGTAAGCCAGCGGTCGGTGCCCAATTTCGATTTCGTGCGCGCGGCCGCCGGGCTTGGCGTGCGCTACAAGACCACCTTCGGCCCGATCCGGATTGATGTGGGCGTCCCGCTCAACCGCAGTGAATTCGATGCGCCGGTGGTGGTGTTTGTCGGCATCGGGCAGGCATTCTGATGGCGGGCGAGGTGGATCAGGTGGACGTAGCCACTGACGACGCGCCTGACGCGCGCAGCCGCCGGGTGTGGCTGAAGCGGCTTGGCTGGCTGCTCGCCGCGCTGCTTGCGCCGCTGGTGCTGGCCGCGGCCTTTTTCAGCTCGCCCATCGGCAAGCGCTTTGTCGCTGATCAGATCGCCGCGCTGGAGCCGGAAAATGGCCTCAGGTTCCGGGTCGGGCGGATCGAAGGCGACATCTATGGCGCCGCGCGGCTGCGCAATGTGGTGGTGAGCGATCCCAAGGGTGCGTTTCTCAAGGTGCCCGAAATCACGCTCGATTGGCGCCCGCTGACTTTCCTGTGGGGCGGGCTCGACATCCGCGAGGTGACAGCGGCGCGCGGGCTTTTGCTGCGCCTGCCCGAACTGGAACCGGGCGATCCCGATGATCCGCTGCTGCCCGATTTCGACATCCGCATTGATCGCCTCACCATCCGCGATCTGACGCTGGCCAAGGGGGTGGCGACGCAGCAGGCGGAGAAGGTCAATCTTACCGCCAATGTGTTCATCGCCAGCCGCCGCGCGCTTATCAACGCGACTGCCAGCCTCGGCACGGATGATCGCCTTGCCCTGATGCTCGATGCCGAGCCTGACGGGGATCGGTTCGACATGGGGCTCGATTATGTGGCGCCTGAAGGGGGCGTGCTGGCAGGGCTGGCAGGCTTTAGCCAGGGGTATGCCGCAAGGCTGGCGGGCGAAGGCACGTGGACCAACTGGCGCGGCAATCTGCTGGCCACGCGCTGGCCTGCGGTCGCTGCACCCGAACCACGCCGCCCGCCGATTGCGGCCTTGCGGCTCTCCAATCATGCCGGGCGTTTCGGCGTGCTCGGCATGGTGCGCGCGCCGCTTGATGACACCAGCCTTGCCGGCCGCGCCATTGGCCGCCAGACGGCGCTGGCTGCATCGTTCACGCTGGAAGACCGGCTGGTTACAGGGCGCGCCGCAGCGGTCAGCCCGGCGCTCGATATCCGGCTTGCCGGCGGGGTTGATGTGGGCGCGGGCGAGGTTGAACGGCTGATGCTGCGCGCCGCCTTGCGCGATCCCGGTCTGCTGGGGCCTGATCTGCGGCTGGAACAGGCGCGCCTTGCCGCAGCGATCACCGGGCGCCTTGGCGATCTGGCGCTTGATCACCAGGTGGCCGTGGGCCGGGTGGTGGCAAGCGGTATCGAACTGCGCGAACTGCGTCAGGCCGGGATTGCACGCTATGCAGGCGGCAAGCTGGTGCTGCCGCTGACTGCCACGGCGGAGCGGATCGTCACCGGCAACCCCCAGATCGACCCGCGCCTGGTGCAAGGCAGCCTCAAGGCGCGCGTCACCTTTGATGGCAGCAAGCTGGCTGCGGACGGCGCGCGCATTGCCTTTCCCGGCCTTGCCGCCAACCTGTCGCTGCGCGGCGATGTGCCTGCGGGTGTCTATGCGCTGGCAGGGCCCATCAGGGCGAGCGGGTTCCGCATCGAGGGTGCAGGCGAGCTTGACGGCAATGCCAAGATCCTCGCCAAGTTCGGCACCGCCATCCCCTGGAGCCTGCGCGCCAATCTTGCCGCGCGGTTGGCAAAGATCGGCAATGCGACGCTTGTCAATCTGGCCGGGCCGGAGGTGCGTTTCAAGGGAGCGCTTGGCATGGGGGCGGGCGCGCCGATCATCATCCGCGAGGGCGAGATCACCAGCGCGCGGCTTGCGGCAAGCTTTGATAGCACCGTGGTGCAAGGCCCGGCAGGTGCGCGCACCGCGCTCACCGGGCGTGGGCGGCAGGCGCAATATGGCCCCTTCACGATCGAGGCGGAACTGGCCAATGATGGCCCGCGCGCGGTGCTGGTGCTGGCCGATCCGCTGCCCGCCGCCGGGCTTGCCGATGTGCGCATCGCGCTTGCCCCTGCCGATCAGGGGTTTGCGATTGATCTGTCGGGCGGCTCGCTGCTTGGCGACTTTACCGGGAGTATCGGTCTGGTGCTGCCCGAAACCGGGCCGACCCGCATTGCGGTCGATGAATTCAACATCTTCCGCACCCGCCTCACCGGCGCGCTCGCCGTGGACGATACCGGGATCGAGGGCCGGCTTGCCGTCGCGGGCGGCGGGGTGAACGGCACGCTTGCGCTGGCCCCGGCCAAGGGCGGCGCGCAGGGTTTCAGCCTTGATCTTGCAGCCCGCCAAGCGCGCTTTGGCGGCGCCACCCCGCTTGCCATCGGCAGCGCCGATATCACCGCCACCGGCCGCTTTGACGAAGCAGGCTTGTTCATCAATGGCGAGATGGATGGCAGCGGGCTCGAATATGGCGCGCTGCGGGTCGCCAATTTCGATGCCCGCGCCGCGATTGCCAATGGCACCGGCAAAGTCACCGCCGCGATTGCCGGACGCCGTTCGGAACGCTTTGCGCTCAAGCTTGATGCCGATGTCGCGCCGGGGCGGATCGCGCCCTTGCTGCGCGGCGAGTATGCAGGCGCAGCCATCCGCATGCCGCGCCGCGCGGTGCTGACCCAGCAGGAGGAGACCGGCGGCTGGGCCCTCGCGCCCGCCCAGATCGGCTATGCCGGTGGCTATGCCATCCTCGAAGGCGGCTTTGGCGGGGACACAACGCAGTTCACCGCCAATGTGGCGCGGATGCCCATGCGGGTGCTCGATGTGGCGGGCAGCGAGCTTGGCTTTGGCGGGCGCATGTCGGGCATTGTCACCTATGCCCAGACCGGCAGCGCGCCGCCCACTGGCACGGCGCGGGTGCAGATCGACGGGTTCAGCCGGGCAGGCCTCGTGCTGTCCTCGCAGCCGGTCAACCTGATCGCCGTGGCCGATCTGACGCGCGGCGGGCTGAGCGCAGGCGCGCGCCTGCTCGAGAATGGCAAGCGGCTCGGGCAGGTCAAGGCGCGGATCACCAAGCTGGCGGGCAGCGGTGACTTTGTCGCCCGCCTGATGCGCGGCGTGTTGCAGGCCGATCTGACCTATGATGGCCCTGCCGAAGCGCTGTGGCGGCTCGCCGGGATCGAGACTTTCGACATCACCGGGCCGATTGATGTGACCGCGGCTGCGCGCGGCACGCTGGCCAACCCGCAGCTCACCGGCAGCATCGCGAGCGACAACCTGCGCGTGCAGAGCGCGGCATCGGGTACCGACATCACCAATGCCAGCGCGCGCGGCCGCTTTGCCGGATCGCGGCTGGCGATCACCCGCTTTGCCGGGACTACCCCCGGTAATGGCGCGATCATCGGCAGCGGCACTATCGACCTTGCCAATATCAGCGCAGCGCGCGGCCCGCGCATCGATTTGCGCGCGGCTGCCACCAATGCGCGGCTGGTCAATGCCGCGGGGCTTGATGCGCGCATCACCGGCCCCTTGCGGATCGTCTCGGACGGGGTCGGCGGGACCATCGCAGGCCGCGTCAAGGTTGACCGGGCTAGCTGGCAGCTCGGCACCGCCGCCGAGGATATCGCGCTCCCCCAGATTGCGACCCGCGAGATCAACCGCCGCAATGGCCCCGCCACCGCCCAGCGCGCCAGCCGCACCGATAGCTGGCGCTATCTGGTCAATGCCAGCGCCCCTGCGCGCGTGCGCGTGGAAGGCATGGGCCTTGATAGCGAGTGGGGCATCGACATCGCCCTGCGCGGCACGGTGGATGATCCGCGCATCGGCGGCACGGCCAATCTGGTGCGCGGCGATTACACCTTTGCCGGCAGTGAGTTCGAACTTACCCGCGGGCGCATCCTGTTTGATCAGAACGGCCCGATTGACCCGCAGCTTGATGTTCTGGCCGAAGCCAACCGTTCGGGAACACAAGTCGGCATCGGGATCACCGGCAATGCCATGGCGCCGCAGATCGCCTTTTCTTCAACGCCTGCCCTGCCTGACGAGGAAATCCTTTCGCGGCTGTTGTTCGGCGGGCCGGTGACCTCGCTTTCGGCCACCGACGCGCTGCAACTCGCCGCCGCGCTGGCTTCGCTGCAAGGCGGCGGCGGGCTTGATCCGATCGGTTCGCTCAGGAATTCGATCGGGCTCGATCAGCTGCGGATCATTGCCGCTGATCCGATCATCGGGCGCGAGACCAGCGTGGCGCTGGGCAAGAACATCTCGCGCAAGCTGTATGTCGAACTCATCACCGACGGGCGCGATTACAACGCGACGCAGGTGGAATACCGGATCACCAACTGGCTGGTGCTGCTGGGGCTGGTTTCCACCATCGGGCGCGATTCGATCCTCGCCCAGGTGCGCAAGGATTATTGAGCAAAGCCCGCTAGGATTGATACAGCGCCGCTTCGGCCGCGCGCCTGCGGGTAAGGCCGCGCAGCACCCGCCCGCCGGCCTTGTTCCAGCGGGCAAATTCGGCGGCGGCTCCGGTATAATCGCGCGCGATGTGTTTTTTCGTCAGGGTCGCCCGCGCAATCGCGCCGGTGTTGTAATGGAAGCTGACCAGCGCATCGAACTGGCCCTGTGTGGTCGGTGCGCCGCGAATTGCGCGGGCAACCTCGGCAGCATAGCGGGCAAGGTCTTCATCGAGCCGGGCATCGCACTGGCCTTGCGTCCACACCGTGCCGGGGCGGATGCATCCGCCGCGAAAGCGATCCGCGCCGGTTGCGCCCCAGCCGATGGTCCACGGCTCGCCCCCGGTGCCGGGATCGGGATAGGCTTCGATCAGTCCATCGCCGCGCCGCCGGGCGCAGCCTTCAAACTGCTTGATCAGCGCGGTGCCGCGCGGGCCGATGGTGCGGGCCGATTGTTCAGCTTGTGCGCCAGTTTCCTTGCTGTTGGGAACACGTGGCACACTGTCCTGAGGCACAAAAGTGGGCTCCTGCGGAGCGGGAGGCGGGGGCGCGGTCTCGTACGGGGCAGGCGCAGGCTCGCTTGTCAGCCATGCGAGCAGGCGGCGCAGCAGGACAAGCAGCGGGCGATGAGGAGTGGGGGTGTCGGTCATGGGAGGGCACCTTGTGATTGTGAGCAGCAAGGCGCGGGAATTAGACACAAAATTGCCGGGTAGGAAAATGCTTTGCGCGGGCCAGCAGCGCCATGCCTGACAAGAGCTCTTGACATTATATACTTGACGTAGGAGTTCAGAGATGTTGAATGAGAGCCGACAGGCCGGCGTTCAGATTGAGATTACACAAGAGATGATAGAGGCGGGTGTTCAGTCGATTTATGACGAACGCCCGGACCTAAATGTCAGCCCCAGTTCGCTGAGGGATATTTTCGAGATAGCCTTACGTGCAGCCCTTCAGGCAGGCGCTTTTCCCGGCCAAAAGCCCAGCACTCGCACGCAACAATCCTGATCTTGTCTAGCTCGGCCTCCATATCCTCAAGCGTGACCTTGATTGACGCTACAGGCCTCACAAAGTCCCCTGAGAAAGGTGTCAAAAGTATCGGGTCGTCGCGGCCTGCATAGGACGCGTGCGCATATTTATTTCGTATCTTATTGGCCAATGTAAACTGACCTTTAAAATGCCGTGCAATCTCAAATTCTGGCGTATCTGCTTTGACTACCTTGGTAAGCTCCGAGAACAAATCAATGCGATTACTGAAAGCACGGAAAACACCTAGCGTTGTAAATGCATGATCAGTGGACATGCCCGATAGTCTTGCGAGAACAAAGGGCATCTCACGCTCAACGAGCGCGAAATTTGCAATCATCGCGCCGATCTTTTGCGCAAAGGGATGGTTCTCCTCAATCGCGCTAAAGCTTCTCGCCTCCTTGTTCAGTTTGCCATATGGATACTCCGAGTTTCGATCAAACGGCACGAAATGCGGGATCATGGCTAAGCCTGACAAAACGAAGATGGACCAAGTGCTGCGCCGAATGCTGAGCACACCGCCTAAGCCGCATGATTCCGAGAAGGAGTCAAGCGAGCCTCGGCGGCGGGGTAGACCTGTCGGCGGCGGAGAGCGGACCACGAAGGCCGGCGACTAGCGATAGGGCTTGCGCCTTTCCCTGAATGTGCGGGGAGGCTTCCAGTTGTCAGGCGGCAATTCGATCAAGCCGCCGATAGGTCAGACGCTTCCCGACGATCCCGCGCAACGCAATATCGGTGCGCTCTGCATCCTCGATTCCGAGCGCGGAACGGTTGGAATAACGGAAATCGAACTCGGTCACGTAGCGGTGCAGGTGCTGCTGGCCGCAATGCTGGTAAATACCGCGCATCCCGCGCTTGAAGATCCCGAAATAGCCTTCGACCGTGTTGGTGGTCACATCGCCGCGCGCATACTCCTTGGTGCGGTGATTGACCGTCTCGTGCGCCGCGAACGCCCTGCCCGGTGCGACGTAGGGCTTGGCCTCGTCCGTCACGAGGCGGCTCTGGCGGTCGATATGGGTGAACAGCAGCGCCGCAACATGGCGGGGGCCGAAGCTCTCGGTAAACACCACGCTGGTCGAGCGCCCGGTGGCGCGATCCACGAGCGAGATGATGCGGTTCATGTGCTGGATCGGGGTGCGCGACTTCGGCTTGCTCTTGTCGCGCCCGAAATAGGTTTCATCGACTTCGACCGTCACACCCGGCCCGCCCATCGGGCCGGGATCGGTCGGCTTCATGGCCTCGCGAATGCGGTGGCACATGAACCACGCGGTCTTATAGGTCACGCCCAGCATTCGCTCGATCTGCTTGGCGCTCATGCCCTTCTTGGATGCCGACATGAGATAGGTCGCCAGCAGCCATTGGTTTAGCGGCACCTTGGAGCGCTCGAACACAGTCCCGACCGTGACGGTGAAGTTCTTGGTGCAGGCATTGCACTGGATCAGGCCGGGGCGGTGCGACTTGCCTTGCAGGCGGTGGACATTCTCACGTTCTCCGCAGTGCGGGCAGACCGGGCCGTTCGGCCAGTTCAGCGCCTCTAGGTGTTCGCGGGCCTTGTCGGCGTCGGTGAAGATGGGATCGGTGAGCTTCATGCGCTTGACCTACATCTAGCGCGTCACTACGTCAAGTATATAATTTCCAGAGCTCTTGACTGACAAGAGCTCTTTACAGTAAAGAACTCTTGTCAGGCTCGAATCGGCGCAGTCCTTACCCCGCCGCGCGAAGGTTCGGGCCTGACATCGGATGCACGAACAGGAACGGCCGGTGGAAAACCGCGTGAAACAGCATCGCGAAGCGCAAGGCTGGAGCCAGGGCGAACTTGCCCGCAGGCTTGGCGTGTCGCGCCAGACGGTGAACGCGGTCGAAACCGACAAGTATGATCCGTCCTTGCCGCTGGCGCTGCGCATGGCGCGCCTGTTCGGTGTGGCGGTGCCGGACCTGTTCATCGATCACTGGGAGCCCGAAGCATGATGAGCGAAATCGAAACCCCCGAAGGCGCGTTGAAGTCGTTCAATTGGCGCAAGCTGGTGCTGCAATTGGCAGTCGGCTTTTCGTTCGGCGGGCTGGCAGGCTATGGCGGTGCCTTCCTGGTGGATCAAGTGCTGGTGACAGGCGGGCTGGAGGCAGTGCCGATCTCGGCAGGCATCGCGCTGTTTGTCGCCGTGGTTTACCTGCTGTTTGGCGTGTTTGTGCTGGCCGGGCTGGTCAATCCGCGGCTTGGTGCCAAGGTGCTCAATGTCGAGGATGCAGATGAAATCGCCGAACAGAAGTCTGAGCTCGTCAATTCGGGCCTCGGCATGGTGCTGTGGGGCGGGGCGCTGGCTGCGCTCGCGCTGGCTGACCCCGTCGGCCCGCTGAGCGCATTGGCGGCGCTGCTGCTGGCGGCGGTCGGATTGCTGGGCGGGCTGTGGTTTGGCTGGCGGGCCTATCGCGGCTCGGATGAATTGATGCTGGCTGTCAATCTTGAAGCCGGCGCGCTCACCTATGCGCTGGTGCTGGCGGTGCTGGGCGGCTGGGGGATGCTGGCGCATCTGGGCTATGCCGCCGGGCCGCAGCCGCTTGATCTGCTCACCGTCTGCTATGTGCTGGTGCTGGTGGCGACCTACATCGCGATCGGCAGGCGCGGGATGTTCACGGTTCGCTGAGCGCGCCTGCATGCACACGGGCACAAAAAAGCGCCCCTTGCCGCACTGGGCAAGGGGCGCTTTTTTAGGTCGCGTTCGATTACATCGAATAATACATATCGAATTCAACCGGGCAGGGCGTGGTTTCGGTGCGGATCACTTCTTCCCACTTCAGCTCGCAATAGCTTTCGATCTGGTCCTTGGTGAAGACATCGCCTTTCAGCAGGAATTCGTGATCGGCAGCGATGGCGTCGAGCGCTTCACGCAAGGAACCGCACACCGTCGGCACTTCGGCGAGTTCGGCAGGCGGCAGATCATAGAGGTTCTTGTCCATCGCCTCGCCCGGGTGGATCTTGTTCTCGATCCCATCAAGCCCCGCCATCAGCAGCGCCGCATAGCACAGGTAAGGATTGGCCATCGCATCGGGGAAACGGAATTCCACGCGCTTGGCCTTGTCGCCGGTGCCATAGGGAATGCGGCACGAGGCCGAACGGTTGCGCGCCGAATAGGCCAAGAGCACCGGCGCTTCAAAACCCGGCACCAGCCGCTTGTAGCTGTTGGTGGTGGGGTTGGTGAAGGCGTTCAGGGCCTTGGCATGCTTGATCACGCCGCCGATGAAATAGAGGCACATTTCCGAAAGGCCCGCATATTCGGCGCCTGGAACATCGGCTTGCCATCCTTCCAGATCGAGATGTGGGTGTGCATGCCTGATCCGTTATCGGCCTTGATCGGCTTGGGCATGAAAGTCGCGGTCTTGCCGTAAGCATGGGCGACCTGATGGACGACATACTTGTAGATCTGCATGCGGTCAGCGGTTTGCACCAGCGTGCCGAAAGTGAGGCCGAGTTCATGCTGGGCCGCGGCGACTTCGTGGTGGTGCTTGTCACACGGCAGGCCCATTTCGAGCATGGTGGTGACCATCTCGGCGCGAATATCGACCGCCGAATCGACTGGGGCGACGGGGAAATAGCCGCCCTTGGCACGCGGGCGGTGGCCCATATTGCCGTTGTCATATTCTTTCGACGTGTTGCCCGGCAGTTCGATATCGTCGATCGCAAAGCCCGAGCCCGCATAGCCATCTTCAAAGCGGACATCATCGAACATGAAAAACTCGGCTTCCGGGCCGACATAGACAGTATCGCCGATGCCGGTGGATTTGAGGTAAGCCTCGGCGCGCTTGGCGGTGGTGCGCGGATCGCGGCTGTACCAGTCGCCCGTCGAAGGTTCGACGATATCGCAGTTGATGATCATCATCGGGGTCGCGCTGAAAGGATCAATCCAGACTTCCGACAGATCAGGCTTGAGGATCATGTCAGACTCGTTGATCGCCTTCCACCCGGCAATCGACGAACCATCGAACATCAGGCCGTCTTCCAGCTCGTCCTCGCCCATGACGCCGGCGACCATGGTGAGGTGCTGCCACTTGCCCTTGGGATCGGTGAAGCGCAGATCGACCCACTCGATTTCCTCATCCTTGATCTGTTTCAGAACTTCTTTTGCGCGTGACATGTGGTGTCTCCAGTCTGGGTATTTGGGTAAGAGTTAAGCGGCGGCAGGCCCTGCGGCCCGCGCGCGTAAGGGGTGTGCGAGGCTAGATCGCATCCTCGTCGGTTTCGCCGGTGCGGATGCGCAGCGCGCTTTCGATGGCGGTAACGAAGATCTTGCCATCGCCGATCCGGCCCGTCTGGGCAGCGGCGGCCATCGCTTCGACGACGCGTTCGGCCTGATCGTCGGAGACCACCACCTCAAGCTTCACCTTGGGCAGGAAATCGACGACATATTCCGCGCCGCGATACAGCTCGGTATGGCCTTTCTGGCGGCCAAAGCCGCGCGCTTCGGTGACAGTGATGCCCGAGACGCCGATTTCGTGCAGCGCTTCCTTCACTTCATCGAGCTTGAAGGGTTTGATGATCGCTTCGATCTTTTTCACATAGTCCCCGTTCGATTGGCCCTGCTCGCGTGACCCGGTACGCGCCAAGGAGATCCCTTGAGGGGTCAGCTAACAAGAACCGTGCCAAGCAGCGCGAACAATCTGTGCAGCGCAGCGATTCCCGACAGCCGATCCCTGTCCTTGTCGCAGCCAAGGGTGCAACATTATGATGCACTGCGCAATGGCGCAGATGCGCGCATAAGACCTTTGTCTAATTTTTGGGCAGGCGTGCCGTTTATTCGGGCGTTGCGGCAAGTTTGAGGCCAGCTGTTTCGGGCAGGCCGCACATCAGGTTGAGGTTCTGGATCGCCGCGCCGCTCGCGCCTTTGCCGAGATTGTCGAGGCAGGCAACGAGGCGCGCCTTCGTGCCGTCAGCGCTGGCGAACACATAGAGCATCATCCCATCATCGCTCTGTGCACCCTCGCGCAGCAGCAGTTCGGCAGGGCTATCATCCGCCACGCGCACCACGGCGCTGCCCGCGTAGAAATCGGTCAGCGCGGCGCGCAGATCAGCGGCGCTTACCGCCTCCGGCATTGCAGCAAGCGGCAGTGGCACATCCACCACCATGCCGCGATGCGCGGGCACCACAGCGGGCGAGAATACCGGCGGATGGGCAAGCGCGGCATAGACCTGCATTTCAGGCAGGTGCTTGTGCCCAAGGCTGAGCCCATAGGCGCGGAACGCCAGATCACGCTCTGCCGCAAAGCGATCAATCAGCGCATTGCCGCCGCCCGAATAACCGCTCACCGCGTTCACGGTATAGGGCCAGTCGGCAGGCAGCAGGCCGCTGCGCACCAGCGGCGCGACCAGCGCCAGAAAGCCCGAAGGATAGCACCCCGGATTGCTCACAAATTGGGCATCGGCGACGCGTTCCCGCCCGATCAACTCGGGAAAGCCATAGGTCCACCCCTCGGCCACCCGGTGCGCAGAAGACGCATCAATGATCCGCGTGCCCGAACCAGCCGCCAGCCGCACTGCTTCCTTGGCGGCATCATCGGGTAGGCACAGGATCGCGATGTCGGCGGCGTGGAGCGCATCGCGCCGCGCGGTTTCATCCTTGCGGCTGGCATCATCCAGCACCAGCAAGGCAAATTCGCCGCGCCCGGCCAGCCGCTCGCGGATTTCAAGGCCGGTGGTGCCCGCGGCCCCATCAATGAACACACAGGTTGCCATCAGGCCGCTGCGCTTTCAGCGGCAAGCTGAGCGGTGAGGCAATAGCCCGAAGGCCCCTGCGGCCCCAGGCACACCCATGCCCATTCGCCCGCAATATCCAGCAGTTCAACCGCGGTTCCGGCAGGAAGGTGGTGATGCACCGCGGCATCCTCGCGCGGCGCAAGATGCAGGTTTGCTCCGGCGGCGGCGATGATGCGCGGATGCGGGATCACGTAATGCGCGGCCAGATGCGTGCCTGCCAGCGCCATATGCGCCAGATCGCCGCGCAGCGGCAGCGTGCCGGGCGCAGGCTTGGCCACCGGGCCCACCAGGCCGAGCACGCCGTCTGGCACGCCATAGCCCCCCCGATTGCCGCCAGCTTCGCTCATCTGCTTTGTCAGTGCCCTTGTTGTCTCGGGCCCTTGCCAAAGGGCCACCCGCGAATGGGAAGCGCCCCTAGACGTTTGGCTTGGCCACGGCAAGCTTACGCCGCATAGCGCGCAGCGATCGCATGCCAGGCCGCGCGCAGGCCCAGCCCGCGCCCGCCGCGCGGACGGCCCGGCTTGGATGCGGGCTGCCAGGCGAAAGTATCGAAATGCACCCAGTCGAGCCCGTCTGCGACAAAGCGATCCAGAAACAATCCCGCCACGCTCGCCCCGGCAAAGGCATTGGCGTGCGCGTTGGCGATGTCGGCAATGTCGGATGACAGATAGTCGCGGTAGGCATCGGGCAGGGGCAGGCGCCACGGCTCGTCATCATGGGCCTTGCCGGCCGCGATGAAGGCCTCGGCAGTCTCATCGCGCCGCGCCATCATCGCCGGGTAATCGGGGCCAAGCGCGACCCGCGCCGCGCCGGTCAAGGTGGCGAAATCGACGATCAGATCGGGTGCCTCCTCGCTCGCACGGGTCAGCGCATCGCCCAGCAGCAGGCGGCCTTCGGCATCGGTGTTGTGGATTTCGACGCTGAGGCCCTTGCGGCTTTTGAGCACATCGCCGGGGCGGAAAGATGCGCCCGCAATCGCGTTTTCGGCAGCGGGCACCAGTAGATGCAGCCGCACTTTCAGCCGTGCTGCCATGATCAGGCCAGCGAGTGCAATCGCATGGGCTGCGCCGCCCATGTCTTTCTTCATCAGGCGCATGCCGGATGATGGCTTGATATCGAGCCCGCCCGAATCGAACGTCACTCCCTTGCCGACCACGGCCAGCACCGGGTGGGCCGGATCGCCCCAGACAAGATGCATCAGGCGTGGGGCGTGGTGGCGCGCCGCCGCCCGGCCCACCGCATGCACCATCGGGTATTCGCGTTCCAGCGCATCGCCGCGCGTGACCGCCAGTTCGCCGCCATGCGCCTTGGCAAGGCGCGCGCATTCGGCCTCCAGCGTTTCGGGCCCCATGTCTTCGGCGGGTGTGTTGACAAGATCGCGCACGAGGATTTCGGCGGCGACTTCGGCCAGACACGGATCAATCCGCCCCACTTGCCCGGTCAACAGCACGCGCGGGGCAGGCGGCTTGGGATCGGACAGGTAGCGAGTGAAACGATACTGCGCGAGCGCCCAGCCAAACATCGCCGCGCCTGCCTCTGCGCCGGCGAGGCGATAGAGGCCTTCGGGCAGTTCTTCGGCGAGCCGTGCAAGGCACCAGCTCGACAGCGCATCCGGCTTGCCCACGCCAGCGGCGGCAAACCAGCCTGCGCCATCGGGCACAATCGCAACCTGCCCGGCGCTGCCTTCGAACTTTTGCGCAGCAAGGCTGGCGCGCTGGGCCTCGCCAAGCCCCTTGGCAAAATCGGCAAATCCGTCTTTGTTGACAAGGCGTATGGCAATCGCGTCCTGCCCCCGATCGGGCTGGATCAAAGCGGTGGGATCAGTCATGCAGGTTTCATAATCGCGCAGGCAAGCTTGTCACGCGAAAGATTGGGGAGGGCAGGGGCGATGAAGCGGTTTGCATTCTGGACGGGCGTGGCAGCCGCCGCGCTGCTGGCGGCCTGTTCGGCGGACAAGGCGGATGAAGCGGATAGCGCGCAGGGCAAGGCTGCGAGCGCAGGGGCCGGGGCGGAGGCCGGGGCGGGCGCTCCTGAAACCGCCGCTGCCGAAGCGTCGGCCACCAGCGCAGGCGAAGCTGTCGTCTTTGAAAACAACGACAAGCGCGGCGAATATGTCCGCGAGTTTGCCTATAATTGGCCAGCACAGGTCAGCGCCATCCCGCAACTCGCCGCGCGCTTTTCCAGCGAACGCGACGCAGCGCTGGCCGAACAGAGGGAGGATTTCGAAAACGCGATCCGCGAATTTGGCGGGCAGGACTGTATCGGCTGCATCAACCGCGCCTATGCCAAGGAATGGGCGGTGGTGACCGATCTGCCGCGTTTTCTGTCGCTGTCCGCCTCGACCTATATGTTCACCGGCGGCGCGCATCCCAATGGCACCTATGATGCCCTGATGTGGGACCGTGAGGCAGGCAAGCCGCTGACGGGCGAAGATCTGTTCACCTCGCAGGCGGCCTTGCAAAAAGTGCTGGGGCCGCGCTGGTGCGCGGGCTTGCGCAAGGAGCGCAGCAAGCGGCTGGAACAGGATTATGGCGAGGATGAAACTTTCCCCTGCCCGCCGATCAAGGAGCTTGTGGTGCTGCCGGGTTCGGCCAGCAAACAGGCGTTTGACCGGATCGGCCTGCTCGCCGCGCCCTATGTGGCCGGTTCATACGCCGAAGGCAGTTACGAGGTGACTGTGCCGGTGACACCAGCGGTGATCGCAGCGGTCAAACCCGAATACCGCGCCTATTTCGCTGTGGCAAAGTAGCAATTGGCGTTCGCTGCCGCTATAAGGGGGCATGCACGAATACCAACTTGTTGAAGGCAGCGAGACTGTCTACCGCGATGGCACCATCAAATTGCACGGGCCCGAAGGCTTTGCCGGGATGCGCAAGGCGGGCAAGCTTGCCGCCGAAATCCTCGATGCCTGCGCCGATCTGGTAAAGCCCGGCGTCACGACGGGCGCGATTGATGATGCGGTGCGCGGCATGATGCTGGATGCTGGCGCGATCCCGGCGACGATGGGATACCGGGGTTATCAGCATTCCTCGTGCATTTCGATCAACCATGTGATCTGCCACGGTATTCCGGGCGACAAGGCGTTGAAGGATGGCGACATTCTCAACATCGACGTGACCCCGCTGGTGGATGGCTGGCACGGCGATACCAGCCGCATGTTCTACGCGGGCGAGCCTTCACTGAAAGCGCAGCGGCTGGTCGAGGTGACTTATGAATGCCTGATGCTGGGCATCGCAGCAGCGCAGCCCGGCGCGCGGCTGGGCGATATTGGCGCGGCGATTGAGGCGCATGCGGCGCAGTTCCGTTATGGCGTGGTGCGCGAGTTCTGCGGCCACGGGCTCGGGCGCCTGTTCCACGACGCGCCCGAAGTGGTCCACGCCGCCAAGGCCGGGACGGGGCCGGAATTGAAGCCGGGCATGTTCTTCACCATCGAACCGATGATCAACCTCGGCAAACCCTGGGCGAAGGTTTTGGGCGATGGCTGGACGGCAGTGACCCGCGACAAATCACTGTCGGCGCAGTTCGAACATTCGATTGCGATCACCGAAACGGGGAATGAGATTTTCACCAAGAGCGCGGTGGGGCGGGATTGCCCGCCTTACGTCTAAGTTTTTTCGCACGCCCCTCCGGGCGCGCGATCCTCGCTGGACGGGCAGCAAGCTGCCCCCGCTGCGGGCGGGCAGTCGCCCTTGCGGCCCTGCGGGCCGTCACATCTCCCTCGTCTCCCCGGGCTTGACCCGGGACGGGGTGCTCACAAAAACCACACCGCCAGCACCGCCACCATCACGGCCACCACCGCAACCGAAAACCCCAGCATGGCGATTGTCGCCCGCGTCACGCGGCCATGCAGCACCCAGTCATAGCCTGCGGCAATCGCAATCGTGATCGGCGGCTGCACCCCGATGGCGACCGGATCGGGCAGGCCCAGCACCTGTACCACGCGGGCATAGGCGGGTGTCATCAGCGCCAATGTCGCAAGCAGCATCGCCTGCCGGTGCGCCTTGAGATCGCGCTGGCGGGCGTAGCGCACGCCCAGCAGGTAAAGCGGCACGAAAGTCACGAAAGCTGCAAGGTTCACCACGGTGACTTCCGGGCGGCCCAACTCTTTGCCGATGGCCCACGAAATCACCCCGCCGCTTGCCAGCATCGCTGTCACCAGCACCAGCGAGGCGCGGCCCATGATGCGGTGCGCGGCCAGTTTATACCGCGCCGCGAGCAGGCTCTGGCTCGCCAGCAGCCCAAGCCAGCCGAGCATTGTGGCGGCATGGAACATCACCAGCGGGGTGTAGCGTGCCTGCACTTCGGGGTGGGCCAGCGCTTTTGCGGCAAAGGCGATGAGCGTGAAGCCGAGCAGGCCCGCAGCGATGCGTCCCATCAGCAGATTGGCTCTCACATGGCTTTCGGGCGCGCGCATCAGGTCTCGATCAATTCTCTCTAGCCGCGCGGATCGCGGCGCCTGCGGCAAAGGGGGCAAGCGCCACCAGAGCAAGGCTCAAGGCAGCAACGAAGCCGAGGCTCGATTGATCCTGCCGCGCCAGTGCGCCCGCACCGAAGATCAGGATCGGCAGCGCCAGCGGAATCAGCAAGAGGCCCGACAGCGCCGCGCCTGCCCTTAGCGAAGCAGTAAGCGCGGCGATAATCAGGCCGATCGCGGCAAGCCCCGGCGTTCCGGCCAGCAGGCCAAGGATCAGCAGGCGAAAAGCCTCACCCTCGATACCCAGCAGCGCGGCTGCCGGGAAGGTCGCCAGCGCCAGCACCGGGCCGAAACTCAGCCAGTGGGCAATCAGCCGCACCGCCATCATCACTTCTTCGGTAACCCCGCGCAGCCGCAGCTGATCGAAAAAGCCCAAGGCAATATCGCGCGCCACCAGCTTTTCCAGCGGCAGGATCGCAGCCAGCAGCGCAGCAATCCACACCACCCCGCCGCCGGTGCGCGCAAGGATATTGGCATCCGGCCCGACGGCAAAGGGATAGAGCATGGCCACCGCCACAAAGAACACCACCGGCAGGGCCGCGCCGCCACCGGCAAAGGGGAAGAATTGCGCCAGATCGCGGCGGAGCAGGGCGGTGATCATGCCGCTTGCTCCGCTGCATCGCTGCGCGGCGCATAATCCTCGATGGCAAAACTTGTCATGCCCACCACATCCAGCGGCTGGTGCGAAGCGATCAGCGCAATCCCGCCGCCCGCGCAATGTTCAGCCACCAGCGCGCTGACAAGGCCTTGCGAAGCAGTGTCGAGGCCGGACAAAGGCTCATCCAGCAGCCAGATTGCGGCCTTCTGGCCGAGCAGCCGGGCAAGGCTTGCGCGTTTTTTCTGCCCGGTCGAAAGATAGCGCACCGGCACTTCGGCCAAAGCGGTGAGCCTGAGGCGCGCCATGATGGCGGCATGATCGGGCGCGCCGTCCACCCCGAACCAGAACGCCAGCGCGTGCGCCAAAGGCAATTCGGGATCAAGGCCCGAGCGTTCATCAAGCAGGCCCAGCGCACCTTCGCGCACCACTTGGCCGGCATAGGGCGCGGCAAGGCCCGCCAGCGCGCGCAAAAGCGTGGTCTTGCCCGCCCCGTTTGCGCCGGTCACATGACACGCCGCGCCTGGCCCAAGCGCAAAGGCGAGCCGCCGGAACAGCAGCCGGTCGCCGCGCTGGCAGGCAAGGTCGCGGGCTTCGAGAAGGGGGCTGGGGGGCGCTTGCATCGGTCGCTGCGTTAGGGAAAAGAGGGGCAGCAAACAAGCCAGCCCTGATGGAGCCCGTCCGCTATGCCTGTCCCCGAACTCGATCCGTCCGAAATCACCCAATTGCTTGCCGATCACCCCGCCTGGGAACTGGCGCGCGGCGGCAAGGCGATCACGCGCACCTTCCAGTTCAAGGATTTCTCCGAAGCCTGGGGCTTCATGGCGCGCGTTGCGCTGCTGGCCGAGGCGCAGGATCACCACCCCGAATGGTTCAACGTCTATGCCAAGGTTGAAGTCACGCTGACGACGCATGATGCAGGCGATAATGGCGGGCTGTCAGCGCGTGATGCGCGGCTGGCACGCAGCATTGATGGGGTTCTTTAGTTTCGCACGCCATCCGGCGTGCGGTATCCTCGCTCACGCGGCCTGAAGGCCGCGTCGCTGCGGGCGGCCGGTCGGCCTTGCGGTCGCTTGCGCGACCGTTCCCGTTTGACTACTGCAAGCCAATACGGATCATCTTCCCAGCGGGCGCAGGCTGCTGCGCAATTGCTTGCGCACCTTGCCGGGCATCCAGCGCTTGGCAAAGGCCATGCGTTTCGACGTTGCGCCGACGAAATAATCCAGCTTCGTCCCGTGGACGGCAGCCCACACCGCCTTGGCGACTTCTTCGACCGGGGTGATTTCAAGGCCCGCTGCGCGCACGCGTTCGCGGATCGGCTCGTTCGAATTGCGGTTGCCCGTGCCGTCGAGCAGCGGCGTTTCGATAAAGCTCGGGCAGATCGAGGCGACCGTAATGCCGTTATCGGCCCATTCGGCATCAAGGCTTTCCGATACTGCGCGCACCCCGAATTTGGTGGCGCAATAGACGCTCATCCCGCCTGATCCGGCAATTCCGGCCGCGCTCGCCATGTTGATGAGCGCGCTGCCGGGCGCGGTTTTCTGGAGATAGGGATAGGCCGCTTGCGCACCGTAAAGCACGCCTTTGAGGTTGATATCAAGGCAGCGGTCAATCTCGTCCGGCGCCATTTCGCTAAGCGATCCGCCCGCGCCCACACCGGCATTGTTCACCACCACATCAATGCGCTGGCCCGCCGCGGTAAAGGCCGCCTGCAAGGCTTCGTCCCATGCCGCCCGGTCGCGCACATCGAGGCGGTGCATATATTTGAACCCGCCTTCGAGCAGGCCGAGGGTATCTTCCATCCCTGCCACATTGACATCGGCAATCGCGACAAACCACCCGCGCGAGGCAAACAGGCGCGCGGTGGCACGCCCGATCCCCGATGCGCCCCCGGTGATGAAAATGCAGCGCCGCGCCGAAGCTTCAAGCGTCATGGTGATCCCTTCCCGATTGCGATTTGCAACTCATTAGAGAGCGGGAACGTGCTTGTCAGCCCTTACTTGGCGAGCGCTGTCTCCAGCCCTTGCACATAGGCTGCGCCCTCGATGATCTGCGCGGTCGAAGGCTTCAGCGCATCACCGACAGGCTCAGCCCGCCCGCCGAGGCACGATGCGAGGAAATTCTCGGCAATCGCGTAAAAGGCGATGTTGTTTTCGGGGCGGGCAAAGCCGTGGCCTTCATCGGGGTAAAGCACATAGGTTACCGGAATCCCTGCGGATTTCATCGCACCCACGATCTGATCGCTTTCCGATTGCTTGACGCGCGGATCATTGGCGCCCTGTGCGATGAGCAGCGGTTTACGGATCTTGTCCGCCTTGTACAGCGGGCTGGCGGCGCGCAGCAGGGCAAGCCCTTCGGGCGTGCCGGGATCGCCCATGCGTTCGTGGAACTGCTTGACCAGCGGCGCCCAGTAAGGCGGGATGGTTTCGAGCAGGGTTTCAAGGTTTGACGGGCCGACAATATCCACCCCGCAGGCGAAAGTATCGGGCGTGAAGGTAAGGCCCGCCAGCGTCGCATAGCCGCCGTATGATCCGCCCATGATCGCGACCTTGTCCGCAGCGGTGATACCCTTGCCCACGGCCCAGTTCACCGCATCGATCAGATCGTCATGCATTGCCAGGCCCCATTGCTTGTTGCCAGCATTGAGGAAATCCTTCCCGAACCCGGTCGAGCTGCGATAATTCACGCTGAGCACCGCATAGCCGCGATTGGCGAGCAATTGGTGTTCGCGGTTAAACCCATAGCCATCGCGCGCCCATGGCCCGCCATGCACCAGCAGCACCAGCGGCACGGGCTTGGCGGGCACGCCTGTGCCTTGCGCATCGCTGCCAGCTGGCAGGGTGAGATAGGATGGCAAGGTCAACCCGTCGCGGGCCGTGATTTCCACCGGGTGCATCTTTTGCAGCGGCATCCCGGCAAGTTCCGGGCGGCTGACATAGAACGGGGTGAGCGTGGCTTCCTTGCGATCATAGATATACACAGTGGTCGGCGCGGTGATCGGATCGTTATAGACAATCCATTTGGTGTCATCATCGCTGCGCGAATTGACCCCGAAATTGCCTTCAAGTTTGCTGTCCAGCCAATCGAGCGACGCCTTGATCGCGGGATCGCTCGCGACCCATTGTTCGGTCAGGTAATAGACCGAATGGGCCTCGATCTTGCCGGTGGCAGGATTGCGCAGCGTACTGCCGATATCGGCGCGCGCATCTTCGGCGATCATCGTCTTCTTGCCGGTCGCGGTGTCCTGCGCGAACAGGGCAGCGGTGTTGCGGCCGCGGCTGTCGATCCAGTAAAGCGTTGCGCCATCATGCGTGTAGCCGCCGGGCGTGGTGGTGAGCGCATCTTCCATCGGCACGGTTTCGAAGGGGGTTTGTTCGGCCACATTATTGGTGATGCGGAAGAAATCGGTGCCGCCCGCCATGTTCTGGCGGAACGCCATCCGCAAGGTCAGCGTGTCATCCGACATCACGCCGGCAAAGCCTGCCGTGTTTTCCATCACCAGCGTGAGCGCGCCGGTGGTGAGATCGAGCAGATAGGCATCGTGCAATTGCGGATCGCGGTTGTTGAGCCCGATCAGCATCTTGTCCTTGATCGCGTAAGAGCCGCCGATAATCTCGACGCGGGTGTTCTCGAACGGGGTAAGCGTGGTCTCCGCGCCGCTTGCCATATCCACCCGGTAGAGCAGGTAATTTTCGTCCCCGCCCTTGTCCTGCACATACAGAATGCTCTTGCTGTCGGGCGCCCAGAAATATTGCGGGATCGGGCGCGTCGCCGAATTGGTGATGACCTTGGCCGCTGCCGGATCGCTGACCGGAGCAACCCAGACATTCATCACGCCCTTGTGCGGCGCGGTCCAGCTGAGCCATTGGCCGTCCGGGCTGATGCGCCCTTGCGCGCGGGTCGGGTTGCCGAACAGTGCTGCACGCGGGATCAGTGGGGCAGTGGTCGCAGCAGTCGTCATCGTGGTTCCCTGAATGGAGGCGGCAAGGTTTTCGCCCGCATCGGCAGCCGCCACGCCCGGCAAGGCGAAAACAGCCGCCGCCGCAGCGGTGGTGGCAAGCAGGCGGGTGATGGTGCTGAAAGTCTCGGCCATGGTTATCCCTCCTCGAACACCGGGCAGAAAGCCCGGCTATCTTCCCTGTCTGCACCAAGTCTAGGACAAGTCGGGCGGCCTGCCAACGGGGGGATGATACCAAGTCACGCCGCGCGGCCCGGAGCGCCGGATTGGCGTAGAAATGCAAGACCGAGATTGCTGTGCTAAGTTGCGACGAGATAAGCAATTTCAATTGGTTGGAAATTATCGTGGACCCATTCCACTACTGCAACAATCCGGCACCCTATGGATGGCGGGTTGTGGGCGGGTCCGAATGGTGGCTGAATGACCGGAAGTGGGTGGTTTCCTGCCGCCCGTCACCGTCGCCCCGTGCTTGACACGGGGCTTGGCTTTTCTTTCTTCCCAGACAGCGCCCCAAGGTAGCCAAGCCCCGTGTCAAGCACGGGGCGACGATGGAGTGAGGCGTCCGCAACGGGGTCGTTTGCTGAACGGCGGGTTTTTTGCTGAATATCGCGGTAGCGGACATTCCCCCTAAACCGGTTCAGCACCTGACGCATAATAGTGCCAGGTGAAGATCGCCATCGCGCCGCGCTGGGGCGCCCAGCCTGCCGCCAGTTCGCGCGTGCCCCGTTCTGCCGGGCGTTCGGGCAGGGCAAGCAGGCGCTTCACGCCTTCCTGCACCGCCAGATCGCCCGCTGGCCAGATATCGCGGCGGCCTTCGGCAAACAGCAGGTAGATCTCGGCTGACCAGCGCCCGATCCCCTTGATCGTGGTGAGCGCGGCAATCGCGTCCTCGTCATCGGCGGGCAGGGCACCGAAATCCACCGCGCCTGCCGCCACCTGCTCGCACAAGGAGCGCGCATAGCCCTGTTTCTGGCGCGACAGCCCGCAGGCGCGCAAAGTGTCGAAATCGCGCGCCAGCAGGCCTGCCGGGGTGAAGTCGTCTGCCAGTTCCGCCTCCAGCCTCGCCCACACCGAACTGGCCGCCGCAACCGACACTTGCTGGCCTACGATGGTGCGCAGCAAGGTCTGCCAACCGCGTTCCCGAATGCGCGGCTGCGGATAGCCGATGCGCGCCAGTTCGCGTGCCAGCGCAGGCACCCGCGCGCTCAGCGCATCGAGATCATCGCGCAACTCTGTAAGGCTCAGCCCCACTATCACTTCCTCAATCTTGCCAAGGCGCGCGGAACGCCTTAGCAGCGGCTGCGTCTTAACCCTAGCGCGCAAGCGCACCTCTCACAGCCCATAAAGGAACCGCAGCCCATGCCCAGACTGGTCGTCACCAACCGCGCCGGCGAGACGAGCGAAATCACTGTTGAGGATGGCCTGACCGTGATGGAAGCGATCCGCGACAATGGCTTTGACGAATTGCTGGCGCTGTGCGGCGGGTGCTGTTCGTGTGCGACCTGCCATGTGCATGTCGATCCGGCCTTCGCGGAACTGCTGCCCGCGATCAGCGAGGACGAGGATGATCTGCTCGAATCCTCCGATCACCGCACTGATACCAGCCGCCTGTCGTGCCAGATCCCCTTCACCGATGCGCTGGATGGCCTCCACGTCACGATTGCGCCGGAAGATTGAGGTTTTGCCGTAGCCCTTCCCCGTGCTTTGCGACGGGGAGGGGCGCGGCCCGCTTGCCCCGCGCGGTCTGAGCGCCTAACTCTGCGCCCATGAACATCACGCGACCTTTCGCCGATACGCTCAGCCTGATCGGCAACACCCCGCTAGTGCGGCTGGCTGGCCCCAGCGCGGCGGCGGGCTGCGATATCTGGGGCAAGTGCGAATTTGCCAACCCCGGTTCTTCGGTGAAAGATCGCGCCGCGCTTTACATCATTCGCGATGCGGAAAGCCGCGGCGAACTCCAGCCCGGCGGCACTGTGGTCGAAGGCACGGCTGGCAACACCGGGATCGGCATCGCGCTGGTGGCCAATGCGCGCGGCTACAAGACGATCATCGTCATGCCGGATAACCAGTCCAAGGAGAAAATGGACACATTGCGCGCGCTGGGGGCGCGGCTGGTGCTGGTGCCGCCGACCAAATTCGCCAATCCGGGCCATTTCGTCCACACCTCGCGCCGTCTCGCTGAAGAAACGCCCGGCGCGGTCTGGGCCAACCAGTTCGACAATATCGCCAATCGCCGCGCCCACATCGAAGGCACTGCGCCCGAATTGTGGGAGCAGATGGGAGGCCGCATCGATGGCTTCACCTGCGCAGCGGGCACCGGCGGGACGATTGCAGGCGTGGGCCTTGGCCTCAAGGCGTTTGACGAGAATGTCCGCATCGCGCTCACCGATCCGCACGGCGCAGCGCTGTATAATTACTACGCGCATGGCGAACTCTCCGCCGAAGGTTCATCCGTGGCCGAAGGGATCGGGCAGGGGCGCATCACCGCCAATCTCGAAGGCGCGGTGATTGATACCCAGTTTCGCATCTCGGACGAGGAAGGCCTCCACTGGGTCGCCCGCCTGCTGTGCGAGGAAGGGCTGTGCCTTGGCCTGTCATCGGGCATCAATGTGGCAGGCGCGATTGCGCTGGGGCGGCAGCTGGTGGCCGAAGGGCGGCCCCGCCCGCAGGTCGCCACCATCCTGTGCGACACGGGCTTTCGCTATCTTTCGACCCTCTACAACCCTGAATGGCTGGAAAGCAAAGGCTTGCCGGTGTTTGACTGGCTCCACACCGAGGCTGCGGCATGAGCATCAGGAAACCGGGGCGCAAGCTGTTTGGGCTGAGCAGCGATAGCCAGCCCGATGGCGAGCCGGGCGAGGTGCCCGATACCGCGCCCGAAACCCGCGCCGAGGGTATCCAGCGGCTGCAAGTCGGGCTGTTCGGGATTGCGGCCATGGTGCTGCTGGTCGGGCTTGCCAGCATTATCGGCTCTCAGGCCGATCTCGCTGACGAGGCAGCCGTGCCTGATGCAGCCCCGACGACGGAGCCTTCGCCGCGCGTGCCCGGCGGCGGTGCTGCGCCCGATGGCGGGGTGGTGCCCGATATCCCGGCTGAACCCAGCCCTGCGCCGCTGCTCGATCCGCTGGTGCTGCCAGCACCCACGGCTTCGCCTGCTGCCCCTGCTTCGGCTGCGCCCGGTGCCGCCGCCAATCCCTAGGCGCGCTGGCATCACTGCTGTGCTTGCTGCGCTGCTGGCCGGGTTGTTGACAGGATGCGGGCCGGGTGGGGCGCATTCGGACGCTGCCGCAACAACGCCCGATGCGGCGCAGCCCGAACTGGGCCTGATGACCAGCCTGCCGCTGTACTGGCCGCTTGGCGCGCAGCTTTCCGAGATTGCCAGCGGCACCGCCACCGCGCCCTGGCAGCGCGCCGCGCTGGCGGAGCGCCACCGGCTGGTGCTGCTCGATACGCTGTCGCCGATCGCCGCAGTGACTGCGGGCGAGCCTGAAAGCGATCCGCTGGCGGGCCTGACCCGCCTTGCGATCATCCAGCCGCGCGGCCTTTCGCCCGCCGATAATGTCGCGCTGGATGATTGGGTGCAGGCAGGCGGGCGCGTGCTCATGGTGCTCGATCCACAGTTGACGGGCGAATATGATGTGGCGCTGGGCGATCCCCGGCGGCCTTCGGATGTGGCGCTGATCCCGCCGGTGCTCGCGCGCTGGGGGCTGGCGATCCGGTTTGACGATGCGCAGCCACTGGCGGTGCGGCGCGTAACGCTGGGCAAGGGGTCGATCCCGCTGGTACTGGCGGGCGAGGTTGCCCTGAGCGCGGCCGCGCGCGAAGGCTGCACCCTTGTGGCCGAAGGCGCAGCAGCGCGCTGCCGGGTGGGCAAGGGGCAGGTCACACTGCTCGCCGATGCCGCTGTGTTCGAGGCCGAGATCGCTGGTGACGCCGAGCGCGCCAGCCTGGCTGCGCTGATCGCTTTTGCCTTTGAATAAAGCGGCGGCCGCAGCGCATGCGGGAAAATGCGGGAAGTGCCGGGACTCGGGCCGTGGTTCAAGGTTGGGCGAACCGGGGAAATTGCGGGATTCGCAGGATTTTGCCGTCGATCATGGGGGTTTTACGGAGGGCCTTGCGAGGCTCCATAAGTCTGCTGATCCTTATAAAAACAAGATAAATCAATTTATTAGCAAGTAATCCCGTGATTTCCCGCAAAATTCCCTTCCATCCCGCCCCCTTCCTCGATAAGACTAAAGACCACCAAGCAAACCTGTTTGCTGCGCGTGTGCTTCCGGCATCAGCGCGCCGCATATGTTCGCCCGCAAATCCGTGCTGGCGGCGAAGGGGGAGGCTTGGCTGGGTTCATGGTCGTCAGAGCGCGGGAGGGCGCGCCGGCGGCGGGGCAGTGTGGGGGATCTGGCGCGCGTGTTGGGCTTTGCAGGATATTCTGGCCAAGCCTATTCGCCCGCCGGCGACAAGGGGCGCTATGTGCTGCCGCCCGCCTTCCGCAAGGCGGTGAAGGAAAGCTCGGGCGGCACCAAGACGCTGTGTCTGGCCAAGCATGATCGCTGGAATTGCCTTGTCGGGTTTGGCCTGTCGCGCCGCGAGGAGCTGGAGCAACAGCTCGATCGCGAGGAAGAAAACGCCTTTCGCGCAGGACGCACTGATTTTGATCGCGATTTGCGCGCGCTCCAGCTGTTCGGTTTTGTCGAAGTGCCGTTTGACGACAGTGGTCGTTTCATCATGCCCGAACACCTCCGCACGCTCGGCAAGGTGGCAGACGGGCTCTATTTTCAGGGCGGCGGGCGGCTGTTCACCATCTGGAGCCCGGATGAACTGGCGCAGATGGGTGCTGGCTGGGAAAGCGCGCAGGCAGCCTGCGCACATCTTGTGGCTGAGGCTGCCACCAAGGGCGGCAGGAAAGAGGGCAATCCATGACCGTGCCTGCCGCCACCGCCCCGCACATCCCCGTGCTGCTCGATGAAGTCATCGCCGCGCTGGCCCCGGCGCCGGGCATGGTGATCATTGATGCAACCTTTGGGGCAGGCGGGTATTCCGCCGCGCTGCTCGAAGCGGGCGCCACGGTACATGCGTTTGATCGCGATCCCGATGCGATTGCCGCAGGGCAGGCGATGGCGCTGCACTATGCCCCGCGCCTGACCCTGCATCCGGCACGCTTTTCCGCGATGCGCGAGGCCATGGCCCGCATCGGCGTGCCGCAGGTTGATGCGGTGGTGATGGATATCGGCGTATCCTCGATGCAGCTTGATCAGGCAGCACGCGGCTTTGCCTTCATGCAGGATGGCCCGCTTGATATGCGGATGAGCCGGGATGGCCAGAGCGCTGCCGATTTCCTCAACACCGCCGATGAAGCTGCCATTGCCGATGTGCTTTATCAGTACGGCGAGGAACGCCAGTCGCGCCGGGTTGCCCGCGCGATCGTGGCCGCGCGCCCGCTGGAAACCACTGGCGAGCTGGCCCGCGTGGTGCGCCGTGCGCTGGGGCACAAGCCGCATGACAAGAAAGACCCGGCCACCCGCACCTTTCAGGCCGTGCGCATCCATGTGAATGACGAACTGGGCGAACTGCGCGCCGGCCTTGCCGCGGCCGAGGCGCTGCTGCGCGACGGCGGCGTGCTTGCGGTGGTGAGCTTCCACAGCCTCGAAGACCGGATCGTGAAGCATTTCCTGCGGCAAGCGAGCGGCGCGGGCCGCGCGGTGTCGCGGCACTTGCCGGGCGAGGTCATCGGCCCGCAGCCGACCTTCACCAAGGTCTCAAAGGGCATCCGCCCCTGCGAAGCCGAGATCGCGCGCAATCCGCGCAGCCGTTCATCAACCTTGCGCCATGCGCGCCGCAGTGCTGCCCCGGCGCGGGAGATCGCGGCATGAGCCTGCGTCAAAGCCAGATGCGTTCGCTGGGCTGGGCTGCCGTGCT
>JBJIOB010000052.1:0-44180 GCA_045377215.1 Erythrobacter sp.
TCGCGGCGCTTCGGGCCAGCCATAATGATCATGCGCCACCGGGGCGACGCTGGAGGAATAGACGTAGCCCTGCTCGGCCAGTTCGGCAAAGGCCCAGGGCGTGCGCTGATCAATCGAGAAACTCGGCGCGCGGTAACCTGTCACCCGCTGCCCCGAACAATCCTCGATGATCTCGCGCGCCATGCGGATATCATGGGCGAAATTCTTGCGATCAAAGGTGAACACGCGCGCGTGATCATAACCGTGGCTGGCCAGTTCGTGCCCGGCATCGGCAATGCGCCGCATCATGCCGGGATGCCGCCGCGCCACCCAGCCCAGCGTAAAGAAAGTCGCGCTCACATCAGCTTCGGCAAACAGATCGAGGATGCGATAGACATTGTCCTCAACCCGCGTCTTGAGCGAATCCCAGTCAGCGCGTTCAATCACGCTTTCGAACGCGCCGACCTGAAACCAGTCTTCGACATCGACCGACAGGCCGTTGATGATGCGCGGTTGATCGCCAAGAGCCTTGGGCAAGGAAGCAGGCTGTATGTTCATGGCTCAGGCTGCCTTGCGCGAGGCATCACCCTCCAGCCATTCGATCAGGATCGCGAGCACATGGCGCAAGGATTGCTCCTGCTCTTCAAGGCGCGCCTCGATCTGGGCGAGCGAGGACATCAGCGCCGGATCGCGCGGGGATGCCGCGGTGTCATCACCCGGAGTGCCCCGTTGCCCTGCGCCTGCCGCCTGCAATTCGCGGATCGCCGCTTCGAGTTCGGCGGTGCGTTCATCCCGTTCGGCCAGCAGTGCCGAAACCTCGTCCAGCGCCGCACTTGTCGCCAAGGCATCGGGCTCGATGCTCAGCGCGTTTGGTGCAGGCGCTGCGCCGCGCGTCTGATCCGCGGTCATTTCGGCCATGACTGCATCCAGCATGGTGCAGGTCAGTTCGCGGCTCTCCTCGATTGCGCCCAGCAACAGCAGGCGGTTCATCACCTGATTGACCCGGCGCGGAATGCCGCCGGTGGTGCGATAGATGGCAGCCATGAGATTGTGGCCAAGCGCCGGATTGCCGCCCTGCCAGCCCACTTGCGACAAGCGGTGTCTGACGTAACTTTCGATCTCGCCTGCATTCAACCCTTCGAGATGGTGCGAGGCGATGATGCGCTGGCGCAGTTGTTCCAGCGCCGGATGGTGCGCCAGCGTACGGCGGAATTCGGGCTGGCCCAGCAGCAGGCTTTGCAACAGCGGGTGCGAGCCAAGCTGGAAATTGGAAAGCATGCGCAATTCCTCCAGCCCGGCCAGATCGAGGTTCTGGCATTCATCGACAATCAGCAAGGCCCGCCGCCCGGCGCGCGCTTCGTCCTGAAGGAAGCGTTCAATCACGGCGAGCACACCGGCCTTGTCCTGGCCATCCACCACCAGCCCGAAAGCTTTCGGCCACCATGTGCACCAGCCCTGCTCCATCGAGCGCGGTGGTGACAATCTGCGCCACGGTCAGCGCTGCCGGATCAACCCGCTGCATCAGGTGCGCCACCAGCGTGGATTTGCCCGCGCCGACTTCTCCGGTGATGACGATAAAGCCTTCGCCCTGATTGAGCCCGTATCCCAGATAGCTCAAAGCGCGTTTGTGGCTGGCGCTTTCGAAATAGAATTGCGGGTCAGGCGTCAGCTGAAACGCGCGTGCGCCAAGTCCATAGAATTGTTCGTACATGAGCAAAGAACCTCAGGCGTTCAGAAGTTATAGCGCAGGCCCAGCAAGGCAGTGGCAAAGGCAACATCATCGGCGGTGAACTGGCTGTCGAAATAATCGACGCCCACCGCCGCCCGCCCGACAAGGCGCGGCGTGATACTGCGGTTATAGGCAAGCGAAGCGCCGGTGCCGGTGACATTGCCGACATCATTGCCGCTTTCGAACCAGTTCACATAGCCATTGGCGGTGAGATTGCTGTTGCGGTCAATATCGTGCGACAGCCCGGCGTTGACGTAATAGTTCTCGTCGGTCAGGCCATTGGCAGCGCCCAGCACCGTGCCTGCTGCCGCGATGAAGGTGCGCCGATCATACCCGGCGGCAATTGCTGCGGTGGTGCGGCCCATGATCCGCTGATAGGATGCGCGCACTCCCCGGCCGCGGAATGCGGCTGATCGCACCGAGCCGAGATTGCCGATCCCGCCTGCGCCATCCTGCCCCGTCACCAACCCGCCGAAATCGCCCGTCACCGGGTTGCGCACCGCTTCGAAATTGTTCGACAGGCGCGACAGGCTGTTGGTCAGCACGCCGCCAAGCCCCGTCACCCCGTCATAGACATCAATTGCCAGCGCGCTGCGCTGATTGGGGGCATAGGTGAAATTGCCATAATAGATGGTCGAGGCATAACGCCGCCCGACACTGGCGGTAAGCGAAGTGCGCGAGCTGGGCCGCCACTGCACGCCCACGTCCCACAGCAGGCCATCGACATCGAATGCCAGAATGCGCGGGCTGGCGCTGTCGGTGACAAATTGCCCGTTCGGCCCGATGATCGGATTGCCATTGGCATCGCGCAGGGCATCACGGCTTGAAATTTGCACGTCTTCATAGCCGATCCCGCCGACCACCGCGAGCGAGGGCGTCACCGGCAGGGTCACATCGACGCGGGCGTAAAGATCGCGCACCCGCTGATCGAGGTTGGAGATATCCTCCTGAAATCCGCCCACAGTTGCCGCGATCCCGATCGGCAGCAGATCACCGGGACGGACGCCTGCGCGCAGCTGGCCAAGATAGGTCACGCTGTCATCGAAGGTATCGACCGGATTGCCCTGCGGATCGCGCACCGCGCTATCCAGTTCGAACCGGGTATAGCCCACCCGCGTTACTGCTGCGACATCCACCACGCCGACCCGCTGGGTCAGGGTGGGGCCGGCATAGATGTTGTAGATCTGGCTGGTCTGATCCTCGCGCACCAGCGGGTTCACAGTGGTGCCGCCGCCGGCATCCACGCGGGTGCGAATGCCCAACGCGCCCGCTTCGAAATTGAGCGCCCCCGGCACCACCGCCAGCGTGCCGCGCAGCACCCCGCTGACAGAATCGCCATCAACGCTGTTGTCGCCATAGCCGATGTTGCGTTCATAGCGCACCGAGGCGGCAAGCCCGCTGTTGCGGCCCTGCAGATTGACATCGACCCCGGTGGCGATCTGGGTGAAGGTGATGACATCATTGCCGGGCGAAAGTTCGGCCGAGAGCACCTGATTGACTTCGATATAGGGCTGCACCGCGCGGTTGCCGCCGGCATTGCCCGGAGCATCACCATCGCCGCCAAGTCCGCCGCCAGCGCCGCCTCCGCCGCCCATATCCTGGGCAGCCAAGGGCATGGCAGCAAGACTGGCGATCAGCGCCAGCGGACGGCTAAGTGCAGTGAGCGAGCGCAGGCGTTTCATTCCCCGGCCTCCCCATATTTGCCAAAGCGACGGCCCGACGGGCTGTAGCGTGCGGCGTTGAGCAGAAGTTTGATATCGCGGCACGCCGACAGCAGTTGCTGCGCATCTTCAAGCGCAGCGCGGCTGGTTTCCTCCGCGCGCACCACCAGCACGGCCTGCCCGACATGGGCAGCCAGTTCCGCAGCAGGCGAAGCGGCCAGCGCAGGCGGCGTGTCGAACACCAGCACGCGGCGCGGCGCGCCATCGGTCAGGCGATCAAGCAGGCTGCCGGTGCGTTCGCTCGCCAGATATTCGGCATCAAGAATATTGGCGCTGCCCGCAGGCAGGACAAACAGGCCCGGAATATCGGTGGTGATGACAAGGCTTTCAGGGGCAATCGCCGGATCAGCCAGCGCATCCATCAGCCCCTTGCCGCCTGCCATGCCAAGGCGCGTGGTGACCGACGGGCGCACCACATCGGCATCCACCAGCACCACTTCGATATCGCGTTCGGCGGCCAGCGCGATGGCAAGGTTGGTGGCGCAATAGGTCTTGCCTTCGCCCGAATGGGGCGAACACACCAGAATGCGGCGCGCCAGCGGATCATTGCTGCTGCGCGCATCGGCCAGCAATTCGCGCTTCACGATGCGGAATTCTTCGAGCAGCGCGCTGACGGGCGCTTCGGGCACGATCAGGCCCTGACGGCCCAGATGATCGCGCGGGATGTTCTGGATCGGGCCGCTGAAGGCGACCGGCTCGGGCTCCGGCGTGTGCGCGGTAGCGGGCGCAGGCTGATGCGCAGGCTGGACAACCGGCGCGGCGGGCGCGGCTGATACCTGCGCCTCGCGCGCCTGAGCTGGAGGCGCGGCAGGGACGGCAGATGCCCCCTGCTCCCGCCGCTGCGGCACGTTTGGCGGCTGGCGGCGCGGCGTTGCGCCCGGCAGATTGCGCGGCACGGCGCCTGCCCCAAGTTGGCCAAGGCCAAACATCGCATCGGCCCGCTCGATCAGCGAGGCAGGCTTGGCGGCGGCAGGATCGATCTTGCTGTGTTCAGTCATGGTCTGGTCCTCACGCCACCGTGCTTACGGTGATGATCTCGATCACCATCAGGATCAGGAACATGCCGACGAGCCCGGCGGTACCGGCGGCAAATTGCTTTAGGCGTTTCTTTTCAAGCGCGCGCGCCGCATCGGAAATCGTCAGCGAAATCGCGCCGATCACCGGCAGATCAAAGGCGCGTTCAAGCTTCGTCGGGGTGGCAAAGGTCGAACGCAGCAGGCCCAGCGCATAGGCGGCTGCCACCCCTGCCCCGATCCCGACAATCAGCACGCCCAAAAGCAGCAGCGGACGATTGGGCGCAGCCGGTTTTTGCGGCACGGTGGGCGGATCGATCAGATCAAACCGGAACTGGCTGGCCTTGTCCTCCACCTTGCCGCGGGTGCGCAGTTCTTCGCGGTTCTGGAGCAGCTTTTCGTAATTCTGGCGCAGCACGTCGTAATCCCGGCTGATGCGGTTGGCTTCGGCGGCCACGGCAGGCTCGCTCGCCTGGCTCGCCATCAACGAGGCAAAGCCCGATTGCAGCGCGGCGCGCTTGGCCTGCAGGGCATCGACGGTCGCCTGGCGTTCGATCATGATCGCCTGGAGCGAGGAATAGGCCGGGTTGATCGCGCCGCCGCTGCCTTGCGGATCAGCCGCAACCTGACGGGTGAGCAATTGCACCTGCCGGTTGGCCGATACGATATCGGGGTGCTCATCCGTGAGGCCGCGCCCGCGCAGTTCGGCAAGCTGGGTCTGCGCCGCTGTCAACGCGCCGCGTGCGCCCGATGCCGATGTGCCATCCGAAATGGTGCGCGGTGCCGGCGAGCTGGCCCTTCAACGCGGCAAGCGCGCTTTCGGCCGCGGCCAGATCAGCTTCGGTGCTGCGCAGTTCGGCGCGCGCCTGCCCGACCCGCGACGACAGCGTTTCGGTGCCGCCGATCATGTCGGGATATTGCGCCTCGAACGCGAGGCGGCGCTGTTCGGCGTTTTCGAGTTCGGCCTTGCGTTCTTCCAGCTGGCGATCAAGATCGGTAACGGCCTGGCTGATCCCGGCGCGGTTGCCCGCCACGTGTTCTTCGCGGAAGATGTCGAGCAATTTCTGCACCACATCGCGCGCCAGCATGGCGTTTTCGGCTTCGGACAGATCGCGCTTGCCGATGGTGGCCGTGATTTCGAACAGGTTGTCCTGCTCGCTTGTCACTTTCACCTTCTTTTCCAGCTCGACAATCGCGGTATCGAGATCCCCGCGCGAGGTCAGCCCTTCGCCAAGGCGCGTTGCGGTGATCACTTTTTCAAGGTTCTTGTGGCTCGCCAGCGTCTGGCGCACGCGCATGATTTCCTGCTGGCCATCGCCCGCAATGCCCAGCTGCTTGGACAAGACATCAGCCACATCAACATAGATGCGCGCCTTGGATTCGTAGGAATTGGGGATCATCGCGATCACCAGCCAGCCCAACAGGCACACGCCCCAGGCAACGCCCAGCGCAATCCAGCGGCGGTGCCAGACTGCGAAAAGTGCTGCGCGCACCTCATCGAAAAGCTCATGCATGCTGTGTGCCCTGCCCCTGCCTCAGAACCGGCTTTCGGGGATGATGATGGTATCGCCCGGCATCAGCAGCACATTGGCGCTGGCATCGCCGCGGCGGATGCAGATCGGACAGGCGCAGGCGGAATTCCTCCTGCTCACCGGTCTCGCGGTTGAGGCGGATCAGCTTGGCCCGGTTGCCAGCGGCAAATTCGTTAAGCCCGCCCACCGCAATCATCGCATCAAGCACCGACATATTCGCGCGGTAGGGCAGCGACGCAGGCTGCGCGGTCGCACCGATCACGCGGACTTGCTGGATGAAATTGCCTTCGGGCGTGTTGACGATCACCGAGACAATCGGCTGCTGGATATATTTCGACAGCTTTTCGGCGATATATTCCTGCAGCTCGGTCGCGGTTTTGCCCACGGCCGGAATATCCTGCACCAGCGGGATCGTCAGGCGGCCATCAGGGCGCACGCGCACCTTGTCGGCGCTGAGTTCGGGAT
Source organism: Erythrobacter sp. (assembly GCA_045377215.1). Taxonomy (GTDB): domain Bacteria; phylum Pseudomonadota; class Alphaproteobacteria; order Sphingomonadales; family Sphingomonadaceae; genus Erythrobacter. The sequence goes on from JBJIOB010000052.1 coordinate 6,440, forward strand.
TGCGCCAGACATGGATGGTGATCTCGTCCAATGGCCCGATGGTGTAATCCTCGCTCGGCGCGATCGGCCCCATGGCATAGCTGGCGGGCGGCAACTGGGTGCCCCCGGCGCAGCCAGGCAAGCGCCAGCGGCACCAGCACGGCAGTGGCAAGACGAACGAGGGGCGAGGCATGCAGCATTGAGATATGTCCTTGGCCAAAGAGCAAGGCAGGACGTGGTGCCAAGGAGCGACCCTGGCCATCCCACCTTGCGGGTGACGACCAAGACCTCGCAGATAATGGTGAATATTGTGTTAGTTATAGGAGGCCATTTCGCGCCCCCATCCCGCTTTGGGACAGGCGCAGCGCAGCGGTTAACGCGCCGCTAAACCAGCATTTCGGCAGCCGGGCCGTGACCCAGAAACCCGCTGGGCGAAGCGCTTCCCCGTAGGCTCCGGCGCAGAAAATCGCTACGAGATCACCCACATCCGCGTGCGGCATGGCGGCATTATCCGCGAGCCGATCAAGCGGGGTGCACAGGCAGCCCACGATGTTCACTTCCTCGTCCGGTGCGGCATCAAAGCGGGTGGCGATGGCACTGGGATAATTGCGCCGCACCACCGTGCCGAAATTGCCCGATGCGGCAAGCTGGTGGTGGAGCCCCCCATCAGTGACAAGATACGTCACGCCGTGGCTCTCTTTGCGGTCGATCACGCGGGTGAGATAGACCCCCGCCTCGCCCGCGAGATAGCGCCCGAGTTCAACGCACAGATCCGTTGCGGCAAGCGTTGCGGGAAGATCAGCCACACGTGCCGCCAGCGCCGCCCCGACGCGCGCCAGATCGAGCGGTTCGTCCCCCGGAAAATACGGAATGCCAAAGCCGCCGCCCATGTTGAGCTTGGGCAAGGCTGCGCCGATTTCATCCGCCAGACGCGCCGCCAGTTCCAGCACATTGCCCTGCGCCTCGATGATCGCATCCGCGCTTAGGGCCTGACTGCCGGTGAAGATATGCAGGCCCCGCCATTCGGCCCCTTCGGCAATAAGGTGGCGGGCAAGGCCGGGCACCTTGTCGGCATCCACGCCGAACGGCTTGGCCCCGCCGCCCATTTTCATGCCCGAACCTTTAAGCTCAAAGCTGGGATTGACCCGGATCGCGATGCGCGGGCGCGCGCCGATGCGCTGGCCGATTGCCAGCGTGCGCGCGGCTTCGCCTGCGGATTCGCAATTGAGCGTAACGCCTGCGGCAATCGCGGCCGCCAGTTCGTCATCGCGCTTGCCCGGCCCGGCAAAACTGATGCGCGCCGGATCAATGCCCACGCTCTGGCAGATTGCCAGTTCGCCCGATGAGGCAATATCGAAGCCATCCACCAGCCCCGCCATATGCGCCACCACCTGCGGCATGGGGTTGGCCTTGACCGCATAATTGATGCCGATGCGCGGCGGCAGCGCGGCACGCAGTTCGGCCACGCGGGCATCAAGGCGTTCGCGCGCATAGACGAACAGCGGCGTACGACCGGCCTCGGCGACAAGATCGCTCGCTTTCCTCCCCGCAATCGCCAGTTCGCCGTCAATGGCGGAAAATCCGGGCGGGATCGGGCCAACGGGCTTCATGCGGCAAACCTTTCGGCAAGTTCGGTGGCAAGCGCAGTGCGATCAATCTTGCCATTGGGATTAAGCGGCATCGCCTCGCGCCAGTGGATATGGTGAGGCTGCATGAAAGTGGGAAGTTCGCGTTGCAGCGCTTTGGCGAGAGCTTCAGCCTCGCCGTTTCCGCGCACCACCAGATGCACGCTCTGGCCAAGCCGCGCATCGGCAACACCCAGCGCGACTGCTTCGGCGACAAGGCCGGTGGCAAGGGCTGCGTCCTCGATTTCCTGCGGGCTGATGCGGTTGCCTGCGCTCTTGATCATCGCATCACGGCGGCCCGCGAAATAGAGCAAGCCGCCGGCATCGCGCCGCACCCGGTCACCCGACCATACGGCAATCCCGCCATAGGCCGACTGCGCAGGCGCAGGCTTGAAGCGTTCAGCCGTGCGCGCCGCGTCCTGCCAATAGCCCTGCGCCACCAGCGGCCCGCAATGGACCAGCTCGCCCTCCTCACCATCAGCGGCAACCTCGCCCGCATCATTGATCACGAGGATTTCGGCAAAGGGAATGGCGCGGCCCATCGAGGTGGGGTGCTGATCGACCAGCGCCGGATCAAGGTAGGTCGAACGGAAAGCTTCGGTCAGGCCATACATCGGGAACAGGCGCGCATCGGGAAACAGCGCGCGAAGCTTCCTCACCAGATCCACCGTCAGCGCCCCGCCGCTATTGGTGAGACGGCGCAGCGGCGCGCTTGCTTCGGGCGGCCATGCGGTCTCGGCGAGTTGCACCCACAAGGGCGGGACAGCAGCCAGCGTGGTGACGCCGTGCCGCGCGCAGGCCTTCACCACATCGCGCGGAAAGAGAAAATCGAGCGGCACCACGCTGCCCCCTGCATACCAGGTGGAAAGCAGCTGGTTCTGCCCGTAATCGAATGACAGCGGCAGCACGGCGAGCGTCACATCGTCAGCGGCAAGGCCAAGATAATGCGCCACGCTCACCGCGCCGAGCCACATATTGGCATGGCTCAGCATCACGCCCTTGGGCTTGCCGGTTGATCCTGAAGTGTAAAGGATCGCCGCCAGATCAGCCGGATCAGCGCCAGACGGGCCAAGCGCGCGCGCCATAGCGGCAGCCTCGGCGAGCGCTGCCGCCTCCTCCACCACCGCGCAAGCCTGCGGCACATCGCCCGGCTCAAGACTGGCAAGCCGCGAGGGCGTGCCGATCAACAGGCTGGCCCCGCTATCGGCCAGAATATGGGCAACCTGCGCGCGTTTGAGCAGCGGATTGATCGGCACATGCACCAGCCCAGCCCGCGCCGCCGCGAGCGGCATCAGGCAGGCCAGTTCACCCTTGGCCGCCCAGGTCGCCACCCGCGCGCCCTGCTCGCTCACCCGCTGCGCCAGCCATCCGGCAAGGCAAGCGACACGCCCTCTTAACGCATTGTAGTTAAGAGTGCCGTCCCGCAGCGCCAGCGCCGGCGCCGCGCCATAGCCCAGCAGCCCTGCCCGTTCGGCAAGGTGATCAAGCGGCAAAGGCGCAGGGTCGGGCGGAATTGTCATGAATATCCAGAGGCACAAGGCAAGTGATCGAAGCGCGGTATCACGACAGGGTTAACGTCTTGCAAGCGCTGAATGGCGCAGGCACCCCTACGCCTGCCCCATTCGATCGGCCTGAGTGGTATCAATTGCTTGCCGATAGCGGGCTTGCCCCGCTGATCGCGATGGCCAGCGATGCCGGGGCCAGCGCGGCCCTTGCGCTAACGCAAGACAAGGGCCGCATCACGCCGCTGCGCAATTGGTACAGCTTCACCTGGCGGCAACTGGCGCCCGCTGGCCCGGCAGGTGATGCGCTGCTTGCCGAGATCGCGCGCCAGTTGAAGACGCGCGGCCACCGGGTAACGCTTGAACCCGTGCCAGACGAAGACGGCTCGGCCACCCGCCTTGCCGCTGCCTTTCGCGCAGCGGGCTGGCTGGTTGAGGTGAGCGCGTGCGATACCAATCACATCCTGCACGTCGCCGGGCGCAGCTTTGCCGAATATTGGGCAAGCCGCCCCGGACAGCTGCGCACCACCCTGAAGCGCAAGGGCAACAAGGTCGAAACCCGCATCATCACTGCCTTTGATCCTGCTGACTGGGCGGAATATGAACGCATTTACGCCGCCAGCTGGAAACCGGCAGAAGGCAATCCGGGGATGCTGCGCGCCTTTGCGCAAGATGAAGCGGCAGCCGGGCGGATGCGGCTGGGGCTTGCCCTGCACGAAGGCAGCGCGATTGCCGCGCAGTTCTGGACGGTCGAAAACGGGATCGCCTACATCCACAAGCTTGCGCACCTTGAAAGCCACAAGCATCTTTCCGCAGGCACCAGCCTGAGCGCCGCCTTGTTCGCCCATGCCATTGATACCGACGGCGTGGACCTGATCGACTTTGGCACCGGCGATCAACCCTACAAGGCCGACTGGATGGAACAAACCCGCGCGCGTTATTGCATTGATTGCCTCGCGCCAGGCTCCCTGCGCGCCTGGCCGCCGCTGGCCAAGCGGATGTTGCGCCGGATTGGCACTCGCAAGCTTGCCACGCTTGCGCCCGGCGCGCCCCATGGCTAAGCGACGCGGCCACACGGCACAGCGCCGGGAATGATAGGGCAAGGGCAATGACCAATCTGGCAGTGGACCGCGAACTCAAGGCCTTGATTGCCGATGTGCTGGGGCTGGACCCGGCACGCGCGGGCGCGCTTGAGGCTTCGTCCGGCCTGTTCGGCCACCTGCCCGAACTCGATTCGATGGCGGTGGCAGGCCTGCTTACCGAAATGGAAGACCGGCTCGGCATCGTGATCGACGATGATGATGTCGATGGCGAAATGCTTGAAACCTATGGCGGGCTGCTTGCCTTTGCCGAGGCCAAGCTGGCAGCGGCAGCCTGATCGGGCGCAGCAGCAGGCGGTCTGGCCATGATCTCAAGCTGGCACGCTCCCCTGCCCGGCGGCGGCACATCGGAAGAATTGCTGGTCAGCTGTGATCGCGCCCGCGCGCGCCGGGTGCTGATCCTGCCCGCATGGTTTGACGAGGCAAACAAGCTGCGGCGCTTCACGCTCGACGTGATGCGGCGGCTCGATACAGGCGGCGTTGACAGTTTTCTGCCCGATCTGCCGGGCTGCAATGAAAGCCTTGTGCCGCTGGATCGCCAGACGCTTGCAGGATGGCGGGCCGCTGCTGCTGGCGCGGCCGAGGCGGTGGCGGCAACCGAGGTGCTGGCGATCCGGGCGGGCGCGCTGCTGGCACCATCGGGGCTGCAAGGCTGGCTTTACGCGCCGCTCTCCGGGCCAAAATTGCTGCGCGGCCTGCTGCGCGCCCGCACCCTTGCCGCGCGCGAGGCAGGCCTTGCCGAAACCAGCGACAGCCTGATGGCCGAGGGGCGGACAAGCGGCCTCATGCTCGGTGGGTGGATGATCGGCGCTGACCTTCTCTGCGCGCTGGAAAGCGCCGAACTGGCAACCGCCGACGCCGCGCGCGAAATCACCACCGGCGAGCTTGGCGGCCCCGGCCTGTGGCTGCGCGCTGAACCGGGCGAGGATGCCGGGCAGGCCGAACGGCTTGCCGCAATCATCGCCGCTGGCGCTGCGGGAGGCGCTGCATGAGCCGCCTGCACCTGACCTTCGGCTGCGGCGCGTCGCGGCTCGCCGCCACGCTCGATACCGCGCCCGGCACCACGGGCTTGCTGATAGTCAGCGGCGGCAACGAAATCCGCAGCGGGGCCTTCGCCGGGCAATCGCTGCTCGCCGCCCGCATCGCGCGCGCAGGCTTTCCGGTGCTGCGTTTTGACCGGCGCGGCGTGGGTGACAGCGAGGGCGAGAACCGCGGGTTTCGCCATGCATCGCGCGATATTGCCGCTGCGATCGAGGCTTTTCGCGGGCTCACCCCGCAGATCGCCCGCGTGGTGGCTTTCGGCAATTGCGATGCGGCCAGCGCGCTGATGCTGGCAGGCGGCGCCGGGTGCGACGGGCTGGTATTGTCCAACCCCTGGACCATCGAGGCCGATGATGGCGCGGATGCCGCCGAGGCTTTGCCGCCTGATGCGATCCGGGCGCGCTATCTTGAAAAGCTCAAAAACCCGCGCGAAGTCGCCCGGCTTTTGCGCGGCGGGGTTGATCTCGGCAAGCTGGCGCGCGGGATGGCGCGTTCGCTGCGCCCGGCCCCTGCGCCTTCCAACCTGGCCGAGGAAATGCGCGCCGGGATTGCAGACTTTGCCGGAGAGGTGCGCATCCTGCTCGCGACGGCTGATCGCACCGCGCAGGTGTTTGAAAGCGCGTGGGACAAGGCTGATCCGCGGATTGCGCGCTGCGAGGGCGCAGGCCATGCCTATGTCGAACCCGCACACCGCGCCTGGCTCGAAGCGCAAGTGCTCAGGGCTCTGCGCGCCTAATCGCGGATAAACAGGCTGGTGAGTTCCACATGGGTTGACCACCGGAACTGCCCGACGCCGCGCAGCTTGGCGAGGGTATAGCCGCCTGCCGCCAGCACCGCTGCATCACGCGCCCAGCTGACCGGATTGCAGCTGACATAAACGATGCGCGGGACACGGCTGGCGGCCAATTCGCTGACCTGCGCGCGCGCACCCGCACGCGGCGGATCGAGCACCACGCCCCCGAACCGGTCAAGCTCAGCGGTCTGCAAGGGATTGCGGAACAGATCGCGGTGCATCGCAAACAGCGTGCCGCCGGACAGTCCCGCTGCCGCCTTGCACGAAAGATGCGCCGCCTGATCGCCTTCTGCCGCCAGCACCTTGCGGCCCGCTGCCCTGATGCCGAGCGCAAAGGTGCCAAGCCCGGCAAACAGATCCGCCACCATCGCCGCATCGCCCAGCCATTCAGCCGCATCGGCGACCATGCGCGCCTCGGCATCGGCGGTGGCTTGCAGGAAAGCGCCGGGCGGCAGGCCCACCGCCACACCCGACAAGGTGATGCTGGCAGGCACCGGCTCCCACACGGTTTCCGGCCCATAGCCCTGATCAATCGTCAGGCGCGCAAGGCCATGATCGCGCGCGAAATCAAGCAGCGCCTCGGTCGGCCCCAGCCCTGCGAGCGGGAAATGTGAAAGGGCCGCATCGACGCCCTGATCGGCCAAAGTCAGATCAATGCCGACGATGTTTTTCGGGCCATAGCGCGCCACCAGGCTGCGCAGCGGAGCAATCAGCGCCGTCAGCGCCGGATCAAGCACCGGGCATTCGGCCAGATCGACAATCTGGTGCGATCCTGCCTGCCGATAGCCGATCACCGCGCCCTTGCCAGCGCGCAGGCCATGCAGGCCGGTGCGGCGGCGCGTCTGCGGCGGTGAGAGGTGGACAGGCAGCACTTCGGCAGGTTCCAGCTGCTGGCCCTTGGCGGCGTTCACCACGCGGTCATGCACAAAATCAGCCAGCACACTGTCGCCCGCATGTTGCAACTGGCAGCCCCCGCACGTGCCGAAATGGCGGCAGGCGGGGCTCGCGCGGTGGGGGCCGGGCGTGATGGTTCCGCCGGCATCAACCACATCGCCCGGTGCGGCCCCGGCGATATGGCGGCCGCTGGCCGTCACGCCGTCGCCCTTGGCGGCGAGGCGGATGATGGTCTCTGATGTGCTCACAGCGTGGCCGCTAGCGCCTCGGATACCCTTTCGGCAAGCTCTGACGGGGTAAACGCCGCGCCCGCGCGCCGCGCTGCCTCGCCATGCAGCCACACCGCCTCGCAGGCAGCGGTGAAGGGATCAGCCCCGCTTGCCATCCGGCTCGCCGCAATCCCGGCGAGCACATCGCCCGTGCCTGCCACCGCAAGCCAGCTCGAAGCCGGAACGCCCTGCGCAAGGCGGCCATCGGGCGCGGCGACCAGCGTATCGGGGCCTTTGGCGATGATCACCATGCCGCTTTCCCGCGCCAGCGCCAGCGCAAGATCGCCGCGGGTGGGCGCGCTGAGGCCAAACCCCTTGGCGAGCGCCGCCATTTCGCCATCATGCGGGGTGGCAAGGATCGGCCTGCCTTGCGGCAACATGGCCCTATCCAGCAGCACCAGCGCATCGGCATCCAGCACAAGGGGATGGTTTGCACCAAGCGCTACGGCAAGCCGTGCGCGCGCAGTTTCATCGCGGCCAAGGCCGGGGCCGATCAGGACGGCGGCGATACGCTCATCACCAAGCGCATGGGCTAGCGCAGCGGTGTCGCATACCAGATCGCTCGGCGTTGCCGCAGGCGCGCTGTCTGCAAGCAGTTTGACATAGCCTGCCCCTGCCCGCTGCGCTGCGCTGGCTGCCAGCAGGCTCGCTCCCGGCATGGCTCCGGCGACAATCGCCAGAAGGCCGCGGCGGTATTTGTGGGCATCGGGCAAAGGGGCGGCAAGGCATGGCTTGCCGATCAGACGCGCCGCGCCTGTCACGGCTGCGATCCCGATCGGAACAAGCCGAAGCTGGCCCATGCCAAGCCTTCCGGGCAGGCTCCAATGCGCAGGCTTCCACGCGCCCAAGGCCAGCGTGAGGTGATAATCGGGCAGGTCTTCATTCAGCGCTGCGCCAGTATCCGTGGCAATGCCGGATGGCAGATCCACCGCCACCCGCAGGCGAGCGTGCGTGGCAAGTTCACCCAGCAAAGCCTTGTGTTCCAGCGATAATGGCCGCGCCAGTCCTGAACCGAACAGGCAATCGACAAAGACTTCACCGCCCCTCGCGCCGCATCCCGTGCCGCGCTTTGCAATCGGCCTGCCCCAGCGCGCGCACGCGGTTTTTGCCGCATCGGTCACCGGCGCCAGCGGCGCGACGACCTGCACCTTGTGGCCTGCTTCAGCCAGGCGACGCGCGATCACATAGCCATCGCCGCCATTATTGCCGGGCCCGCACAGCACCGTCACGCTGCGCCCGGCGGCGATGCGGCGGATCCATTCGGCCGCCCCGCCCGCAGCCACTTCCATGAGATCGGACACGCTGGTGCCGGCATCGAACAATTGCTGCTCGGCCGCGCGCATCTGGCTCGCGGTAAGGATCTGGTCTGTGATCCTCACGGCGTATCGGCTAGCAGGCTGCGCGGAATGCGGTAGGCATCGCTGCCGATCCTGACGACGAGAGCTTCTCCCTCGGTGGTCTGCGCGCTGACCCGTTCAGCCCCATCGGCAGGGAAAATTGCGCCTGCCTCCTGATCGAACAGCAAGCGCCTGAAACCGCCGTCCGGGTGGTGCAGCACGAAACGGCCCGGTGCCGCCTCGCGCTCGATAGTGCAGACCGCAGCAAATCCGGCTCCGGCACCGATTGCGCATTCCACCGCCTCACCCGGCGGCGCGGGTGCCTGCGGCGCGCAGGCTGCCAGCAGGAAAACGCCGCAGATACCAGCCCTATATATCAGCAAAGACATGGGTTTCCGACCTCGCACCCGGATGCGTGATCGCGCCGTGCCGGGCCGATCCGACGACACGCTGATACCGCCACAGCGCACCCGACTGATAATCATTGGTGCGCGGCTGCCAGCGGGCCTTGCGTGCGGCCAGCACATCTTCGGCCACATCGAGTTCGATGGTGCCTGCCACGGCATCAATGCTGATGATGTCGCCATCCTCGATCAGGGCAATCGGCCCGCAATCGGCGGCCTCGGGCGAGACATGGCCGATGCAGAAGCCGCGCGTTGCGCCCGAAAAACGCCCGTCAGTGATCAGCGCGACCTTCTCGCCCATGCCCTGCCCGTAAAGGGCGGCGGTGGTGGACAGCATTTCGCGCATGCCGGGGCCGCCCTTGGGGCCCTCGTAACGGATCACGATCACGCAGCCTTCGGCAATGTCGCGGCTCTCGACCGCGGCAAAGGCGTCTTCCTCGCAATCGAACACGCGGGCCGGGCCGGAAAATTGCAGCCGCGCCATGCCCGCAACCTTCACAATGGCGCCATCGGGGGCGAGCGAGCCCTTGAGGCCCACGACGCCGCCAGTGGGCGTGATCGGGGTCTTCACATCGTAGAACACCTTCTGATCGGGGTTCCAGGTGATTTCCTCAAGGTTCTCGCCAATGGTCTTGCCGGTAACGGTGATCGGATTGGGATCAATAAACCCGCCATCCAGCAGCGTCTTCATCGCCATATAGACGCCGCCTGCCTCGTGCATATCCTTGGCGACATACTTGCCGCCAGGCTTCAAGTCCGCGATATAAGGCGTTGATTTGAAGACTTCGGCCACGTCGAACAGATCGAAATCAATGCCGCATTCATTGGCCATGGCAGGCAGGTGCAGCGCAGCGTTGGTCGAACCGCCCGTGGCGGCGACCACGCGCGCAGCATTCATGAAGGCCTCGCGGGTGCAGATGTCGCGCGGGCGCAGCTGGCGGGCGACAAGCTCCATCACCTGTTTGCCCGCAGCCACCGCAATATCATCACGCGATCTGTAAGGAGCAGGCGCCATGTTGCTGTTGGGCAAAGACAATCCGATAGCCTCACCCACGCAGGCCATGGTGTTGGCGGTGAACTGCCCGCCGCAGGCACCATGGCCGGGGCAGGCGACCTTTTCCAAGGCAATCAGCTCGGTCAGCGGGCAATTGCCGGCGGCGAACTGGCCGACGGCTTCGAACACGTCGACCACAGTCACGTCATTGCCGCGGTGGGTGCCGGGCAGGATCGATCCGCCATAAACGAAGATCGCGGGCACGTTCAGCCGCAGCATCGCCATCATCATGCCGGGCAAGCTCTTGTCGCAGCCTGCAAACCCGACAAGCGCGTCATAACAATGGCCTCGCACCGAAACCTCGATGGAATCCGCGATGATTTCGCGGCTGATAAGCGAGGACTTCATCCCCTGATGGCCCATCGCGATGCCATCGGTAACGGTGATGGTGTTGAACCTACGGGGCGTGCCGCCGCCCGCAATCACGCCCTCGCGGCAGATATCGGCCTGCGCGTTCAAGGTGGTGTTGCACGGCGCCGAATCGTTCCCTGCGCTGACCACGCCCACGAAAGGCGCGGCGATTTCTTCCTCGGTCATGCCCATCGCGTAGTAATAGGAGCGGTGCGGCGCGCGTTCCGGCCCGACCGAGACATGGCGGCTGGGGAGCTTCGACTTGTCAAAGGTGTGCGACATAAGATTTCCTGCGAAGGGGGTTTTGCGACACCTCCCCTGCCTTCAAGCCAGCTTTGACGCAACCCTTTGCGCAATATCCGCCAACAAGGCTGCCCAGCGCGCGTGATCTTCCGGGGTTTGCACGAGGTCTTGGCGCAGCTCGACGCCAAGATAGGCGCGCCCCTCAGCTTCGGCATGGCGGTTCATGGTGTAATTGAGATCGCGCCCCGAATAGGGCAGGTTGTCGCCCACGTTCAGGCCTTGCGCCGCCAGCATCGGGATTGCGATCCGGGCGGCGCGATCATCCTGATTATAGAGCACGCCGATCTGCCAGGGCCGCGGCTCATCGCGGCTCGCAAGGCGCGGGGTGAAGCTATGGAGCGACAGGATTAGCTTGGGCTGGGCGGCTGCGAGCCATTGCGCCAGAGCGCTGTGATAGGGGCGGTGGAAGCGGGCGAGCCGCCCTTCCCTGTCCGCGCCGACATTGCCGGGGATCGGGTGCCCGTCGGAGGATTCGGGGATGAGCCCGGGGGCGGTTTCCTCGCGGTTCAGGTCGCACACGAGCCGGCTGACAGCAGCGATATGGGCGGGGATGGCGTGTTGTTGCGCCAGCAGTTCGGCGATGGCCTGGGTTCCGATATCGACGGCGATGTGTTCGTGGAGCAGACGTGCGGGGATTTGCAGGTCGATGTCGGCGGGCACGTGGTTGGAGGCATGGTCAGCGGTGCAAATGATCCCGCCGGGCGTGGGCGTGCCGATTTGGCGAAAGGCTTCGCTCACCGCAGCCGCCCCGCCATGATCCACCATGCGCGCGGCATGGCCGCCGCTGCCGCATCCCGGGCTTCGGGCGTGGAATAGAGCGCAAAGCAGGTCGCGCCCGAGCCGGACATGCGGGCGAGCCACGGCGCGGTGGCTTGCAGGGCGGCCAGCACCTCGGCGATCACCGGGCACAGGCTGACGGCAGGCGCTTCGAGATCGTTGCGCCCTTCCCTTGCGATCTTGGACGCCGGGCCTTGCGGAAGCGCGCCGCGATCCGTGCCTTCCCCCACACTGGCCCAAGCCTTGAACACCGGGCCGGTGGAAAGCGGCACGCGCGGGTTGACCAGCAGGACGGGGGTTCCGGCAAGATCGTCTTCGACTTCCAATTGCTCGGTGCCGGTGCCAAGGCCGATATGGGTGCGGCTGAGCACACAGGCGGGCACATCCGCGCCGAGCTTTGCGGCCCTTGCCTGCCAGTCATCGGGCAGGCCGTGCAGCGCCTCGACCATGCGAAACACCGCGCCTGCATCCGCCGACCCGCCGCCGAGACCCGCCGCGACGGGGAGGTTCTTCTCCAGCGTTATCGCCAAGCCTTGCGGGCGCGGGAGGGCACCCAAGGCGCGGGCAACGAGGTTGTCCAGCACACTCCCTTCCCCTTGGGGAAGGGCCGGGGATGGGGGTAATGGTGCGAGCAAGCCGGAGAATTCGCCTACCACATGGAGGCTGTCCTGCGCAGCAGGCGCGGCGCTCAACACATCGCCTGCATCGACGAAGGCGAACAGGGTTTCAAGCTCATGATACCCGTCCTCCCGCACCTTACGGACATGCAGCGCGAGATTGATCTTGGCGTAGGCGGTTTCGGTGAGGGTCATTTATTCAGTTCGTCATTGCGAGCGAAGCGCGGCAATCCAGAGCGGCGCGCTTGAGGCCCTGGATTGCCGCGCCGCCTTTGGCGGCTCCCAATGACGGGTTCACCACGAAATCCTCACATATTCGGATAGTTCGGCCCGCCGCCGCCTTCCGGCGTCACCCAGTTAATGTTCTGGTTGGGGTCCTTGATGTCGCAGGTCTTGCAGTGGACGCAGTTTTGCGAGTTGATCTGGAACTTGGGCTCGCCGGTTTTCTCGTCGGTCAGCCATTCATAGACCCCGGCCGGGCAATAGCGCGCAGACGGCCCGCCGAACACCTCCAGCTCGCTGTACTTCTGCAAGCCGAGGTCGGCCACCTGCAAGTGGCAGGGCTGATCCTCGGCGTGGTTGGTATAGCTGTAGGCGACGTTCGTCAGCCTATCGAAGGTGATCACGCCATCGGGCTTGGGATAGTCGATCTTGGGGTAAAGATCGGCGCGGCCCGTCATGGTGTAATCGCGGTGGTGCTTCATCGTGATCGGCAGGCCGATCTTGAGCTTGCGCATCCACATGTCGGCCCATGCCAGCACGCTGCCGATTTCTTCGCCATATTTGGCCACCGCAGGTTCGGCGTTCTGGACGAGCTTCAATTCTTCCGCGATCCAGCTCGAACGCACTGCCGCGTCGTAATCGGCCAGTTCGGTGTTTGCATGCCCCGCTGCAATCGCTGCTGCGATGGAGTCTGCGGCCAGCATCCCGCTTTTCATCGCGGTATGGCTGCCCTTGATGCGCGGCACGTTCACAAAGCCCGCCGCGCAGCCGATCAGCGCACCGCCGGGAAAGGCGAGCTTGGGCACGGATTGCCACCCGCCTTCGTTGATCGCGCGCGCGCCGTAGCTCACGCGCTTGCCGCCTTCGAGATATTCGCGGATCGCCGGGTGCGTTTTCCAGCGCTGGAATTCCTGATAGGGCGAGACCCACGGGTTCTTGTAATCAAGCGCGGTGACAAAGCCCAAGGCGACCTGCCCGTTCGCCTGATGGTAGAGAAAGCCCCCGCCCCAGGTGCCGCTTTCGTTCAAGGGCCAGCCCTGCGTGTGGATCACGCGGCCCGGCTTGTGTTTCTTGGGATCAATGTCCCACAATTCCTTGATGCCAAGGCCATAGACCTGCGGCTCGCAATTCGCCTCAAGGTCAAAGCGCGCCTTCATCAGCTTGGTCAGATGCCCGCGCGCACCTTCGGCAAAGAGGGTGTATTTGGCGTGGATTTCCATCCCCGGCGTGTAATCACCCTTGTGGCTGCCATCGGCGGCCACGCCCATGTCCTGCGTGATGACACCGGCAACGCGGCCTTCATCATCGAACATGACTTCGGATGCCGGAAAGCCCGGAAACACCATCACGCCCAGCCCCTCGGCCTGTTCGGCCAGCCAGCGCGCCAGATTGCCGAGGCTGCCGGTATAGCAGCCGTCATTCGACATGAAGGGCGGCATGATGAGATGCGGCAGCGCGGTTTTGCCGCCCTTGGAAAGCACCCAGTGCCAGTTATCCGTCACCGGGGTTTCGGCCATCGGGCAGCCTTGATCGCGCCAGTCGGGCAGCAATTCGTCAAGCGACTTGGGATCGAACACCGCGCCTGAAAGGATATGGGCGCCGATTTCGGAGCCCTTTTCCAGAACGATGACTTCGAGCTCTTCATTAATCTGTTTCAGCCGGATCGCCGCAGCAAGGCCCGCCACCCCGCCGCCGATGATGACGACATCACATTCCATTGCTTCGCGTTCGCTCATCGGTTTCCCGGTCCTTTGCTCGCCTGACTATCCGGCTTATGCCCCCAACGGCTTGCCGGATTTGATCGTTCCCGCACTTGCTAACTGCGATTCGCGCAGTCAAGACCCCGCAGTGATAGCATGACATCCCATCCCCCATCCCTTGCTCATGAAATTGCCGCATCGCTTGCGTTCTGGAACGCGGCCGGGGTGGATTGCGACTTTGGCGATGACGCTAGGGCATGGTTGGTTGATCCGGCAGACGCGGCGGTTCCGCCCGTCGCCGATGCGCGCCGCCCGGCAGGCGCAAACACCGCGCCGGACACGTCGCCGATAAACCGCACAACCCGCGACAAGGATGTGCCGCCAAGCCAGCCCCGCCGCGATTTCTGGGGCGATTCGCCGCCTGCGACACTTGCGGCATTTCGCGAATGGTGGCTGACTTCGTCCGATCTGGGCGCAGGCAGCTATCCGCGCATCGCGCCGCGCGGGCAAGCGGGGGCAAGCTTAATGGTGGTGGTGCCCGATCCCGAAAGCGCGGATCGCGATGCGCTGCTGTCCGGGCCGCAAGGGCGGCTGTTGGCGCGCATTCTTGCCGCGATGGGGCTGGGCGTGGAGGATTGCTACCTTGCCTCGGCCCTGCCGCGCCATACCCCGATGGCGGATCTGGCAGGCCTTGCGGTCAGCGGCATGGACCGCGTAATGGCGCATCACATTGCGCTGGCTGCGCCTTCACGGCTCATCCTGTTCGGCCAAGGGCTGGAGACGTGGCTTGATGCCTTTCTTGCCATGCCCGAAACGGGGCAGCGACAACCTTTACGTGAAAATAACCAGATCGGGGGTAGCCCAGCGGTAATGGTTACCGAAACGCTTGGGAGTATGCTGGATATGCCGCAGCTGAAGTCCAGATTCTGGCGCAGATGGATGGAATGGTCGGCATGATCAGGGCTTATCGGGGTATTGCCAGCGCAGCAGCCGCGCTTGGGGCGGTGTATTCGCTGGCGCCTGCCGCAATGGCGCAGAACAACAATCTGGTCGCGCGCTATGATGGGGCAGGCGCTGAGCAGGGAGCCGTGCCTGCAGTCCTCACCGCTGCCGATCGCCAATATTACCGCGATGTCTTTGCCGCCATCGACCGCGAACAATGGGCCGAGGTCGATGCTCTGCTCGCCCAGCGTGATGGCGGCGTGTTGCACCAGATTGCGCTGGCTTCCTACTATACCCACGCCAACAGCCCGCGCGTCAGCGCCGATCAGGTTGCGCGCTGGTTCGAAGGTGGGACGCACCTTCCGCAGTCGGATCAGCTGGCGCGCCTCGGGGCCAAGCGCGGGCTGACTTACACCCCGGCGCTGCCTTATGAGCAGGCGCTGGTGCGCCAGCCGGCCGCGCCCAAGCGCATTCTGCCGCGCCCGGTTGAAGATGGCACGCTGGCCGCATCGGCCAAGGCGGCGATGCTCGATGCGATCAAGAACAACAATCCGGCAGGCGCCCATACGACGCTGCTGGAAGTGGATCCGTTCCTCAGCACCGATGCACGCGCCGAGTGGCGCCAGCGGGTCGCCTGGGCCTATTACATCAACAATGATGATACCGCCGCGCTGGAGATGGCCGAAACGGTCAGCGCGGGCAGCGGCGCGTGGGTGGCCGAAGGCGACTGGGTGGCAGGTCTTGCCGCCTGGCGGCTGGGCCATTGCTCGCTCGCGGGCGAAGCTTTCATCCGTGCGGCGAACCGCGCATCGAACCCGGAACTGGCAGCGGCAAGCAATTACTGGGCGCACCGCGCGCTGGTGCGCTGCCGCGAACCCGGCAAGGCGCAAGCTTTCCTCTCGCAGGCCGCCCGGTTTGACGAGACATTATACGGGATGCTGGCTGCCGATCAGCTTGGCATCACCCTGCCTTCCGAAGCCATGCCGCGGGCTCTGACTTCGGAGGATTGGCGCGCGCTCGGCACCCGGCCCAATGTGATGGTGGCCGCCGCGCTGACCGAGATCGGCCGTCCGGCGCTGGCCGATGAGGTGCTGCGCCACGAAGCGCGGATCGGCCCGGCGCAGCATTACGCTGCGCTCGCCCGCCTGGCGCGCGAGTTGGGCCTGCCTGCAACGCAGCTGTTCCTCGCGCATAATGCACCCGCTGGCATGAAGCCCGAGGCCGCCTTGCGCTTTCCCGTCGCGCGCTGGCAGCCGGTGACAGGTTGGCAGGTCGATCCAGCGCTGGCCTTTGCCCATGCGCTGCAGGAATCCAATTTCCGCGCCAATGCGGTAAGCCCGGCCAATGCGCGCGGGCTGATGCAGATCATGCCGGGCACCGCGCGCGATCATGCAAACCGGCTCAATCTCGGCGCAAGCTATGCTGATCTCGATGATCCCGAGGTCAATCTTGCCTATGGCCAGCGCCATCTGGAAATGCTGCGCGATCACCCCGCCACCGGCGGCGCGCTGCCCAAGATCATGGCGGCCTATAACGCGGGCCTCACCCCGATTGGCCGCTGGAATTACGAAGTGCGCGATCAGAACGATCCGCTGTTGTGGATGGAATCGATCCCCTATTGGGAAACGCGCGGCTATGTTGCCATCGTGATGCGCAATTACTGGATGTATGAACGGGCCACCGGCGCGCTCTCGCCCAGCAGAAGGGCACTGGCACAAGGGCGCTGGCCGACTTTCCCGCAAGGCTCTACGCACAGGTCAGCCGCGCTGATTCCCTGATTGGGGGCACAAGGCGCGGCTTCAGGGGAGAGACACGCGCCATGGCCATTGACGAAAGCCGCCCGTTCAAACCGATCAACATCGCGGTGTTGACGGTATCCGACACCCGCACGCCCGAAACCGATACATCGGGCGATATTCTTGCTGGCCGGGTGACAGGCGCAGGCCACCATCTGGCTGCGCGCATGATCGTGAGGGACGATGCGACAAGCCTCGCCGCACAGTTTGAGGCGTGGATTGATGATCCCGCGATTGATGCCATCGTCAGCACCGGCGGCACGGGCCTGACGGGCCGCGATGTCACGCCCGAAGCGCTGGGGATGATTGCAGGCGCGCGCGATATTCCGGGCTTTGGCGAATTGTTCCGCTGGCTCAGCTTCCAGACCATCGGCACCAGCACCGTCCAATCCCGCGCCTGCGCGATTGTGGCACGCGGCACCTATATCTTCGCGCTGCCCGGATCGAACGGCGCGGTAAAGGATGGCTGGGACGGGATTCTCGCCGAACAACTCGATGCCCGCAACCGCCCGTGCAATTTCGTCGAACTGATGCCGCGGCTAAAGGAGGCCTGAGCGCTTACGCGCGTTTGTTCCGCAAATGTTCCACGTGAAACATCGCCCCGCAACGCGGCCTAGCCGAACCCCTCGCCCGCCTCGCCGGGAGCAAAGCGCACGAGGCGGCTGTCGGCGAGGGCGGCGGTGCGGTTGATCACGGCCTGCTGGTAATGGGGATCCTTGATCATCGCGAAGAACGCGCCCGCATCAGGATAGTGCGCGATAAAGCCATCGTCCCAGCGCTCGCCCTCAGGCCCGGTGACCATGGTTTCAAACGCGCCGCGCCAGATGATGCGCCCGCCCAGCCTGCGAAAGATCGCACCGCTGGTGCGCCCATATTCCTCGTAAGCGCGCCGCCCGCTCCAGCCCTTGCCCGCATGGTCGTGGCCTGCCGGATATTCCGCCACCTCGCGGTAACGCAGCAGGTTGAGCATGTTGATCGGCGTATCACGCGGCAAATCCTTGAACGCCTGAAAATTCGCTGCGCTCGGATCAATATAGCTCTCAGTCATCGCCCCATCCCTCTTCCGTCAGATCGCGCTGCATATAGACCGTATCGAGCAGCCGCCCGAATTTGAACCCGACATGGCGCATCCGCCCGGCATGGACAAAGCCGCACTTGCCGTGGAGCGCCACCGACGCAGGCTCGCCCCCGCCGATCACTGCGATCATCTGGCGAAACCCGCTCTCCTGCGCCGCTGTGATCAGGGCCGCCAGCAGCGCCGTGCCGATCCCGGCCCCGCGCGCCGCGTGCGCCACATAGATGCTGTCTTCGCAAGTGTGGGCATAGGCTGCGCGGTCGCGAAAACGGGCAGCATAGGCATAGGCCGCAAGCTCCCCCTCGCGCTCGGCAACCAGAAAGGGAAAATCCCGCGCCGCAAAATCGGTGATCTTTTCGGCCCACTCAGCCGCATCGGGCGCAATCGTATCGAAAGTCGCCGTGCCATGCGCGACATGCCATGCATAAATCGCAGCGATGGCCTGCGCGTCACTTGCGCGCGCAGGCCGGATCGCCACATCAGGCAAGCTTGTAATCCGCAAACCTGTCACGCAGGTCTTTCTTCGAAATCTTGCCGGTTGCGGTGTGCGGGATATCATCCACGAATTCGACCGCGTCGGGCATCCACCACTTGGCGATCTGGGGTTTGAGGTGTTCGAGGATATCCTCGCCCGAAACCTCGGCCCCTGCCTTCTTCACCACGAACAGCACCGGGCGTTCATCCCACTTGGGGTGATAAATGCCGATGCAGGCCGCTTCCGCCACGCCCGGATGGCCGCAAGCGGCATTTTCCAGCTCGACCGAGCTGATCCATTCGCCGCCCGATTTGATCACATCCTTGGTGCGATCGGTCAGCTGCAAGGTGCCATCGGGGTGGAGAATGCCGACATCGCCGGTATCGAACCAGCCATCATTGCCCGCGGCATCCTTGTCTGCCTTGAAATAGCGCTTGATCACCCAGGGCCCGCGAATTTGCAGCGCGCCAGAGCTTTTGCCATCACGCGGCAATTCGGTGATCCCGTCATCCAGATCAATCGTGCGCAGCTGCACCCCAAAGATCGGGCGTCCCTGCACGGCGGTTTTTTCGACCTTCTGTTCAAGGGTAAGGCCGTCCCAATCCCAGGTCGGCCCGCCGACAGTGCCGATCGGGCTGGTTTCCGTCATCCCCCAGGCGTGCTGCACGCGGGTGCCGTTTTTGAGCAGGCGCTCGATCATGAAACGGGGCGCCGCCGAACCGCCAATGGTGGCAGCCTTCAGCGGCGGCAGATCAAGCCCGTTGGCATCGCAATACTGGAAGTGGGCGAGCCACACTGTCGGCACGCCCGCAGAATCCGTCACCCCTTCACGCAGCATCAGATCATGCAGCACGGCGGGATCATTGACGGCGGAAAACACGAACTTGATCCCCGCCATCGCGCCCGCATAGGGCAGGCCCCAGGCCGCCGCATGGAACATCGGCACCACCGGCAGCATCACTGATGATGCGCTGAAATTGAAGGCCGCCGGTTGCAGGCCAGCCAGCGCATGCATCATGGTGGAGCGGTGTTCGTATTGCACACCCTTGGGATTGCCGGTGGTGCCGCTGGTATAGCAGATCATGCAAGGATCGGTCTCAGCCCCGCCAACCCATGCAAAATCGCCATCCTGCGCGCCGATCCAGTCTTCAAACGCGGTCGAGTGCGCGCCGCTATCATAGCAGATGTAATGTTCCACCGTGGGCCAGCGGTCTTTCATCCGATCGACAATCGGCTGAAAAGCGGCATCATAGATCAGCACGCGGTCTTCGGCGTGGTTGACGATGTAATCGAGCTGATCATCGAACAGGCGCGGGTTGACGGTGTGGAGCACCCCGCCCATCCCCGCCACGCCATACCAGCTCACCAGATGGCGCGCGTGGTTCATGGCAAGGCTGGCGACCCTATCGCCTTTCTTCACGCCCAGTGCCAGCAGCGCCTGCGCCATCCGGCAGGCATCATGGCGAATCCCTGCCCAATTGGTGCGGGTTTCGCTGCCATCGGCCCAGCGGCTGACAATCTCGCGGCTGCCTGCTTCGCGCGCGGCGTGATCAATCATCGCGGTCACGCGCATGGTGTAATCCTGCATCGCTCCGAGCCGTGCTTCGGCCATGTCTTTCTCTCCCAAGAAATGCGGCGCAATCCGATCCTGAGCGGGCGCGCCGTGGCTAATGTTCCGCTGTCTCATGCCTTCGCAAAAGCCGCTTGGCAATCGGCTGTCACGCGGCTTGTGGCGGCTTATGCAACCAGCCTCAGGCTGGGGCGCGATTTGACCGGAGCAATCGCGACATTGGTGATCCCGGCAACGCTGGCAAGCCGTTCGGCAAGATCGCCGGTCAGCGCGAAATTGCGGCCCAATCGCACCGCCACCTGCTCACCATCAGCCATGGCAAGCCGCACCACCACCTCGCCATTGGCGCGTGGCTGGTTCAAGGTCGCCTGATCGAGTTCGATTTCGAGCTCAAGCAGCGCCTCGATAGTGGCGATGTCGGCGGTGAGCTGCATCGGCAGCACCCCGCCCGCGCCCGCCAGCGGCCGTGCGCCCCGCACTGTCATGCGCGGCGGCTCGCCCGGGCCGGGCGCATCGAGTTCCATCGTCAAGAGCAGGCATTCGCCCGACTTGGCCCATTCCTCGAACCGGGGCACCAGCGCTTCTTCGAAACAGGCCGCCGAAAACTGCCCCGACAGATCGGAAAAATCCGCCCGCACGAATTCCGCGCCCCGGCGGGTGCGCCCCTTGCTGAAACCTTCGACCATCGCGGCCAGCACCACATTGGAACGCCCGCCCGCAGGCGCGCCTGCCTCCATCACGCTCTGATAGGTGCGCGCACCGTGGGCAGAGGCGATATCGCGATATTGCTGCACCGGATGGGCGGAGAAATAGAACCCGAAATTCTCGCGTTCCCTGGCCATCTGTTCGGCTTTGGTCCATGGCGCGGTGGCGGCGAGGCGCAGATCCTCTGGCGCGGCATCTTCGCCGCCGAACAAGCCAACCTGCCCGCTGGCCCGCTCGCGCATGGCGGCATCGGCCACCGCCATCAGCCGGTCGGCATTGGCGTAAAGCAGGGCGCGGTTAGGCTCCAGCCCATCAAGCGCCCCTGCACAGATCAGCCCTTCCAATTGGCGGCGGTTCATCGTGCCTTGCGGCAGGCGTTCAAAGAAATCCTTGATGCTGGCAAACGCTCCGCCGCTAAGCCGTTCAGCAGCGATGGCTTCCATCGCCTTTTCCCCGACATTGCGGATGCCCGCCAGCGCATAGCGCACGCCATAGCCATCATCGGTCTGTTCAACCGTAAAGCGCGCCTCGGAATGATTGATGTCGGGGGCAAGAATTTCCACCCCGCCTGCAATCCCTGGATAGCGCCGCGCATCATCGACAAAGACGTTGAGCTTTTCCGACTGATGGAGATCAAAACACATCGAAGCGGCATAGAATTCTTCGGGGTAATGCGCTTTCAGCCATGCGGTCTGGTACGACAGCAGCGCATAGGCAGCCGCGTGCGATTTGTTGAAGCCATAGCCTGCGAACTTGTCGATCAGGTCGAACAATTCATTGGCGCGCTTGGGCTCGATATCCGAGACCGCCTTGCAGCCTTCGACAAACCGGCCGCGCTGCGCATCCATTTCGGCCTGCACTTTCTTGCCCATCGCGCGGCGCAGCAAATCGGCATCGCCCAGCGAATAGCCCGCCAGAATTTGGGCCGCTTGCATCACCTGTTCCTGATAGACGAAAATGCCGTAAGTTTCTTCGAGGATGCCTGCGAGCTTTTCGTGTGGGTATTCGATCGGCACCTCGCCCGCCTTGCGCTGGCCGAACAGCGGGATATTGTCCATCGGGCCGGGCCGGTAGAGCGAAACCAGCGCGATGATATCGCCGAAATTGGTCGGCTTTACCGCTTTCAGCGTGCGCCGCATCCCTTCGGATTCCAGCTGGAACACGCCCACCGTGTTGCCCGCCTGCATGAGATCGAACACCGCCGGATCATCCAGCGGCAATGTATCCAGATCAATCGCAATGCCGCGCGTCCCCAGCAGATCCACCGCCTTCCTCAGCACCGACAGCGTTTTGAGGCCGAGGAAATCGAACTTCACCAGCCCCGAACTTTCGACATGCTTCATGTCAAACTGCGTCACCGGCATATCCGAACGCGGATCGCGGTAGAGCGGCACCAATTGCGCCAGCGGGCGATCCCCGATCACCACGCCTGCTGCGTGCGTTGATGAATTGCGCGGCGCGCCTTCGAGTTCGAGCGCCAGATCGACGAGGCGTTTGACCTCGTTATCATTGTCATATTCGCGCTTGAAATCGGCCACGCCATTCAGCGCGCGCGGCAAAGTCCACGGATCGGTCGGATGGTTGGGCACCATCTTGCACAGCCGGTCCACCTTGGTGAAACCCATCTGCAGGATGCGCCCGCAATCGCGCAGCACGGCGCGGGCCTTCAATTTGCCGAAAGTGATGATCTGCGCGACGTGATCAGCGCCATATTTCGCTTGCACATAGCGGATCACTTCGCCGCGGCGCGTTTCGCAGAAGTCGATATCGAAATCGGGCATGGACACGCGTTCGGGGTTCAAGAAGCGTTCGAACAGCAGGCCCAGTTTCAGCGGATCAAGATCAGTAATGGTGAGCGCCCAGGCCACCGCCGAACCCGCGCCCGAACCGCGACCGGGGCCCACCGGAATGCCCTGTTCCTTGGCCCATTTGATGAAATCGGCCACGATCAGGAAATAGCCGGGAAAGCCCATCCCCGTGATCACCTCGATTTCATATTCAAGGCGGTCAAAATAGGTCTGGCGCTCCTCGGCGCTCATGGTGCCATAGGGGGCAAGGCGCGCCTCAAGGCCCTTGCGCGCGTCATCGGCCAGCATCCGCGCTTCGCCTTCGAGATCGCCCGCAAGGCTTGGCAGGATCGGCTTGCGGTAAGGCGGCGCAAAGGCGCAGCGCTGCGCGATCACCAGCGTGTTGGCGGTGGCTTCGGGCAGATCGGCAAACAGCTCCTCCATCATGCGCGCCGATTTGACGAAAGCCTGCGGGTTGGATCGCACCCGTTCTTCGGCCTCGATGTGGGTCGAATGGGCAATGCACAGCATCGCATCATGCGCCTTGTGCATGTAAGGTTCGGCGAAATTGGCCGGATTGGTCGCCACCAGCGGCAGATCGCGGGCATAGGCCAGATCAATCAGGGCAGTTTCCGCCCGGTCGCACGTGGCATCGCCAAAGCGCGCAATCTCGATATAGAGCCGGCCGGGAAACAGCGCTTCCAAGGCATCGCACAGGATGTTTGCCGCCGCCTGCTGCCCTTCGGCCAAAAGCCGCGTCAGCCCGCCCTCGCCCGCGCCCGACAGCGCAATCAGCCCGCCCGTATGGCCGTGCAGATCGCCCAGCGTGACATGGGGTTCCAGTTCCAGCGGGCGATCCAGATGGGCCTTGGACACAAGGTGGCACAGATTGCCGTACCCGGCCTCGTCCTGCGCAAACAGCGCCAGATAATCAATGCTGCGCGCCGATGATCCTTCAACCCCTTCGCGCGCGACCCCCAAAAGCGTGCCGATGATCGGCTGAACGCCTTCGCTCTTGCAGGCGGCGGCAAAGGCCATGACGCCATACAGGCCGTTGCGGTCGCAGATGGCGATGGCGGGAAAGCCGCGTTCCTTGGCCACCTTGGCAATGGCCTTGGGATCAATCGCCCCTTCGAGCATCGAAAACGACGACAGCACGCGAAGGGGGATGAAGGGAGCAAAGGCCATGCGCGTTATCGTATGGATTTGCACCGATTCCGCAAAGCGCATTGCCAGCCTAATTCTCCACAGGCAGGCAAAGGTTACAGCAGCTTTTCGATATCTTTCGCAATGCTCGCCGGCGTATCCTGCGGGCCGTAGCGCTTCACGACATGGCCCTGCCGATCAATCAGGAACTTGGTGAAATTCCACTTGATCGAAGTCGAACCCATCAGCCCCTTGGCCTCTTTCTTCATCCAGTCGAACAGCGGCGAGGCACCATCGCCGTTCACCTCGACCTTGGCCATCAGCGGGAAAGTGACGCCGAAATTGACCTTGCAGAATTCCGCGATCTCATCCGCGCTGCCGGGTTCCTGCGCGCCGAACTGGTTGCAGGGAAAGCCCAGCACTTCAAAATCCTTGTCCTTGAACTGCTGATACAGCTTTTCCAGCCCGTCATATTGCGGGGTAAAGCCGCATTTGCTGGCAGTGTTCACCACCAGCAGCACCGTGCCAAGCTTGTCGACCAGCGCCAGTTGCTCTCCGCGATTGGTGGTGACAGTGAAATCCGCAATAGTTGTCATGGGCGTGTCCCTTCGTGCAGCAATCCGTCCTTCAAACGCACCACGCGGTCCATCCGGGCGGCGAGGCGTTCATTATGCGTGGCCACCAGCGCGGCGCTGCCTTCGCCGCGCACCAGTTCGAGAAACTGGCTGAGCACGGCATCGGCGGTGTGTTCATCCAGATTGCCGGTCGGCTCGTCCGCCAGCACCAGCGCGGGCCGGTTGGCAAGCGCGCGGGCGACGGCCACGCGCTGCTGTTCGCCGCCCGAAAGCTGGCTGGGGCGGTGGGTCAGCCGCGCGCCAAGGCCAAGGCTGGCGAGCAATTGATCGGCGCGCGCTTCGGCTTCGGGCCGGGCCACGCCGCGGATCATCTGCGGCATCACCACATTTTCGCGCGCATCGAAATCAGGCAGTAGGTGGTGGAACTGATAGACAAACCCCAGATGTTCGCGCCGCAGCCGGGTGCGTTCATCACTCGCCAGCGTTTCGGCGCGCTCGCCCACCAGGCTGATCGAACCTTCAAACCCGCCTTCGAGCAGGCCGACCGCTTGCAGCATGGTGGATTTGCCCGAACCCGACGGGCCAAGCAGCGCGACAATCTCGCCCGGCTGAATCGCCAGATCCACCCCGCGCAGCACCTCGATCCGCTCCCCCCCCTGTTCAAAGGCGCGCTTGAGGCCGGTGAGCGCCACGATGGGCTGAGCACTATTCATAACGCAGCACCTGCACCGGATCAGTGTTCGCCGCCTTGAGCGCCGGGTAGAGCGTGGCAAGGAAGCTCATCACCATCGCCAGTGCGATAATCCCGGCAACTTCCCACGGATCAGTGCGCGACGGCAGGGTTGAGAGGAACCGCACTTCGGGATCCCAGATCTGCTGCCCGGTGGCAAAGGCAATGAAGCTGACAATCGGTTCGCGGAAATAGAGCACCAGAAAACCCAGCACGAGGCCCGATAGCGTGCCGACCGCGCCCACCGCCGTGCCAGTGGTGACAAAGATCTTGAGCAAGGATCGCCGCGTCGCCCCCATCGTGCGCATGATCGCAATATCGCGGGTCTTGGCGCGCACCAGCATGACAAGGCTGGAAAGGATATTGAAAGCGGCCACCACCACCATGAAGGAAAGCGCAAAGAACATCGCCACGCGTTCCACCTGAAGCGCTTCGAACAAAGTGGAATTGATCACCTTCCAATCGGCAATCACCGCCCGGCCAAGCAATTTGTTTTCCAGCGGTTTGAGGATCTCGCCCACGCGATCGGCATTTTCCACCTTCACCTCGATCATCCCGATGGTATCGCCCATCAGCAGCAAGGTCTGCGCATCGGCAATCGGCATGATGACGAATTTGCTGTCGAAATCATAAACCCCGACTTCGAAGATCGCCGCCACTTCGTATCCCACCTGCCGGATCGACGTGCCGAACGGCGTGGTGCGCCCTTGCAGGTTGATGATGGTGATGGTGTCGCCCACCCGCGCGCCGATATTCTGGGCAAGCCGCGATCCGATGGCGACCTTGCCTGCATCGCTGCGCAAATCGGAAAGATTGCCGAGCAGCACCTTGTCAGACAGCGTCGCGATGTCTTCGGCAGTGTTGCCGCGCACGAAAGTCATCTCGATACGCCCGTTGAAACTGGTGGCCAGCGGCTGTTCGATCAGCGGGCTGGCGCTGGTGACGCCGGGGGTTTGCTGGATATCGGCCAGCACGCTTTCCCAATCATCCAGCCTGCCGCCATAGGCCTGCACGATGGCATGGCCATTGAGCCCGACAATCTTGTCGAACAATTCGTAGCGAAAGCCGTTCATCACGCTCATCACCACCACCAGCAGCGCCACCGATAGTGCCACCACGCCGACCGAAATGCCGGCAACCAGCGCGATAAAGGCCTCACCCCGGCCGGGCCAGAGGTAACGCTTGGCGATCATCCATTCAAAAGGGGAAAGCATAAGGGGCTGGGGTCTCTGCGAAACGCGTCGGGGCCCTTGCCTCTAAAGCGCCAGGGCGCAGCGCACAACGGCCTTCGCACCAAACTGCCCGCCCCGTGTCAGCCGCAGGCCCATCCATGCCCGAACTGTCATTAGTTTCCCTTGTAATTGACCCGTCACATCGCCATTAGCAGCCCAGCCACAACGGCGCGCGCAGCAGGACAATCAGGTGATGGCGGCCACTTCCACCAATTTCACCCATCCTTTCATGGATACAGATGGTGACAAGCTGCGCGAGGAGTGCGGCATTTTCGGTGCGATCAACGCCGCCGATGCTGCCGCTGCGACGGCTTTGGGCCTCCATGCCCTGCAACATCGCGGGCAGGAAGCGGTGGGCATCACCAGTTTTGACGGCAGCGAATTCTATTCGAGCCGGGGCCTTGGCCATGTCGCCGACAATTTCTCCTCCGCTGAAAGCATCGCCGAATTGCCCGGCCACATGGCCGCTGGCCACGTGCGCTATTCCACCACCGGGGGATCAGGCCTGCGCAATGTGCAGCCGCTCTATGCCGAGTTGGCGAGCGGCGGTTTTGCCGTGGCGCATAATGGCAATATCTCGAACGCGATGACTTTGCGATCCGATCTGGTGCGCAAGGGTTCGATCTTTCAGTCCACCTCCGATACCGAGGTGATCATTCACCTTGTCGCCACCTCGCGCTATCCCACGCTGGCGGATCGGCTGATTGATGCGCTGCGCCTCGTTGAAGGGGCCTATGCGCTGATCGTGATGACGCCCGAAGGCATGATTGCCTGCCGCGATCCGCTCGGCATTCGTCCGCTGGTGATGGGCCGGATGGGGGATGCCTTTGTGTTTGCCAGCGAAACTGTCGCCTTCGATGTCGTCGGCGCGCAATTCCTGCGCGAGGTTGAACCGGGCGAAATGGTGCATGTCGATTTTTCGGGCGATGTGAAAAGCGTGCGCCCCTTCGGCAATGTCGCGGCGCGGCCATGCATTTTCGAACATGTCTATTTCAGCCGCCCCGACAGCCTGTTTGCCGGGCAAAGCGTGTATGAAGTGCGAAAAGCCATCGGCACACAGCTTGCCATGGAAGCGCCGTGCGATGTCGATCTGGTGGTGCCGGTGCCTGACAGCGGCGTGCCTGCCGCGATCGGGTTTGCCCAGCAATCGGGCATCCCGTTCGAACTCGGCATCATCCGTTCGCACTATGTCGGGCGCACCTTCATCCAGCCATCCGACACCGCGCGCAATTCGGGCGTCAAGCGCAAGCATAATGCCAATCGCGGCCTTGTTGCAGGCAAGCGCATCGTGCTGATCGACGATTCCATCGTGCGCGGCACCACCAGCCTCAAGATCGTGGAAATGATGCGCGATGCGGGCGCCAGCGAAGTCCATTTCCGCGTCGCCAGCCCGCCGACGGCGCATTCCTGTTTCTACGGGGTCGATACGCCCGAACGCTCCAAACTGCTGGCTGCCCGCATGGAACTCGATGCGATGCGCGATTTCATCAAGGCCGATAGCCTTGCCTTCATCTCGATTGACGGGCTGTACCGCGCAGTCGGCGCGGCGCAGCGCAATGCGGCTGCCCCGCAATTTTGCGACGCGTGTTTTTCGGGCGAATATCCCACCTCGCTAACCGATCTTGCCATGAGCGAGCCGAAAGCGGCCGAACTTCCCTTTGCCGATCCCAAAGCAGCCTGACACCATCATGACCACTGACACCACCAAACCCCTCGCCGGGCGCACTGCCCTTGTCACCGGCGCCAGCCGCGGCATTGGTGCCGCCACCGCGCAGGAACTCGCCCGCGCGGGCGCGCATGTGATTCTGGTCGCGCGCAAGGTGAAAGCGCTTGAGGAAGTGGAAGATGCGATCCACGCTGCGGGCGGCACGTCCACCATCGCGCCGCTCGATCTGACCGAGCCTGACAGCGTCACCCGGCTTGCCGCCGCGATTGCGGGCCGCTGGCAAAGCCTTGATGTGCTGTGTCTGGCGGCAGGCTATCTGCCCGAACTCACCCCGATTGCGCAGGTCGATCCCAAGCAGTTCAATCAGGCATTGCTCACCAATCTGGTGGCCAATCAGGCGCTGCTGTCCAATTTCAACGCCATGCTGCGCCGGGCCGAGGCCGGGCGCGTGATTGGCCTCACCAGTTCGGTGGCGCGCAGCCCGCGAGCCTATTGGGGTTCCTATTCGGTCACCAAGGCGGCGTTTGAAAACCTGCTGGAAACCTATGCCGCCGAAGTCGAACTCATCTGCGCAGTGCGCGTGGCGATCATTGATCCGGGCGCAACCCGTACCGAAATGCGCGCCCGCGCCTTTCCCGGCGAAAATCCGCAGGATGTGAAACCGCCCGAAGTGGTGGCGCAGCGGATCGTTGCCTTGCTGGCCGAAGGTTTTGACGGCCTGCACCGCGAACGGATCGACTAAGCATATAACCCCTACGCGAAAGTTAAGGCCAACGCGGATTTAACCATGCCTTGTAACCCGGTGTTAGGGCTGCTTGCGTGATGATGCAGGCTGTTCCGAAAGCCGCACCGAGGTAGCACCGCTATGCCCACTCCGCACGATCCCTATTTCAAGGCTGCGCAGGAAGACCGCAGCAGCCCGCGTACCAAGCTGATGATCCCGGCCACCTTGCGCGCATCGGGCGGGCGGGCCTTCCAGAGCGTGGTGCATGATCCTGTCGATCTGGGCTTTTCAGCCGCCTCGATCAACCGGATGCATGATGGCCAATTGTGCTGGCTGACGCTGCCGGGGCTCGAAGCCTTGCAGGCGCAGGTGGTGTGGTGGGACAATTGCGTGGTGGGCTGCGCCTTTGCCGAATTGCTCAGCCCGATTGTCCACGACAATATCCTGCAACGCTACAGCCATCTTGGGGTCTATCGCCCGGCGGTATAGTGCCGGGCGCGCAGGGTCACTCGATAGTTGCCGCGATTTTCTGACTGATGGCCAGAAAGCGGGCACGCTCCGGACCGCCGCTTGCCTGTGCCCAGTTGCCGATATAGGCAATCACCAGACGCTTTTGCGGGATGACGGTGATAGCTTGCCCGAAGATCCCTTGCGCGCCGAAATTGCCGCCGGGGTAAGTCCACCATTGGTAGCCGTAACCAAAACCGGGCGCGCGCGGCGCGAAACTGACCTGGGGGGCGCCGGCCTCGGCAAACCAGCCATCAGGCACCATGCGCCCGCCTCCGGCAACGCCGCCTTCAAGCGCAAACAGCCCCATCCGCGCATAGTCGGCCAGCGTGATCGACAGGCAGCACCCGCCGATATTGCCGCCGCGCGGATCAACCATCCAGAACATGCCGCCCGCAAACCCGGCCGCCGCCACGATCTTGGCTTGCGCATATTCGGCCAGCGGCATGCCAACCGCATTTTCGACCAGCAGGCCGATCAGGTTGGTCTCGCCGGTCTTGTAAACCCACTTCGCGCCCGGCTCTGCCTCACGCGGGAGCGCTTTCATCTGCGCAACAATCGCGTTTGCGCCGTGTTCGATCACGAAGCTTTGCGTCTTTGCGACATCGGAATTGGGGTCAGCATAATCCTCGTTCCACTTGACCCCGCTGGTCATGGTGGCAAGCTGCTTGACAGTGACACCTTCATAGGCAGAGCCCGCAAGGCCGGGGATATATTTCACCACCGGATCATCAAGGCTGGCGATAAAGCCATCCTTGATCGCGGCCCCCAGCAGCGTTGCGGTGAAGCTTTTGGCGACGGAAAAGCTGGTCCAGCGATCATTCGGGCCAAGGCCGAGGCCATAGGCTTCGAACCGCACCTTGCCATCCGCCACCACCATCACCCCGGCTGTGCCGGTTTCCGAGATCAGCCGGGTGAGTTCCAGCTGCAAATCTTCGGGCAAGGGCGCGCCCTTGGGCAGCGCGCGCGGGGTGGCAGCAGCGGGCACCTCGTGCCCGGCAAACCACTGCTCCATGGCGCGAAAGCGCTGGCTGCGCTGTTCATCACTCCAGAACAGCACTTGCAACTCGGACGGGTCACGCGGCGGCGGCTGGGTGAGGCGCACGGCAGACACCGCAACACCCTGTTCCTCGGCGCGCGTGCCCGTTGCCGCCAGCACGCCCGCCAGCACGAGCCCTGAAACCGCGCTTCTGATCACGCCCATGCTCTCACCCTCTCCTTTGTTACTGGGGCGGCCATAAGCGCGCGCAAGGGTACGGGGCAAGTCCTGCCCGCGCTCCTTTATCGCCCCTTCATGGCATCATGCGCGGCAAGCGCGCGCTCGCGGGCGAACTTGTGGGGTACGATCTTGCGCGGATAGCCTGACGGCCTGCGCCCGAATTCCTGGGGATCGTGGATATAGGGTTCCTGCAAGGCCGCCAATTCAGGCACATAGGTGCGGATATAGCGCGCGGCATCGAATTTTTCCGACTGGCTCAAGGGCGCCATGATCCGCACGAACATGTTGGAATCAACCCCCGTCCCCGCCGTCCACTGCCAGTTGGTGGCGTTGGAGGCGTAATCGGCATCGCACAGAGTATCCCAGAACCATTGCTCGCCATGCCGCCAATCAATCAGCAGATGCTTGATCAGAAAGCTTGCCGTGATCATCCGCACCCGGTTGTGCATCCATCCCGTCTGCCACAGCTGGCGCATCCCCGCATCGACGATGGGGTATCCGGTGCGGCCCTGCTGCCACGCTTTCAGATCGCGCGCGGCGGCGGCATCACTGGCGGGATCGCGCCATGCGAGCCGATCATAATCCTCACGATAATTCTGCGTGGCATAGGCGGGAAATTGCAGGATCGCGTTCTGCGAATAATCGCGCCAGATGAGTTCGCCCTCAAAGGTTTCCCAGCCTTTTGCGGTGTGGTGCTTCAAGGTGTGCCACACTTGCACCGGCGAAATCTCGCCAAAATGCAAGTGCGGCGAGAGGCGTGAGACCTTGTCTTGCGAAGGAAAATTGCGCTTGTCGTCATAATCATCGACATCGGCTTCCCATGCCGCAAGCCGCGCGTGTGCCGCTGCTTCGCCCACCTGCCAGAAGGCGCGCAATCCCTCTGCCCAGTCGGGTTTGGTCGGGAGCAGGCCCCATGCATCAAGATCATCCGAGGCAGGCCAGCTGGCAGGCGCATCAAGGCGTTCGGGCGCAGGCAGTTCGGCGCGCGGCGGAAAGGCGGCACGCACGGCGCGGGAAAAGGGCGTGTAAATCTTGTACTGCCCGCCGCTGCCCGAAGTGATGCTGCCCGGCGGCATCAGGTAATTGCCATCATAAAGTTGCAGATCAAGCCGTTCGGCCAGCTTGCCCTGCGCCTTGCGCCACCATGGTTCGTAATGGCGATTGGCGTGAATGGTGGGCGCGCCAACCTGCGCTGCCAGCTTGGTCAGTTCCTCCACCGCATCACCGCGCCGCAGGATCAGCTTGGAGCCCTTCGCTTCGAGGCTCTTGCCGAGGCTCGCCAGCGAATGATGCAGCCACCAGCGCGACGCGCCGCCATAGGCATGGTGCCGGGGGCTTTCATCATCCAGCACATAGACGGCGATGACAGGGCCAGCTTTGGCCGCGTGATAGAGCGCAGGATTATCAGCCAGACGCAGATCGCGCCGCAGCCACACGATGTGAGGGTTTGCCATAGGCGCACAAGCGCATCACTTGGCGGTAAGTTCCGCATGATCGCGGCTGCTTGCGAAAACGCTTGGCGATGATGCGCCCGCGCGCCTATCGCGGCTCGCACAGTTTGACGGGAGAGACCACTGATGAGCACCGATGCGCCCTATATCCGCCCCGATATGCAGGGGTTTCTGGCGATGATGGCATCTGTGCAAGGGCCCAAGCTGGTCGATATGACACTCGAAGAAGCGCGCGCATCCTATGTCGCGATGCATGGCATTGCCGATCGTCCGGCGCGCGATCTGGCGGTGATCCGCGATCTGGCCTGCACCGGCCCGGCAGGCGACATCCCCTTGCGGCTCTATGATGCGCGCGAAACCCGTGAGGGGCCGACGCCGGTGGTGGTGTTCTTCCACGGCGGCGGGTTCGTCATCGGCGATCTGGCGACGCACCATGCGCTGTGCAGCGAGATTGCCGCGGCTGTAGACCTGCCGCTGGTGGCCGTTGATTACCGCCGCGCCCCCGAAGCCCCCTTCCCCGCCGCCATCCTCGATTGCGAAGCGGCTGCGCGCTGGATTGCGGGCAGCCCGGCGGAGCTGGGATACGAGGCGAGCGGCCTCATCACCATCGGCGATAGCGCGGGCGGCAATGCCACGGTGGTGATCGGGCAATTGCTCGCCGCTGCGCCCGCTGCCGTTCCGGTGGTGCTGCAAGTGCCGATCTTTCCGCTGGTGGCCGATGCCAATGGCTCGGCCAGCATGGCAGCTTTTGCCGAAGGGTTCCTGCTGACGGGCGAGACCATGGCCTTTTTCGATGCCGCCTACGGTGCGCCGCGTGATGATGCGCGCGGTTTCCCGATTCTGGGCGATCACAGCGCCGCGCCGCCCACAGTGCTGGTGACGGCCAGCCTTGATCCGATCCGCGATTCGGGCCGCGCCTATGGCGCAGCGCTGGCAGCGGCGGGCCGGGATTTCGTGTTCCTCGAAATGCAGGGCGTCACCCATTCCTTCACCAATCTGCGCGCAGCCGTGCCGAGCACCCAAGGTGATCTGGAACGCATCATTGCCGCGATGCGCTTCATGCTGGGGCGTTGAAGCGATGGACCATCTGCCCTATCGCCCCTGCGCGGGCTTCATGCTGGTGAATGCGGCCGGCCTTGTCTTTGTGGGTGAACGGCTTGATCCGTCAGCCCATGGCTATTGGCAGATGCCGCAAGGCGGGATTGATCCGGGCGAGGATATCCACACCGCCGCCCTGCGCGAGCTGGAGGAGGAAACCGGCATTGCTGCGCATCTGGTGCAAGTGATGGCCCGCACGGCGGCGCCGCTGCGCTATGATCTGCCGCCTGAATTGATCGGCAAGGTGTGGAAAGGGCGCTATCGCGGGCAGGAACAGCACTGGCTGCTGGGCCGTTTTCTGGGCGAGGATCACGATATTGATCTCACCGCCCATGAACACGCCGAATTCGGCAGCTGGCGCTGGATTACCCCGGCGCAGCTGCCCGAACTCATCATCCCGTTCAAGCGGCCGGTTTACGAGGCGCTGCTGGCCGAATTCGGCCCGCTGATCAATTGGTGACAGGCGCGCCTTCGCCCGTGTCGGCGGCGAGCCGGGGCTTGGCAGCATCGGCGCTGATCCGCGCTCGCAGCGCCAGCGTTTCGGGGCAGGTTGCGCCGCACAGGCTTTCCAGTTGGGCAAGGCTGCGCTTGGCCTTTTCAACTGCGCCGCGTTCGGCCAAAGCCTCCCCCTCGCCCGACATGGCGGCAAAATTGCGCGGCTCGCGCGCCAATGCTTCGCGGTAAAACGCAATCGCCTTGCCTTGCAGGCCAACCTGCCGGGCCGCTTCGCCCAGATCAATGAACAGCGCAGTATGCGCCGGATCAATCGCCAGCGCGGCTTCGAATGCGTCAATCGCGCCTTGCGTTTCGCCCTTGGCCAGCGCGGCGCGGCCTTCCTGCTGCAAGGCGGCAGCGCGCGGATCGGGAGTGTGATCGCGGGCAATCGTCATACTCGCCGTCGTCACCAGAACCAGCGACAAGGCGGCGGCAGCGGGCGCAAAACGCATCACAAGCTCCTTCAAAGCATCAAGCCGGGAACCACTGGGTTGGGCCATAATATGCTGAAGCTAACACGGAGTTTTGAGCAAGGCGACAAAAAACCCATCCGAGCCGGTGATGACCGGATCAAGCCTTTGGCCGCCCCCGCGCGCCGTGGTGGGTGCAGCAATATTGATCGGCTGTGTGTGCCATTGCGGATGCCGCGCAAGAAAGGCCGCAATGCGATCGGGCCCTTCGGCATCAAGCAGCGAACAGGTAACAAAACCGATGGTGCCGCCGGGGCGGACCAGCATGGCGGCGAGGTCCAGCACATGATCCTGCAACGCGGTGAGCCGGGCGAGCCCTGCCGTATCGATCCGCCAGCGCGCTTCGGGTGAGCGCCGCCAGGTGCCGCTGCCAGAGCACGGCGCATCCACCAGCACATGATCGGCACGGGCCGCCCAAGGCTCCAGCGCCGTCATCTCGCGGCCCGGATCGAGCAGCACGGTATGGGCGATGCGGGCGCCTGCCCGCGCAGCGCGGGGGGCGAGATTGCCAAGGCGGCGCTTGTCCGTATCCGCCGCGATAATCTCGGCTGCATTGCCCAGCCTTGCCGCCAGCGCCAGCGTCTTGCCGCCTGCGCCTGCGCACAGATCAATGATTGTCTCGCCCGGCGCAATCGGCAGCGCCTCGACAATCAGCTGGCTGCCCAAGTCCTGCACTTCGATCAGGCCTTCGGCATATTCCGGCCAGCTTTCCACCGGCGTCCCGCTGGCAAAGCGCAGCCCCTCAGGTGTCGCAAGCGGTTCGCCCGGCTGCGGCAGGGCAAGGCGGGCGCGCTGCGTCTTGAGCGCGTTGACCCGCACATCAAGCGGTGCACGCGCGCTGAGCGATGCCATCACCTTGTTGCCGATGCCCGAATTGCGCAGCTCTGCGGCCAGCCATTCAGGCACCGCGCCGCCGCTTGCCGCCAGCTCGCCCGGAGCAATCGCAGCAGGGCCATAGGGGCTGCCATCAAACAGCGCCGCGATATCGGGGCGCAGCTCTGCAAGCCGCAGCATCGCTGCCCGACCGCTCGGCGGGACCGGCCCGCAGGCGCGGATCGCATCATAAACGAGATCGCGGATCGCGCGGCGATCCTTGGAACCAGCAAAGCGGTGCGCCTTGAACCAGTCGGCCAGAATCCGGTCCGCCGGAGCGCTTTGCGCGCGCGCCGCGGCAATCACCGCATCCAGCAATTCGATCGCGCTCTGCCCGCGGGCCGCGGGGGTCATTGTGCAGACCCCCATATGTCATTCCCGCGCAGGCGGGAATCCAGCTGACTTTTGGGGCAACGGCACGAACAAGCTGGATCCCCGCCTGCGCGGGGATGACGAAAGAAGGGTCTAGGCCCCACCTCAGCGCGTCGGGTAATTGGGGGCTTCGCGGGTGATCGCGACATCATGGACATGACTTTCCGAAAGGCCCGCATTGGTGATCCGCACAAATTGCGCGCGCGCCTGCAGATCGCCGATGGTGGCAGAGCCGGTATAGCCCATCGCCGCCTTGATCCCGCCGACCAGCTGGTGAACCACATCAGCCGCCGGGCCCTTGAACGGCACCTGCCCTTCGATCCCTTCGGGCACCAGTTTCAGCGCCGAAACATCCTGCTGGAAATAACGATCCGCCGAGCCGCGCGCCATCGCGCCGACAGAGCCCATGCCGCGATAGGCCTTGTAGCTGCGGCCCTGATAGAGGAATACCTCGCCGGGGCTTTCCGCCGTGCCCGCCAGCATGCTGCCGATCATCACGCTCGAAGCGCCAGCCGCCAGCGCCTTGGCCGCGTCGCCCGAGGTGCGCAGGCCGCCATCGGCAATCACCGGGACGCCCGATTTGGCCGCTTCGGCAGCGCTTTCCATGATCGCGGTCAGCTGCGGCACGCCCACGCCCGCCACCACGCGGGTGGTGCAGATCGAACCCGGCCCGATCCCCACCTTGACGGCATCCGCGCCTGCATCAACCAGCGAACGGGTCGCCTCGGCCGTGGCGACATTGCCCGCGATTACCTGCACATTGTTCGACAGCTTCTTGACGCGCTCCACCGCGCGCGCGACTTCGACATTGTGGCCGTGGGCGGTGTCGATCACGATCACATCGACTTCCGCCTCGACCAGCGCCTCGGTGCGGGCAAAGCCAGCCTCGCCCACCGTGGTCGCCGCCGCCACCCGCAGGCGGCCTGCGGCATCCTTGGTGGCGTGGGGATAATTCACCGCCTTTTCGATGTCCTTCACGGTGATCAGGCCGATGCACTTGTATGCTTCATCCACCACCAGCAGTTTTTCGATGCGGCGATGGTGCAGCAGGCGGCGCGCCTCTTCCTGCCCGGTGCCAAGCGAGACTGTGGCGAGGTTCTCGGTCGTCATCAATTCGCGCACCGGCTGGAGCGGATTTTCCGCAAAGCGCACATCGCGATTGGTGAGAATGCCCAGGAGCTTGCCGCAATTATCCGTCACCGGGATGCCGCTGATGCGGTTGGCTTGCATCAACAGGCGCGCTTCGCCCAGGGTGGCATCGGGGCCAATGGTGATCGGATTGACCACCATGCCGCTTTCATAGCGCTTGACCGCGCGCACCGCGGCGCATTGCTCGGCCACTTCGAGATTGCGGTGCAGCACGCCGATCCCGCCCAGTTGCGCCATGGCAATCGCCATGTCGGCTTCGGTCACGGTGTCCATCGCGGCCGAAAGCACCGGGATATTCAGCGCGATTTCGCGGGTCAGCTGCGTGCGGGTATCGGCCATGCTGGGCAGCACGCTGCTTTCGGCCGGGCGCAGCAGCACATCATCAAAGGTCAGACCGAGGGGGATATCCATAGCTGCCACTTTCGCAAATTTTTCGCCGCATCGGATGCGCGGGCTTTTGGCGGAGAGATTCGTGGCGGCCCATGTAACCGCGCTTTGTGATTAAGGCTAGAGCGCTGGGCTTACGGCGCAGCGGTGGGCGCGGCGGTGGGCGCAGCAGCGGGCGGCGCAGGGCTGTAGCGCGCCGGATCGGCAAGCTGGCGGATCACCGCCTCGTGCAGCAACAGATCATCAATCGCCCCGCCCAGTTCGATCCGTTCGGCCCGATCAGACGGACGATGATAATCGCGCGCAAGAAACGGCCCCAACGCCTCGCGCGAGGCAAAGGCACTGGAAATCAGCACGGTCGGCACGCCGTGTTGCAGCAGCGCCCAGCCATCCTGCCGTTCCAGGAAACTGTCGGCAAAGTCACCGCCAGCCAGCACGCGCCTGGTTTTGGTGAGGTGTTCGAACACCAGCGGTTCGAACGGCGTGCGCGCGCGCCCGACAATGCCCACCGGCGCGCCCGCCGGGGCAACGGCCACGGTATCGAAATTGAACGCAGCGATAATGCGATCAAGCGCAATTGGCGGCGCGGCAGCAAAGGCGCGCGCGCCCAGCAGGCCCCATTCTTCGGCAGTGGTGGCCAGCACATAAATGTCGCGCTGCGGGCGCGGGCCTGCCTTCAGCCGCCGTGCGAGTTCCAGCATTGCGGCAATCCCGCTCGCATTGTCGATGGCGCCGTTGCAGAT
The DNA here is from genome assembly GCA_045377215.1 of Erythrobacter sp. Classification (GTDB taxonomy): domain Bacteria; phylum Pseudomonadota; class Alphaproteobacteria; order Sphingomonadales; family Sphingomonadaceae; genus Erythrobacter. The sequence continues at coordinate 43,595 of JBJIOB010000052.1, forward strand.
CCGGTCAGCGGCATCAGGCGGGCCGCATTCGCCAAGGTGATCCCAGTGGCCCAGCAACAGCACCGCCGACCCGTCAGGGGCCGTGCCGGGGATCATCCCGATCAGATTGTGGCTGACAAATTCGCGGCGCTGCGAAGTCGCCTCGATGGTGACGCCGATGTCGAGCGATACCGGAGCAAAATCGCTGGCCGCAGCCGCGCGCGCCAATTCGCGCCAGCGCTCCTCGCCCAGTGCTGCGATCATGGCCGCTTCGGTCACATAGGCGGCCAGCGCATTGGCATCATCGCTGATCAGCCGGAGGCGTTCGTCATCATTGCGCCCGCGCACCGCCGCCAGCGCCGCATCGCCCGAAACCACGGTGAGCACGGCAGCGGCATTAGCGGCAAACAGGGCCGCGCGCTCGGCACGGGTGATGCTGCGTTCGCCCAGCACGATGACGACAGCGCCTGCCGCCGCCTGCCGATCGAGCGCTTGCGGATTGGCGCCCGCAAACCACACCCGCGCGCCGGTATCCGGCCCGCCTTGCGCCAATTCGCGGCGGCGCGGGGTGATCGCAAAGCCTGCCTCGGGCGGCACGGCGATCACC
>JBJIOB010000053.1:0-37522 GCA_045377215.1 Erythrobacter sp.
CCGGCGTGTTAGGCACCGTGATGCCGTGCTTCAAGGCAAGGCCCGAACGCGGGCGTACCTGAATCTCGAAGCCTTGCGGGATTGCCAGCGCAAGGCCGGTTGCCACCGGATGGCGCGCGCCGGGCGCGATCACCACGTCTTCGGCGCTCACCACATCCATGCCAGCTGCCCCCGCTGTGGCATAGGCAGGCAGCGGCAGGCCGTGCCCATGGGGCAGCCGCTTGACCTCGACAGCAATGCTCATTCAGCCGCTTCCGCTCTCAGGCTTGCCGCAATGCGTTCGGCAATCACCATGGCGACCGCGCTCTTGGGCATGTGATCGAGGCTTTCGACCCCATCGGCGCTGATGATGTGGACGCGGTTATTATCGCCGCCCATCACATCACCCGACACATCATTGGCGACGATCCAGTCCGCCGCCTTGCGCTTGCGCTTGGCCCGCGCATATTCGAGCACGTTTTCGGTTTCCGCAGCAAAGCCGATCACCAGTTCGGGGCGCTGGCGGCTGGTGGCAAGATTGGCGAGGATATCGGGGTTTTCCGTGAGGATCAGCGCGGGCGGGGCCGAGCCGCGCTTCTTGATCTTCTCGCCGGTGTAATCGCGCGGGCGCCAATCAGCGACGGCCGCCACCATCACCGCGACATCGGCTGGCAGCGCGGTGCGCACGGCCCGCGCCATGTCCTCGGCGCTCTCCACATCAATGCGGCGCACGCCCGGCGGGGTCTTGAGCGCGACCGGGCCCGCTACCAGCGTCACCTGTGCGCCCAGCGCCGCAGCAGCAGCGGCAATGGCAAAGCCTTGCTTGCCGCTTGAACGGTTGCCGATATAGCGCACCGGATCAATCGCTTCCCAGGTCGGCCCGGCAGTTACCAGCACATGGCGGCCATCCAGCGGGCGATAATCGGCAGGCCCGGCAAATTCCGCGCCGTCCATGACATCGCCCAGTTCCGCCTCGATCTCGGCGGGCGCGGCGGGGAGAATGCGTTCAGGCGCGGATTTGCGCGGATCGACCATGTGATTGATTGCGGCCAGATCAATCGGCGGAGCGGCATTGGCCCTGCCCTTCTTCGCCAGCAGCGGCCCGCCCAGATCGGGCAGGGTTTCAGCGGGCAGGGGTTCTTCGGGCAGCGGTTCTTCGGGCAGGGGTTCTTCGGGCAGCGGTTCTTCGGGCAGGGGTTCCTCGCCCAGCGCGGGCTCTTCCAGCTCGGCAAACTCTGCCTCGATATCCTCGTGGCTGCGCTTGGCCGTGGAGCGCGGGATCAGGCGCGAAAGCAGGCCGCTGAGGCCTCCCTGTGCGGTTTCATGTGCCGACGGCAAGGCGGCAGCTTCCTCGGCCTTGTCGAATTCTTCTTCCGGTTCGAGCGCTTCGACCTCGATCACCGGGCGCGGCTGCGGAGCCGCCAGGCTCGGCCACTTCAAGCCCGAGATATTCGGCAATCGTGTGCCAGATGGCTTCCGGTTCGGGCAGCAGGCCATAGCCGAACTCGCCGCAGGCCATCGGGCCTTCATCGGGGTGGAGCACGGTGACGCCAGCGGCAGCAAGCAGCGCGATATTGCGCTGGGTGGCGGCGTGTTCCCACATCCGCACATTCATCGCAGGCACGGCCAGCACCGGCTTGTCAGTGGCAAGGATCAGCGTGGTGGCCAGATCATCCGCGATCCCCGCCGCCATCTTGGCCAGAAGATCGGCCGTCGCCGGGCACACCACCACCAGATCGGCCTCGCGGCTCAATTGGATATGCCCCATCTCGGCCTCGTTCTTGAGATCGAAGAGGTTGGTATAGACCTGATTTTCCGAAAGCGCGGCAAGCGACATCGGGGTCACGAATTGCTGCCCGCCCTTGGTGACCACACAGGTCACTTCGCCGCCGCCCTTGCGGATCAGGCGCACCAGCTCGCACGCCTTGTAGGCCGCAATGCCGCCGCCGACGACAAGCAGGACGCGCGGCTTGGCGTAGGGCGTCATGCCCGTCACCGCCCGCTATCCTTGTGCCTGAAGCCGCAGCCTTGCATGTTCCGCCTGTCTCCCCGCCGGTAGCGCGCCTACGCGCGCGATGAACTGTGTGCCTGCTTTGGTTAAGATAGAACTTACGCCGCGTCTTTCTACCCTACGAGACCGCTCGCGAACAGAGCCCACATGGCACCCGCACCAGCCAGCCCTGCCACGAAATAGCCCGTCAGCGATCCGCCTTCGCGCTTGTCGGTGATAAGCGGGATGGCGGGCAGCGGCGGCGGTTCGGGCGCGCCGCCTTTGGGCGGGAACATCTCTTCGATCCGGCGGATGAGGCCGGGCAGCCGGAACAGCGTTTCGGTATCCTGTTTCAGCCGGTCAGCGAGCGCCGCCTCAGGCCCCAATTCGTCGCGCAGCCATGATCGCACATAGGGCGCGGCGGTATCCCACATGTTGATATCGGGATTGAGCTGGGTAGCGATCCCTTCAACCATCACCATGGTCTTTTGCAGCAGCAGCAAATGCGGCTGGGTTTGCATGTCGAAATCGCGGGTGATCGCGAACAGCCCGTCGAGCATCTGGCCGACGGAAAGCTCCTTCACCGGCTTGCCGCGCATGGGTTCGCCCACAGCGCGCAGGGCCGTGGCAAATTCGCCGACCGAATGATAGCTCGGCACATATTGCGCCTCGAAATGGATTTCGGCGACGCGGCGGTAATTGCCGGTGGTCAGCCCGTAGAGAATCTCGGCCAGCCATTGCCGCGCGCGGCGATCAATCCGGCCCATGATGCCGAAATCAATGGCAACGATGGTGCCATCATCCTCCACGAACAGATTGCCCTGATGCATGTCGGCATGAAAGAACCCGAGGCTGATCGCCTGGGTGAGAAAGCTGATCACCAGTTTCTGCGAGATCGCATCCAGATCATGCCCGCGCGCGCGCAGTTCATCGACGCGGCTGATCTTGACCCCGTCAATCCATTCGATCGTCATCACCCGGCCATTGGTGCGGTCCCAGTCGATGGCAGGAATGCGGTAGCCGCCGATACCGGCCATATCCTCTGCCAGTTCCGAGGCCGAGGCCGCTTCGCGCCGCAGATCGAGTTCGGAATAGGACCAGCGCTTGAAATTGGCGATGGTGAGGCGCGGGCGCAGGCGGGTCGCCTCCCCGCCCATCGCCTCGACATGGGCGGCGGCCCATTCATAGGTGGCGATGTCGCGGGCGAATTTTTCGCGGATGCCGGGGCGCAGCACCTTGATTGCCACCTTGCGGCCATCGGTGGTGATGCCCTTGTGGACCTGCGCGATGCTGGCCGCGCCAACGGGCACCGGGTCGATCTCGGCAAACAGCTTGTCCAGCGGCTGGCCAAAGCTCGCTTCGATCGCCTCGCGGATCGCGGCAAAGGGCACCGGCGGCAGGCTATCTTGCAGGCTGAGCAGGTTCTGCGCTGCTTCTTCGCCCACCAGATCGGGACGGGTCGCAAGGCTTTGGCCCAGCTTGATCGCCGCCGGGCCAATCGCGCGGAAGGCCCCGGCATAATCGCGCGGGCCATTCTTGCCCGTCAGCGTAACCAGCCGCGCCAGCCTGACCAGCCGCCGCAGGGCAGCGGGCGCATTGGGATCATTCTCGATCCCCACCAGCGCACGCCTGCGGGCAAGGGTCACGCCCCAGCGCGCGAGGCGGGAGAGATGCGTTACCGATGATGTCACGCGTTAAATCTTCCACCCCGAATGGATCGCCACCGCGCCGCCGAGAATGGTTTCCACCTTCGTGTTCACAAACCCCGCTGCTGCAATCATCCGCTGAAATTCCGCAGGCCGCGGGAACTTGCGGATCGATTCGACGAGATATTGATAACTCTCCCGGTCGCCTGCGATGACCTGCCCCATGCGCGGCATGATCTGTTCGGAATACAGATCGTAGATCTCGCGGAAGCCGGCCCATTCGCTGGTCGAAAATTCCATGCAGAAAAACCGCCCGCCCGGGCGCAGCACCCGGAACGCCTCGGCCAGCGCCTTGTCCTTGTAGGTCACATTGCGGATGCCGAAAACGATGGTGTAGGCATCAAAGGTGCCGCTCGCAAAGCTGACTTCTTCGGCATTCTGGCAGGTGAAGACGAGGCTGCCCTCCCCCTCGCCGCTACCGCGCTCCGCCGCGCGTTCGGCGCCGACATCGAGCATGTCCTGATTGATGTCAGCCACGGTGATATCCGCGCCGCGCGCTGCCATGCGAAAGGCGATGTCGCCGGTGCCGCCTGCCATGTCGAGAATCTGTTCGCCCGGCTGCGGTTTCACGCGGCGCACGAAACGATCCTTCCAGCCGCGATGCATGCCAAAGCTCATCGCGTCATTCATGATGTCATATTTGCGCGCGACACTGGAGAAAACCTCGCCCACACGGCGGGTTTTTTCTTCCGGAGTGACTTCGGTGTAACCAAAGGAAACGGTTGCGGGTTCTGATGGCTGGCTCATGCGCCTCCACCTAGAGGCAATTGCGGCCAAGGCAAAGGGTGTTAGAGGCACCTTTTGTTGCGTTTGCTGCGCTGCCCGCTCCTTCGCCCTTGCGCCCGGATGATATCCCGGCAGGCTCCGGGCGCAAGGGCGGTGGCGCGGGCGGCGCTGCCCTTGAGCGAAAGCGAACCCGAACCAAAATGCCTGAATTGCCCGAAGTCGAAACCACCGTGCGGGGTCTTGCGCGTTTTCTCGAAGGCGAAGTGGTGACCTCGCTCACGCTCAATCGCCCCGATCTGCGGCGGCCCTTTCCGCATGATCTGGTGCAGGTGATGACAGGCGCGCGCATCACAAGCCTCACGCGACGCGCGAAATATGGCCTGATCCATACCGACCGCGATGCCACGATGATCTTTCATCTGGGCATGAGCGGGCGCTGGCGAATCGATCCCGCTGCGCCTGAGACCCATGATCACCTGCTGATGACCACTGCGCGTAACCGCTTTGCCCTGTGCGATCCGCGCCGCTTTGGCTCGGTCGATCTGGTGGCGACAACTGCCCTGAATACTTGGCCGCCGTTCGCAGCGCTCGGCCCGGAACCGCTGGGGGACGGGCTGAGCGCCGCCTATCTCAAGGCCGCGCTGGCGGGCAAGGTGCCCGCGATCAAGCTGGCGCTGCTCGATCAGCGGATCGTGGCGGGGCTCGGCAATATCTATGTCTGCGAGGCGCTGTGGCGCGCAGACATCAATCCGCGCAAGGCGGCAGGCAAGGTCACCCGCCCGCAATTGGAACGCCTTGTGCCCGCCATCCGCGACGTGCTCGAAGCGTCGATCCGCGATGGCGGCTCGTCCTTGCGCGACTATGCCGCGCCGACAGGCGAACTGGGCTATTTCGCCAGCAGCTTTGATGCCTATGGCCGCGAGGGGGAGCCGTGCCGCCGCGCAGATGGCGGCACCATCCACCGCATTGTGCAAGGCGGGCGCAGCACATGGTTCTGCCCGGTGTGCCAGAAGTGAGGGAATCATTGACCTTCGGGCAGCTTGTGACTATGCGCGCTGCTTTCCGGCGGTTGGGCCCTGCGTCCGCTCGCCCATTTTCGAGCGAACCGTCACCAATTTCCCGGCTGCCTCAGACAGCCTGAACAAAACGCGAGACAGACACGAATTATGGCCAACACGCCGCAAGCCAAGAAGCGCATCCGCCGCAACGCCAACCGCGCGGAAATCAACACCGCCCGCATCAGCCGCATCCGCACCTTCATCAAGAAGGTCGAAGCGGCTTGCGAAACCGGTGACAAGGACGCAGCGGCTGCTGCGCTCAAGGCGGCCCAGCCCGAAATGGCCCGCGGGGTTGCGCGCGGCGTGCTCCACAAGAACACCGTGGCGCGCAAGATGTCGCGCCTGACCCGCCGGGTCGCCGCACTCTGATTCGCATTTTCTAAGCGATTCGCTGTTCTCCCTACGGGAGTTTACGGATTGCTTGGGCGGTCAAAGGGACATGGGCTGCACCTTCCAAGGTGCGGCCCTTTTGCTTTGCGACCATTGTGACCACAAGGCCCGCGCGGAATGTCAGGATTATCCACGATTCGCGCGGAAAAAAACGCCTTTATTGTTTCTTTTCATGAACTTGAACGCAAGTCCTAGGGGTTGACCCATGTCAACAGGATTATTTCAGTTTTTTTAAACTTCCGTGCTTGCGCAAAGCGCCGCAGGGTTCTTTATTCGCCTCTCATCCGGGCCGGGACAGCACGGATCTTAGACAATCGAGCCAACAGGGGGGCTTCACCGGGGATGCCTGTTCCGGGGAAGGGCGAAGCTTTGCCTGTAACACAAACAAGCAAATGCGAACCGGGTGAGGCGCCGGGCGCATGGTCGAAGTGGGGATGCCATGGTGCACAAGAACGACAAAGCGCGTGCAACGCGCCGCCATGCCGATGAACATTTGATGGAAGATTCCGAAGCCGTGAACCTCGCCGCAGACTGGGCCGATATCAGCCAGGGGCTGCGCAAGGACTTGGGCCACCAATTGCACAGCCAGTGGATCAAACCGATCCAGCTGGGCAATCTTGATCCCGAGACGGGCACGCTCGATCTGTTCCTGCCGACCGAATTTTCCGCCAACTGGGTGCGCGATCGTTTTCATGATCGGTTGCAACTGGCGTGGAAGATCGCCCGCAGCGAAGTGCGCAAGGTCAATATCCAGGTCCAGCCCGGCCGCCGCCAGCTTCCCGATTTGCGGATTGATGATGGCCGCCGCCCTGCCAATGACGGGGTCAGCGCGCTTGCCATGGCAACCGGCGCGGTGGCCGATGCGAGCTTTACCAGTTCGATCGGGCTTGATCCGACGCTGACCTTCGCGGCTTTCGTGACCGGCGAGGCCAATGTGCTGGCCTGCAATGCTGCGCAGCGCATGTCCGCCCTCGAAACGCCGCAATTCTCGCCGCTCTATCTCAAGGCAGCGACCGGGCAAGGCAAGACCCACCTGCTGCATGCAATCGGCCACGGCTATCTGCATTCGCACCCGCGGGCGCGGATTTTCTACTGCTCGGCCGAACGTTTCATGGTCGAATTCGTGCAGGCGCTCAAATCGGGCCAGATGCTCGAATTCAAGGCGCGGTTGCGCAGCTTCGATCTGCTGCTGGTGGATGACATCCAGTTCATCATCGGCAAGGCCAGTGCGCAGGAAGAATTGCTCTACACCATTGATGCGCTGCTCGCCGAAGGCAAGCGGCTGGTGTTTGCCGCCGATCGCGCGCCGCAATCGCTCGACGGGGTTGAACCGCGCTTGCTCAGCCGCCTTTCGATGGGGCTGGTGGCCGATATCCAGGCCGCAGATATCGAATTGCGCAAGAAGATCCTGCTGTCAAAGCTGACCCGCTTTGCCCCGCTCGATGTGCCCGATGATGTGGTCGATTTCCTTGCCCGCACCATCACGCGCAACATTCGTGAACTGGTGGGCGGGCTCAACAAACTGGTCGCCTATGCCCAACTTACCGGCCAGCAGGTGTCACTGCAACTGGCCGAAGAACAGCTCACCGATATCCTCAGCGCCAACCGCCGCCGGATCACAATCGACGAGATCCAGCGCACGGTGTGCCAGTTCTACCGGATCGACCGCGCCGAAATGAGCAGCAAGCGCCGGGCCCGCGCCGTGGTGCGCCCGCGGCAGGTGGCGATGTATCTGTCGAAAGTGCTCACCCCGCGCAGCTACCCCGAAATCGGGCGCAAGTTCGGCGGGCGCGATCATTCCACCGTGATCCACGCGGTGCGGCTGATCGAGGATTTGCGGGCGCGTGATGCCGATATTGATGGCGACGTAAGGAGCCTGCTGCGCCAGCTGGAAAGCTGACGCGGCAGGGCCTGTTCGCCCCTCGTTTCCACCGCTCATCGCCGGGCTGTTCACAGGCCTGCCCACAGGTTTGCGCACAGGTTCATCCCCAAGCTATTCACAGGCTGTGCACAGCCTGCCAACAGGCATGTTCATGAGCTTGCCGCCTGCCCGCCTCGAACGCTTCGCCCGCCATATCGTGCTGCCCGAAGTGGGCGGCGCGGGCCAGGTTCGGCTGGCGCAGAGCCATGTCGCGGTCATCGGGCTGGGCGGGATCGGCAGTCCTGCCCTGCAATATCTGGCCGCCGCCGGGATCGGGCGGCTTTCGCTGGTCGATCATGATGTGGTCGATGTGTCGAACCTCCAGCGCCAGACGATCTTCACCACCCGCGATGTCGGCCATGGCAAGGCGGTGTCGGCGCGGCGCTGGCTGGCGAATTTCGACAACTCGCTGAGCGTTGACGTGTCGGACGCGCGCATTACGCCTGCCAATGCCGCGCAGCTGATTGCGGGCGCAGATGTGGTGGTGGACGGAACCGATAATTTCGCCACGCGCCTTGCGGTCTCGGATGCCTGCGTGGCCGCTGGCATCCCGCTCTTGTCGGCTGCTGTCGGCCGGTTTCAGGGACAGGTCGGCGCTTTTGCCGGGCACTTGCCCGGCGCGGCCTGCTACCGCTGCTATGTCGGCGATGCCTTCGATGCCGAGGATTGCGATACCTGCGCCGAAGACGGCATGCTGGGCGCGATGGCCGGCTGGGCAGGCAGCTTTGCCGCGCTGCAGGCGGTGCGCGTGCTGCTCGACGGGGTGAGCACGCTGGGCGATGCGGGGTGGGGCCGGATGCATATTCTCGACGGACTGACCCCGGCCCTGCGCACGATCAGGATTGCCAAAGACCCGGCGTGCAAGGGGTGCGCTGCGCTTGGGTCAGCGACACCCAAAGCCTGAAGACCACCGAGAGCGGCGGGCCGCAGGGCCGAGCAGACTTTTGCGTCGCTCGCAAGCGCGGCCTTGCGAGGGAGTTCGGGCAAACCAACGCTCGGGCAACCGCCTAGCAAGGGGCGACAGCGATGCCAATTGCTCTGCATCAGAAACTGAAAAATATATCTGACGATTTCGTGGAGCAGCGGATCGGACAGTAGCGCAAACCCGCTTCGGCCAATGCAATGTGTGACTGGTAGAGAACACATCACAATCACAAAGAGCGCGGCATCGTGCAAAACCAGCACCACTGCCGCGCTCTTCAATTTTTACTGCATGCCCAGCTGACTTCGATTTTGTCTAGCGGGCATCATAATATTACTTCCCGGTATTGATGCCGAGTTTGGTGTCCATCGGGTCACCAACCTTCCCGACATCAATGCCTTTAGCTGCCTTGGAGACTGCACTCACGACAGCATGAGCAGTCATGGCGCGCCCAACCCAATCGAGAAACTTGATGGCTGCCTGAACGCGAGCGCCACCATCGACGTGGCCTATCTCTTCGCGAGTCAATTCCTGGATCGCTGCGTTTTCGAAGTCGGTAATGCTGTTGATATACGTCATTAAAGGACCCCTTTATTTACAGAGTTTGCCGATTCCGGCCCCAAAAAATTAGCGTGGATGGCAACCAAATCAAGCCTGTAGTCCGATCGCCGGATCGGCAGCAGGGTGTGATTGCGCGAGCGTCACAGACCCTTGTCGCGCCGCAGGCAGAGCCGGCGCTGCACCGACGAGCCGGACGGAAAGCAGGGCGGCAGCGCCCGCCAAGGCGGCCCGACGCGCACAGGGGAGGCCCGACAGAACGGCTCGAACACCGCCCATTGGGGAAAGATCAGGCGTAGTTCGCCAAGGGCAAATCACTTGGCAAAGCGAGGTCCGCGCAGGCATTCTGCGGCCGCGTGGTGGGGGCCACGTCGTCGGGTTGGCTGGTTGGCTGCAGAAACCCAGAAACAGCGCCGTCGGCTGGCGTCGAGCTGAGCTACCGCTACCACTCAAGTTCATCTCGGATCAGGCTCGCGCACGGTCACGCCATGAACAGGATCGGGCCGGTAACATGTCACATGCAAGCTTGATGTGCCGCAAAATTTACCCTAGAAATCAACGCGGTCTCTGAGAAGCCAAACTGGCAGCAGTGACTGTACCCTCAACAATCGGAGCGTAGAATGACTTTGCATGCGAACATTTGCGAACTTGGCGCGAGCGAAATCGACTTTGTGTCGGGTGGGCAGCAGGGCAGCACTCCGCCCAAGCCGAAGCCGAAACTGAAGCCCTATGTCAAAGGCGGCTGTTCGATGGACGGCGACGGCAAGGTGAAATGCAAGGGTGAAGTGGGCGTGAAGATCGGTGTGAAATTCTGACCTGCTTGGGGGCTGGCCAGACCCGGCCAGCCCTTTTTGGAATACAGCGCACCGCAGCGGAGACCCTGGGATGCAACTTGCTGCTCAACTCAAGTCCGTTCTTCTGTTTTTCTTGATCGCCGGTGTTGGGACTGCTTGCGCGCAGAAAGACGCCGATCCCCCGACCAAGATCATTGAAGAATGCAAGGAGTGGATGGCACGCCAGTCGGCAATGGACGAGACCGAAAGCCGCGATAATTTTACGGCCAAGGGAGCCGGTGCCTGCATCAGCGGAGACATTGACGACGATTTGCACGAACAGGTTTTCGGCTGGCTTGATCAACTCCCTTCCGGAACAAAGCCCGTTGTCGTGATCAGGTCGGGCGGGGGCGATGCTTTTCCCGCGATTGACATTGCCGAAGCGCTGCAACAGCGCGACGCTGCGGTTTATATCACCGATGTCTGCGCGTCAGCTTGCGCGAATTACATTTATTCCGGGGTTCAGCAGCGGCATTCGATTGGCGCAACCATTCTGCTTTTTCATGGTGGATTGACGAAAGACACGCCCCAGGAAATGGCCGAGGTGTTCGATGATCTGTTGAATAGCCCGGAAGGCAAGCTTGTCGAGAACCCTGCCGAGGAGAAGCAGGAATGGGTTGATCGGGCTGAATTATACATCAAAAAACAAGACAAATTGCTCGTGCAAGCAGGCGTTGACCCGGTGATGATCCATGGCTTCGGTGACATGGAGATAGGTGATCTGGCTTCGGAAGATTGCGATCCCGAGCGTGAGCCAGACCTTGAATACTCAGTATTCTTCTCAAGGGATGTGGCCAAGGGATTGGGCATCCTGCCCCTGACCGGCAGCCTCGAATACCGCGCGGATGTCATCAACGAGCGATTGAACAGGGGCACACAGGGCAACAAGGCGTGTCTCGCTCCGGCGCAATTCTTCCAGCCGGCACGGTAGCGTGCGCTCGCCTGAGGATCGGGCGCGAACGCTTGTCAGCCTATCGCTGAGAGCATTTCGCCCACCCACGCGGGCACCAGCATGCTTGCAGGGCCGAGGCGGGTTTCGTGGAACAGGCGCGAACCTTCGCTGGGTTCAAGGTTGAGTTCCAGCGTGCGCGCACCGCTCGCCCTTGCTTCCTGCACGAACCCGGCAGCGGGATAGACAGCGCCCGATGTGCCGATGCTGACAAACAGATCGCAGCGCTCCAGCGCCTGATAGATGCGCCCCATCTGATAGGGCATCTCGCCGAACCATACCACATCGGGGCGCAAGGTCGGTGCGCGGCACACCGGGCATGGCGGGCGGTGGATCATCGCCTCAAGCCAGCGCGACCGGGTCTCGCAGGAAGTGCACAGCGCCGATTTCAATTCGCCATGCATGTGCAGCACCCGCGCGCTGCCGCCACGTTCGTGCAGATCATCGACATTCTGCGTGACGAGCAGCAGTTCTCCCGAAAACTCCCGTTCCAGCCGCGCCAGCGCCATATGCGCCGCATTGGGCACAACCTCAGCCAAGGCCGCGCGCCGCAGATCGTAGAAGCCGAGCACAAGGTTCGGATTGCGGGCAAAGCCTTCGGGCGTGGCGACATCTTCCACCCGGTGCTGTTCCCATAGCCCCCCTGCCGAACGGAAGGTATCGATCCCGCTTTCCGCCGAAATGCCTGCGCCGGTAAGGATGACGATGCGCTTGATCTGTGTCATGGCAAACATCAACCACCCCCGCACAGATAAGGCAATGGGCAGACAGGCAATGCGTTTCGGAGTGATCGGACACAAGGGCCGGATGGGCGAGGCGCTCGACGCCGCGATCCGGGAGGCTGGACACAGCTTGCAAGTGGGCGTGGATGAAGGCGGCAATCCCGAGCCGTTGGCGGTGCAATGCGATTGCCTCGTCGATTTTTCTGCACCGGGGGCGCTTGGCGTCAATCTGGCGGCGGCGCGCGCGGCGGGCATTCCGATTCTCGTCGGCACCACCGGCCTTGGCGAAGAACACTTCGTGATGCTGGCAGAGACCGCCAAGACTGTGCCGGTGCTCCAGACCGGCAATTTCTCGCTGGGCGTCACCCTGCTTGCCCATCTGGTGCGCGAGGCGGCGGCGCGATTGGGGGCGGAGTGGGATATCGAAGTGCTCGAAATGCACCACCGCATGAAAGTGGATGCGCCATCGGGCACGGCCAAGCTGCTGGGCGAGGCAGCAGCAAAAGCGCGCGGCATTACCTTGGCCGAGCACATGGAAAGCGGGCGTCATGGCCACACGGGCGAACGCCGCGAAGGCGCAATCGGCTTTGCCACGCTGCGCGGCGGCACCGTGGCGGGCGAGCATTCGGTGATCTTTGCCGGCCCATCCGAACGCCTCACCCTGTCGCATTCCGCCGAAGACCGCATGATCTTCGCGCGCGGCGCAGTGAAGGCGGCCGAATGGCTGCGCGGCAAGCCGGCCGGGCGTTACACCATGGAAGACGTGCTGGGATTGTGAGCACGCGCCAACCATGACCAAGGATCAGATCTTCGAATTCTTCCGCCGCCTCGCCGAAGATAACCCCGCGCCCCAGACCGAGCTGGAATATGGCAATGCCTATCAGTTGCTGGTGGCGGTCGCGCTGTCAGCGCAGGCAACCGATGTCGGCGTCAACAAGGCAACCCGCGCGCTGTTTGCCAAGGTCACGACCCCGCAAGCCATGCTCGACCTCGGCGAAGCGGGGCTGAAAGAGCACATCAAGACCATCGGCCTGTTCAATTCCAAGGCCAAGAACGTGATCGCGCTCTCGCGCATTCTGGTGGAGGAGCACGGCGGCGAAGTGCCCGATAATCGCGAGGCGCTGGTCAGGCTGCCGGGCGTCGGGCGCAAGACCGCCAATGTGGTGCTGAATTGCTGGTTCGGGCAGGAAACCTTTGCGGTTGACACGCATATCTTCCGGCTCGGCAACCGCACCGGCATGGCCAAGGGCAAGACCCCGGATCACGTCGAGGCCAAGCTGGAAAAGCGGGTGCCACAGCCGTTCCGCCGCGATTCGCACCACTGGATGATCCTGCACGGACGATACGTGTGCAAGGCAAGGACGCCGGAGTGCTGGCGCTGCAAGGTTGCTGATCTGTGCAGCTTCCGCAAGAAGGTGCTGGCACCGCCCAAAACCCGCGCAGCCGCGCCGCCCGCAGATTAAGCGCCCGTTCAAGCGCAACCTGCGAGCTTTCGCGCGCCTCTCAGGAGAAATGCTGATGCCTGCCCGTCCCGCCCTTGCCGCAGCCCTGCCCCTTGCGCTTGCACTTGCCGGTTGCGCAGCCAGCACGGAAGGCAGCACCGATCGCAATGCCCGCGTACCTGCCGCCAAGGTGGTGGGCGAAGCGCAAAGCTGCATTCCGCGCAGCCAGGTGCGCCAGTCGCAGGTGCGCAGCGATTCCGTGATCGATTTCGAGATGCGCGGCGGCAAGGTTTACCGCGTCACCATGCCGACCCGCTGCCCCGGATTGGGCTTTGAACGCGCCTTTGCCTTTGAAACCTCGATTGATCAGATGTGCGGGGCCGACATCATCTATGTGCTGATGAATGTGGGCGGGGTGCCCCAGCGCGGCGCAGGCTGCGGGCTCGCGCCGTTTGTGCCGATTGAATATGAAAAGCGCGCCAAGCCCGCTGCCTGACCGAGCCCGCTAGCCCCGCTTTTCGAAATTGCTTTCATCCAGTTCCAGCCCCGCTCGTCCATCGGCGGCGGTATGGGCCGGCGCATGGGGCAGTTCGGCGAAATCGGGCTCCTCGACCTCGATCATGCCTTCCCACTTGGTGATAACGGCGGTGGCCACCGCATTGCCGACCACATTGGTGGCAGTGCGCCCCATATCAAGGAACTGATCAATCGCCAGGATGATCGCCACACCTTCCACCGGCAGGCCGAACATCGCAAGCGTGCCCGTGATCACGACGAGGCTGGCGCGGGGCACGGCGGCGATCCCCTTGGATGAAATCATCAGTGTGAGCAGGATCATGATCTGCGTGGTGATGCTCAGATCCATCCCATAGGCCTGCGCGATGAAGATCGTCGCAAAGCTCATATACATCATCGAGCCGTCGAGATTGAAGGAATAGCCGAGGGGCAGCATGAAGCCTGAAATCCGCCGCGGCACGCCAAACCGATCAAGCTGTTCGAACAGCTTGGGCAGCGCCGCTTCGGATGAGGCAGTCGAAAAGGCGATCATCAGCGGTTGGCGAATATAGCGGATCAGCACCCAGATGCGCGCGCCGAGAAACACCGCGCCCGCGCCGAGCAGGATGATCCAGAGCAGCACCAGCGAGAAATAGAATTCTGCCAGCAATTCCAGATAAGTGCCAAGGATCGCCAGCCCGCTGGCCGAAACCACATTGGCGAGCGCGCCGAACACCGCGACAGGCGCATAGCGCATCACATAGCCGGTGACTTGCAACATCATTTCCGCCAGCGCATCCGCGCCCTTGACCAGCGCCGCGCCGCGCTCGCCAATGGCTGACAGGGCGACGCCGGCAAAGATCGAGAATACCAGGATTTGCAGGATGTTGTTGGTTGCCAGCGCTTCCACCGCGTTCTTGGGAAAGATCGACAGCACAAACTCGGTCGCCTTCAATTCCTTGACCTCGCCCACGGCGGCGGCAGCTTCGGCGACGTCAGGGATCGGCGCACCGACCCCGGGCTGGAACAGGTTGACCATGACAAGGCCCAGCCCGATCGAAATCAGGCTGGCAGTGATAAACCATGTCAGCGCGCGCACCCCGATGCGCCCCAGCGCCGCGCTGTCGCCCATGTGCGCAATGCCGACGACAATCGTTGAAAGCACCAGCGGCGCAACCAGCATCTTGATAAGATTAAGGAAAATATCCGAGAGCAGCTTGAACCACGGAGCGATATCCGCCTTGATCACATCAGCGGCGACTGTCTGGTTGAGCACCTGGCCCACCACCACGCCCAGCGCCATGCCAAGCAGGATATAGAGGGTTAGCTTGCGGTCCATTCTGTGTGCTTTCTCCCGGCGGTCGGGCGCAGGCTAGCCTTGCGGCTCGCCGAGCGCCAGTGCAGCGCGGGCAATGCGGGCATAAATCCGGGCCAGCGCATCAAGATCGGGAATGGCGACCGCTTCATCGCGCTTGTGCATGGTGGCATTGCACAGCCCGAATTCGATCACCGGGCAAACGGCGCGCAGGAACCGCGCATCCGAGGTGCCGCCGGTGGTGCTGAGTTCGGGCGCGATGCCGGTTTCCGCTTCGACCGCTGCGGCGACGAGCGCGGAAAACGCGCCCGGTTCGGTCAGAAAGGGCTCGCCCGAAATCACGGGCCGCGCCTTGCCGCCGTGCCTTTCGGCGATGGCGCAAACGCGGTCAGACAGGCTTTTGCCCGTGTGCAGATCATTGAAGCGGATCGAAATGCGCGCCTGCCCCGACGCCGGGATGACATTGGTGGCCTTGTTGCCCACGCTGATATCGGTGATTTCCAGATTGGAAGGCTGGAACCACGCAGTCCCGGTATCGAGCGTGAGCGCGTCAAGCTCCGCCAAAATCGCCACCAGCCGGGGCAGCGGATTATCGGCAAGGTGCGGATAGGCGACATGGCCCTGCGCACCCTCAACGCTGATCCAGATATTGACCGAACCGCGCCGCCCGATCTTCACCATGTCGCCCAATTGCTTCACCGAAGTCGGTTCGCCCACCAGACACAGATCGGGCGTGTGGCCTTCTGTTGTCATATAGTCGATCAGCGCGCGGGTGCCGTGGAGCGCGGGGCCTTCTTCATCGCCGGTGATGATGAAACTGATCGTGCCCGCCTCCTGCGGCACGGCGGCAGCGGCGGTGACCATCGCGGCAATCGCGCTTTTCATGTCGACCGCGCCGCGCCCCTGCAGCAGTTCCCCGCGCTCCTGCGGTTCGAACGGATCACTGGCCCAGCCATCTCCGGGCGGCACCACATCAAGATGCCCGGCAAAGGCAAAGTGGCGCGAGCCTTGTGGGCCGGGGCGGATGGCAAACAGGTTTTCAACCGGTGCCTCGTCACTGCCTGCCGCACCCTCGCCGCGGGTGAAACGATGCACCGCAAAGCCGAGCGGTTCGAGCATCGCCTGCAATTCATCGAACACCGCGCCGGTTGCCGGGGTCACGCTGGGCGCGGCAATCAGCCGCTTGGCAAGGGAAAGGGTATCAGCCATCCTTACCGCTTAGAGCCAAGCGCGCTGTCGAGCAATTCGGCAATGCGAATGCCGGCCTGCACCACCCGGCGGCGCGCAATCGGCACGCCTGCGATAATGTCCTCCTGGCTCAGCGCGGTTTTCATCGGCAAATCCGCGCCGCAGACATCGGCGGTGTCAAAGGCGGTGGGGTACACAAATTCGCGCGCAATCTGCCAGCTTTCGCGGCCCCAGTCCGCTGCCGTGCCGCCGCCCAGTTCGGCGCGTTCAGCCAGCGTATAACGCCGCACCACCGGATCGGCTGGGTCGCTGATTGCCCGTTCGGCCAGCGGGCCATCCCAGATCGCATGGAGATTATAGCCCGGCTTGATCCCGTAATCCGCCTTGCGATCATTGCCGCCCTTGTCATCCCGGTCGCCTGAATGCAGCGGCATGTGAATATCGCCTGCAAAATGCACCAGAAAGGCCAGCGCTTCCAGCCGGACATGATCGGGCAGGCTCTTGTCGGCCAGCAGCTTGTGATTGCGTTCGATCTGCGCGGTCACACAATTGCCATCCGCACAGCGGCTGCGCGGGTCATAGGCCTCGCAGATCGGCGTGGTGCGATAATGCCAGGGGGCGGTATAGCCCCAGCGCACGCGATCATTGCGGATGCAATCAGCCCAGACGCTGGCATCCTCAAGGCTTTTCAAGGGGCATTTGGGCGTGCCGATCAGCGATGCGCTGCGCAGCAAGCGGCGCATCTCGGCGCGCGCTGCGGGCGTGAGGTTCCTGTCCGCGATGCTGGCCGTCTGGCGGTGCGCGTAAAAGCCCCAGGCGCTCGCCTGCCCCGGCAAGACCAGCGCCAGCGCGAGGATCGCCGCTTTCAGCCAACCCGTTCGTATTGTTCGATCACCCATTGTTCATCCTCTGCCGCGCTGGTCCATTCCCGCATCCAGGCGTGTTCCAGCACCGCTTCCATGTAGCTTTGGGCAAAGCCCGGCACGCCGATGCCATAGGTGACAAACCGTGTGACCACCGGAGCATAGAAGATATCAGCCGCACCAAAGGTTCCGAACAGATAGGGCCCCGCGCTGCCGTGGCGTGCGCGCGCTTCGGCCCATAATTGCAGGATCCGCACAATATCGCGCCGGGTTTCATCCGACACGCCCGGCACTTCGAACCGGCGGCGGATGTTCATCGGCAATTCGCGGCGCAGCGGCTGATAGCCTGCATGCATTTCGGCAACCATCGAACGCGCCATCCCGCGCGCGCCCGGTTCCTTGGGCCAGAAGCGATCCCGCCCGACCTTGTCGGCAAGATATTCCAGAATGGCGAGGCTATCCCAGATCACCGCTTCGCCATCCCACAGGATCGGCACCTTGCCGCTGGAAGGCTGCACCTCGCCCATGTCGTGTTTGCGATGCTCCCACTCCTCGCCCATGATGGGCACGGTGAGTTCATCGAAATGCAGGCCCGATTGCTTCATCGCCAGCCAGCCACGCAAGCTCCAGCTCGAATAGTTCTTGTTCCCGATGATGAGTTTCATGCTGCGCGTTTGCTCCACCTTGCAAAACCGCCCCTATGGACAAGGCCCTAGATATTCAGTCTGGCGCTGTCGAGGCTGAACGGGCTAGAGGGCGGGGGATTAAAGGAGTGTCTCATGAGCCTGCCGCCCTTTCACCTCGCCTTTCCCGTCGATGATCTGGCCGCGGCCCGCGCCTTTTACGGCGGGGTGATGGGCTGCGCTGAGGGGCGATCATCGGATGAATGGATCGATTTCGATTTCCATGGCCACCAGATTGTCGCCCATCTTGCGCCGGGGCAGGCAGGCGACCGGGCGCGCAACCACGTGGACGGCCACGGTGTGCCGGTGCCGCATTTCGGGCTGGTGCTGGGCATGGCCGAATGGGAAGCGCTGGCCCAACGCCTTACCGCAGGCGGCTGCGAATTCGTGATCGCACCGACCATCCGCTTCAAAGGCCAGCCGGGCGAACAGGCCACCATGTTCCTGCGCGATCCGGCGGGCAATGCACTGGAATTCAAGGCTTTCGCTGATATCGGCCAGCTGTTCGCCACCTGACACACGCACCGGATCGCTCCGCCCGCCATCATGCGCGAGCGGAGCCATCACACCCGCTTCGTCACATCCGCACGCGCACCCCGATATAGCCCGCGCGCGGCATCTGCCCGAAATTGAGCGCGGTCTCGTAGGTTTCATCGAACAGGTTTTCGATCCGCGCCGTCACTTCAAGGTTGCGCCCGATCGGCATCAGCGCGCGCAGATCGCCCAGCACATAACCGGGCAGGCGGATGGTGTTGGCGGCGTTTTCGAAGGCGTCGCTCACATTGGTCAGGGTAAAGCCGGTTTCGAGCCCGAAAGGCCAGCGGTAATCAACCAGCAGGCTGGATGAATTTTCCGGGCGGCGGGGCAGGCGGGCATCGAAACTCGCCGAACCGGCGGTGCGGTTGCGGGTATCGACCAGCCCATGCGTGAACTGCACGCTCAAGGCGTCCACTGGCCGCATCGTCACCGCAAACTCGGCCCCGCGCGCGCGGGCCAGGCCGACATTGTCATAGGTGCCAAAGGGGCGGTCGGTGCAGATCCCCGTCAAGGGCGCGCGGCAACCGACAAACAGGATCAGATCCTCGCTGTCGCGTTGGAAATAGGTCGCGGAAAGCTCCAGCCGCCCATCCAACAGACTTTGCGTAATGCCCGCATCCCACCCTTGCGAGCGTTCGGGCCTGAGGCTGGTATTGCCGAAATTGCTCAAGAGCTGGAACAGCGAAGGCACCTTGAAACCCTCGGCATAGCTGGCGCGCAAGGTCGTGCCGGTGGCGGCCAGATTATAGACCGCGCTTGCACCAAAAGTGGTCGCTCCGCCGAACCTGTCATGATCATCATGGCGCACCCCGCCGGTGACGGTGAAGCCTTCGGCCAGCGTGCCGACAACCTGCGCATAGGCGCTGTAAATCCGCGCGCGGGCACGGGTTTGCGGCCCGCCAAAGCTGCTGGAGGTAAAGCGCGAAACCTCCTGTTCGAGGCCAAAAGTCGTCTCCCAGCCCTTGGCAATATCGACAATGCCTTGATATTCGAGCCGTTCGTTGCGCCCTTCACCCCGGAAAGTTTCAGCAGGCGCGCCGTCCAGCGCGGTGTTGCGGCGGTTGGTATCAGTGAGCGCAAAGCCCAGCCGGTTGCGCCAGCGCCCATCGAAAAAGGCCGCATTCACTCCGGTATAGCCAACCAGTTCGCGCGTGACGCTTTCCTCGTTCACATCGCCAAAGGCAAAGGTCGGGGGCGTGAAACCATCAAGGTTCAATGTCCCGCGCGAAAACCACCCGCGCGCATCCAGCGAGATCGCATCGCTGATCGCAAGGTTGAAATTGGCATTGGCGCCGATGTTTTCATAGCCATCGCGCTCGCGCCCGCCGCGGCTTTCGGCAAAGTTGGAAATGCCATCGGTGCGAAACCAGCCCGCACCCACGCTGGCGGACAAAGGCCCGGCCTTGCCGGACGCATTGGCCACCAGATTCACCGTGTCGCGAAAGCCATATTCGCCGCGCGCATTGACTTCGAGCTGTTCGGTCGGGCGGCGCGTCACCATGTTGACAACGCCTGCAATCGCCTGGCTGCCCCACAGCACCGATTGCGAACCGCGCAGCACTTCGATGCGTTCGATATTGCCTGTCATCAGATTGCCGAAATTGAACCCGCCGCCCACGCTGGACGGATCATTCAACTTCACCCCGTCAATCAGCGCGACCGTCTGATCGCTGTCCGCGCCCCGGATGAACACCGACGTGACACCCCCGATGGCGCCGTTGCGCGCGATGGTGACCCCCGGAATGGTGCGCAGGATATCGGCGACATTCTGGGTCTGGCGGCGTTCGATCTCGGCAAGATCAACCACGCTGACTGTCTGGCCGACCTTGTCGAGCGTTTGTTCGGTGCGGGTCGCCGCCGTGACGATGATCTCGCGGGCAGGATCGGCGGCATCATCGGCCGCGCTATCCTCGGCAGCGAGTTGGGGGTGCGCAAGGCCCACACAAAGCCCCGCCGTCAGCATCAGGGCGCGCTTGAAACGTGTTAATTCGGCATAATTGGTCACAAAAACCTCCTGTCTTCACACACAGAAGGCAGGCGCCGGCAGACACGGCGCGACATGACGCGGACCCGAAAACCGAGCCGACCCCACCTTCGCTCATGTCGTCACGCGGAGGCGATGCTCCGATCATGTGGATGGACCCGTCCACACAAAGGATCGACTGCGACAGGCAGGTCTCCTGGCTTCCGGATCATCATCTCCCGCCCCGCCTTCCCAGCCCGAAAAAGGGCCAGTGGCATTGTGGAGCGGAAACTCCCCGGTCACAGTTGCGGGCACAGCCCCGGCCTGATCCTGACTTGCCGCAAACGGCAAGCCCCGACATCCCGGGTTCCCTTTTGAGCCCCTTGCGAGGCACCTGTTGCAAGCGCGAGATGAACCGCGCAGCCAATTTTCGCAAGCGGTAAATGCGTTACAGGCAGCCGCGCGCCCGCAGCCTGGCCTTGCCTAGCCCTGCCACCCCTCGCCCAGCGCATCGACAATCACGGCAGCGCGCAGGGCGGCGATACCCATGCCTTTTTCGCTGCTGGTAAGGTGGATTTCGGGAAAGGCGGCCACGTGTTTCTTGGCTTCGGCGGCGGTTTTTTCGGCCACGCTGGCAAGCTCGCTGGCCTTGATCTTGTCGGTCTTGGTGAGGACGATGCGGTAGCCGACGGCGGCTTCATCGAGCATCTTCATCATCTCGCGGTCGGTTTCTTTGAGCCCGTGGCGGCTATCAACCAGCACCAGCGTGCGCGCCAGCACGGGCCGCCCGCGCAGATAGCTTTTGACCAGGCTTTTCCACTTTTCGACCACCTTCACCGGCGCCTTGGCAAAGCCATAGCCGGGCATGTCCACCAGCCGGAACAGGGGCAGCGCGCCGTCTTCGTCGTCGGTGCGTTCAGGGCGGCCCACATCGAAGAAATTGAGTTCCTGCGTGCGCCCCGGCGTCACCGAAGCGCGCGCAATCGCCTTGCGCCCGGTCAAAGCGTTGAGCAGCGAGGATTTGCCCACATTGCTGCGCCCGCAAAAGGCGATTTCGGGCACCACCGGATCGGGCAGGAATTGCAGCTGCGGCGCAGACAGCAGAAAATCGACCGGCCCTGAAAACAGCCGCGATGCCGCTTCCTCGCGCAGCCGTTGTTCAAGTTCGTCCATAACACCGCCCTTCGGGTTTGAAGCTAGCCCTTGGCCTTTTCCGCCACTGCCTTTTCCTGCGCGGCGGCCGCCTTCAATTGCGGGTGCTTGGAATAAAGATAGCTTTGCTGCGCCAGCGTCAGCACGTTCGAGGTCACCCAGTAAAGCAGCAGACCCGCTGCAAACGGCGCCATCACGAACATCAGGATCCACGGCATCAGGGCAAACAGCTGCGCCTGCACCGGATCGGTCGCCGCCGGGTTAAGCTTGAAGGTGAGCCACATCGTCACGCCCAGCAGGATCGCGAGCGGGCCGATTGCGAGGAAGCCCGGCACATCAAACGGCAGCATCCCGAACAGGTTGAGAATATGCGCAGGATCAGGCGCAGAGAGATCCTTGATCCACGCAACGAACGGTTCGTGGCGCATTTCGATGGCGAGGATCAGCACCTTGTACAGCGCAAAGAAGATCGGGATCTGGATCACCAGCGGCAGGCAGCCAGCCAGCGGATTGACCTTTTCATCCTTGTAAAGCTTCATCATCTCCTGCTGGAGCCGCTGCTTGTCGTCCTTGTAGCGTTCCTGCAGCGCCTTCATCTTGGGCTGCACCGCCTTCATCGCGGCCATGCTGGCGAATTGTTTCTGCGCAACCGGGAACATCACCCCGCGCACGATCACCGTCATCAGGATGATCGCCACCCCGAAATTCCCGGCCAGCTGGTTAAGCTGGAGCAGCAGCCACAACAGCGGCTTTTCCAGCAGCCAGAACCAGCCCCAGGAAATCGCCTTGTCGAATTCGGTGATGCCTTGCGCCTCGTATTTTTCGAGGATGTCGCTTTCCTTGGCACCGGCAAACAGGCGGGTTTCCTGCTTCATGCTGCCGCCTGCCGCGATAGTTTCTGGCGCGTAGATCAGATCGGTGCGGAACAGCTTGCCGCCAAGCGAGCGAAAGCCCGCCTCGGCCACCTTGCCTTTGCCCGGCACCAGCGCGGACAGCCAGTAGCGATCGGTAAAGCCAAGCCAGCTTGCCGCGCCTTCGGGTGCGTTGCGCCCGGTCTCGGCCAGTTCCTCGTAATTTTCCGCGTCCCACAAGGTTCCGCCAAACACGCCGAGCGGGCCGGAATGGACGAGGAATTCATCCACCGTCGCATTGGCGCTGGTGCGGTTGATCAGCGCGAAAGGCTGGATGATCGCCGCTGCCGCCGAGCCATTCGTCACGGTGCGGCTGGCGGTGATCATGTAATCATCGTCAATCGCAAAACGCACCGCATAGGTGATGCCGCCTGCATCAGTATGGCGGAAAGTCACCGGAGTTTCCGGGGTCAGCCGCGCGCCATCGGCCTGCCACACCAGCGAGGACGGCAAACGCTTGCCGCCGCTGACAAAGCCGAATTCTGCGAAATATTGCCCCGGCGTGCCCTCGGGCGCGAACAGGCGCACCGGGCCACTTTTCTTGGACACTGCCTCGCGGTGGTCTTTCAGCACGATATCATCGACGCGCAGGCCCACCGGATTGATCGATCCGGCAAGGCGCGGGGTTTCGATCGCGATGCGTCCGGGGCTGTTCAGCGCGCCTGCCAGATCACGCGGGCCAGCTGTGCCTTCGCCGATCTCGGCTGCACTGCCAGGAGCAGAGGCCGCAGCGCTTGCGGTGGCCGCAGGCTGTTCAGCCGGAGCGGTGATCGCGGCTTCGGGATAGAAATACCGCATGCCCAGATCCCAGCCCAGAATGAGCAGGCCGGAAAGCACGACGGCGAGCAGGAGATTGCGCTGATTGTCCAAGATAAAGCCCGTTATTGACTGCTGATGGGTGTATTATGGGATTAATACGCCAGAATTTCCACCCTCAGGGAACCGGATCATGACCATGACCGCCCCAGGGGTGGCAGCGCATTAGCCGCTTTGCCGCCATCCATCCACCCTTCAAGGCACCATATTTGCCGATCGCCTCGATGGCATATTGGCTGCACGAAGGGCTGTAGCGGCACGAGGGCGGCAGAATGCGCGAGGGGCCCAGCTGCCAGCCGCGGGCAATCCAGATAAGCACCTGTTTCATCGCGCCTTGTTGCCGCGCCGCGGCCGTTTGCCATAGGCCGGATCGCCCTTGCCCTCGGCGGCGCGAGCAAGGGCGCGCGACAATTCATCGGCCATGAGGTGGAAATCGCGGCTCACCCCGCCTGCGCGCCCGATCAGCACGTGATCGTGATCGGGCAGGCCCTGCGCGGGCAGGGCGGCGCGCAGAAGTTCGCGAAAACGCCGCTTCATGCGGTTGCGCACCACCGCATTGCCGATTTTCTTGGTGACGGTGATCCCGAAGCGGACGCCCTGCCCGCCGTTGGGGCGGGTCAGCAGCACAAACCCCGTGCGCGCGTTCCTGAGGCCGGAATTGGCGGCAAGAAAATCCGCGCGCTTGGTAAGAACCGAGATCATGGTGCCACCGTTTCCTGAGCCAGAAGCCGATCTACAGGGGCACAACACAACGGGCTCCCCGCCGGGGAGCCCGCAAGCGCGACTGCGCGTCGGCCGTTAGGCCGCAAGCCGAGCGCGCGGATGCGCGCGCTGGCGCCTGAAGCCAGAAAATTACGCGCAGAGCTTCTTGCGGCCACGCTTGCGGCGGGCGGCGAGAACCTTGCGACCGCCCGGGGTCGCCTTGCGCGCGAAGAAACCGTGGCGACGGGCGCGCACGAGATTGCTGGGCTGGAAAGTCCGCTTCATAATATCCTCGAAATCGAAATCTGCCCAAGCCGCACGGCATAACCGCAAGCCCGAACAGCGTGCCGCCGCCTTGCAGACGGCTTGAAACAAGAGCGCGCGGTTATGGGAAGATCATCCCAGAGTCAAGCCGTGCGTCAAGCCGTGCAAGCGTAACCACCGCGGGCTCCGACCACACCAGCACCGGGGTGAGCACCGGCACGTGCAGCGGCGTCAGCAGTTCTTCCCACCCGCTCGGATCGCATGCCTTGGCGATCTGCAGGTCTGCCCCATCATCATCGCCTAGCGCTGCGAGCACGCGAATCGCGCCAAGCGCGTCATCCTGCGGTGCGGGCGGATTGAGCCGTTCGGCAAGCGGCGCAATCCAGCGCTGCATCGCTGCGGTCTCCAGCCACAGGGCACCCGAATGCGGCACCGAATTGGTCATCGCGTAAAAGGCGCGGGCGTGATCGGGGGCCATGCCCATTTCTTCATAATAATCGAGATAGAGGCGGTTTTCCGGCGCATCCTCGGCAAAGTGGCGCGATTCCAGCCCGCGCGTGTCCATCCATGAATGCACCGCGAAAGTCGCGCCTGCTGCCATCGTCTGGCGCGTTCCGGCAAGGAACAGTTCCACCGCACCCGAACGCACCGAACCGCCCGCCGGAACATGGGTTTCCAGCCCTGCTGCACGGATCCTGCGCCCCAGCGCCAGGTTCGCCAGATCGTGGCTGGTGCCGGGCGCGTCGGGCATTTCCAGCACGGCAAGGCCGGGATAATCGCGCAGCATCGCATCAAAATGGCGCGGGCTGGCCGCGTCGGTGGTTGCCACCAATGCCGCGCGCTTGTCATCCAGCACGCGGAAGGGGCCATATTGCGCCAGCGCGGGCTGCGTGCCGGGACGCAGCAACCCCTGACGCGGGAAAGCGAATGGCGCATTGGAGGTGATGACGGTTTCGGTGATCACCGCGCCTGACGCTGCAACAGTGGTGCGGCTGACAAGCGGTGCCTCGATGCTGGCACCAGCGGCACTTTCCGAGATCCGCACCCAGCGCTGGGCCGCCGGATCCCATTCCTCGACCCATGACATGGTGGCCACGCTGCGCGCGCTGCCTGCCGCTGTGCGCGCTTCGGCCGCGTCCAGCGGCGCAAACACCAGCGCCAGCACAGCGCCAAAGACAGCAGTCAGGGAATGCCATGTCGTCATGCGGCAAAGTCTGGCCGCATACCGCCTTCCAAATTGCCAAGATTTATCCTTTCGAAAATCCTGCGGAACGCTACTTGGGTGCTCGACAAGCCTCTCTTAAATAGGCAGAAAGCGCCAGCCTGTGATCGCAGCACGGGTGTGGAGGTTTACAAATGGTCGCTCTGGTGCAAACCGTGGCTTATCTCGGGCTGGAGGCGCGGCCTGTCGAAGTGCAGTGCCAGGTGGCCCCCGGAATGCCGCGCTTTTCGGTGGTGGGCCTTGCCGACAAGGCAGTAAGCGAAAGCCGCGAGCGGGTGCAGGCGGCGCTGGCGGCGATGGGCCTCGCGCTTCCGCCCAAGCGGATTACGGTAAACCTTTCCCCGGCCGATCTGCCCAAGGACGGGTCGCATTATGATCTGCCCATCGCGCTGGCGCTGCTGGCGGCGATGGGTGTGACCGATGCCGAGCAGTTGGGCGATTGGATCGCTGTGGGCGAATTGTCGCTGGACGGGCGGATCGTTGCCTCGCCCGGCGTGCTGGTGGCAGCGCTGCATGCCAGCGCCATGGACTGCGGGCTGATCTGCCCGGCCGAACAGGGCTCCGAAGCGCGCTGGGCGAGCGGCGTGCCCGTGCTGGCGGCGCAGGATCTTGCCAGCCTGCTCGGCCATCTCAAGGGCACAGCCGTCCTGCCCGAGCCGCCGCGCGGCGAAGTTAGCGAAGGCAGGCCGCACCCCTGCCTTAAACAGGTCAAAGGGCAGCAGAACGCCAAGCGCGCGCTCGAAATTGCTGCGGCGGGCGGGCACAATCTGCTGATGGTCGGCCCGCCGGGTTCGGGCAAGAGCCTGCTGGCAAGCTGTCTGCCCGGCATCCTGCCCGAGCTTTCCCCCGCCGAAGCGCTGGAAGTGTCGATGGTGCAATCGGTCGCCGGGCTGCTGGAAGCCGGGCGGATCAACCGGGCGCGTCCGTTCCGCGCGCCGCACCATTCGGCCAGCATGGCAGCGCTGACCGGCGGCGGGCTGAAAGTGAAACCGGGCGAGGTAAGCCTGGCCCATCTCGGCGTGCTGTTTCTGGATGAATTGCCCGAATTCCAGCGCCCGGTGCTCGATTCGCTGCGCCAGCCGCTGGAAACGGGCAAGGTCGATGTGGCGCGCGCCAATGCCCATGTGACCTTCCCCGCGCGGGTGCAACTGGTCGCCGCGATGAACCCGTGCCGCTGCGGCTATGCCGGCGATCCGGCGCGCAATTGCAACCGCTATCCGCGCTGCGTGGAAGATTATCAGGGACGCCTGTCGGGCCCGCTGCTCGACCGGATTGATCTGCACGTGCATGTCGCCAGCGTCAGCGTGGCCGATATGGTGATGCCCGCCCCCGCCGAAGGCAGCAGCGAGGTGGCAGAGCGGGTCGCCGCCGCGCGTGATCGGCAGCTCCAGCGCGGGGTCCGCTCCAATGCCGA
Organism: Erythrobacter sp.; assembly: GCA_045377215.1. Taxonomy (GTDB): domain Bacteria; phylum Pseudomonadota; class Alphaproteobacteria; order Sphingomonadales; family Sphingomonadaceae; genus Erythrobacter. Next base: position 26,722 of record JBJIOB010000053.1, read on the forward strand.
ACTCGACGGCGAAGCGCTCGAACATTGCGCCTGGCCCGATGCCAAGGGGCGCGAATTGCTGATGCTGGCGGCGCAAAAGCTGCGGTTGTCGGCGCGCGGTTACACCCGCACCTTGCGCGTGGCGCGCACCATCGCTGATCTTGATCGCAGCGATCAGGTGGGCCGCATCCATATCGCCGAGGCCTTGAGCTATCGCCAGCTGGTTGCACAAGGCTAAAGCGGTTTTTCGATCTGGCGGGATCAGACTGGTCGCTCTAGGTTTCTGATTTGGCGCGTTTTCCGCGTCGCTGGACCCATCCGGCGGGCTCGAAAACGCTCTAGCCACGCGCGCCGGGCATGGCCTATGGGACTGGCGTGACCCCCGCAGCCGCCGATTCCAGCCCCGCGCCGCTTGCGCCGCCTGCGTTCTGGCGCAGCGCGGGCGATGGGCGGCGGCGATTGCTGGGACTGGCGCTGGCGATTTTCATCGAGGCGCTGATCATTGCGCTGTTGTTTCTGATCGGGTCGCGCTTTGCCGGGAGCGGGAAAAAGGCCGCCGATGATACGCGGCTGGAAGCGGTGACTTTCGCTTTGCCCGAAGCTGCCGAGGAGCCGCCGCCCGAACAACCGCCCGAAACATCTGCCCAGACCACACCCGAAACTCCGCCCGTGCCCCAGCAACCGGTCGAGCAGGCGGCGCCTGTTCCCGAACGCCCGCGCGCGCAGATCACCAGCAATCCTGTTCCCGTGCCTGAGCCGAGCGCCGCGCCGCCCGTGCCTGCGCCCACAGCCCCGCCAGCGCCGCCGCGCCCCGCTGCCCCGCCGCGCAATTATGGCCCGGCCGATACCGGGCCGCAGGGCGAACCCGACAGCCAGCGCGTCGGCACCGCGCCCAATGGCGAGCCGCTTTATGCCGCCAAATGGTATCGCGAGCCGACCCGGCAGGAGCTTGCCGGATACCTTTCCACCGCCACTGCGCCGAGCGCCGCGCTGATTGCCTGCCGCACAGTGCCTGATTGGCGGGTGGAGGATTGCCAGCTGGTTGCCGAAAATCCCGCAGGATCGAATATCGGGCGCGCGGTGCTGGCAGCGGCCTGGCAATTCAAGGTGCGCCCCGCGCGCGTCGGCGGACGCTCACAGGTGGGATCATGGGTGCGAATCCGGATTGATTACAGCGTAGCGCGCTGATCAGACCGCCGAGCCTTGGCCGGCGCGCAGCAGCACCACTTCTCCGGCAAGGGCCAGCGTACCATCGGCCCGCTTGCCGAGGTTTTCGGGCCGCACCAGCGCCAGATCGGGCGCACCAAGAATGCGCCCGTCATGGGCAAGGATCGAAACCGGGCCGATCGGCAGGCGATCGCGTTCATCCACCAGCACCGGGTCTTCGACCACGGTTTCGCTGCCATATTTCTGGCCCCACTGGCGCAGCGCCAGCATCGCAGGCAGCAGATCGAGCCCCTTGGCAGTCAGGCGGTATTCGATCTTGCGGCGATCATCGGCGCAAGGTTCACGCTTGAGGATGCCGTGCTCGACCAGCTTGGCCAGGCGGTTGGACAGGATATTGCGGGCAATGCCGAGCTCGCTGAGGAATTCCTCGAAATGCTTGAGCCCGTTGAAGCTGGCGCGCAGGATCATGAACGACCAGCGTTCGCCCATCACCTCAAGCGCTTGCGGCAGACCGCATTCGATGAGTTCGCGCAGCGGTTCTCTCAGATCACCCATAAATACCTTCCCCTGCCCGCCAGTTTAACCGCTTTCGGGCCTTGCACAAATCAATTTCAAATTTAGGTTGCGAACTGCAACTTAAATGGGTAGGTGGTGAATCGCAACCGGTTTCGAATCGAAACGCTGCGTTGCACAACGAATTAGAACGAACCTGCCGGACTTCAACCCCGCACTCTGGAAAAAAGGTCAATTATCATGAGCATCACCCTGCCCGCTTCGCGCCGCCTTGCGATCCTTGCCAGCGCGCTGGCCTATACCGGTCTGAGCTTTGGCATCGCCACTTCGGCTGCCCCGCTGCAGGCGGCAGGCGGCGGCTATTACACTGCCACGCTTGCCGCTCCGGCTGACGCGAAGCGCGAAGTGCTCGGCGGCGTAGCATGGAATTGCGAAGGCAACACCTGCACCGCTGGCAAGGGCGATGCCCGCCCCTTGCGCATCTGCCGCAGCCTGGCGCGCAAGCATGGCGAAGTGGCGAGCTTTACGGCGAATGGCGAGGAACTGCCCGCCGAAGAACTGGCCAAGTGCAACGGCCAGTAAGGCCCGCCTGATATCCCCGCCGTCCGCCTCCCTCTCCGGCGGACGGCCATCTCGCCCCCGGCACGCAGTCCCCACGCGTGGCCGGGGGTTTTTCTTGGGTCAAAGCAAACCCGCCGCGATCAGCTGCGCTTCCAGCGTGGCGGCATCGGTGAACAGATGCGCGTGCCAGCCGCGCGCACGGGCAGCGGCGATGTTGGCAGCGTTATCATCGGTGAAAAACAGCTCGGCCCCGGCCCTGCCGCTGCGCTGCTCGACAATCTCGTAGATCCGCGCCTCGGGCTTGGCGCATTTTTCCACGCCGGACACGATGATATCGGAAAAATGATCGAAAATCGGCTGGGTCGGGCGGAACATATGCCAGAATTCGTCGCCGAAATTGGTCAGGCAGTAAAGCGGCACCCCGGCTGCCGCGAGCCGTTCCACCAGCGCATGCGCGCCTTCGACCGGCCCCGGCACGGTTTCGTTGAACCGCTGCGCATAGGCACGAATGTGCGACTCGTAAGCGGGAAATTGGGCGATCCGTTCGGGCACCATATCAGCCAGCGGCCGCCCGCGATCATGTTCGAAATGCCATTCCTCGGTCACGACATTGGCGAGGAACCAGGCGAGCTCATCGCGATCGGCAATCAGCTTTTCGAACAATGCGGCCAGTTGCCAGTGGAACAGCACCCGTCCAACATCGAACACCACTGCTGACGGCATCATCTTTGCTCCCGACATGGAAAAAGCCCGCTCTCCATTGCAGGAGGCGGGCCATCCGATCCTGCGGCCACCACAAGGCAGCCGCCCCGACGTTCAATCAGCCCTGACGAGCCTTGAAACGGCGGTTGGTCTTGTTGATCACATAGGTGCGGCCACGACGACGGATCACGCGGTTATCGCGGTGACGGCCCTTCAGCGACTTGAGGCTGTTGACGATCTTCATGTTCGGGTCTCTTTGAAAAAAGAAACGCGCCGGATCACAGCCCGACGCGCGGTAAATGCAGCCGTGCCGATAGCGGCGGCAGCGGCTCTCGTCAATGCGCCTCGGCCATGGCAGCGCTGCGAATTGCCGCCAATTGCCGCTCCCACGCCAGTGCATGGGCGATAATCACATCAAGATCGGCATATTTCGGCTGCCAGGGCACATGCGCTTTCAGCCGGGCGGGATCGGAAATCAGCGAATTGGGGTCGCCCGCGCGGCGCGGCTCCATCCGGCGATTGAGCTTCACGCCTGCCACCCGGTCCACCGCGTCGAGCACTTCGAGCACCGAGAACCCCCGGCCATAGCCGCAATTGAAGGTGAGCGAGCGGGCAGGATCGGCCATCAGCGCTTCCAAGACCAGCACATGGGCCGCTGCCAGATCGCTGACATGGATATAATCGCGCACCCCGGTGCCATCGGGCGTGGGAAATTAAAAGTGTTAATGCAAAAATTATTTTCCGTAATGAAATCACTTTTTTTGAAATATAAATATGTTGCTGGAATAGGTTCCTGGTTTTTCGGCATTTGCGTTTGATTTCCAACCGTTTTTAAAGGCTCTAAGGTAGGTTGGTAGTAGTCCTGCTTTTTGATTTTTATATTTTTCGGACAGGAGACTAACGTAATATGCATCAAAATACATGGGTTTGATTTCTATCAGATTCAGATCGAATTCTTCTGTAAATCTCTCCATCGTGTTCATATCAAAGTGGTAGAGATGTCTGGGTACGTCCCAACCAGCCCAATGTTTTCCGTAGTATTTTCCGTCCCAGGATTGATGATTTGGTACTGCTATGATAATGTAACCATTTGATTTTAAATGATTTAATAGTTTTTTGGTGGTTTTTCTTAAATCATTTGAAACATGGTTACATCATAGCAGTACCAAATCATCAATCCTGGGACGGAAAATACTACGGAAAACATTGGGCTGGTTGGGACGTACCCAGACATCTCTACCACTTTGATATGAACACGATGGAGAGATTTACAGAAGAATTCGATCTGAATCTGATAGAAATCAAACCCATGTATTTTGATGCATATTACGTTAGTCTCCTGTCCGAAAAATATAAAAATCAAAAAGCAGGACTACTACCAACCTACCTTAGAGCCTTTAAAAACGGTTGGAAATCAAACGCAAATGCCGAAAAACCAGGAACCTATTCCAGCAACATATTTATATTTCAAAAAAAGTGATTTCATTACGGAAAATAATTTTTGCATTAACACTACCACGCCCAATGGCACCGGGGTGCACAATTATATCCATGTCAGCGATCTGGCAGCGGCCCATGTGCTGGTCTTGGAAGCGCTGATGGCCGATCCTGCCCGCTCGCTCACCTTCAATTGCGGCTATGGCCGGGATTCGGTGCTCGAAGCGCTTGACGAACCGGTAGGCGCTGAAGCTACAATCAGCCGGATGGAGCCGCGCCGCGCGGCAGCCCAATTCGCTGATTTCCCGATCCCGCCCGGCTGAAAGCGCATGTGCCACTGGCAGCCGAAATGTGCCGATCTTGATGTGATTATCGCCCATGCCGCTGGCGGTCCATGGGACTGGCGGCAATTGGCAGCGTCGGCCGAGGCGTATGGCTAATCGTCTCAAGTCGCTGAAGGCAATAACCGCATAATTCGCCGTGGCCGCACCTATGTGATCGACGAGACCAACCGCCGTTTCAAGGCTCGTCAGGGCTGATTGAAGCGTCGGGGCGCTGCTGTAGCAGCGGGATCGGATGGCCCGCCAAATGGAGAGCAGGTTTCTCAGGAGATTGAGGATGCCGTCAGCAGTGGTGTTCGATGTTGGACGGGTACTGTTCCACTGGCAACTGGCGGCTCGAAAAGCTAATTGCCGTCCGCGATGAGCTCGCCTGGTTCCTCGCCAATCGAGGGAATCACATTCGGAATATGGTGCCCGAACGGACCGCCCGATTTTCTTCCGTGCCTATGCGCAGCGGAACCGTCCGGGGCCGGTCGAAGGCGCGCATGCGCTGGTGGAACGGCTCGCGGGGGCCGAGCTTTACTGCCTGACCAATTTCGCATTTCGAGAATTCTGGCATATGTTCCGCCCGATTTTGTCGTCATCTGTCCGGCGTGGAAAAATGCGCCAAGCCCGAGGCGCGGATCTACGGACGGGCCCGGGCGCTGTTTCACCGAGTGGATGACGCTGCCGACGTCGCCGCTCCCGTGCGCACGGCTCGCACACGCATGGTGCGCGCTGGAAGTCGCGGCGAGTGCTTTGACCCAAGACCCCGGCCACGGTGCGGGGGAGCTGCGTGCGGGGGCGAGGAGGTGAGCCATCGCCGGAGGCGGGCGGGGGTGTCGGCGGGCCTTACTGGCTGACTCGGCCTCTCGGCGGGCAGTCCCTCGCCATTCGCCGTAAAGCTCGCCACTTCGCCATGCTTGCGCGCCAGGTGTGCGGCAGATGCGCGGGCATCGCCCTTGCCAGCGGTGCAGGTGTTGCCTTCGCAATTCCATGCTACGCCGCCGAGCGCGCTTTTCGTCAGCCGGAGCAGGCAAGCGTGGCGGTGTAAGGCTTGTGCCGTGGCAATGCTTCGATTATGGCCAGTCGGCAAGGATGGCGCAGGTAGTGATAATTGACCTGGCCAAGTCCGCAGGTTCGTTCTAATTCGTTGTGCAACGCAGCGTTTGAGATTGGAAACCGGTTGCGATTCACCACCTACCCATTTAAGTTGCAGTTCGCAACTTATTAAATTTGAAATTGATTTGTGCAAAGCAGAAAAAACGGCAGGGGAAGGTATTAGTGTAATGTCGGAGAACCGCTCGCGAAATTGAGATCCATCTGCGCAAGCATTTGGCAACGCTTCGGTCGCTCATGATCCTGCGCGCCAGCTTCAACGGGCTGCAACTTCGACTGCGCCGCAATCTGTATTCCAACCGCCTGGCCGACTGTAGTACGCGGCGCTCCTGAGCGTGAACCTTGCGCCGAATAATAGCCACAAGATCGATCCGCCTGAGCACGAGTACCTGCCTGCGATGCTGGCGCTCGCCGGTGTGGGGCCAGAATATGGGCGGTATGAACGCGATCGCCTGCGGAGCTGCGCCTCTTCCCATGACGGGCACATCCTTGGTGCGCCCGATCTGGCGCTGGTGCGGCCCGAAAACCTCGGCAAGCGGGCCGATGGTACGCTGGCCCTTGCCGGAGAAGTGGTGCTGCTGCGCGCCGGCCAAGGCTCGGCGGTCTGATCAGCGCGCTACGCTGTAATCAATCCGGATTCGCACCCATGATCCCACCTGTGAGCGTCCGCCGACGCGCGCGGGGCGCACCTTGAATTGCCAGGCCGCTGCCAGCACCGCGCGCCCGATATTCGATCCTGCGGGATTTTCGGCAACCAGCTGGCAATCCTCCACCCGCCAATCAGGCACTGTGCGGCAGGCAATCAGCGCGGCGCTCGGCGCAGTGGCGGTGCAGGTATCCGGCAAGCTCCTGCCGGGTCGGCTCGCGATACCATTTGGCGGCATAAAGCGGCTCGCCATTGGGCGCGGTGCCGACGCGCTGGCTGTCGGGTTCGCCCTGCGGCCCGGTACTCGGCCGGGCCGTAGTACGGCGGCGGGGCGGCGGGGGCGCGGCGGCGCTGGCGGGCTGTGGGCGCAGGCACAGGGCGGCGGCGCTCGGCTGACGGGAACAGGATTGCTGGTAATCTGCGCGCGCGGGCGTTCGGGAACGGCGCCGCCTATGGGCGGAGTTTCGGGTGTAGGTCTATCTGGCAGTATTTTCGGCAGGTGTTTGGGGCGGCGCTCTCGCCACGGGCAAAGCGAAAGTCGCCCGCTTCCGCTCCCGCGAAGCGCGACCCGATCAGAGAACGACAGTCAGCGCCTCGATGAAAATCGCCAGCGCCGGTCCAGCAATCGCCGCCGCCCATCGCCGCGCTGCGCCACGGGGCGGCGAGCGGCGCGGGGCTTGGGGGTCACGCCAGTCCCATAGGCCATGCCCGGCGCGCGTGGCTAGAGCGTTTTCGAGCCCGCCGGATGGGTCCAGCGACGCGGAAAACGCGCCAAATCAGAAACCTAGAGCGACCAGTCTGATCCCGCCAGATCGAAAAACCGCTTTAGCCTTGTGCAACCAGCTGGCGATAGCTCAAGGCCTCGGCGATATGGATGCGGCCCACCTGATCAGCTGCGATCAAGATCAGCGATGGTGCGCGCCACGCGCAAGGTGCGGGTGTAACCGCGCGCCGACAACCGCAGCTTTTGCGCCGCCAGCATCAGCAATTCGCGCCCCTTGGCATCGGGCCAGGCGCAATGTTCGAGCGCTTCGGCGTCGAGTCCGGCATTGGAGCGGACCCCGCGCTGGAGCTGCCGATCACGCGCGGCGGCGACCCGCTTGCCACCTCGCTGCTGCCTTCGGCGGGGGCGGGCATCACCGTATCGGCCACGCTGACGCTGGCGACATGCACGTGCAGATCAATCCGGTCGAGCAGCGGGCCCGACAGGCGTCCCGGATAATCTTCCACGCAGCGCGGATAGCGGTTGCGATTGCGCGCCGGATCGCCGGCACAGCCGCAGCGGCACGGGTTCATCGCGGCGACCAGTTGCACCCGCGCCGGGAAAATCGCGCAGCATGAGCGCCCACCTGCCGGTTTCCGCGGCTCGCGCAGGCGAGTGCCCTGGCAATTCGTCCGGAGACACACACAATGGCCCGCTTACCTCACCCAGTTTCAGCCCGCCGCCGGTCAGCGCTGCCATGCTGGCCGATCGGTCCGCGCGGAACGGACGCGCCCGGTAATCCGCCGGCTTGGGGACCCGATTGCACATCGATCGGCGGGGCTTCGGCTGCGCTTGCAGGCGGGCTTCGAACCCGGCCTGCGCAGGATTTGTACCGCACACCGAGCGCGCGCTTGGCGTTCTGCTGCCCTTTGACCTGTTTAAGGCAGGGGTGCGGCCTGCCTTCGCTAACTTCGCCGCGCGGCGGCTCGGGCAGGACGGCTGTGCCCTTCGAGATGGCCGAGCAGGCTGCTGCACGATCCTGCGCCGCCAGCACGGGCACGGGAGCCCTGTTCGGCCGGGCAGATCAGCCCGCCGCCGGGCGAGGCGTCGATCCCGTCCACCCGCCCGCGGCGATCCAATCGCCCGACTGGGCCTGCGGCCACACCCATCGCCGCCAGCAGCGCCAGCGCGACGGCAGATCGACGTAATGCGACCCGTCCTTGGGCGGATCGGCCGGGGAAAGGTTTACCGTAATCCGCTTGGGCGACCAGATCACAGCTCGCGGCTTTCGCTTACTGCCTTGTCGGCCCACACGAAAAGCGCGGCGGGCCACCTGGCCTGCACTTCGACAGGCCGCCAGCCGAGATAAGCCACAGTACCGCCAGACAACCATTTGTAAACCTACACACCCGTGCTGCGATCACAGGCTGGCGGCTTCTGCTTAAGAGGTGTCGAGCACCCAAGTAGCGTTCCGCAGTTTCGAAAGGATAAATATTCGCATTTGGAAGGCGGGACTTTTTGCACGTAGCGACATGGCATTCCCTGACTGCTGTCTTGGCGCTGTGCTCGCGCTGGTGTTTGCGCCGCTGGACGCAGCCAAAGCGCGCACAGCGGGCGGGCAGCGCGCATGGGTCGAGGAATGGGGTGTGCGGCGGCCCAGCGCTGCGGGGACCGGAAGTGCCGCTGGTGCCAGCGTCCGACACACTTGTCGGCGCTCTTCAGCGTGAGGCGCGGGTGATCGCCGAAACCGTCATCACCTCCAATCGCCATTCGCTTTCCCGCGTCAGGGGTTGCTGCGTCCGCGGCCCGCGCTGCAGGTCAGCGAGCGCCGCAGCTCCGCCGAGCGCGGCCAGCCGCACGGTGCGATGCTGCGCGATTATCCGGCCTGCCCGTGCTGGGAAGGCGCGCCGCGCCGCGATGGCGAACCTGGCGCTGGGCGCAGGGTGCGGCGGGGCTGGAAACCCAGTGTCCGGCGGGCGGCTCGGTCGGTGCGCCCTGCAGGAACGCGCAGACGATGGCAGCAGGCACAACTTTGGCGGTGCCATTGATAGCGCGCGGGCTGGAAATCGCGCCGCTTTTGCCGAAGAGGATGCGCCGGAAAAACTCGCCTCTTATACTCGATTATGAAGAAATGAGCACGGCCCGCGCCCGCAGTTTACGCGATGACCAATTCGGGTGCCGCATTGCGGGTGCCCTGTGCATTTTCGCAGCGATGCAGCGCTGGATTGCACCGCTTGCCGAACGGCTCAATCCGCCCGCACCGCAGATGGCGCTTCGCAGCGCTAGGCGATGATGATCGGGCATCGCAGATCGCCAAGGCGGTCCGAGCGGGTGGGAAGAACCTGCAGCATCCGTGTCGCCGGTGCTGGTGTAGTGGCGGACCCGCACCGCTTCACGGCTTGACGCACGGCTTGACTCTGGGATGATCTTCCCATAAGCACCGCGCGCTCTTGTTTCAAGCCGGTCTGCAAGGCGGCGGCACGCTGTTCGGGCTTGCGGTTATGCCGTGCGGCTTGGGCAGATTTCGATTTCGAGGATATTATGAAGCGGACTTTCCAGCCCAGCAATCTCGTGCGCGCCCGTCGCCACGGTTTCTTCGCGCGCAAGGCGACCCCGGGCGGTCGCAAGGTTCTCGCCGCCCGCCGCAAGCGTGGCCGCAAGAAGCTCTGCGCGTAATTTTCTGGCTTCAGGCGCCAGCGCGCGCATCCGCGCGCTCGGCTTGCGGCCTAACGGCCGACGCGCAGTCGCGCTTGCGGGCTCCCCGGCGGGGGAGCCCGTTGTGTTGTGCCCCTGTAGAATCGGCTTCTGGCTGGGAGACGGAGTTAGCGCAGTCATCTCAGCGCGCATCTTGCCAACGGCACAGGGGTTTGTGCTGCTGACCATCCGCTTCGGGGTCGGCCATTCAGCCAAGAAATCGGCAATGCGGTGCGCAACCGCATGAAGCGCGTTCGCTGCGCGCCGCCCGCGCAGCTGCCGATCACGAATATAATGGGGCGCAGGCTCGCGATTTCGATGAATTGTCGCGCGCCCTTGCTCGCGCCGCCAAGAGGCAATCCGGCCTACTGGCAAGCGGCAGCGGCGCAGCAAGAGCGCATGAGAACGGGTGTTTATCTGGATTGCCCGCGGCTGGCAGCTGGGCCCCTCGCGCATTCTGCCGCTTCGTGAGCCGATATCCGTGGAAATAGGCAAATATGGTGCTGAAGGGTGGATGGATGGCGGCAAAGCGGCTGAAATGCACTGCCACCTCGGGGCGGTCATGGTGATGATCCGGTTCCCTGAGAGGTGAACCCTGTAGTCCATAAGATGCGCCATTGCGCGGTCGATAACGGGCTTGTCTTGGACGATGCACGCAATGTCCTGCTCGCTGGTGACTCCTTATCCCGAAGCCGCGATGCACCGCTCGCTGTAGCGGCCTGCGGCCACCGCAGAGCGCTGCGGCCTGCTCCTGGCAGTGCAGCGGAGTCGGCGAAGGCACAGCTGGCCCGCGTGATCTGGCAGGCGCGCTGAACAGCCCCGGACGCATCGCGATCGAAACCCCCGCGCCTTGCCCGGGATACCGATGATCCGGTGGGCCTGCGCGTCGATGATATCGTGCTGAAAGACCACCGCGAGGCAGTGCTCCAAAGTAGGTAGCGCCGAGATCCGCAGAATGAT
>JBJIOB010000054.1:0-51515 GCA_045377215.1 Erythrobacter sp.
AAAAGCGACTAACAAACACGTTGCATCACCCGGCCCGTCCATCTCCAGCGGGATCGTCGGCAGGCGCACAGCGGTGCCATTGTCGAGCGTGACGTCCTCAAGCCCGCCGTGCTGCAAATGGGGATCATCGAACATGTCCTCCGGCCTGCCGATGGGGGCAAAGGGCAGGCCAGTGCCGTCAAGCTTGGCGATCACTTCGGCGCGGGTCATCTGGCCGATCATGGCGCGGATCACGGGCAGGATGCGATCACGCGCCTGCACCCGCGCATTGTTGACGCGCAGGCTCTCATCCGCCCAGAGTTCATCCAGCGCGAACAGCTTGCAGAATTTCTCCCACAAGGCGTCCGTCACCACCCCGATGAACACCGGATCATCGCGGGTCTCGAACACATCATAGATCGCCCAGGCCGAAACGCGCGCAGGCATCGGCGCGGCAGGCGCGCCGGTGACGGCGTATTGCGCCATGTGCTGCCCGACGAGGTAGATGGTGGTTTCAAACAGGCTGGCGGTGACTTTTTGTCCGCGCCCCGTCCGGTGGCGTTCTTCCAGCGCGGCGAGCACGCCGATCACCCCGAACATGCCGCCGGTCACATCAATCACGCTCGCCCCTGCGCGCAAGGGGCGTCCCGGCGGGCCTGTCATATAGGCCAGCCCGCCCATCATCTGCGCGACTTCATCCAAGGCGGTGCGGTTTTCATAAGGGCCGGGCAGAAAGCCTTTTTCGCTGCAATAGATGAGGCGCGGATTGGCCGCCGCGCAGGCCTCGTAGCCGAGCCCCAGCCGATCCAGCGCGCCGGGGCGGAAATTCTCCACCAGCACATCGGCACGCGCGATCAGATCCTTGGCGACGGCAAGCCCGCCTGTGCTTTTCAAATCAAGGCAGATCGACTGCTTGCCGCGATTATACATCGGGAAATAGCCCGCGCCCGAGCCGATCAGCCGCCGCGTCTGATCCCCGCCGAGGGGTTCGACCCGCACCACTTCGGCACCAAGCCCGGCAAGAATATGCCCTACCGTCGGCCCCATCACCATGTGGGTAAACTCGACAACACGGATGCCCGCGAGCGGTGTCGGCGCGCTCATGCTGCCACCCTTTGCGCGTAATCGAGCATCGGGCCAGCGTCCGGCGTAAAGCCATAGAGCGGCTCATCCGGCAGCGCTTCTTTCAGGATCGCGCGCACTGCGAGCAACTTCTCCAAATCAATCCCGGTTTTCAGCCCCATCGCGTTGAGCATCAGCACGAGATCTTCGGTGACGAGATTGCCGCTGGCGCCGGGCGCAAACGGGCAGCCGCCGAGCCCGCCCAAGGAGGCATCGAAGGTGGTGATCCCTTCCTCAAGCCCTGCCACCACATTGGCAAGGCCAAGCCCGCGGGTGTTGTGGAGGTGGAGGGTGGTGAGCTTCTCCGCGCCCACTGCCGCACGCACGCGCTTCACCAGCCGCCGCACTTGCGCCGGATCGGCATAGCCGGTGGTGTCCGACAGCGAGAGTTCCTGCGCGCCCGCCTTAACCGCTGCTTCGGCCAATCGCACCACCTGATCCTCTGGCACTGCGCCTTCCATGGTGCAGCCGAACGCGGTGGAAAGCCCCACGGCGAAATGCACGCCTGCGCCGCGTGCGATATCCGCTGCCGCCGCGATTTCGGCGAGCATCGCGGGGTGACCTTTCCGCACATTCTTGAGGCTGTGGGTCTCGCTCATGGAAAAGGGCATGCTCATCGCGTGAACCCCCGCTTCGGCAGCGCGTGCGGCGCCTGTGGCGTTGGGCACCAGCGCCACCACGTTCAGCCCTGCGATCCCGCGCGCGAAGGCGACCAGTTCGGCGGTGTCGGCCATCTGCGGCAGCAGGCTCGGCGGCACGAAGCTGCCAACCTCGATCTCGCGCACGCCTGCTGCCGCCTCGGCGGCGATCCAGCGCTGCTTGGCTTCGAGCGGCATGATGCGCTTGATCGATTGCAGCCCGTCACGCGGGCCTACTTCGGAAACGAGAATGTCAGTCACTGGGTTCTCTCCAGATAGGCCCATGGCCGGGCCGCGCGATCGGCTCGCGTCCAGGCGTCAATCGCGGCGGCTTGCTGCAAGGTCAGATCAATCGCATCGAGGCCGTGGGTGAGCATGTCATGCGCTTCGGGCTCAAGCGTGAAGCGGTGTGTCTGATCGCCACAAGTGAGGCTGAGCGCGGCCAGATCAATCGTCACGGCGTGGCCTGCGACAGCTTCGATCACGGCGCGTTCCAGCGTTATCGGCAGGATAAAATTGCGGATGCAATTGCTGCGGAAAATCGGCGCGAAGCTTGCTGCGATGATCGCGCGCACGCCATATTCGGCGAGCGCCCAGACAGCGTGCTCGCGGCTGGAACCGCAGCCGAAATTGCTGCCCACGGCGAGGATCGCCGAACCGCGATACTCCGGCTGGTTGAGCACGAAATCGGGATTTTCTTGGCGCGTGTCAGCGTCGGTATAGCGCCACGGGGCAAACATGCCATCGGCCAGCTCGGTGCGTCCGGTGCTACGCATTTCGCGGCTGGGGATGATCGTGTCGGTGTCGATATTGTCGCGCAGCAGGGGCGCGGCGATGCCGGTGAGGGGCTGGGGGAAAGCGCTCACCGGGCGTAGTCCCGCGGATCGGCAATCACGCCTGCAATGGCGCTGGCCGCAACAGTTTCGGGCGAAGCAATATGCGTGCGGATGCCGGGGCCTTGGCGGCCTTCGAAATTGCGGTTGGTGCTGGAAATGACGCGGGAGCCTGCGGGAAAGCCTTCGCCGCCTGCGTAAAAGCACAGCGAACACCCGCTCATGCGCCATTCGAACCCGGCCTCGGTGAACACGGTGTCGAGCCCCTCGGCTTCGGCTTGGCGGCGTACCGCCATTGATCCGGGGACGACGAGCGCCTTCTTGATTGAGGGCGCGATGCGGCGGCCCTTCAGGATGGCGGCAGCGCGGCGCAGATCGCTGAGGCGCGCATTGGTGCACGAACCGATGAAGGCGGCATCGAGCGGCGTTCCGGCAAGGCGCGCGCCCGGCGCAAGGCCGATGTAATCATGCGCGCGCGCCGGGCCTTGCGGGACACGGGCGGTGACAGGGATGGTGTCCTGCGGGCTGGTGCCCCAACTCACCATCGGGGCAAGGGCGCTGGCATCGATCACAATCTCAGCATCGAAGGCAGCACCTTCATCGCTGTTGAGGCTGTGCCAATAAGGCGCGGCGAAATCCTCAGGCGCGTAAGGGCGGCCTGCGAGATAGGCGAAGGTTTGCGCATCGGGCGCGATGATCCCGGTCATGGCGCTGAATTCGGTCGCCATGTTGCAAAGGGTCATGCGGCCTTCCATGTCGAGGGCGCGCACCGTCTCGCCGGCAAATTCCACCACATGGCCCGCCCCGCCGCCCGCGCCATGGGCGGCGATCAGCGCGAGGATCATGTCTTTGGGCGTCACGCCCGCGGGCAGGCTGCCGGTAAACTCCGCCCGCATCGTGCGTGGGCGTTCGAGCCGCAGCGTGCCCGTGACCATCGCGTGTTCGGCTTCCGAGGAACCAATCCCCCACGCCAGCGCGCCGAACGCGCCTTGGGTGCAGGTGTGGCTGTCAGGCGCAACCAGCGTCACGCCCGGCAGCACAATGCCCTGTTCGGGCGAGATCACATGGACGATGCCTTGCCTTTCGTCATTCACATCGAACAGCGTGATCCCTGCATCGCGGGCTGCAGCGCGGGTCTCGGTGATGAAGCCCTCGCCGCCCTGCATCAACGTGCTGTCCCCGCGCCCGGGGCGGGTATCGACAATGTGATCCATCACCGCAAACACCCGCGCCGGATCGCGCACTTTGCGCCCCATTTCGGCCATGCGGGCGAGCGCTGCTGCACCAGTGCGTTCGTGCAGGAACACCCGGTCAATCGCGATCAGATCGGCCCCGCCGGGCAAGCTTGCCACCCGGTGCGCGTCCCAGATCTTGGCAAACAGGGTGCGGGCCATCGGCGCGCCCTTCAGGCCTTGGCCTGCATTTCGGCATCAATCGCGCGCCAATCGCGCGTGACGAAGCGTTCCTGAATGGCGGTGCGGGTTTCAAGCTGGCCATTCCTGATCCAGTGCCACGTGCGGCAGCGATGCTGGCCGCAATCGGAAATCTGGATCTGCTCATAGAGATAGAGCGAAGGATCACCCGTGCGCTGCCAATAGAGCATCATGGTGCGGTTGTATTCATCCAGCGGCACTTCGGCGGCCCAGCCCTGGATCAGTTCATTATCCCACCAGATGCGCCCATCGCGATAGGTCGCAGGAAAATCGCGCACTTCGGTGCGGCCATCGCTCCAGGTGTAGTGATTGGTCTGGTGATAGGGCGTGTCGGGATCATCGGTGATCCGGCACAAGAGGCGGCTGGCGTGTTCATCAATCTTTTCATTGGCCGCGTTGAAATAGGAATAGGTGCCATCCCAGACACCTTCGTGCCGGGCGAGCAGCGGCATGGCGGTTTTGAAATCACTCATCAGGCGGTGTCTCCTTTGCGGGTTTCCAGAATATCATGCCATTGGCGCGCCGCCGAGCCTGCGCGCAGCCTGGCGCGGGCGCGGCGCGCAATGGCTGCGGGGTCGAGCGCGCCTGCGGCCAGCGGGATGGCGTTGGCAGCGCTTGGCGCATACCACGGCGCAAAGATCGCCTCGGCCCGCGCGGCGCTCCATGCTTTCATCAGGTGGCCGCCAAAGCGATCAGGCGTGAGATCGGGGTAGAGCAGGGCCGGATCGCCTTCAGGAAGCGCAGGCCAGATGATCTCGCGCGCGCCAAGCACCCCGCGCGCCGCCTCGATCACGGCAAGCATGTCTTCAGCCTCGCTTGAGAGGCCGTGTCCGGGCACGTCAATTGCGATTTGGTCTGCGCCGGGCTTGGCCAACTCGTCCGCGGGGCCGTGCAGCACCAGTCGCGCCGCGCCGCGCGTGCCGTGCCAGTGGATGAGCGCGCCCTGCGCCTCGATCCAGCCTTCCTGCGCGTCCTCGGCCACTGACGGCGGAACGATATCGCCGCCATGTTCTCTGAGGAACGCAAGGCTCGCCGCGTGATGATCGGCAGGGGTGGCCACTTTCAGCGCCTGCCAGTTCGCAGGCATTGCGCCAAGCCGGTCAATATGCGCTTGCAAGGGATCGCCGGCATAGGCGCTGATCAGCACCGGGGGCGTCTGGCTATCAGGCGGGGGAATATCGCGCTGGGCGCGCAGCACTGCGCCGTAGCCTGCGCGGTAGGCATTGCCTGCATCGAGCATCTCCATCACCGCCTGCTGCACTCGTGGCAGATCGGCATGGGCGACGCTGAGCCGCGCTGCATCGCGGGTGTCGAACCAGGGGAAGAACCAGCTTTGCTCCAGCATCCGGTTCCACAGCCATGCAAGATGCTCGCCATAGGGGGCAGGGCGGAATTCGGGGAGATATTGCTCGCCGAAAATCCGCATTTCCTCTGCTGTCCAGATCGCATAGCCGCCGATGGCAAGGCAGGTGAAGCGGTGGGCGGCGCGTTTCAGGGCAGTCACCAGAATGATCCCGCCCGAATGAAAGCCATAGGCCGGGCACGGCCCCAGCCCGAGCGCATCCATCGTCTCGACAAGCGCATCGGCAAAGGCGGTGATATCGGGTGTGCCGGGGAGCGGATCCGATTGCCCGAAGCCCGGCGTATCGGGCGCGATGCAGGTGAAATGTGCGCCCCAGCTCTGCATCAGCGCCTCGTATTCAGCGCTCGAACGCGGGCTTTGATGCACCATCAACAGCGGCGGGCCTTCGCCGCAGCGGCGATAATGCACCTTTCTCCCCGTGCCCGGAATGGTCAGCATGTGCCGCGTGATCTGCATCAGCCGAAAAGCCCCAAAGTTGTCCGGACAAATTTCACTCGACAACCCCATAACCGCGATTATGACTGGCTGTCAAAGTGGAATCGGAAGAGGGGTTACACGGCACAATGCTCGGCACGAAAATGATCGCAGACGGCAAGACCGCGCGCCAATTGTTCGATGAAGTGATGGCCAATCCGGCGCGCCGCAAGTTCGGCTTTGGCGCAAAACTGGCCATCGTGAATGTCGATGTGCAGCAGGCCTATACCCGCACCGATCTGTTCAAAACCGCCTATGAAACCGATCCGCGTCAGATTGAATATATCAACACGATCAGCCGGATGGCGCGCGAGCGGGGGATGCCGGTGATCTGGAGCCGGGTGGCTTACAAGGCGGATGCAGGCGATGCCGGCGTGTGGGGCACACGTACCGACACCGAGGATAGCTTGCAGAATATCAAATACGGATCGGCGCGCCACGAATTCGATCCGCGCTGCGAAATCCACCCTGATGACCTGCAATTCACCAAGCGGATGCCGAGCGTGTTTTTCGAGACCCCGCTGGCGAGTTACCTCACCTTCCACCGGGTCGATACGGTGGTGGTGACAGGCGGCTCGACCTCTGGATGCGTGCGCGCAACGGCGGTGGACGCGCTTTCCCACGGCTATCGTACCATCGTCCCCATCGAAACCTGCGCCGACAAGCACGAAAGCTATCACTTCGCCAATCTCACCGATTTGCAGCTGAAATATGCCGATGTCGAACCCGTGCAGGCGGTGATCGCTTGGCTGGAGGCGCGGCCCCATGCGTGAAGGCGCAGCCGATCCCGGGCTTTACGATTACCACCCCTATCGCGGCCGCCCCAAGATCACCTGGCCGGGCGGCAAGAGCGTGGCGGTGTGGGTGGCGCCCAATCTCGAATATTACGAGATCGATCCGCCCGCGCATCCCAGCCGCAAGGCCTGGCCTACGCGGCACCCCAGCGTGGTCGGATATGCCCACCGCGATCATTCCAACCGCGTGAGCCACTGGCGCATGGCCGAGGTGATGAGCCGCCACGGCTTTCCCGGCTCGGTCAGCCTCTCGGTTGCGCTGTGCCAGCATCACCCCGAAGTGGTTGCCGATGCCAATGAAAGGGGCTGGGAGTTCTTCAGCCACGGCATCTACAACACTCGCTATGCCTATGAGATGAGCGAGGAACAGGAACGCGCGATCATCGAAGATTCGATCCACACCGTGCGCGAGGCAACCGGCCAGCGCATTCGCGGCTGGCTGGCGCCTGCGCTCACCCACACCCCGCGCACGCTCGATCTGCTCAGCGACTATGATTTCACCTATACCTGCGATCTCTATCACGATGATCAGGTGCAGGAGGTGAAGGTGAAGGACGGGCGGCTCGCCTCGATCCCCTACAGCCTTGAGGTCAACGATCACTATGGCTTCTTCGTCTACAATATGAGCGGGCGCGAATACGCTGATGCGCTGATCCGTCAGTATGAACGGCTGGCGGCAGAGGGCGAGGGCTCCGGAACCGTCATGTGCATTCCGCTGCACGCCTATCTGATCGGTCAGCCGCACCGGATCGGGCCGTTTGAAGAGGCCCTGCGCCACATTGCCAATGATGGCCGGGCATGGATCGCGCGGGCTGGCGAGATTGTCGATCACTGGCGCGGCCAGACCGGGGGAGGGCAGGGCTGATGGCGCTTGATCCCACCTATCTCGAATATCCTCGCCGCCAGCACGGCTACGATCACGAGTTCTACGACTGGTCGTGCCTGCATGATCGCCCGCCGGTCCACTGGCCGGATGGCAAAGCCGTGGCGGTGTGGCTGTGTGTCAGCCTTGAATGGTTTCCGATTGTGCCCGGCGGGCCGTTTGCCGCGCCCGGCCACATGCAGACCGCCTATCCCGATTATCGCCACTACACCGCGCGCGATTATGGGAGCCGTGTGGGGGCGTGGCGCTTTCTGGATGCCTTTGCCGCCGCCGGCGTGAAAGCAAGCTTTGCCACCAACGCCGCGATTGCCGAACGCTATCCCGAACTGGTGAGCGCGGTGATCGCAGGCGGGCACGAGATCATCGCCCATTCCACCGACATGAACGGCACCATCGACAGCTCGCTCACCCGCGAGGCGGAAAGCGCGCTGATCGGTGAGGCGATGGCGCGGATCGAAGCGGCAAGCGGCGTGCGCCCCACCGGCTGGCTCTCGATTGCGCGCCAGCAAAGCTGGCACACCGCCGATCTGCTGAAGGAGCACGGCCTCACCTACACCTGCGACTGGGTGAATGACGAGATGCCTTACGCGTTCAAAAACGGCCTCATCAATCTACCGCTCAATCACGAATTGTCGGATCGCCAGATCATTGCGACCCAGCAGAAAAGCGCAGACAGCTGGGCGGAATCGCTCACCGATGCGTTCGACTGGCTGGCGGGCGAGGCGGCGGCGCAAGGCGGGGCAGGGCGGATGCTGCCGGTGCACCTGACGCCTTATATGATGGGCCTGCCCTATCGGATCGGCGCGCTCGAAGGCTGGCTGAAAGACATCACCGCGCGCGGCGAGGCGTGGTTCGCCACCGGCGCTGACATCATCGCTGAGTGGCAGGCGCAGGAGACGCAGTGTGGCTGAGATGACCGCCACCAACCCGCGCACTGGCGAGGCCGATTACCGCTTCACCCCCACCACGCGCGAAGCCATCACCGCCGCGGCTGCGCGCCTGCGCGCCATGCAAGCCGCATGGGAAGCGCAAGGGGTAGAAGGGCGCGCCGCCGTGCTGCTCCAATGGGCCGACGCGCTCGAAGCGGCAGCGGGCGAGATCACTGCTGCGCTTGGCGTAGATACGGGCCGCGAGACCATCGCTGCCATCGAGGTGCAAAGCTGTATCGGCAATATCCGCCGCTGGGCGCAGCGCGGCCCGGAACTGTTCGCCGCGCTGGATCAAGGCCCCCGGCAATCGGCCATGCCCGGCGTGGCAATCCGCACCCGTTACAGCGCTTTTCCGCTGTTCGGGGCAATTGCGCCGTGGAATTTCCCGGTGATCCTCTCCCATGTCGATGCGGTGCCGGCACTGATCGCGGGGTGCGCCGCGCTGGTGAAGCCTTCGGAAGTCACTCCGCGCTTTGCCGCCCCGATGGCGCGCATCGCCGCCAGCATTCCCGACTTGCCGCTGGCCTATGTGCTGGGCGGGCCGGAGGTGGGCGAGGCGCTGATTGCTCAGGTCGATTATGTTTGCTTCACCGGTTCCACCGCCACGGGCCGCAAGGTGGCTGAGGCCGCCGCGCGCCGCCTGATCCCGGCCAATCTGGAACTCGGCGGCAAGGATCCGATGATCATCACCGCCAGCGCCGATCCCGCTTGGGCCGCGCAGATTGCCCTGCGCGCGAGCGTGGTTGCAACCGGGCAGGCCTGCCAGTCGATCGAGCGCGTTTACGTCGCCCGTGCCATTGCCGAGCCGTTTCTGGCTGCGCTCGCCGAGGGCGCGAAGGCTGTGCGCCCGGCCTTTCCGCAAGGCGCAGGCGGCGAACTCGGCCCCTTCATCTTCCCCGCGCAGGCCGCCAAGGTGCAGGCGCAGATCGACGATGCGCTGGCCAGGGGCGCGCGGTTGCTCGCAGGCGGCAAGGTCGAAAGCCTCGGCGGCGGGCAGTATCTTGCGCCCACCGTGCTCAGCCATGTCACCCCTGATATGGCGGTGCTGCGCGAGGAGACTTTCGGCCCCGTCATCCCCGTCACTATCTATGACGATATTGCCGAGGCCATCACCCTTGCCAATGCCAGCGAATATGGCCTTGCCGCCGCCGTGCTGGCGGGCAGTTTGGACGAAGCCGCCGCCATCGCGCCGCTGCTGGAGGCGGGCGCAGTCTCGCTGCAGGACGGCGCGCTCACCAGCATTGTCAGCGATGCGCCCAATATGTCGCGCAAAGGATCGGGCCTTGGCCCCAGCCGCAGCGGGGATAGCGGCATGCTGCGCTTCCTGCGCGAACAGGCGCTGATCGCCCAGACAGGCACGCCCCTGCCGCTTGCCGCCTATGCCGAGCGTTCTGCTCCAACCCAAGGATGATGCCATGAGCCTGATGCTCGCCCTGCTGCTGCAAACCGCGCCGGAAGCCGCCGCGCCTGCCCCCGCGCCCTGTGACAAGCCGGTTTACATGGTGGTCGAAGGCCGCACCCTCGATCGGAAGCGGATGATGGCCTATGGCAAGGCACTGGCAGAAAGCGAAATCTATCAGCGGCTTGGCGGCTATTATATCACCTTGCCGCAGCCTGTGGCCGTGTTCGAGGGCGATGTGCCTAAGGATTACGTCAATCTCACCGTGCGCTTTCCCTGCTTGGCGAACGCGCGCGCATTCTGGAACAGCCGGGTCTATCAGGAGATGATCCTGCCCTTGCGGCAAAACCCTGCGGCGGGCGATTACACCGTGACCGTTTATGCCGAGGCGCCCTTGCGCGCCGATATGGCGGGCCGGGTCGAGGCCGGGCGGTTTCTTGCCGATTTTTCCGGCCATGACGAACCGCAGGTGGAGCCGGGGCCGTGAAGGCATGGCAATTGGGCGCGCGCTCCGCAGCCCCGATTGCGGCGGGCGAGGCGATTGCGCATCTCGAACTGACCGAGCGCCCTGATCCGGTGGCAGGGCCGGGCGAGATTGTGGTGCAGGTGATTGCAGCAGGCCTCAATTACCGCGATCTGATGGTGCTGCGCGGCGCCTATGGGCAAGGCCTGCCCGCGGCGCGCATCCCGCTCACCGACGGCGTCGGCGTGGTCGAGGCGGTGGGCGAAGGCGTGACCGGGTTCGCGCCCGGTGACCGCGTGATTGCCGCCAATTTTACTGGCTGGCTGGGGGATGGGGGCTATGGCTACCACGTCTTTGCCAGCGATCTTGGCGTCACCCGCGATGGCTGGCTGGCGGAGAAGATCGCGCTGCCCGCTGCGGCGGCAATCCGTGTGCCTGACGCCATCAGCGATGACACCGCCGCCGCCACCGCCGTCGTCGCAGGCACAGTGTGGCATGCGATGGTGGCCTTCGGGCAGGTCAAGCCGGGCGATCTGGTGCTCACCCAAGGCACGGGCGGCGTTGCGCTTTACACCCTCGGGCTCGCCAAGGCGCTGGGTGCTCAGGTGGCGATCACCTCGTCGAGCGACGATAAACTCGCCCGCCTGCGCGCCATGGGCGCGGACTTTGCGATCAACTATCGCGAGCGGCCTGATTGGGCGGCGGCCCTGCTGGAGGCGACCGGCGGGCGCGGGGCGGATGTGGTGGTGGACACCATCGGCTTTGCAGGGTTCGGGCAGACGCTTAGCGCAACGGCGGTGGAAGGGCGCATCGGCACTGTGGGCGCGCTGTCGGGCAGCCCGCAGGACAAGGCCGATTTCGATCAGGGCGCGCTGATCGGCAAGAATGTGACAGTGAAAGGCATTGCCTCGGGCCATCGCGGGATGATTGCCGCAGCGCTTGAGGTAATGGCCGAGCACCGCATCGAGATGGTGATCGACCGCGCTTTCGCCTTTACCGAAGCGCCCGCCGCCTATCGCCATCTCCTGAGCGGCGCCCACATGGGCAAGGTGCTCGTCCGCGTCAGCGGGTAAGCTCGACCAGTTCATAGCGGTTCATCATGTAACCGTCGATCGATCCATAGACGAGGATCGCGTCGTCATCGGCCGTCACCCACATGTCGTAATCGGGGTGGCGTTCGCCGCCCATGCCGCCTTCGCTGTCATCGACATAGCGATAATGGCGGCAGGCGAAGGTGCCAGCGGGCACTGTTTTCTCCTCCTCGCCGACATATTCCATCGTCATGGTGACTTCGGCGAGTTGCGGTGCAGTGGCTCCGCGATGATCGGGGGAGGGCAGGAAAAACCGCAATTTGCGCCGATGCGGGCCTTGGGAGGTATCCAGCAGCCGGGTCGAAAAGCCATCGCCCACCACCGGATGCGTGCCGAAGGCATCGAAAGCGCCCGCCTCACGCAGTTCGGAATGGCGGCCCAGCGCCGGGCTCTGGCTTTCGCAGCCCACCATGCCGGTCGCAGGATCATAATGCATCCAGCCTGAGCCCAAGAATTCATCCGCCACGGTTAGGTGCACCAGCAGATGGCGCGGCATCCGGTCTGGCCCGATATGGCAGATGATGTCGCGCATCACGCATGGATCGGGCTCCTCGATTTCGCAATGCGCGCTCATGATGACAGAGCCATCCTTGTGGTGGGTAAAGCGGAAAGTCTCACGCCCGCGCGTAGTGCCCTCGCGCCCCGGCTTCATCGAGACATAGCGGATTGTGCCGCTGACAGTGCGGTGCTGCATCATCAAATGATTCCTGCTTTGTCGAGCCGCGCGATGACTTCGGCCTGCGCGCGGGTGAAATAGTCGCGGTCGGGGATTTGCGCCGCGCCGCCTGCCATCATCCCGTCGGGACCACGGAAGGGCTCGGCGGCGGCAGCATAGGCGGCGGCGAACAGGTGCGGGCGCTGGCGGGCGAGATAATTCGTCATGGCAGGTGTGCGGCGGGCCTTGCGCAAGGCCGCCAGATCAATCGCGGCAAAGGCAGTGAAAGTCTCCCCGTCGCCCGATTGCGCCACGATGCGCCCCTTCCAGTCGACCACCTGGCTGTTGCCGTCAGCACTCGCCAGCGGCATCGCGGTGCCCGCAATCCCCGCCGTGTTGGCCGAGACAACATAGGCAAGATTTTCAAACGCGCGCGCCTGCTTGGCAATGTCCTTGTTCGTCGCCAGCGGCGAGCCGATTTCCGAGGAGGAATGGCAGAACACCTCCGCCCCGCGCAGCGCGAGGGCGCGGGCGATTTCGGGATAGAGGATTTCCTCGCTCGCAATGCAGGCGAGATTGCCGATCTCCGTGCGCGCCACCGGAAAGACGCCTTCGAGGCCATATTTGTCGAGATAGGCTTCCCACACATCATGCGGGCTGGGCGCGAACATCGAAATCAGGCGGCGATAGCGCAGGATGACTTTGCTATCGGGCGCGACGATGAAGCTCGTCTGGAAATAGAAGCCGGGAAAAGCCTCGTCGCTTTCATAGGCATTGCCCGCCAGATAAACCCCCAGCTTTTCCGCCAGCTTGCCGAGCGCTGCATATTCCGGCCCATCCTTGGCAAAGCCGACGCGCGCGGCGAAATCGGGGATGGAAATGCGCCCCGGATAGGAGGTGAAGAGATATTCGGGCAGCACCACCAGTTTCACCGGCGCGCCGGAATATTGCTGCACAAAGATTGCGCTGGTGCGGATAGTGCCTTCCAACTCGGCGATATGCGCAAGGATCGCCGCGCGCGCCGCCGCGGTATCGGGCAGGCGTTCCAATGAACGCGCCGTCACTTGCAGCGCCATGGCCGAGAAGGGGGCAGGGTCGGTCACATCATCATCCTTTGCAATGAGAGCTTCGGCGCGGGTGCTGGCGATGAGGCTGGCGACCAGACCTGCGGCGAGCGCGCGGCGGCGGTCAAGCTCCAAGCCCATGCGCGTGCTAGAGCCCGAGCACGCCGGGGTTCATCAACCCTTGCGGATCGACATGGGCCTTCACTGCGCGCAGCATGTCCCATGCCGCCGGATCATGGCTGTCTTTCAGGGGATAGGTGCGGGCAATCTGCAAGTGGATCGCGCCCAGCCGCTGGAATATGCCGATCACTTCGCGCTTGAGGTGATCGACCAGCGCATTCGCCGCCGCATCATCGGCAAGGCGCGGCAGGCGGGCAAGGTGGGCAGGTTCGATGGCATGGCGGTGCAGCGGGTTCTGCTCGCCCGGCCAATAGAACACCGGCTCAATCAGGCAGGACGAACGCCCGGTTGCCGCCAGCAAGGCGCCGGTTTCCACCTTGAGCCGCGCCATCCCGTCAGCGTGGGCCGCCCATAGCGCCTGCAATTGCTCCCACGCTTCGACGAGTTTCGAATGGGGCAGGAACCCATGCACCGGCACCCAGCGCTCGCCCCCCGGCCCCAGCATCGAATTGGGCGGGGGGAAGGGATTGGCGTGCAGGATCTTGGGGATCGAATTTTCCACCACCTCGCCGCCGTGCTCGCGCACGATCTGGGTGATCTCGGCCATGTCGGCATCAACGCCCGCTTGGTGGTGGCCATCGGCGATGCAGTGGAGGCTGAAGGGCACGTCCTTGAGGAAAGACCGCCCGGCGAGCGCCACCTTGGCCGCACCCGTGAGCGCTTTGAGCACGCCGCCCGCCTTGGCTTCGGCCTGCATCATCTTGCCGAGCTGCCGCGCATCGCTGGTCAGCGAATCCCGCTTCATCCGCTGGCTTTGCAGGAAGGGATCGAAGGCAAAGCTTTCGGACGCGAGTTCAGCCCGCGCAATCGCGCTCATCGCGCCCAAGAGCCCCTCATAGCTGGCAAAGGCGAAAGAGCCATAGGCATGGGCGCGCGCCTGTTTCACCAGCTTCAAACGCACCCGCGCCTTGACGCCGAAGGCGCCGCAATCGGCGGCAAACAAGCCGGTAAGGTCGGGGCCATAGGGGCGGAAGAAATCCGAGCCGGTCGAGACCACGCGCCCATCGGCCAGCACCACATCGAAACTGATCGCGCCATCGACGACTGTGCCGCCGCGCGCGCCCCAGAAGGTGCCGTTCTGGCTCATCCCCCCGCCGACAGTGGCACGGATGCCCGACAGCGTGCCCCAGGCAAGCGCGCGCAGGCCCTTGGCGCTGAGCGCTGCATTGAGCGCCTCCCAGGTGCAGCCGACTTCGACCAGCGCAGTGAGATCGGTCTCGTTCACTTCAACGATCTGCGTGAGCGCGCCGGTGTCGATCAGAAGATGCGGCCCGCCGGTGTAGAGATAGCCGCCCGTGTAGCTCATCCCCCCGCCGCGCGGCACAATCGCGATCCCTGCGCGGGTGGCAGCGCCGATCCCGGCGGCCAATTCCTCGACGCTTGCGGGACGAAAGACTGCGAGCGGCTCCGCGCCTTGGCTCAGCACATCATGGCTGTAAAGCGCAAGGCTTGGCCCATCGGTGAGGAGGGCGGCAGGGCTCACGGCAGCGCGCAAGGGGGCAAGCGGGTTGTCGCCAGTTTGGGGCGGAGCAAGGCTCGCCATCACGCAGGCTCCAGTGTGGGTGTGGTCGGAGGCACGCTTGCAATCTCCGGGAAGGAGCCGGGGTATTTTCCAAGAAAGAGCAACAAGGCGCCGCCTGCAACAAACATCGGCGCTGCCGCCAGCAGGATCGCATCATAGGAACCCGTCGCATCGCGCACCGCGCCGTAAATCATCGGCGATATGGCCGAGGCAAGTCCGAAGGGGAGATAGAGCATCCCGTAGATCTTGCCGTAATGCCCCATCCCGAAATAGCGCCCGGCGAGATAGGCGATGAGATCGCTTTCGGCTCCTGCGGCAAATCCGAGCAGGAAGCCTGCTGCCGCAAGCACCAGCATCGCGCTGCTTTGGCCGGTCAGCATCAAGCACGCGGCAGCGGGCAGGCACAGCAGCGGAAAGGCCACGCGCCCGGCAGGGAACCTGTCGAGGAGAAACCCGGTTAGGACCCTGCCCGCAAAAATCCCAATCCCGACAATGCCCATCACCGAAGTCGCCTGGCTCATCCCGAAGCCGTGATCCATGATGATCGGGATCATGTGGATATGGGCTCCGCCATAGGCGGTTGCGATCAGGAAGATCGAGGCAAAGATCAGCCAGAAACGCCCGCCGCGCACAGCATGTGACAAGGTGATGCCGGTCTGGTTGCCTCCCTGCGCGGCGACTTCGGCCGGGCGTTCGTCGGCGCGGGGTTCACGAAAGAACAGCACGGCAAGCGGCAAGGAGACCAGCAACGGGAGCGCTGCGAGGTAGAGAAAAACATCGCGCCAGTTGCCCGCTTCGAGGATTTTCCCGCCGAGATTGGGGACTACCATCGCACCAAGCGAGGTGCCCAGCAGCATGATGCCGAGTGCAAGGCCGCGATTGCGGAAAAACCACAGGTTGATCGCGCGGCTCCAGGTGACAGGCGTCGAACCAATGCCGACAAGGCCGACCAGGAACCACAGCCCGTAATAGCCCCACAGCGATCCGGGCATGATGGTGAAGGAGCCGAAAGTCAGCCCGAACAGGAACACACTCACCAGTGTGACCGGGCGCACGCCGAACCGGTCCGAGGCCGCTCCGTATAGCGGTGCGAGCAGCGCAGCCGTGATGCCGAAAACGGTCACCCCGGCGCTGATCTGTAGGCGCGACCAACCGAATTCATTGCCCAGTGGATCGAATAGCAGCCCAAGGACGTTGAAAGGAAGGGGCGAGGCGCCGCAAGCCACCCCTAGCAGACTGGTGACGAGCACCTTCCAGCCCTTGGCGAATTCTCCCGCCTGCACCGGGGCGTCTGCTGCGGCTGCGGTCTGGCTCAAACGTGTTCTCCCTGCCGGGCCTGCAGCGCGGCTATTGTCCGGACCTTAGCATAAGGCGCAAGGCCCGCCCGCGCCAAGAGGCTTGCAGGCGGGCCCTGAACCATGCGGCGCATCAGAAAGCGTATTTCGCCCGCAGCAGGAAAGTGCGCGGCGGATTGAGGTAGCTGAAATTCGCCAGCGAGGATTCAATCGCTTCCTGATCAAGGCAGTTGCGGCATTCGGCCACCAGCGACCAGCCATCGCTGCTCGCCAGCGTCAGCGCGGCGTTGATAATCCAGCGCGCCGGGCTGAACGATCCGGTCGGCGGGTTGATCGGATTGCCGAGCCCTTGTGTGTTCGATGGGAACACCACGCCGGTCGGCCCGGTCACTGCCTGATTGAACAGCGTCACATTGCTGGTGCCCACTTCGCTGTCGCTGCGCCAGCTGCCGTTGAGCGAGGGGGTGAGGGTGACCTTATCGGAAAGCTGCGCATCGTAGCTCGCGCCAATCGCCACCGTCCAATCGGGCGTGCGCACCGGGGTGGCGATCCCGCCCGTCGGCGTCACCAGACCAACCCCGCACGAGGGCGCATTGCTGGCACCTGTCGCATTGGGGATCAGCCCGGCGCGCAATTGCGTCTGGCAGGCGGCCTGCTGGGCCGCGACCGACTGGAACCCGAAGGGATTGAGCGGCGGCGCACCCCGATCAATCCGGTATTCATCATCCTGATAGCCGATGGCGGCAAAGATATTCAGCCCGCGCACCGGGTTGGCGGTGAGATCAATCTCGACCCCGCGGTTGCGATAATCGGCGAAATTGCCGGTGAGAAAGGCGAGGCTGCCATCGGGCCGCACAAAGGCCGAAGGTGTCTGGAGATCGGCGATATCGAGCCAGAAACCCGTCACGTTGAAGCGCAGCAGGCGATCAAACAGATCGGTCTTGGCACCCACTTCATAGCTCCACGCCTGTTCGGGGCCGAAGGGCAGCAATTCGCCCGGCGCCGTGCCGCGCGCGTTCCAGCCGCCCGATTTGAAGCCCTTGGTGGCTGAGGCAAACAGCAGGATTTCGTCGTTCGGGCGGTAGTTTACTGCAAAGCGCGGGGTCCACAGCCTTGCGGTCTGTTCGGTCGGGATGGGGCGGCCATTGGGAGCGCGCAGATTGGCATCGTCGATGCACGCCGACGGGCCGAACTGGTTGACCGCGCTGCATAGCCCGTTTGCCAGCCGGTTGCGGTTGTCGCGGATCGAGAAGGTCTTGGTCTCGTCAGTGTAACGGATGCCGGCGGTGAAAGTCAGCCGGTCGGTGAGGTTGAGATCAGCCTGAAGATACCCCGCCCAGGCCTCGGCCGTGTTATCCAGTGTGCGATCCGCCAGCAGCAGCGGAAAGCCCGTGGCGAGCGTGAAGATATCGGCAAAATCAGTGCGGTTGTCTTCGTTGAAGTAGAAGATCCCGCCCACCACGTCGATCAGCCCGTCGGCGATGGAACCGTTGAACTTGATTTCCTGCGTGAACTGGGTGTGGCGCCCGTCATTGGCGATGGTAAAGCCGCCGAAGGGAAAGCCGCGCACCGGCGGCACCGGCACCGCCACCGAAGGCAGCGCGCGGCCATCGCCGAAATCGATGGCAAATTGCTGGCCGATATTCACAAACCCGGTGATGAAATTGACCGACCAGTCATCGCCAATGTCGAATTCGAGGTTGGATGAAACAAAGTCCATCCGCGCCGTATTGCCATTGCCGAAGCCCACTTTGCGCCCCGTCATCAACGGGCCCAAGGTGGGGCTGATGAAATTGCCGCCGCGCGTCAGGCCGGTGGTGGAAAAGCGCCCATCACAATCGGCCGGGCGCGCCGGGTTGCAATCGAAATTGAGGACGTTGTCGGATTCGGATTCGGTGTGGATGTACGAAGCATTCCAGCGCGCCCACGGCGCCAGTTCGCCCCGCAATGCCAGCCGCACGCCCCAATTGTTGCTGCGGTTGGTGCGTTCACCCGTGACAGTGTTCTGGGCAAAGCCCTGATCCGCCATCCAGAAGCCGGAAACGCTCGCGGCAAAACTGTCGGACAGCGGCACGTTGATCGCAGCGCGCGCGAGATATTGATCATAGCTGCCATAGCCGATTTCGGCATAGCCGCCGAGTTCGTCCTTGGGCTGGGCAAGGTGGATATTCACCGCGCCGCCGGTGGTGTTGCGCCCGAACAGCGTGCCTTGCGGGCCGCGCAGCACTTCGAGCCGGTTCACATCGAACAGCATCAGATTGTTGGCGTTCTGCCGCGACAGGTAAATGTCATCGACATAGGTGCCGACCGGCGGATCAAAGGTCGCCACAGTCTCGGTGCTGCCGATGCCGCGGATGTAATAGGCATTGGCAGTGCCAAGGCCGGTGTTGTTGAGGCCAACCATGTTGGGCACGAACAGCGCCACATCGAGCGCATTGAGCACGGCGCGCCGGGCCAGTTCGGTCTCGTCAAAAGCGGAGATCGCAATCGGTACGTCCTGCACGCTTTCCGCCCGGCGCTGGGCGGTGACGATGATGTCGGTGATGCCGCGCTCGCGCTCGCTTTCGGCGGCGGGCTCTTCGGAGCTTTGCGCAGCGGCGACGTTCGGCACGGCGGCGAGTGCGAGAATGGATGTCATGCCGGCCAGTGCGCGCAGGCGGCGCGAGCCATGCAGGCCCGGCTGCTGGCGGAGAGAATGCGCGTGTTTCATGGTGAACAAGCCCCTTTTTTCAAAAACACCCCGTGAACCTGCCCGGCAATTACCGTGACAGCGGGTGTTCCCCCTGCGGTGTTGCAAAGTTGTCCGGACAAATGCTTGCTTGTCAAGCGTGGAAATGCAATTTGTCCAGACAAGTTGTGCGAATCTTTCGCAAGCTGCGTCGTGTGGGCAACAATCTGCCGTTTGTGCCGGGGGTCAGGAATGCAGGATACCGCTTACGCCGCGCTGGTTTATGTCCACCTGCTGCTGTTCGTGCTGTGGCTGGGGGCGGATGTCGGGGTATTCCTGCTCGGCCAGCATTTCCGCAAGCGGGAGCGTTACACGCTTGATCAGCGCATCGCGCTGCTCAAACTGCTGGTCGAGGTCGACATGGTGCCGCGCAGCGCGTGGGCGCTGATGGTGCCCTTGTCGCTCAGTGTGCTAAGCGCAGGGGGCTGGTGGGCGGTGCCGCCGGTGCTGCTGTGGGGCGCATGGGGCGTGGGCCTCGGCTGGCTGTGGCTGGTGTGGGATTCGCACCGGCACGACATGACCCCGCGCGCCGCGCGCAATCGCCGGATCGAAGGCTGGCTGCGCTGGCTGATCGGGGCGTTCTATCTTGGCCTTGGCGCGCACAGCCTGGCTCTCGGTGCGCCGCTTGGCCCGACCTGGCTCGCGTTGAAAGCGCTATTGTTCGGGCTGATCTTTGTGGCGGCGATCATGATTGATGTGACCTTCAAACCGGTCGGCGCGCAGCTCGCCGCTGTGCTCCAGCAAGGTTCGAGCGATGCCACCGAAATCCCGCTGCGCCGCACGATGGACGCCACGCGGGTGTGGGTGTGGGCCGTCTATCTGCTGCTGCTGATCACTGCCTTCCTCGGCAATGTGAAGCCGCTGTAAGCTTGTGTGGTGAGCGTGGCTGAGGGGCAACACCTGCCGGGGATAGTTTCAAACCCGCGACAAAATTTGTCTGGACAAATTTTTTCAAGCCAGCGAATTATGCAACCCATGGGAGCGCGCCAAGGGCGCGGATTTTGACCGAGCAAGGGGGAAGATCATGAAAATGATGATGCGCAGCGTTCTTTTGGCAGCCAGCGCGCTGACACCGGGTGCAGTAATCGCACAGGACGCCGCACAGGATGATACCAGTGCCCCGCGCCAATCGGACAATGCAGCGATCTCGCCCACCGAAATCGTCGTCACCGCGCGCAAGACCGAAGAACGTTTGCAGGATGCGCCGCTCGCGGTTGCGGTGGTGACGTCTGCCGCGATTGACCGGCTCGGTTTCAACAGCATCACCGATCTCACCCGCGCGACCGCCGGCCTTGTGTTCGATGACAGCTTCGGGCGCGATGCCAACCGTCCGGTGATCCGCGGGCAGGCCAATATCCTTGGCGATTCCGGTGTCGCCTTCTTCATCGACGGGATCTATTTCAACGGCTCGATTGCCGATTACGATATCGACATCATTGATCGCATCGAAGTGGTGAAAGGCCCGCAAAGCGCGCTTTATGGCCGCAATACCTATTCGGGCGCGATCAACATCATTTCCAAGGCGCCGACCGATCGCTGGCGCGGGCGGGTGCAGGCCGATGTCTCCGAAGGCGCGGCCTATGATATTTCGGGCAACGTCTCCGGCCCGATTGCGCCGGGGCTCGGGATCATTCTGGGCGGGCGCTATTTCAAGAACGAAGGGCTGTTTACCAACCAGTTCGATGGCACCCCGATTGGCGTTCAGGAAACGCAATCGGGCTTTGCCATGCTGAAATATGACAATGGCGGATCGGTGCGGGTGGGCCTGCGCGCCAATTACACCAGCACCCGCGACGGCCAGCCCGCGATCTTTGCCACCGATGCCAACGAGAACAACTGCCTGCCCGATAATGGCGCGCTGTTTGCCGGGCGCGGGCGCTATTTCTGCGGGGTGATCCAGCCGCGCGGTGTCAGCAGCGATTACAGCCGGCAGTTTGCAGGCGAATTCGTCGGCAATGCGATTGATACCTGGAATACGGGCCTCACCATCGACATTGATCTCACCGACAATCTGACGCTGACCTCGCTCACCGGGTATAACACCCGTTCATCGGTGCAGCGCACTGATGGCGATTATTCGCCCAATCGCTATCAGGGCGTGATCTTTGCCACGATCCCGCTCGGCGCGCCGACTGCGCCGCGGGTGCCGTTCGGCTTTGCCAGTTCGCAGACGGATTTTTCCTTCTCCAACGAAGCCGAACGCAGCGACTGGCAGCAGGAATTGCGCCTGCAATATACCACCGATCGGGCGCGGTTTTTGCTGGGCGGGTTCTACTGGAACCAGGACAGCTTCTCAACCGATAACCGGGTGCTGCCGCCCGGTGCGCAGGCCGAAGCCAACGCCAACATGATCGCCGCGCGGCAGGCAGCCTGTGCGCGCAACCCGCGCTGCCTAACCCCGATCCTCGCAGCGCCGTTTCCGCTGGGCACCTTGCAGGAAAGCCGCAACAATTCCGAAGACAACATCCGCAACATCGCGGTGTTCGGCTCGGTCTCGTTTGATCTGACCGATAACCTCTCGATCAGCGCAGAAGGCCGCTATCAGGAAGAACGCATCCGCACTGTTGCGCAAACGGCGACTGTTGCGGCCGGCAATATCGGCGCGCCGGTGCGGGCCGAGGCGACGTTCAAGCAGTTCCTCCCGCGTGTCACGGTCGATTACAAGATCAGCCCTGATAACCTGCTTTATGCCGTTTACGCCGAAGGGCAGAAGCCGGGCGGTTTTAACGGCCCGGCTGCGATTGCGGTGGGCCGTTCGACCTTCGGGGCCGAAAACGTCACGTCTTATGAAATCGGTTCGAAAAACACCTTCATGGACGGCAAAATCCTCGTCAATCTGGCGCTGTTCCACAACATCATCGAAGGCTACCAGCTGACCCAGCCGGTGGAAGTGATCAACCCGCCGCTCGCGCCGCAACAGGTCTCGGCGATCAACAATGCAGGCGACGTGCGGATCAACGGCTTCGAGCTTGAAGTGCTGCTGCGCCCGACGCGCAATCTCACCTTCACCGCCAATTACGCCTATGCCGACAGCCGTTTCCGCAACGGATCGGATGAAAATCAGGGCGTGCTCAATGATGTGGCTGACAATGGGCTGGTGGATTGTTCGACCGGCGATCAGCTGCCCAATATCGCAGGGTGCCAATCGCGGTTCGGCGATATCACCGGCCTGAGCTTGCCGCGCGCGCCGCAGCACACAGTGTTCGTCGATCTCGATTATCGCCGCGACATCGGCAATTCGGGCTGGCAGGCCTTTGCCGGGATCAATGCCTATCTGCTTTCCAGCAGCTTTGCGCAGGTTCACAATCTGGCGGAAACCGGAGATTCGGTGATTTCCGACGTGCGGCTCGGCGCGCAGAACGACAATTTCCGGGTGCAGTTCTATGTGCGCAACCTGTTTGATGAAACTGCGGTCAACCAGCTCATCCGTTATGCTGATGCCAACCGCGATCTGCGCCGCAATTTCATCGCTGGCCTGCGCCCGCCGCGCCGCTTCGGGGTGATTGCCGAACTGCGGTTCTGATCACGCAACATTAGCTCCCCAGGGGGCATGGGGGCGGGAAGGCTGGGGGGCTTTCCCGCCCTTTTCGTGTCGGGGTGTCAGCTTTGGGCGAGGATCGTACGCGCCGCGTTCTCGGCGCTTTCGAGCGCGCCTTCCATGCCTTGCGCGACCGGCCCGAGGTGTTCGCCGGCAAAGTGCAAGCGGCTGCCCTGCCAGCGGATCGCGGCGGCAAGGCTGGCGGCCTGGCCTGTACCGATGTGGTGATAGATCCCGCGCGCGTGCGGATTGGCCTGCCATGAAAACAGCTTCAGCCCGGTGATCTGGCCCTTGGCCGCAGGACGGATGCTTTCGATCAGCGGGATCAGCGTTGCCGCTGCGCGCGCTTCGCCCATCCGGTCAAGCGCATCGGCGCCCGCGCCGAAAGTCCAGAGTTTGAGCATCGGCGGCGCATCGCCGAGCACAAAGATGCGCCCGATCAGCGGGTGATCGCTCCAGATTGTCTCCGGCGCGCCATCCTCGCGCCAGAAGGGGGTGCGCGCGGCGATATAGGCGAAGGTCGCGCGGGTATAGGGCAGGGCGGCGATCATCTCGGCCATTACGGGCGGCAATTCCGCCTCGATCGGCACAGCGCTGAGCGCGGCAAAGGGAATGGTGCAAACCACATGGCGCGCCGTGATGGTGCGGGGGGTGGTGATGACTTCAGCGCCGCTGGCCGAGGCGCGGATCGCGCGCACGCTTTCGCCAAGGCGCACATCGCCATTAAGCGCTGCCGCCATCGCTTCGGGCAAGCGCTGCGATCCGCCGCGCACGGTGAGCGTCGGCCCCGGCCCGGCACGGCGCAAGGCTACCCCGCGCGCCAGCGACAGCGCGGAAATCCCTGAGAGCGCATTGCCGTTCATATTGGCATCAATCAGGCGGCGCGCTTCAGCGCTCGCGCCCGCCTGCCGCAGGGCTTCATCATAGCTGATGTCCTGCGCGGGCGGCGCATCCAGCCAGCTTTCCGGGCTCGTCAGTGCAGGCATCGCGCGCCCGTAAAGCCCCGCCAGCGCAAAGGGCGGCGTATTGCGCTCTGCCCCTTCAAGCCGGTTGGCAGGCGACGTTGCCCATTCCTCGGCCCTGACAGTCGCGCCATTGATGTGGAGTAGCGCCGCCGCTGATCCCGCAGCGCCCACGCCCGCGCCCGCATCCTCATCCAGCGCAACGCCCACTCGTGCGGCGATCCCGCGCAAGATGCGGTAGCTCTGGCCGATCTGGATGCCGCCTGCCTCGGGCTTGCCGGGCATAGCGTCGAGCGTGTGGAGCCGCCCGCCGATCCGCCGGGTCGCTTCGAGCACTGTCACCTTGAGGCCCGCCGCCTCCAGCAGCCATGCGGTGTGAAGGCCCGCCAGGCCTGCGCCGATCACCACCACATCATGACTTCGTCCGTCCCCAGACGCTGCGCGGGGCGAGCCCGGCGGCAAGCACCGCCGAACTGCCCGCCAGCACGCCGCGCCGCGAAAGCGTGCGCACCTTACTGCGCCTTCTTGGCGTCCATCAGGGTCTTGAACTTGCTCCAGGTGGTTTCGTTCGGGCGGGCATCATCCTTGGGCGGGGCATCTTCATAGATCGGATAATGGCTGCGAATTTCCTTTTTCAGGACATCGGGCAATTCCTCGAACCCGCCGGGCAATTTGCGGCCCATCGCGTTAAATACCATCTGGCCGGGACGATCGCCCATTTCCATCCACGGCGCCCATTGCGACACCCGCACCCAGCTTACCATCGGATAGGCGGTGGGGGTTTTGGGATTGTAGAGTTCGCTTTTGAGCGCGGCAAAATCGAAGATTTCCATCGCGTGATAAGTGCCGCCGACATATTTCTGATACTGGCCCTGCAAGGGGTTCGTATAGAACAGCGGCGCTTCAAACGGCATGAACACCCACGGGCCGGATTCGCGCAAGGACGCCATGCGATAGGGCTTGCCATCCGCGCTCATCGCGAAATTGGGCCGCCCGTTCACCGGATCATTGTGAATGTGCATCACCTCGACCTTCTGGCCGGTGTAAGGATTGGTCCATTCCTTCAGCACTTCGCCCGTCGCCGGATCAAGCATCAGCATCACTTCGCGGCTGACCATGCGCCAGCCCTTGCCCAGCTTGGGATCGGTGACCTCGACACAGCGGCGGATATTCATGCCTTCGCCCTTGAAGAGCAGCTTGTCAGGCTGGCCGGGGCTGCGGCCATAGATATTGCCCGACCAGTGATAGACCGCCGGCTTATCCTCCGAAACGCCGCATTGCAGCCGCTTGGCAATCTGCACCGCGTCTTCGGGCTTGGCCGGATCGAGCATTTGCGCCGCCGCAGGCGCGGCAAGGGTGGCGGCGGCAAGGCTGGCAAACCCCAGCATAGTCGGCGTGAATTTCATTTCTCGTCTCCCTCCTCAAATGGAATTGCGCGTCTGCCGATCTGCGATTGTCCGGACAAATTGCAAATTCGCGCTTGACTTTAGATTTGTCCGGACAAATTGTGAAGGCCTGATTTACGCGCTTGACGCTTTGGGCAGGGGGCCCTTCAAGGATTGTGATGTTTACGCCATCGAGCCTGCTGTTTGTGCCGGGATCGCGCCCTGATCGCTTTGCCAAAGCCAAGGCGGGCGGGGCCGATCTGACGGTGATCGATCTGGAAGATGCCGTGGCGGCGGCTGACAAGCAAGTCGCGCGCGGCGCGGCGCTGGCGCAGATTGCTGATGATGGTGCAGGCTGGGCGATCCGTATCAATGGTGTGGCGAGCGCGGCCGGGATCCTGGACCTTTCGGCGTTGATCGAAGCGGCAGCGCTGCCCGAAACGCTGCTCGTCCCGATGGTCGAAAATGCAGCCCAGCTTGATGTGATTGCAGGCGCGCTGGCGGATCGTTGCCCGGCGCTGGTCCCTCTGATCGAGACGCCTAAGGGCCTGCGCCATGCGCTCGAAATTGCCAGCTTTCCGCGCACCGCTGCTGTCATGTTCGGCGGCGGGGATTTTTCGGGCGAGCTTGGGGTGGAACTCGCGTGGGAGCCGCTGCTCGCCGCGCGCCAGCACCTGATCCTCGCCTGCGCCGAAGCGAACAAGCCCGCCATTGATGTGCCCTACATCGCGCTGGAGGACGAAGCGGGTTTGGCGCAGGAGGCCGCCCGCGCCCGCGCCATCGGCTTTGCCGCCAAGGCCGCGATCCATCCGCGTCAAGTGCCCGCGATCCGTGCAGCCTTTGCGCCCTCATCCGCCGAGGTCGAAGAAGCGCGCGCGGCCTTGCAAGCCTATGCCCAAGGCGGCGAGCGCGCGATCCGCTTTGCCGGCAAGATGCTCGAAGCGCCGATGATCAAACATTACCGCGCGCTGGTTGCGCGCCACGAGGAGCAGGCGAATGCGTGATGGCTGTATCGAAGTTGCCCCCGGTCGTTTCCGCGAGACGCAGGGGCGCTATTTCGACGATTTCGTTGTGGGCCATGTCTATGAACATCGCCCCGGACGCACCATCACCGATGCCGATAATGTGTGGTTCACGCTGCTCACCATGAACACGCATCCCGCGCATTTCGATTACGAATTGTCCAAGAACACCGAGTTCGGCAAGCCGCTGGTGGTCTCCCCGCTCACCATCGCGCTGATGACTGGCATGAGCGTGTCTGACACCAGCGCGAAAGCCATCGCCAATCTCGGCTGGGACGAGGTGCGCATGGTCAAGCCGCTGTTCGTCGGCGATACGCTCTATTGCGAGAGCGAAGTGCTCGACAAGCGCGAGAGCAAGAGCCGCGAAGGCCAGGGCATCGTCACTTTCAAGACCACCGCGATGAACCAGCACGGCGATATCGTCGCGCATTACAAGCGTTCCGTGCTCGTGTGGAAACGCGGGTACGGCAATCTTGATGATTGAACCTGCCGCCCGCACCCCTTTTGTAACCCCACCCTCAGGAGCCTGACATGGCCACCGCCGCCCAACTTGAAACCCAGCTGCGCACGATTGATCCGGATGAAGAACGCGCCTTCATGGACGCGATTGACCGCTGGCTGGAACGTGAGGTGATCCCGGTCATCAAATATCACGATCACAATGATATCTGGCCGGAAAAGCTGGTGGAGCAGATGGCCGAGATGGGCCTGTTCGGGGCCACCATCGGGCAGGAATATGGCGGGCTCGGATTGCCGGCCACCACCTATGCCAAGATCGTGATGCGGATTTCGTCCTACTGGATGGCGATCACCGGCATTTTCAACTCGCACCTCATCATGGCGGCGGCGGTTGAGCGTTTCGGCACGCCGCAGCAGAAGGCCAAGTGGCTGCCCAAATTCGCGACCGGCGAAATTCGCGGCGGCCTTGCCTTGACCGAGCCCAATGCGGGTACCGACTTGCAGGCGATCCGCACTGTGGCGCGGCGCGATACCAATGGCGATTATATCCTGAACGGCACCAAGACGTGGATTTCCAACGCCCTGAACGGCCAATGTTTTGCCCTGCTGGCGAAAACCGATCCTGCCGCCGTTCCGCGCTACAAGGGCATGAGCCTGTTCATCGCCGACAAGCGTGACGGCCTTTCCACTGGCAAGAAGTTCGACAAGCTGGGTTACAAAGCCATCGATTCGGCTGAACTGGTGATGGAAGATTACCGCATCCCCGCTGACCAGCTGATCGGCGGCGTCGAAGGGCAGGGCTTCTTTCAGGCCACGGGAGGCCTTGAACTGGGCCGCATCAATGTTGCCGCGCGCGGGGTGGGCCTGGCCGAGGGGAGCCTGCGCCTTGCCACCGAATATGCGCAAGCGCGCGAGACCATGGGCAAGCCGATTGCCCAGCATCAGGCGATCCAGTTGAAGCTTGGCGAAATGGTGACCCGTGCCCGCGCGGCGCGGCTGCTGACGCTCGATGCCTCCGAAGCCTACGACCGGGGCGAGCGCTGCGACAAGGAAGCGGGCATGGCGAAATATTTCGCCAGCGAAGCCGCCGTCGAAAACAGCCAGGAAGCGATGCGCATCTACGGCGGCTACTCCTATTCGAAGGAATATGACATCGAACGCTATTACCGCGACAGTCTGTTGATGTGCATAGGTGAGGGCACCAATGAAATGCAGCGCATGATCATCGCCAAGCAGCACCTTGCCGAAAACCGCATCTGATCGCGGGAGGGCAGCAGCGCCATGAACCTTCCGCTGGCAGGCTTTCGCATCATCAGCGCCGAGCAATATGGCGCGGGGCCTTATGGCACGATGTTTCTGGCGCAGATGGGCGCAGAGGTCATCAAGATCGAACCGCCCGGCACGCCCGGCCCCGATGGCACGCGGCGCGGCGGCGGGGATACCGCGCGCGCCGTCGGCCCGCATTTCCTGCGCGCAGGGGAAAGCACCTATTTCCAGAGCTTCAATCTCAACAAGCGTTCGCTCACGCTTGATCTGGGGAGCGCCGAGGGACAGGCGATCCTGCATCGGCTGGTGCCGACCTGCCATGCGGTCGCCAACAACATGCGCGGCGATCTGCCCGCGCGGCTGGGACTGGATTATGCCTCATTGAAAGACCTGAACCCCGCCATCGTCTGCGCGCATCTTTCGGCCTATGGCCGCGACAACAAGCGGGCGAAATGGCCGGGCTATGATTATCTGATGCAGGCGGAGGCCGGCTATTGCCAATTGACCGGAGAGCCCGGCGGTGAGCCGCAGCGCATGGGCCTTTCCATGGTCGATTTCATCACCGGCACGATCTTCTGCATCGGCCTGCTCGGCGCGCTGGTGGACGCACAAAGGAGCGGCAAGGGCCGCGATGTCGATACCGATCTCTTGTCAGCTGCGCTCCACCAGACGAGCTATCCTGCGCTGTGGTATATGAATCACGGCGATGAAACCCAGCGCACACCCCGCAGCGCCCATCCCACCGCCACCCCCAGCCAGATGTTCAAGGCGGCGGATGGCTGGATGTTCGTGATGTGCCAATTGCCCAAGTTCTGGGATATTCTGGTTGACCGGATGGGCCGCGATGATCTCAAAAGCGATCCGCGCTTTGCCACCAATGCAGACCGGCTCGCCAATCGCGAGGCATTGACCGCGCTGCTCGATGCCGAATTTTCCGCGCAGCCGATGGCCTATTGGCAGGAATTGCTGGCAGGCTTCGTGCCGGTCGCGCCCGTTTACACTTTGGGCGCGGCGCTTGATAATCCGTGGCTCGACGAGATCGGCATGCGCGATGAGGTTGCGCATCCCGACAATCCGCATTTGCAGGTGCTGGCGAGCCCGCTCAAATTCGATGGCCAGCGCCCGCCCAATCGCGCCGCACCCTTGCTTGGCGCGGATAGCGAGGCGCTGCTCGCCGAGCTTGGCTATGGCGCGGATGAAATCGCCGCCTTGCGCCGCTCCGGCGTGATCTGAACGGCTGGGCGAGGGGGCAGATGGGCAAGCTTTCGGGCATCACGGTGGTGGACCTCACGCAGTTTCTGCCGGGCCCGATGATGACGGTGATGATGGCCGATCACGGCGCCGAGGTAATCAAGGTGGAGCCTGCGGCAGGCGATCCCGCGCGCGATCAGGCGCCTTTCGCTGACTATGGTGGCGCGCAGCATGCGGTGTGGTTTGCCAATCTCAATCGCGGCAAGCGCAGCCTTGTGCTCGATCTCAAGAGCGAAGGCGGCAAGGGGCAGCTGCGCGATCTGATTGCGCGCGCCGATGTGCTGGTCGAAGGGTTTCGCCCCGGCGTGATGGCGCGGCTGGGCTTTGATTATGACAGCGCAAAAGCGATCAATCCGGCTATCATCTATTGTTCTATCTCAGCCTTTGGCCAGCACGGCGCGCTGGCCCATCATCCCGCGCATGACATGGCAGTGCAGGCGCTCGCGGGGTTTCTCAGCGTAAATGACGGGCCCGATGGCACCCCCGTTGTCCCCGGCGCGCCGAGCGCTGACATGGCCGCCGGGCTCACCGCGCTCTCTGCCGTGCTGATGGCGCTGATCGGGCGCGCAGCGACGGGTGAGGGCGCCTATATCGACTGCGCGATGTTCGACAGCCTGCTCCCGTGGTGCGTCCACACCGCAGGCAGCGCGATTGCGGGCGGCGAAGCCCCGCGTTCAGCGGCGCAGCGATCCTTGGGCGGAGCGGCGTTCTATCAGGTCTATGAAACGGCGGACGCGCGCCACATCGTGCTTGGCGGGCGCGAGCTCAAGTTTGCGCGGAACCTGCTCGAAGCGCTCGGGCGCAGCGACCTTCTGCCCCTCGCGGAAGCGCCTGCGGGCGAACAGGGCGCGCTGATCGCTTTCCTCAAACACACCTTCAAAACCCGCACCCGCGATGAATGGACGGCATGGTTTGCCGACAAGGACGTGGCCTTTGCCCCCGTGCTCGATTTCCGCGAGGCCTTGGATGAACCCCATATCGCCGAGCGCGGGCTACTGGTGGAAAGCGCCGCTGGGGGTGCACACATCGCGCCTGCGATCCGCTTTGCCGGTGAGGAATGGCAGCCAGCGCCCGTCCCGCCGCTGGGGAGCGATGCGCAGTGAAGCGCGCCTTACCCTTCCACGTCGATATGCATCGCATAGGCGAAGCGATCACCGGGGTGATGGCTTACCGAGATTTCGAAGATCTGGCCCTTGGGATCGAAATAGCAGCGCAGAATCCGCAGCACCGGCGCACCTTCGTCAATTCCGAGATCGGCGGCGGTTTCCTCGTCAGCGGCAATCGCCTGAATATCCTGCGTCACCTTGCCGATGCGCACGCCTGCAAGCTGTTCGATCTGGCTGAACAGCGTGCCTGCATCGAGATCGATTGCGCCAATCGCAGCCCCCAGCATTTCATGGAAATAGGCATCGGTGACAGCAATCGGCAGCGGCACATCCGCGTGGCGGCGCACCCCGCGAAAGGCGCTCCACTGGCCCGGCGTCGGCTGGCTGATCAATTCGGCGACATCGCCCGGCAATTCGCCGGTGGCGCGGTGGGCGTAGCTCACCTTGCTGCCTTGCGCATATTGGAGGAGTTCGCCCACGTTCGACAGCGGCTGGTGCAGCGCCCCGCCATAGGCAGATGCGGGCTGCACCGTGGTGCCCGAACCGCGTCGCCGCGCAATCAGCCCTTCGGCCTCCAGCCGGCGCAGCGCCTCGCGCACGGTAAAACGGCTCACTTCGAAACGTTCGCACAGCGCGGTTTCGGTCGGGAATTGCTTGCCGCCGGTAAATTCGCCGCCAAGGATTGCCTCGCGCAAGGTGGCGGCAAGTTGCAGATAGCGCGGGGTGCGCGCAGGCCCTTTGCGGCCTGCCTCGGCGTCCTCGGTGCTGCTGCTTCCCGTCAACTTCGTGGCCAATTCCTGCTCCATTCCACTGGGCGCGGGGAGGGTGAGGGATGACTCAGCCCCTGCTCGCCCGCGTGGCGGACGCCTTAGCGCGTGGCGTGGGCAAAAGCGAGCGCTCGCGTGCGCGGCTGCACCTGCTTGATTGGCTGGCCTGCGTGGCGGGTGCGCGCCAGTCCGAAGCGGGGATGCTGGGATCAATGATTGGCCGGGCAGGCTGGGAACGCGCGACCTATCTCGGCAATGTGCTGGAGATGGATGATGTCCACCGCGCCGCGCTGCTCCATCCCGGCCCGGTGATCTGGCCTGCCGCGATGAGCGTGGCGAGCGCCGACATGGCGACGCGCCTCGATGCAGCGGTGCGCGGCTATGAAGCGATGATCGCGATTGGCGCTGCGATGGATGCGCGCCATTATCGCCATTGGCACCCGACGGCGAGCATGGGCGGCATGGGCGCAGCGGCCACGATGGGCGCGCTGATCGGCTTTGCGAGCGTCGAATATGCGCAAGGCCTCGCCAATGCGGGGTCCGTCGCGGGCGGGCTGTGGCACATGCGGCATGATGATGTGCTGACCAAGCAGTGGCACATCTATCACGCGGTGCGCACCGGGCGCGATGCGGCGCTGCATGTGCATTATGGCGCAACCGGGCCGCAAGCCTTGCTGGAAGGGCCGCAAGGGCTGTTTGCTGCTTTCACCGATACGCCGGGCGCAGTGCGAAGCGCAGGTGAGGGCTGGCTGATCGAGGAGGTCAGTTTCAAGCCCTTTGCCGCTTGCCGCCATGCCCACCCGGCGATTGATGCGGCGCTGGCGTTGCGTAGCGAGGGGCAATTGCAAGCACCCTTCGTGGTCGAAACCTATGCCGATGCGCTCGCCTTTTGTGATCGCCCCGATCCGAAGACCGAGCTTGAGGCCAAGTTCTCGCTGCAACATGCGCTCGCCGTGGTGGCGGATGGCCGCAATGCCGAGCCGGAGGATTTCACGCCCGAGGCCATCGCTGCGCTGGCCGATCTGCGGGCGCAAGTCGCAGTGCAAGAGGATGCTGCGATCACCGCGCGTTACCCGGCGCATTTCGGCGCGCGGGTGAACGGGTTCGAACTCACTGATTGCCTCGGCGATCCCGAGCGCCCGATGAGCGCGGAGCAGCTTGTCGCCAAGCTCCACACGTTGGCGCGCTGGGGCGGATTGCCTGCGAGCGCAGCCGAGCGCGCCGCGCGGCTCGCGCTGGAAGGCGATGATCCGCAGGCGATTGACGCGCTTTTGGAGGAGTGGATCCGGTGAGCGCAACCGGTGATCTCCTCGCCTTTGCGGCGGCGCGGCACACTCTGCCGCAAGCCGCGCGCGCCGATGCGCTGCGGCTGCTTGGCGATACGCTGGCGGTCGGCGCGGCGGGCGTTGGGGCTCCGGGAGAGGCTGCGATCCTTGCTGCGGCGCGTGCCATGGGCAGCGGCGGCGAGGCGCGGCTGATCGGCTCGGGCGAACGTCTGCCCGCGCCCGCTGCCGCTTTCGTCAACGGCTACCGCATTCACTGTCTCGAATGGGACGCGGTGCATGAGCCCGCCGTCGTCCATGCGATGAGCGTGGTGACGGCGGCGCTCGGTGCGGTGATCGACCGGCGCGGCGGATGTGATCCGGACGAGGCCTTGGCAGCGCTGGCCGTGGGCGTCGATGTGGCAAGCGGGCTGGGGCTGGCGGCGACCAGCGGGCTAACCTTCTTTCGCCCGGCAACCGCCGGTGTGGTCGGCGCGGCGCTGGCGGTCGCGCGGATCGACGGCGCGCCGCTCGATGATGCGCTCGGCCTCGCGGTCGCCTCGGCGGCGGGCACGATGCAGGCCCATGTCGAAGGGCTGGTGACGCTGCCCTTCCAGATCGCCAATGCGGCGCGCGCAGCGGTGGTGGCGAGCGATCTGGCGAAAGCAGGCTTTCCGGGGCCAAAAGACGCGCTCGAAGGGCCGTTCGGCTATTTCCCGTTGTTCGACGAGGGCAATCTTGCGGATTACACCCTTGATCTGGGCCGCGTGTGGCGGATCAGCGAAATCAGCGTGAAGCCTTTTCCCTCAGGCCGGGCAAGCCATGCAGCGCTCGGCGCCATCGCCGAATTGCGCCCCGATCACGCGCAGATCGCCCTGATCGAACTGGCCTCGCCGCCGCTCATTCACCGGCTGGTGGGCCGCCCCTATGCCCCCGACATGACACCCGCCTATGCCCGGCTATGCCTGCCGTTTCTCGCGGCGTTGATGATCACCGACGGGCGGATTGATCCGCGCCGCTTCACGCCCCAAGGCATCGCCGATCCCGCACTCGCCGCGCTGGCTGGCAAGGTGGCGCTGGTGGCCGATGGTAAAACCGATCCCAACGCGCTGTTTCCCCAAAGCCTCATCATCACGCTGGCTGATGGCACGCGGCTCGAACGCGCCATTGCCGCAACGCTCGGCAGCCCCGCCAATCCGCTCTCGCCCGTCGAAGCCGCCGCCAAGCTCGCCTTGGCCTGCGAGCTTGCGCCCACCGCTGCCGACCCGCGCCTGTTCACCGATCCGCTCAGCTATTTCACCGGAACGCCATGACTTACCCGACCTATTTCGAAGCCTTTGATATCAAGCAATTGCTTAGCCATTATCCGGTGGGGGATGCCTTCACCGCGCGCTACGCGAAAATGAGCCGCGATGAGCTGTTTGCGCTGCAGGACGCGCAATTCAGGCGGCTGATGGTGCGCGGCTGGCAAGTGCCCTTCTATCAGCGGCTATGGGGTGCGCACGGCATCGAGCCGGGCGATATCAGGGGCCTTGCTGACATCACCAAGCTGCCGGTCTATGACAAGGCAGACCTGATGCAATCCATCGCCGATTATCCGCCCTATGGCGATTTCCACGGCATGGGAGCGCCCGCCACCCGCGCGCCGACGATCCTGCACACCACAAGCGGCACGACGGGCCGCCCGCAGACGCTGATGTTCGGGCCCAAGGGGCGCGAGGTCGGCAATCTGCTGGTTGGGCGGATGTATCGCTGGATGGGGCTGGGCGCGGATGACGTGGTGCAATCGGTCTATGGTCACGGCATGATCAACGGCGGGCACTATATCCGCGAGGCGGTGACGCATTTCACCAATTCGGTGTTCCTGTCCGCCGGGACAGGGATCGAGACGCGCAGCGCCAAGCAGGTTGAACTGAT
This sequence comes from Erythrobacter sp., assembly GCA_045377215.1. Lineage (GTDB taxonomy): Bacteria > Pseudomonadota > Alphaproteobacteria > Sphingomonadales > Sphingomonadaceae > Erythrobacter. The sequence goes on from JBJIOB010000054.1 coordinate 33,781, forward strand.
GGCGGATTTCGGCGTCACGGCGCTGGTCGGCTTTGTCGATTATATCCGCAAGCTTGCAGGCACGGCCGAAGAAATGGGCCTGTTCGAGAAGATCAAGATCAAGATGATCATCGGCCATCTCGGCACCGAAGACCGCGCCTCGACCGAGGCCGCCTGGCACGGCGCGAAAGCCTATGACTGGTATGGCGTCGGCGATACCGGAAGCATCGCGGGCGAGGGGCCGGAGCGCGATGGCATGTATGTCTGGGAAGACGCGCAATATCTCGAATTGCTCGGCGTCGATACGGGCCAGCCGGTCGCCCCGGGCGAGACTGGCGATATGGTGGTGACCTGCCTTTACAAGGACGACATCGCCCCCTGCATCCGTTTCAACACCCATGACATCACCCATGAATTGGGCGGTCGCGGAGAAATCGCCTTCAAGCGCATCGCGGGCTTCAAGGGGCGCAGCGACAACATGGTGAAACTGCGCGGAATCAATGTTTTCCCGCACGCGATTGGCGCGATTATCGAGAACCGGAGCGACCTGACAGGCGAATATATCTGCCATGTCCGGCGCGACGCAGCGCAGAAGGATCACATGCGCGTGACGCTGGAAAGCCGGGGCGGCACGGAGCCGCAAGCGCTTGCCGAATTGCTGCGGCGCGGGCTCGGCGTCGAAGTCGATGTGGCGCTGGTGGGGCCAGGCGAGACCGCGAGGCTCACCGAGATCGACACCCGGCAGAAGCCCCTGCGGCTGATCGACGAGCGCGGGGTTTAAGGGGCACAAATGAGCGATTTTGATGCCTTGAAGGCCGTTAATGCGCCCTTGAACGCGGTTGCCGAATGGGACGAGAACGCCCGCGGCGGCGAGGGCCCGCTGGCAGGGCTGACCTTCGGCATCAAGGCCAATATCGCGGTTCAAGGCCTGCCTTGGCACGCCGGGATCGGATCACTCGCAGGCCGGATCGCAGCGCGCGATGCCGCCACTGTCGCGGCCCTCAGGCAAGCGGGCGCGGCGGTGATTGCGACGCTCCACATGGAAGAAGGCGCGCTTGGCGCCAAGACCGACAATCCGCATTTCGGCCCGGTCCACAATCCGCACCGGATCGGCTTTTCGCCCGGCGGGTCTTCGGGCGGGAGCGGGGCGGCGGTGGCGGCGGGGATTGTCGATGCCGCGCTTGGCACCGACACCATGGGTTCGGTGCGCATCCCGGCGAGCCATTGCGGGGTCTATGGCTTCAAGCCTGCGACCGCCCGGGTCAGCCAGGACGGGCTGGAGCCTGCCGATCTTTCCCTCGATGCCATCGGCGTGCTGGCGCGCGATCTTGCCACGCTGGAGCGCGCCGCGCGGGTGATTTCGGACTTCGGCGAGGGTGCGATTGCGGGCAGCGGTGTGACGCTTGCAGGGCATGGGGTTGAGGTTGATCCTCAAGTCGCGCGGGCGTTCGACACCGCCTGCGCAGCGCTCGGCAGTGCCCCGGCGAGCGCGCACCTCACTCACCTGCAAAGCCGCATCCGCTGGGCTGGGTTCATCAGCGTTTCCAAGGCGATGGCGGCGCATCTTGCCGGCGTTTCTGTTTCGGATCACTTGGCAAGGCTGCTCACCTACGGCCCACGCCGCAAGGACGCTGACTGGGCCGAGGATCAGGCCATCCTAGCCGCTACCGCTGCCGAAGTGCGCCGCCTTGTGAGCGCGCATGGTTTCCTGATCCTGCCCACCGTCCCCAATCTGCCGTTCCCTCACACGCAAGCCGAACCGCCGGGACAGGCCGATTTCACCTGCCTTGCCAATATCGCCGGCCTGCCCGCGATTAGCATTCCTGCCGGGTGGAGCGCGGACAGCCTGCCCATCGGCGTGCAGATCATCACGGGCGAGGGCGCGGAAGCCGGGCTCTTCGCATTCGCTACCAAGCTCGATCAATCACTGGGCGCTTATCGCCCGCCACATTCGGGAGACGCATGATGCGCATTATCTGCCTGTTCAATCTGAAGCCCGGCGTTGCTGTCAGCGAATATGAGGAATGGGCCAAAACCCGCGATATTCCCACGGTAAATGGGCTTGGCTCGGTCACCAGCTTTACTGTCCACCGCGCTACCGGGGTGTTCGGCGATGATGCCGCAACGCCCGCCTACCAATATATCGAGGTGATCGACATCACCGGCATGGACGCCTTCATCGCCGATATCTCCACCGCGGATTTTCAGGCCGCCGCAGCGCCCTTTCAGGGCTTTGCAGATAGCCCGCAGTTCATCCTCACCGAGGACTTGTGAGCATGGGCGCGTTTGCGGGCAAGACGATCATCGTCACCGGCTCGGGCAAGCACAAGGGGCTCGGCCAAGGCATCCTGCAAGCCTTCGCCGATGAGGGTGCGAACTGCGTTGTCTCCGACCTCGTGATCGATGCCGAGGCCGAGGAAGTGGCCGAGGAGTTGCGGGCGCGAGGAGCGCAGGTCGCCACGATTCCCTGCAATGTCGCCGACGCGGCTGAGGCCCGCGCGCTGGTTGCCCAAGCGGCCGCGCGGTTCGGCGGCGTCGATATCTTCGTCAACAATGCCGGGATCGGGTTCAAGATGAAGCCGCTGCTCGAAGTTGATACGGCCAGCGAGTGGGACGAGGTGCTGGCCGTCAACCTGTCGGGCGCGTTCTACTGCACGCAGGCCGCCGCGCGCGCGATGGTGGCAGCGGGCAAGGGAGGCCGCATCATCAACATCGCATCGCAAGCCGCCAAAACCGGCTTTCCTCACCTGCCCGCCTATGTCTCGTCCAAGCACGGCATGGTGGGCCTCACGCGGGCGAGCGCGGTTGAGCTTGGCAAGCACGGCATCACGGTCAATGCGGTGTGCCCCAATCATGTGACGACGGGCCTCGGCGCGCAGCAGAATGAATATTTCAGCAAGCTCTTGGGCTTTGCCAGCGTCGCGGATTATCTTGCGAACATGGCGGCAAAAAACCCGATGGGCCGCCCGGGCTTGCCTTCCGATACGGCGGCGGCCTGCCTGTGGCTGGCGAGCGAGGCGGCCTTCTATGTGACGGGCGAAGCGCTCAATGTGTCCGGCGGGGAGGAGATGCACTGATGGCCTTGCAAGAAGAACGCATCGACTGGCCGGGCGGCGCGAAAATGGCGCTTTCTGTCGTCGTCAATGTCGAGGAAGGCAGCGAGATGACGATCGCGCGCGGCGACCGGGGGATGGAGCCGGTTGATGAGCTGGGCGTTTTCGTCAAATCGAAGATGCGCAATTATTCCAACGAATCCAACTATCTCTACGGGATCAAGGCGGGCGCGCCGCGGATCGTGAAGCTGCTGAAACGCTATGACATCATGGCGAGCTGGACGGTCGCGGCGATGGCCCTTGAAAACCACCCCGAAATCGCCGCCGCCATCTGCGAGATGGGGCACGAACCTGTCAGCCACGGCTATCGCTGGGTGCACCAGTTCAAGATGAGCGAGGAGGAGGAGCGCGACTTCATCCGCCGCGCCGTCACCAGTATCGCGGCCACTTGCGGGGTGCGGCCCTATGGCTGGCTGTCGCGCTACCTGCTCACCGACAACACCCGGCGGCTGCTGAGCGAAGAAGGCTTCACCTATCACATGGATGATTACAGCGGCGACGTGCCCTTCTGGGATCGCGACACTATTCCGGGCAAGCCCATGTGCATCGTGCCCTATCAGCTTGATAATAACGACATGAAGATGTGGACTGACCCAGCGCTTACCCCGCACCAGTGGCTTGATTATGCACGGGCGAACTTCGATCAGGTGTACCGCGAAGGCGAGGAGGGCAATCCCAAGATGATGAGCCTTGGCTTGCACCTGCGCATCATCGGGCGCCCCGGTCGTATCTGGGCGCTGGAGGAGTTTTTCCGCCATGTCCGCAAGCATGACGGCGTGTGGGTGACGACCCGCAAAGCCATCGCCGATCACTTCATGGCGAGCCACCCGGCATGAGCCTGAAGCTCACCATCGCAGGCGCGGTTGCCACCCTGCTGATTGACCGCGCGGACAAGCGCAATGCTTTCAACATGGCAATGTGGCAGGCCGCGCCCGGCTTGCTGGACGAGGCGGCGGGCGATCCGGCGGTGCGGCTGCTGGTGGTGCGTTCGGCTGCTTCGGGCGGGGCGTTTTGCGCTGGGGCGGATATTGCCGAATTGCTGGCGAACAAGGATGATGCGGATTGGCGCAGCGCCAATCAGGCGGCGATCAACCGGGTGCAATATGAGCTTGCGCGCCTGCCGCTGCCCACGCTCGCTTTCATCGAGGGCGATTGCATTGGCGGCGGCTGCGGGCTGGCGCTGGCCTGCGATCTGCGCATTGCGACGCGCGCGGCGCGCTTTGGCATTACGCCTGCCAAGCTGGGGCTGGTTTACCCCTTGCATGATGTGAAGCTGCTGGTCGATCTGGTCGGGCCGGGGCAGGCCAAGCGTATCCTTTATACTGGGAGCCTGCTGGATGCGGAGGAAGCGCTGCGGATCGGGCTGGTCGAAGAGCTTGCCGATAGCCCCGAGCCTGTGATCGCCGATCTGCTTGCCGCCAGCCCCCATTCGATCCGCGAGACCAAGGGCTTTGTCCGCCGCGTGCTGGACGGGCAGGTGGCTGACGACGCTGCAACTCTCGCCATCTTTGGCGAGGCATTCACGGGAGCGGATTTTCTTGAGGGCACCACCGCCTTTGTCGAAAAACGCAAGCCGGAGTTCAGGCGGTGAATATTCGCCACGGCACCATTTTGGGCGGGCTTTCGACTGTGCCCGATCTGGCGCGGGCGATCACCGCCTATCGCGATGTGTTGCAGCTCGAACTGGTGGAGGAGGGCGCTTTGCCCGCCGATCTCGCCGCCAGCTGGGGCTGCCCGGCCAATGCGGGCGCGCGCTATGCGGCGCTGCGCCCGGCGAGCGGTCCGCCCTGCTGGTTCCGGCTGGTCGAGCAGCCTGGCGCACCCCGCGTTCAAGCCCACCACCACCTATGGCTGGGCAGCGTTCGAGACCACGGTGGAAGACGTGTGGCACTGGCCCGAGGCGCTGCCGCCCGATCTCTTCACCATTGTCGGCCCGCCCAAGGTGCTCGAAAACATGAAGCCCGCCTTCATCCCGATGCAGGCGCTGGGGCCGGGGCACGAGATGATCTATCTCAATCAGGTGCTGGGCAATATGCCCGATAGCGATCTGCCGAGCGCCCATGCGCCGGTTGACCGCATTTTCATCGTGGTGCTGGCGACGTCTGATCGCGGGCTGAGCGTTGCGTGGTATCAGGACAAGCTGGGGCTGAGCCGGGGCGCGGATTACACGATCCCCTATTCGATGATCAACAAGGCGTTTGATCTCTCCCCCGACACGCTCACCACGCTCACTATGGTGCAACATCAGCGCATGCCGATTGTCGAGGTGGATGATTATCCCGCCGCTGCCACCCCGCGCGCGCGGCACGAAGGGATGCTGCCGCCGGGCAATGCGCTCGTCACGCTCGCGGTGCGTGATCTGGATGCCTGCACGGCTGAGTGGCTCACTCCGCCTGCGCCGCGTGAAGGCGCGCTCTACGAAGGCCGCCGCGCGGCGACTGCCATCGGGGCAGGGGGCGAGCTTGTCGAATGTGTCGAGGTGGGGGCGTGAAGCTCTACCTGTTCCACTGCCTTGATGGCGACGAGGGCGCGCGCCTGCGCCTCCTGCACCGCGAGGCGCATCTCGCCTATGTCGCCGCCCATATCGGCGATTATGCCGTGGCAGGCCCGCTCAAGACTGACGGCGTGCCGGTTGGTTCGGTGCTGGTGATCAAGGGTGCCGACGAAGCGGCAGCGCGCGCCCGCCTCGCCGATGATCCCTATTTCCTTGCCCGGCCTGTGGCGCGAGGTGCGCGTGCATGAATTTTCGGCGCTTGCCGGCGACTGGGTCGGCGGGGCGACGTGGCTTAGATAAAGGGGTTAGGCTAGAGCCGCGAACAACTCCCCTGCATCCAGCGCAAATTGATCCCGACAAGGCTCGCATCGGGCGAGGCCCAGGAATAGCTTTCCGCGCGCGCTGGATCATCCTTGTGGATATAGAGCACCAGCGATGGCTTGTTGGTGCTGCCCTTGGCCCAGGTGACATTGCGCAGGCGGATGGCAAAATCGGGCGCTTCGCCCTTGCCGGGAAAGGCGATCCGTCCGCCCTGATCGAAAGTTTCCGCCTTGCTGAAAGTCCACGCCGGGCTGCCATCAGGCTTGCCTGCAAATTTGCGCGCCGAAACCCAGCAGGAAAAGCGCTGCGCGCGGCGCAGTTCGCTCGTCCCCAGCACCCAGCCCGAATGGCTGGTGGGCGCAGCGGCAAGCCCGGGGATCGCGCCGCTTGTCCATTCGGATTGCGCCGCGCCAAAGGCATCGAGCCTGCGCCACGCGCCGCCTTCGCGCACTTCGAGGAAGGCTTCCTCGCCCGCCGCACGGCCTTCTTCGGCAGCGAAGGCGACATCTTCCACCGTGCTCCAGATGCCCGGCGGCAATTGCGCGGTAGCAGGGGCGGCGACAGCGAAGGCGAGCGTGGCGGCTGCAAGAGCGGCGAGGTGTCTCATGGGCAGAAGCCTATCGCATCGCGGGCCAAGCGAAAAGATGTCTGGACAAATTTGCGCAGCCCCCCATCATCGCGGCTTCTCTTGTCCGAAGGCCTTGTCCATGCCCCGCTTCCTGCGCCACTTCGCCGCGATCCTCGCCCTTCTGCTGGCGCAGGCCGCCGCAGCCGAGGAGCTTTCCCCGCGCAGCCTCATCGAAGCAGGCGTCGCGGCGCATGGCGGCGCGGCGTGGCTCAATCCGAAGACACTTTATCTCGCGGGCACCGCCACCTTCTACGCCCCCGATGCCGCCGCGCCGCGCAGCACTGCTGATGATTACCGCATGTGGCGGGTGATGGACGAAGGCCGCACCAGCGCCCACGGCGCCGATGGCAATGTGCGCATCACCGCCAAAAGCGGCGCGCGGCTGCTGTTCGAAGTCGGCTACAACGGCGCGGTGACGTGGAACGAGCGCGGCCTTGTGCCCCAAGCTGAAGCCGATGCCTTCTGGGCAAGCAATTTCGGCTTTGGCATCATCCGTTCAGCGCTCGCCGAGGGCTTTACCCTTCAGCATGCACCGCCACGCATGATCGAGGGCAGGATGATCGATCTGGTGCGGGTGATCGACCCGCAAGGTCAGGCGACCCTGTTTGGCTTTGACCGGGAAAGCCGCTTCATCCGCTACATGGCGTTTCGTTCCCCGCGCGGTTGGCATGAGCGGCATTATGATGATTTCGTGCGGCTGGAAAATGGCTGGGTGCAGGCGCGCGAAGTCACGCTGTTTTACGACGGGGTGAAGAACAACACCGTGTTCTGGCGCGAGACCCGCGTGGGCGAGGCGATCGACGCCGCGCTGTTCGATCCGCCCCCCGGCAAATAGCGCATCTTCTCGCGAATTGACTAAGCGGGCGATCCGCCCCAAGACGCGGTGACCGCGCTGCGCGTGATACTCTGTTTCATCTTCGGAGACTGGCCTTGAGACTTGTCCTGCTTTTCCTCGCCCTTGTTACGGCGAGTCCTGCCTTTGCCCAGGGCATCCAGCAGACCAAGGGCAGTTTCGAGGACAAGTTCCGCCAGCTTGACGAAGTGCTGCCCACGCCCAGCACCACTCGCAATGCGAGCGGCGCGCCGGGGCACCAGTACTGGCAGCAGAAGGTCGATTACAAGATCACCGCGACGCTCGACGAACCCAAGCGCCGCATTACTGCGCGCGCCAGCGTGCGCTACACCAACAATTCGCCCGACAGCCTGCCGTGGCTGTGGATGCAGCTCGATCAGAATATCTTCCGCCGCGATTCGATGGCCGAACTGACCGACGCCTTTGGCGGGCCGGGCCGGCGCGGGCCCAAGGTTTCGCTGGGTTCGGGCAACGAGGCGACCAAGCTTTCGATGGAGGAACTGCGCCGCCAGCAGGCCATGGCCGATAATGATTATGGCTATGATATCAGCGCGGTGACGTCGCTGGCCGGCGCCAAGCTGCCGCACACCATTGTCGGCACATTGATGCGTATCGACCTGCCCGAACCGCTTGCGCCCGGCCAGACCACCGAATTCGCGATCGAATGGGCCTTCAACATCGTCGAGGAAGACGCGGTCAATGCGCGTTCAGGCTATGAACATTTCCCCGATGATCCGAGGAAGGGCGGCAATGACATCTTCCTGCTCGCCCAGTGGTTCCCGCGCATGGTGGTCTATTCGGACTACGAAGGCTGGCACAACAAGGAGTTTCTGGGCCGCGGCGAGTTCACGCTCGAATTCGGTGATTACGAAGTCGATCTGACGGTGCCGAGCGATCACATCGTGGCTGCAACCGGCACGATCCAGAACCCCGACGAAGTGCTCACCGCAGCCCAGCGCCAGCGGCTGGAGGCCGCCAAGAACGCCAATGCGCCCGTGTTCATCGTCACCCCGCAAGAAGCTGCCGCCGCCGAGGCAGGCAATCCGCGCGGCACCAAGACGTGGAAGTTCGCGGCGCGCAACGTGCGCGATTTTGCCTGGGGTTCCAGCCGCAAGTTCATGTGGGACGCGCAAGGCCACAAGCAGCCCGGCGCAGAACACGAAACCGTCATGGCGATGAGTTTCTGGCCCAAGGAAGGCGGCGAATTGTGGCGCAAATATTCGACTGCCGCCGTCGTTCACACGCTCAAGGTCTATTCGCGCTTCAGCTTCGATTATCCCTATCCCACCGCCCAGTCCGTCAACGGGCCGGTGGGCGGGATGGATATCCGATGATCACTTTCAACGGCCCGCGCACCACCTTGAACAAGGATGGTACGCGCACCTATTCGCTGGCGGAAAAGATGTTCCTTGTGGGCGTCGTCATCCACGAGATCGGGCACATCTATTTCCCGATGACGGTGAATTCCGATGAACGCCAGTGGACCTGGATGGACGAGGGGCTGAACTCGTTCCTTGATTCCGTTGCGGGCTACGAATGGGATCCGAACATGCCCTGGACCCGCAGCCTGGCGCGCGATCTGGTGCCTTACATGGTCTCGAACAACCAGCAGCCGATCATGACGCAATCGGATTCGGTGACGGATCTGGGCGCCAATGCCTATGGCAAGCCGTCGGCCGCCTATCATGTGCTGCGCGACACCGTGCTGGGGCGCGAACGCTTTGACTTTGCGCTTCGCGAATATGCCCGTCGCTGGAAGTTCAAGCGCCCGACGCCCGCCGATTTCTTCCGCACCATGGAAGAGGCGAGCGGCACCGATCTCGACTGGTTCTGGCGCGGCTGGTTCTACACCACTGATCACGTCGATATCAGCCTTGATTCGATCTACCGCCTCCGGATGGACAGCAAGAACCCCGACATTGATCTGCCGCGCCGCCGGCAGGAAAAAGCGGATGAGCCGACCCCCATCGGGATCCAGCTCGACAAGCAGCAGGGCGTGCCGATCTGGGTGATGGAAAACCCCGGCGTCACTGATTTCTACGACAAGAACGATCAGTTCACCGTCACGCCCAAGGACAAGAAGGGCTACACCGATTTCCTCGACGGCCTCGCCCCGTGGGAGCGCAAGGTGTTTGACCGCGCGGTAAAGGAAGACGCCAATTACTACGTCCTCAATTTCACCAACAAGGGCGGGCTGGTGATGCCGATCATCCTTGGCCTCACCTTCAAGGACGGGTCGAAGGAAAAGCTCAACATCCCGGCCGAAATCTGGCGTCGCAACAGCAAAGAAGTCGCCAAGCTGCTGGTCTATCCCAAGGGCAAGGAGCTGGTCGAAGTCATGGTCGATCCCGATTGGGAAACCGGCGATGCCGACCTTGAAAACAACCACTATCCGCGCCGGATCATTCCCAGCCGCATCGAGGCCTTCAAGGACGAGGCCAGCCGTTCGCGCGTCAGCCGCGACCTGATGGGCGAGGCGGCAGGGGCCGTGCCGGACAAGAACAAGAAGTGATGCAGCGCGGCTGGCTTGTTGTCCTGCTGGCACTGCTGGTCGCCCTGCCGTTCGCGGCAGGCCCGGCGGCGCTGGCGCATCAACAGAAGATCGCGATCAGTTCGATTGCGGTAAACCCGCGCACCGACAAGCTTGAGGTGGTGCATCAGGTGCCGGTCCACGATGCCGAACACGCGCTGAAACGGCAGGGGATCGCCGCCGATATCGTCGCCAGCGACAAGAGCCGCGAGGCTTTTGCCAGCTATGTCGCCAAGCGTTTCAAGTTGGAGGCGGCGGGCAAGCCGGTGGCGCTTGCCTATGTCGGCAGCGAGATCATTGGCGGCAATCTGATGGTCTATCAGGAAACGGCCAAACCCCGCAGTGGCGCAACGCTCAGCGTCAATTCGCAGATCCTCACCGATGTCTGGGCGCGGCAGGAAAACCGGGTGAATATCGGGCGCGGCACTAAGCTGCGCACCTTCGTATTCACGGTGAACGAGCCTGCACGCAGCTTCCAGCTTTAGCGCAAGTGTGATCGCGCCTGCCGCCCGGCGTGCCCTGCTGGTGTGCGGGCACCCGGTCGGCAAATCTGCTTGTCTGCGCCACGCTGTTTGTTATCTTGATGATTGTGTTCGATGGCAGGGCGTTGGGTGATGGTTTGGCACAATTGGGCGGTGCGTTGGGGTTTGGCGATCGCGGCAACCGCCATTGCCATGGGCGCGGCATGGGCGCTGCACAGCGGCATGCTGGCAGGCGGCGATGCTCTGGTGGACTGGATCTTGTCGCGCTGGACCGCGGGGGAGATCGCCGGTTTCATGGACTACGCCGCGCCGCTTGCGCTGGGATTGCTGATCGCCAGCCCGCTGCTGATTGCGATCTCGGCCAAGCCTCACCCGCGTTAAAATCCTCCCGCGCCGCTTGGGCGGGTGCAGGGTTTCGCCATGATGCGCTGGTGGTGTAAGGCGGAAGAATGGCTGACGCCTCCACTCTGAGCGATAATCTGGGGCTGACTGTGGTGCTGCTTGCCTCAGGCGTGGCGGCGGTGCCGCTGTTCCGGCGGCTGGGGCTGGGATCGGTGCTGGGCTATTTTGCCGCCGGTCTGCTGGTGGGGCCATCGGGCTTGCGCATTTTCACCGATCCCGAAGCGATCCTGCATATCTCGGAACTGGGCGTTGTCATGTTCCTGTTCCTCATCGGGATTGAACTGCGTCCGCGCAAATTATGGGCGATGCGCGGCCAGATATTCGGCGTCGGCCTGGTGCAGGTGCTGGTCTGCATCACGCTGCTGACGGCCGCTGGGCTGGCGCTGGGACTTGCGCCAGTGGTGGCATTTGTGGCGGGCACGGGCTTTGTTCTGTCGTCCACCGCTGTGATCATGTCGGTACTGGCCGAGCGCGGGGAAATTGCCAGCCCGCAAGGCCAGCAGGGTGTGGCGATCCTGCTGCTTGAGGATCTTGCGATTGTCCCACTGCTGGCGTTGGTCGCCTATCTCGGCGCGGGTGCTGCGGGCGAATTCAGCCTTTCCGGCGTGCTGATCGGCCTGGGCGCAATTGCCCTGCTGATCGCAACCGGGCGCTGGCTGCTTGATCCGTTTTTCGCGCTGCTCGCCCGTGCGCGCGCGACCGAGGTGCTGACCGCTGGCGCACTGCTGGTGGTGCTGGGATCGGCACTGCTGATGGAGCGTTCGGGCCTGTCGATGGCGATGGGAGCCTTTCTGGCCGGGGTGCTGCTGTCGGGATCAAGCTATCGCCACCAGATCGAAGCCGATGTCGAGCCGTTCAAGGGCCTCTTGATGGGGCTGTTTTTCCTTGCTGTCGGCATGAGCCTTGATCTGGCAGTGGTGGCGCGCGAATGGCAGCTGATCGCCAGCCTGCTGGCCGCCTATGTGGCGGTGAAATCGCTGGGCGTGTTCGTCGTTGCGCGCCTGTTCGGTTCGACCAGCCGTCAGGCGCTGGCGCGGGTCGTGATGTTTGCGCAAGGCGGTGAATTTGCCTTTGTGCTCTATGCCGGCGCGCTTTCCGGCGGGGTCATCACTGCTGAACAGAGCGCGATTTTTGCGACTGTCATCATCCTGTCGATGGCGCTTACGCCGCTGGTGATGCTGCTCGCGGATCGCTGGCTTGGTCAGGGCGCGGTGTCGATGGAGGGGGTGGAAGCGGCCAATGGCCTTAAAGGCGATGTGCTGTTGATCGGGTTTGGCCGGTTCGGCCAGATCGCCTCGCAATTGCTGCTGGCGCGCGGCGCGAGGGTTTCGCTGATCGACAATGATCCCGGCCGCATCCGCGATGCGGAACGTTTTGGCTTCAAGGTCTATTTCGGCGATGGCGCGCGGCTCGATATCCTGAAAGCGTCCGGCGCGGCTGAGGCGGAAGTGATCATGGTGTGCATTGACGATCCCGACGCCGCCTTGCGGATCGCGACGCTGGCCAACGAACAATTCCCCACTGCCCGCGTGCTGGTGCGTGCCTATGATCGCGGCCACGCTATTGCGCTGCGCCAGATCGGGGTGGACGGCGAATTGCGCGAGACTTTTGAATCCGCGATCCGGTTTGGCGGCATGGGGCTCGCCGCACTCGGGGTTTCCGACATCGAAATCGAGGATATCACCGAGGATATCCGCAGCCGCGACGAGGATCGCCTGATTTTGCAAGTCCATGGCGGAGAGTTGGCGGGCACCGACAAGCTGCACCGCCATCCTGTGCCCGAGCCGCTGGTGGCAGCTGCCCGCCGGCCCACGCCGAGCGAGCAGCCCGCCAGTTAGGGCGGCGCAAGGGGCTTCAGCCGCCCTTGCGCGCAGTGCCCTCGGCGATCATCGCCACCGCCTTGGCGCTGGCTTCGCGGGTGTCGGTTTTCCCTTCCTTGATGAGGTCGGCAAGGATCAGCAGCTCATCAGCGATATTGGTGCCAGCGCTGGCTTCCTGCTCGATGCGGATGCCGCCTTGCGCTTCGGCGACTTCGGCCCACTTGGCGCGCACTGCTTCCCAGAACGGTGCCGTCTTGGCCCAGTATGCCTCAGCAGCAGCGACGTTGTAGCCGTTGAAGCGTTCATAGGTGTTGAGCACATATTCCTGCACCACCGGCACCGGCTTGCCGCTGCCATCCTTGGCCGTATCTTTCGGCGTCATCATCTTGGTGTTGTCCTGCCAGTGGATCCAGCCGGTAGGGGTGATCTGGTGACGGTTGATGCCGACATAGTGATCATAAACCGGGTTGCGGATGGCATCGCGCCGGGCCAGCGGGCGGGCGGTCCAGCTCGAACGCCAGCGCTTGATCCCCTGGCTATCGTCCCACGCGCCCCATGCAGCATAGCGCGGGCTGTCATCGACCTGATAGACGGTCTGCGACCAGCGCCCGGCGCGCAGCTTTTCCGGCACCGGGGTCATTTCCCACACTTCGCCGCCCTTGAAGGCGAGCACCTCAGCAGGCTCGTATTGCCAATCCTGCCGCCAATGCTTGACGACATAGGGGTTCGCCTGATCGCCCGTCACCAGCAGGTGTTGCAGCACGATGCGGGTGCCGGTGTCCTCGATCACGCGCACGGATTCGTAGCCGCCTGAAATCTTGCGTTCGAGCGGGGTGTAGCCTTCCATCCACGGGGTGGATTCCTGCATGTCGAAGGTCACTTTGAAATCGCCCGCCATGGCAAGGATCGTCTGGCGATCAGCTTCGAAGGCGGCCTTGCGGGCATCGGCGGTGCGGACAATCGGATCATCGGCACGTGCGGGGGCAGGCACGGCGGCAAGGGTCAGCGCAGCAAGGCTGGCGGACAGGATCAGGCGGGTAAAGCGGGGCATGGCAGGCATGAGGGGTGTCTCCTTTCTCAAAACGTATGATACTGCGAATCAGAAGCGATAGCTAGCCGAAATACTGGCATTGCGTCCCGGCCGGGTGAAAGCGTCGAAAATCGCCGCCTCGCTCACGCGCAAGCCGCGCACATCCGACCACAGGGCGTAGTTTTCATTGGTGATGTTAAACAGCCCGGCCCGCAGCTTGAGCCGGTCAGTCACCGCCACAAACGCCGTCAGATCGAACACAGTGGAGGCTTCCGGGCGGATGAACAGATCGCTGCCGGTTACCGGATCGCGTTCAAGCTCGCCCTTTTCCTTGCGCCCATTATGCGTGAGGATGAGTTCTGCACCAAACCGGCCCGACGGCGCGCGGTAGCCGAGGCTCGCCACCAGATTGAACGGATCAATCGTATCCAGCGGCGTGCGCGCGCCAGCCCGATCAAACGTATCGCCATTGGCATAGGCCAGCGCAAGGCGCGCGTTCCAGCCGCTTTCCAGCTTCATCTCGCCGCGTGCTTCGAACCCTTCGATCCGTGCGCCGGCAAAGTTGACGAACTGGAAAATCGCCGGGTTCTGCGGGGTAAACCCGCCGCGCACCACTTGCTGGTTGATGAAGTTGTCGTAATCGCCGCGAAACCCGGTGAGCTGCAACGAGAAGATATCGCCGACATAGCGCGCACCCACTTCAAAGCTTTCGCTGGTTTCGGGGCGCAGATCGGGATTGGGGATCGAGGTGTAGCCGCCCGCAATAAATTCGAAGAAATTGTTCACTTGGCTAGGTGTGGGCGCGAGGAAGCCTTGCGCGTAATTGCCGAAAACGAACACGTCGGGTGCGAGCTTCAAGGTGGCGCCGAATTTGGGGCTGAGGCGGTTGCCGCTTTGTCCGGCGGGGCGGAAGGTGGTGAGCAGCGGGTCTTGCGTGGGATTGAGATCGTAGAAATCGAACCGCAGCGCGGGAAACAGTGTCAAGGTGCCGTCAAACAGGCTCATTTCGCTGGCGACAAACACGCCGCCAAGGGTGAAATCGGTGACGGGGAAGGCGCGGGTCGGGAAGCTTTCGCCGCGGCCCGGAAAAGTGCCATCGCGCAGGCCCTGCTGGCGGGTCCAGCTGACATCGCCGCCCACCGCAATCCGGTTTTCAATGCCCGCAAACGAGAACGACGAGCGCACTTCGCCAACCGCGCCGTAAATGCGGTTTTCAAAAGTGTTCAAACGCTCGCGATCCGGCGCAGGCGCGGCGGTGAGGCTGGTGCGTTCTTCAAAGGCGAACTGGCGGTCTTCGGCATCCTGCCAATAGGCCGACAGGAAGGCATATTCGATTGTCTCGCCGGGCGTGCCATCATAAGTCCAGTCGAGCGAGGCGCGCACGCGGGAATTGGTATCGCGCGCATTGAGCGCATCGACAGTCCACACCGGGCGCGGGCCAAAGGTGAATGCCGGGCCGAGGCCGGTCAGCACTTCGGTTTCGACCGCTGCATCGAGCCATTCTCCGGTCAGCCGCACGCGGTGCGGGCCATTGTCCCATACCAGCTTGGCAAGAACGGCATCGCTTTGCCCATCCTGCGGATTGGGCGCAGTGCGCCCTGGGCCAAGGCCTTCATTGCGGCCGCGATTGGCCAGTTCCTGAAAGTCGCGGCGGGTATAGGCAATCATCGCCGAGAGGTTGCCGGTTTGCCCGGCAAGGGTTGCAGTCTGCGCGAATTCATTGTCTTCGCTCGAAAATTGCGAGGTTACAAAGCCGCCCACGCTGCCCGCACCAATGATGTCGGTGGGATCGGAGGTGACAAAGCTGACCGCGCCTGCAAGGCCATCGCTGCCATACAGCGCCGAGGCCGGGCCGCGCAGAATCTCGACCGATTTCACCAGGCTCACATCAGCAAAGCCGCCGCGCCCGGCATCCTGCGGGCCAAAGCTGAAGCCTTGCGGCGCGCGGATGCCGTCAATCTGGATCAGCACGCGGTTGCCGCCGATCCCGCGAATGTTGAAGCCTTCGTTGCGCGCGCGCCCTGTCGCGCCGATCGCCGCGCCAAACCGCGCCGGGCCGCGCGGCACGCTGACGCCGGGCTCGAAGCGCACAAGATCCTTGATGTCGGTGGCAAGCTGGTCGGCGATGTCTTCATTGGTGATCACGGTGACGGTGGCCGGGGCCTGTTCCTGCAGCACAGGCGTGCGCGTGGCGGTGACTGTGATGCGGCCGGTTTCGCGGGGATTTTCGCTAGCTTCGGCAGAATCTGCGGTTTCGGCCAAGGGGGCAGTGTCATCGGCCTGGGCAGTGCTGGCAGCCAGCACAGCGGCAAGCGCGGCCAGTGAGGGGGTGAGCATGCGGAGGGGAGAGGAGGTGTTCAAGGCAAGCGTCCTGCTGGAGTGGATGCGCGCCTTTAGACTCTATTGCGAATGAGTGTCAATAACGATGCGAGTAAGAATCACTCGCAAATATTACGCCAATGCCAGCCTACCTCGCATCAGGCTGTGTTGCTGTGGAAATGGCCCGCAGTGCCTTACGCGGCGCGGCTGGCGATCATCATCGCGCCGATGATCCCGGCGTTATCGCCATGATGCGGCGCTTCGATGCGGCTGTGCGCGCTGCCGGGCAGGTAGTCTGCGCCGATTGCCCGGGTGCGTGCTGCCACCCGCGCTATCAGCCGCGGTGCTTTTGACACGCCGCCGCCCAGTACGATCACTTCCACCGCAGCGATGGCAAACAGGCTGTGGCACAATTGGGCGATATAGTCCGCGATCACGTCGTGCGCGATGTGATCGCCGGGCAGTTCCGAGAGCGATGCCCCCCAGCGGGCGCTGATCGCAGGCCCGCTCGCCAGCCCTTCAAGGCAATCGCCGTGATGGGGGCAAATACCGGGAAAGTCGCGATCAGCCGGGTGGCGGCGCGGCAGGATGTGGCCCATTTCGGGGTGCCCTGCGCCGTGCACAGGTTCCCCGCCGATCACCAGCCCGCCGCCGATCCCTGTGCCGATGGTGACATAGGCCAGCGAAGGCGCGGCCTGCCGTGCAGCGAATTCGGCGATGGCGGCCGCGTTCACATCAGTATCGAAGCCGACGGGCACGCCCAGAGCCTGTGCGAAAAAGCCTGCGATGTCGCAGTCCTGCCAGCCGGCTTTGGGCGTCTTGGTGATATGGCCCCAATCGGGCGCGCCGCGATCCAGCTGGGCCGGGCCGAAAGTGCCGATGCCAAGCGCGCTGATCGCGCCCTGATCGGCAAACCATGCTGCTGCCGCCGCCAGCGTTGCGGCGGGCGTGGTGGTGGGCAAGGTATGCCGCGCGGTGATCTGATCAGGCGCTGGCCCTGCCGCCAGCACGAATTTCGTGCCGCCTGCCTCAATCGCACCGAGCATCGGCCAGCCCTTCCATAACGCCCGCAAGCTGGCACACGTCGCCGCAGATTGCCAGCTTGAGAAGCGGAGCCGGCACGCCGCCGAAAGCTGCGCTGGCGGCTTGGGGTTCTGCTGGAATGGCGCCGCCGCCGAGGCCATGAAAATCAACGAAGCTGCACACCTGAAGGCTCGCATCGACGAACCAGCTGTAAGTCTGGTGCGGCTCGGCTGCCGGGTTGGCGAGCACCAGTCCCGAGCCGTTGAGCGGACGATATTCGCCCAGCAGGCTATCGGCCACCATCCCGTAAAGCCCGGTGGGAGCATGGCGCAGGTGGGGCGCAAAAGTGTGGCTCTGGGTTGACCAGAAGGCGTAATAGCACCCTTCGTGATGCACCAGATGGGCGCGCTCCAATTCGTTGTTCACGCCGTCTGCGGCGATCAGCGGAGGCAGCAATTGCCACGCGCCCGCCTGCCATCTTGCAAGGCCGAAGGCGCCATTGAACGCGCTTGTCGAACCGCCGAGCGAGGCGGTGAAGGCGAGATATTCCGCGCCGTCTGCCGGATCGCGAAAATAGGCCGGATCGCGGAACGCCTTGATCGTGCCGGCCGCGCCGTCATGCGCATCGGCCAGTTGATAGAGCGGGGAGGGGCGCGCGATCAGCGGGGCGGGCGCGCTCCACCCGGTGGGCCAGCCATCGGTTCCCAGCGCAGCGGTGCTTGCCCACAGGCTTTGCTGATA
>JBJIOB010000055.1:0-26272 GCA_045377215.1 Erythrobacter sp.
AGTATCGCACCCTGCGCCCGCTCGACCGCAAGACTGTGCTCGAAAGCCTCGCCAAGACCAATCGGCTGGTGGTGGCCGAAGAAGGCTGGCCAACCTGCTCGATCGCATCGGAAATCATCGCGATCTGCATGGAGGAAGGCTTTGACCATCTCGATGCCCCCGTGATGCGGGTCTGCAACGAGGATGTGCCCTTGCCCTATGCGGCCAATCTCGAAAAGCTCGCGCTGATCGACGCGCCCCGGATCATCGAGGCTGTGCGCAAGGTGTGCTACCGGTAAGGTCGGCGGCGAGCCGCCCGATCAGGTCGGGCGGTTCGCCGAATAGACATCGCAGCGCGCCACTGGTCCGGCCGGATTGCTGGTGTTGGAAATCCCCGTCCCCGACAAATCGCGGTTATCGCGAATGTTGAACGCGGCCGTATAGCGGATTTCGCGGTTGCCCATCATCGAAAATGGGGTGAGCGGCTGGTAATCATAGGCAATCTCGACAAACATCACCGCCGTGCCGGGGGATGCAGTGATACGGTTGCCAACCGGGCCCATGCCGGGAAAGGTGGTGCCGGTGGCACCGTCGCCTTGCACGCCGAAGCTGGAATTGAACACCTTGGCCCCGCGGCACCGCTGCCAGCGGATGTTCTGCCCGCCCTGGGCATTCTGCTGCAGGCTCGACAGGATCACGCGCCCGTTCTGATACAGCCGGAAGTTCTGGCTGTATTTTTCGGCACCCACCAGCACCTCGTTGACATCGCGTTCGAACACGCGGCGCGAGGCGAGCAAGTCCAGTTCGCCAATACGCGAGGCGTTATCGGCAACCTGCATGGCAACCTGACTGATCCTCATATGGGTAATGGCAAAATAGGCAGTCTCGGCGCCAAGCATCCCCATCGACAGCAGGATCGGTGCGGTGAAGGCAAATTCAACCATGGCGAGGCCCGACGTGTTGTGGGCAAGGCGGCGGCGCAGGCGTGCAAGGCGCGGCCAGCGCGGAGCAGATTGCAGAGCGGATGCAGTAAGATCAGGCCGTGTCATGGGCAGTTCCTGGTGGTGGTGTTGCGGGACGGCTGTTCATCAAAGGGCTGGTTGCGCAGCACGGTCGAGCCTGAGACCGTGGCATTTTGCGGCAGGCCGATGAAGTTGTAGATCGGGAACAGGCGCGGATAGGTTACCGTCGCGGTGTAAAGCACAACATCGCGGGCACCGCCAACACCGGTAGCACCGCGGGTCAGATCCCAGGTGTTGTTGCCATTGGCATCGACGTAGGGTTCACCGGCATTGCATGTCCCGTCGCCGTTGGTGTCGGTGAATTCTTCGGGCTGGTTCACATCGGTAAAGTCGAAGTGCGAAAGCTTGGACAGCGTGATGGTGGCATTGCTCGGCACCACGCTGCGCACCTGATTGATGACATTCTGATCGACCGTCGCCTCACGCAATGCGGCACCTTCAATCGTCAGGTTACGCGCTGCGGCCTGCATCGCACCATTGACCATAGCCGCCGTGTAAACCCCATGCGCCATGTCAAAAATGCCCATCAGCATCATGAACAGCACCGGCGCAATCAGCCCGAATTCGGTCAGCGTCGCGCCGTTCTGATCGCGCCGGAGGCGGCGCCGCAGGGAACGGGTAAGGGGTGGCAGGTTCCGGATCATTGTGTCAGCCTCAGCGCAGCGATTTTCTGAGCGATTTCGCGGAATGCATTGTTCAGCTCGGTGCTGTCGCTGGCCTCGTAGGCGCGCCCGGGCGAAGCGCAGTCACGCAGGCTTTGCGACAAGGTCGTCCCGAAGGCGACCACCCACACTGTCATGTTCTCGTTCTTGGCAGCGCGGCAGGCGGCCTGAAAGCGCTGCTCGTGCCGCTCGCGCTGGGCCGTGCCGTCGCCGTCGGTGGTGATCCTGCGGTCCATGCGCTCCACCCCGTACATGCCGTAAATGCCAAGGCTCGGTTCAAGCTGGCCATCGGACATGAACACGATGTGGCGCGAAATCGGATCGCCATTGGGCGCGGTCGTATTGTCGGCGGCAAACAGCCCGTTCGGAGAGATCACGCGCGCACCCCAGATCATGCCGATATCGTGATAGGTGTTGCCATTGGGGGCCAGACTGTTGACGTAGGTCAGCAATTCACCCCGTGTAATCGTCCGCAAACGGAACGACGCGGTTGCGCAGCTCCGGCCGGGCCGGGTGTAGCTTTCCCCGTCAAACACAGGGGTGGGATCGGGACGCGACCAGATAGCTTCGGGCAGGGCAGGCTTCCAGCGCTGCGCCTCGGTGGTGGGCACAAGATTGATATCAAGGTCGAATGCGCCGGTTGGCACCGGGTTAAAGGTTGCCTCGTTGACGGTATCGGCTTCCTCGATGCAGCCGTTCCAGCTGTGGCTGACATTGGCGCCGTTCACGCCCGTGTTGGTGACAACCGAGCCGCCAGACTTGAAGGCCGACACATCGAAGGTGCGCGGTTCATAGCTGTATTCCCGGATGACGCGAACATTGGCCCGGCAGCCTGCGCGCCAGCCACTATCGCCGCCCGTGAACTGGCTGAGCTTGTAGGTGTTGCCCGAAATTTCATAACGGATCCCGTTAATCCGAAATGTGTTCTGGTTAGTGGTCTCGCATAGGGTACGTTCACCGTTGCGCACGCTGGGGCCGGAATTGTTCCGGTAGCGACGCTGACTATCGGTCGGGTTGGGGTAATCGTCCAGATCACGCGGGATCAGGACGTCGGTCTCATCCGAGACAACCTCGTTGACAAAGCGCCGCGATTGGTAGGTGTGGGAACTGGCAAGGTGTGCGGGCGGAATAACCGCGCCGAGGTTCACGCTCATGGCATAGGGCACCGCAGCATAGCGCACCCGGGCAGCGGTGGAGGTGGACGTGGCGACGGTATCGTAAAACAGCATCACCGCATTGCGCAGCGCCTGGATGCGGCTGATCCCTCCGCCTGCGCTTCCGCCCATCGAGCCGGTCACGTCAAGCACGAACACAATGTCGGTATTTGCGATGTTGATATCGGCCGAACAAGTCGCGCTCAGATTGAAGCTGCTATAGCCGAACGCGGTCATGATCGTGGCCGGCAGCACTGCGCTCGCCGTTCCGGTCACCACGCCGCTCGAATTCGCGGTAAAGGTACGCGTGCGGTTGGTGGTACCGTAAAGCCCGGTCGGGAAGTTCTGATCGAAGAAATTGAACGCGGTTGTCTGGTGCGCGGTGGTAAAGGAACTCGTCGTCATCGCCCGGCGCGCTGCCAGCGCGCCCGCATCGCAGGCCGCCTGCAAACGGGCAGCCGCCGTGTAATAGCGGCTGGCATCAACGCCGCCGCCTACCATCGCCATCAGCGGGATCAGGGCAGCTGCCGAGATCACGATGGTGTTCGCTGTAGGATCGCGCAACAGCGCTTTCAGAAATGACTTGCGCCGTGGGGTTTGCTAACTCATCCTGATACACGCCTTCATATTCAGGCACGCACAACGAGCGTGCAGATACTTCTACAATCACCAAGTTTAGCGAATGATGGTGTCTGCAATATCAAGCCAGATAGTTAACACTTGGTAATCTTTCGCGAGATTACGGGGATTTCACTTTCGATGTGCCATAAGTGGACAAAGTGTTGGCAACAGGTAACGGCTCTGCCCTGTCTGGAGAGGGAGGGGCGTCTTGGAACCTGATGCGATGCCGCTCGCTTCGCGAATCGCGCTGGGCTATTGCCCGGCGGCGCAGCGCGGTGCGCTGGGCGCGGCGCTGGCGCTTGATCACCGGCTGTCGCAGCTGGTGGCGCGCACGACCGAGGCGATGCTCGGCCAGATGCGGCTGGCATGGTGGCGCGATACCCTGCAGCAGCCGCCTACCGCCCGGCCACGCGGGGATGCGGTGCTGGATGCCGTTTCGGACAGCTGGGGGCAGCCTTGCGCACCGCTGATCGAACTGGTGGATGGCTGGGAATACGTGCTGCGCCCCGAGCCGCTGGACGCCGCAGCCGCCCTGCAATGTGCCGAGGGCCGCGCCGCTGCACTGGTGGCTGCATGCGGCTATGATGCGGGCGCGGGCGGGGCTCCTGTGGTGGCCGCGCGGGTATGGGCACTGGGCGATCTGGCGGCCAAGGTTTCAAACGAGGCGGAACGCGGCGTCCTGATCGCGCTCGGCAAGCGCGAGGCCCGCCAGCGCGCAAGGCTCGATCCCAAGGGCCGCCCGCTTGCCGTGCTGGGCGCGCTCGGCGCCCGCGCACTGGCGCGCGGCGGGCGGCCGTTAATGGAAGGGCGCGCAGCGGCTGCCGCAGCTGTGAAGGCCGCTATCCTTCTGCGCTGAACAGGTCTATCCGGCTGAGAGGGTAAGGGCGATGCAGCAGGGGGCGCAGACCATGCAGCGGACAATTCTTGGCGGGGTGTTGGCCTTGATGCTGGCAGGGATCGGCATGTTCTGGTGGCAGGGCCGCGCCGCGATCGAAACCAACGCGCCGCCGCCGCCCGAGCTTGCGCCTGTCATCCCCGCCGATACCTTGCCGCAGGCCGATCCCGGTGATCTCACCGGCCCGGCCCCGCCCGAAGTGAGCGCGCGCACCCGCGAACAGCTGCGGTTTGATCGCTATGATCGCAACCGCGACAATATCATCAGCCGCAACGAAATGCTCTCGACCCGCACCGATGCATTCCGCAAGCTCGACACGGATGGCAACAACCTGCTCAGCTTCGAAGAATGGGCAGTCGCCACGGTCGACAAGTTCGCCGGCGCCGATGCGAACCGCGACGGCAAGCTCACGCGCGAGGAATTCCGCGCCACCGCGCCCAAACCGGCGGCGAAAAAGCCCGCCTGCAAGTGCTGAATTACGCAGGCACGGGGGCCGGGCGGGTCTCACTGATCCAGCGCGCCAGATCAGCCTTGGCGCGGGCGGTATAGGCTTCCTTGCGCACTTTCTTGCCCACGTCATGCAGGGGCGGGAACAGACCGAAATTCACATTCATCGGCTGGAAGGTGTCAGCCGCCGCATCGCCGGTGATGTGCGATAACAGCGCGCCCAGCGCTGTCGTGGCGGGCAGGGCCTGCCAGCTGCGGCCCTGCAATTCGGCTGCGGTCATCAGCCCCGCGACAAGCCCAATCGCGGCGCTTTCGACATAGCCTTCGCACCCTGTCACCTGGCCGGCAAAGCGGATATGCGGCGCGGCGCGCAGGCGGAGCTGGCGATCGAGCACTTCCGGCGAATTGAGGATAAGTGTTGCGATGCAGCCCGCCAAGCCGGGCGAACTCGGCATTCTCCAGGCCCGGAATGGTGCGGAACAATTCACACCTGCGCAGCATATTTCAGCTTGGTCTGGAACCCCACCATGTTGCACAGCGTGCCGAGCTTGTTATCCTGGCGCAAGCTGGACCACCGGCATAGGGCCAGCGCCCTTGCG
The DNA here is from genome assembly GCA_045377215.1 of Erythrobacter sp. Classification (GTDB taxonomy): domain Bacteria; phylum Pseudomonadota; class Alphaproteobacteria; order Sphingomonadales; family Sphingomonadaceae; genus Erythrobacter. The sequence goes on from JBJIOB010000055.1 coordinate 5,380, forward strand.
GGAATTCGGGCGCGGTATCAAAGGATTATCCAGGCCCCATCGCCTTTCATCGGGCCATAGCGCAGGGTTTCCACGCCGCGCATCGCCATCACCTCGATCGGCATGCAGCCATCGAAATAGGGCGTGTCTTTCTCCCATTCCTTGAACTCGCCTTTTTCGCCTTCCATCAACCCGCGGTGGAATGCGAGGTACTGCTCCTTGGTCATCGGGCAATTGATGTAATCGCCGCCTTCGTTCGAAGCATCCGTGCGCTTGTTCCAGCGCGACTGGATCCAGCATTTGCTCATGTCGATGCTGTCGCGATAGATGATGGGCGCAATCGCATCGAAGAAGGCGAGGCGTTCGGCCCCGGTGGCGCGCACAATGCTGGCCGCGAGCGCTTGTGCCGTCAGCGGGCCGGTGGCGACAATCGTCAGGCCGGCATCGGGCAAGGCGTCCACCCGTTCGCGCATGATGGTGACATTGGGATGCTGGCCCAATGCCTTTTCAACCTCGGCGGAAAACACATCGCGGTCCACCGCCATGGCGCTGCCTGCGGGGACGCGGGCGGCATGGCCTGCGCGCATGATGAGGCTGCCAAGCTCGCGCATTTCGTGGTGCAGCAGGCCGACCGCGTTCTTGGTATCATCATCGGAACGGAACGAATTGGAGCAGACCAGTTCAGCAAGGCCCGCTGTCTGGTGCGCAGGCGTCATATTGTCCTGGCCCTTGGCGCTCCCGCGCATTTCCGACAAGCGCACGCGCACGCCCGCCTCGGCGAGCTGCCACGCCGCCTCGCTACCGGCCAGTCCGCCGCCAATTATGTGCACATCATAAGGCTTGGAGGTTGCAATCATGGCAGGCTCGGTAATTGCGTGGTAGCGCAGGCGCAAGGATTTAAGGCGGGCCGGGCACAGGGGAGGGCGGCACAGCATGGCAAAACAAGCGCTGATCGAACATCGCCCCTGGCTGATGGCGAGCATCGTTGCGGCTTGCGCCTATTATTTCCTCAGCGACAATCCGATTGGCGAAATCTGGCTTATCGCGCTGAAGGGCGCGAGCGTCGGCTTGCTGGCGACCTATGCGGCACGGCGCGCGGGGCAGGGCCTCGATGGGGCAATCTTCGTGCTGGCACTGGCGCTGTCGGCGGCGGGCGACATGGTGCTGGAGCTGGATTTTGGCGCAGGCGGCGCGCTGTTCCTTGCCTCGCATGTGGTGGCTACGGTGTTTTACCTACGCCAGCGGCGCGCAGCCACCACGCCGAGCCAGAAACTGCTGGCGGCCGCGCTGCTGATCGGCACCCCGCTGGTGAGCTACCTCATCAGCCTGCGGCTTGACATCGCGGCCTATGCCATTGGCCTCGGCGCGATGGCGGCGGCGGCATGGATGAGCCGTTTTCCCCGCTACCGCGTCGGCACCGGGGCGGTGCTGTTCATCATCAGCGACTGGCTGATTTTTGCGCGGTTTGGGCCCGTCAATCTCGAACCGCTCCCGACCTATCTGATCTGGCCGCTGTATTACGCAGGCCAGTTGATGATCGCGACCGGGGTGGTGCAGACTTTACGCGGAGAGCGCCCCGTCAGGTGACGGGAGGCTCATCCCCGGCTGCTTCGGTTTCATCGTCGCCCGCGCCTTCGATCAGCGCCGCGCCGACGATATGTTCGCCCTTGGCCACATCAAAGATGCGCACGCCCGAAGACCCGCGCCCCGAAATCGCAAAGCCTTTGAGGCTTTCAAAGCCGCCTTCGATCAGATGACGGAAATCAATGCCAAGCCGGATCAGCTTGGCCTGATCGGTCACCAGCATCAATTGCGATCCGTGATGCACCGCAAAGCTGGCGACCACCGGGCCATTGCGATCCGGGTTGCTTTCCGGCGTGCCGATATTGGTGATCCCCTGGCCGCCGCGCGAGGTAGTGCGATATTCATAGGCCGAAGAAATCTTGCCATAGCCATTGGCGGTGATGGTGAGGATAAACTCCTCCGCCGCCGCCATCGCAGCCTGTTGATCAGCGGGCAGGGTGGGGGCGTTTTCGTTGTTCTTCCACGCAGCGGCGCGCAGGTAAGCCTCGCGCGTTTCCATGTCGGCGGTGAGCGGATCGAGCACCGCAAGGCTCACCACCTTGCCGCCTTTCTTCTGGCTCATGCCGCGCACGCCAATGCCCGTGCGGCTCTTGGTTTCGCGCGCGTCGGTGGCGGAGAAACGGATCGCCTTGCCGCTGTCTGAGGCGAGGAAAATCTCCTGCTCCTCGCGCAGCAGCTTGACCCCGATCAGCCGGTCACCCGAACCTTCGACAAAGCCCATTGCATATTTGCCTGCGGTGGGAATGTTCGCAAAGGCATCCATAGCATTGCGCCGCACCATGCCCTGTTCGGTTGCAAACACGATGTTGAGACCCGCCCATTCGGCCTCATCCTCAGGCAGGGGCAGCACGTTGGTGACGCGTTCCTCGGACGCCAGCGGCAGCAGGTTCACCATCGGGCGGCCCTTGGTGGTCGGCCCGCCTTCGGGCAGTTTCCACACTTTCATCCGGTAAACCCGGCCCGTGTTGGTGAAGAACAGCACCGGGTTGTGAGTGCTGGTGACGAAGAGTTCGACAATGGCGTCTTCATCCTTGGTCGCCATGCCCGAACGGCCCTTGCCGCCGCGCGCCTGGGCGCGAAAAGTGCTCAGCGCCGTGCGCTTGATATAGCCATCATGGGTGACGGTGACGACCATATCCTCGCGCTCGATCAGGTCTTCATCATCGAGCCCGTCCCATGCAGGCGCGATTTCCGACAGGCGCGGCGTGGCATAGGAGGCGCGGATTTCGGCCAGTTCCTCGCGCATCACGGCATACAATTTCACCCGGTCAGCCAGGATTGCGAGATATTCCGTGATGGCGAGCGCCAGTTCCTTCAATTCATCGCCGATCTCGTCGCGGCCCAGCGCAGTCAGGCGGTGGAGGCGCAGTTCGAGGATCGCCTTCACTTGCCGTTCCGACAGGCGATAGGTGCCGCCGCTTTCATCGGCATTGGGCTCGATCGCTTCGACCAGGCGGATATATTGCGCAATGTCGCCGATCGGCCATTCCTTGGCGAGCAGGCGGGCGCGTGCTTCGGCCGGGTTAGCCGCGGTGCGGATCATCGCCACGACTTCATCAAGGTTGGAAACCGCCACCACGAGGCCCAGCAACAGGTGCGCCCGTTCGCGCGCCTTGGCCAGTTCATACTTGGTGCGCCGCGTGATCACTTCCTCGCGGAAGGTGATGAAGCTGGCGATGATATCGCGAAGGGTGAGCGTTTCAGGCCGCCCGCCGCGGATCGCCAGCATGTTGGCAGGGAAGCTGGATTGCGCAGGCGTGTGCCGCCAGATCTGGTTGAGCACGACCTCGGCGGTGGCATCGCGCTTGAGTTCCACCACCACCCGCACGCCTTCGCGCGAGCTTTCGTCGCGGATGTCCGAAATGCCCTCGATCCGCTTTTCCTTGGCGGCATCGGCGATTTTTTCGACAAGGTTCGATTTGCCGACCTGATAGGGGATCGAGGTGAAGATGATCGACTGGCGATCATTGCGCCCGGTTTCGATTTCGTGGCGGCAGCGCATCAGGATCGACCCGCGCCCGGTGGTGTAGGCCGAACGCGCACCGTGGGTGCCCAGAATCAGCGGCGCAGTGGGAAAATCGGGGCCGGGGATGTAGGCGATCAGCTCTTCCGAACTGATCGCCGGGTTATCCATATAGGCAAAACAGGCATCGATCACTTCGCCCAGATTATGCGGCGGCACATTGGTTGCCATGCCAACCGCAATCCCGCCCGCGCCATTGACGAGCAGATTGGGAAAGCGCGCCGGCAGCACTGTCGGTTCCTGCCGGCTGCCATCATAGTTTTCGGTGAAATCGACCGTGTCCTTGTCGAGATCATCGAGCAGGCTGTTGGCAACGCGCGCAAGCCGCGCTTCGGTATAGCGCATCGAGGCAGGCGGATCGGGATCCATGCTGCCGAAATTGCCCTGCCCGTCGATCAGCGGCACGCGCATCGACCAGTCCTGCGTCATGCGGGCCAGCGCATCATAGATCGCAGAATCGCCGTGTGGGTGATAATTGCCCATCACATCGCCGACGATCTTGGCGCTTTTGCGATAGGGCCGCCCGGCGACAAAGCCGCCTTCCTGGCTGGCGTAGAGAATGCGCCGATGCACCGGCTTCAACCCGTCACGCACATCAGGCAGCGCGCGCGACACGATCACGCTCATCGCATAGTCGAGATAGCTCGACTTCATCTCATCGACGATGTCGATGCGTTCAAACCCGCTCATCGGGGTGGGGGCGGGGAAATCGATAATGTCGCTGTCGTCGCTCAAGGTTCAGGCCGTTTCGCTAGAATGGGGCGCGCGCAAATCGGGCGCGCGGGTATTGCAGCCAATGTAGGCACAGGCGCGCCAATGCGCCACAAGCGCGCCGGAACAGGCCAAGAACATAGGCCGATTTTTCCACATTTCCCGGCCCTCAGCGGGAAGCACGGGCGCTGCGGGCGCCATTCAAAGCCCGTTCAGCCCGCCCTGCCTAGAGGGAATTGCAAAATGGCAGGCATCCGTTCAATAGCACCCCAGCATTATCGCATCGGGATTGCGCGTCGAGCGGGCCTGCTGCCATGCCTTGTTTCGGGAGATATCTTGCCATGACTTCGCCTCGTTTTGCCGCCCGCCCGCTCCGTGTGGGCAAGCATTTCGCGCTTGCTGTAGCGCTCGCCAGCGGCACCGCACTGGTCGGCACTTTCGGCTTTGCCGCGCCGGCTCATGCCCAGAAAAAGAAGGACGACAAGGCCGCCGCCAAGCCGGTCTATTCCAAGGAATTCATCGAAGCCTACAAGGCGCTCGAAGCGCAGATTGCCGCCAATGCGGATCTGGCAACGATCTCGCCCAAGCTGGACGAGCTGGTCGCGATGGCCGTGTCGCCCGATGAAAAGCTGCAAGCGGGGCAGATGTCCTATTCCGCGGCCGTCAAGGCGCAGGATGATAAACTGCAGCTGCGCGGCCTCGAACTGATGCTGGCCAGCGGCAAGGTACCGGCCGAACAGCTCGGCCAGTTCAATTACATCGGCTTCCAGCTCCATTACCGGATGAAGAACTCGCCGCAGGCCCGCGCCTATCTGCAGCGCGCGATCGACAATCAGTTCCGCACCGAACAGCTGTCAGATGCCATCATGAAGTATCAGCTGGCCCAGCTGCTGATGAGCGAAAACAAGTTCGATGAAGGCTTCGTTGCGCTCAAGAACGCCATGGCCGCGCGCAAGGCCGAAGCTGGCTCGATCGAACAGGGCTGGTTCGGCTATGGCATCAAGACCGGGCTCGACAATGATCTGAAGCCGCAGACCATGGACCTGTTGCAGGTGTGGCTGGCCGAAGATGCCCGCGCGATCATCTGGAAGGATTCGATCACCATCACGCGCAACATGGCGGTGCTGGATGATCGCGGCAACGAAGAAGCCTTGCTCGATCTGCTGCGGCTGGCGCGCGAGGTTGGCACGCTGGAACGTGGGCAGGATTACCTCGCTTTTGTGGAGCTGGCGCGCGCGGCGCGTTATCCCAAGGAAGTGAAGGAGATGATCGACAAGGGCTTTGCCAGCGGCGCTATCAATAAGGGCGATACCTGGGTCAACGAACAGCTCACCGCAGCCAACCGCACGCTCGCCAGCGACCGCACCGAATTGCCTGCCACCGAAGCGGCTGCAAACAAGCCGGGGGCAACGCTGGCACAGGTAATGAACGCGGCGCGCACGTTCCTGAGCTATGGCGAATATGCCAAGGCCGCAGGCTTCTTTGAAAAGGCGTTGACGATGCCCGGCGCGCCGCAAGCCGAAGTTCTGCAGCGCCTTGGCATGGCGCAGATGGGCATGGGCGATCACGCCGCTGCCATTGCCACCTTTGCCAAGGTGAACGAGCCTGCGCGCGCATCGGTGGCCATGCTGTGGAGCGCCTATGCCAAGCAGAAAATGGCCGGGATGCAGATCGGCGGCTAAGCCTGCTGCGTCAGCAAAGTGAACAAGCGGGAAGCGCCGGCTGCAAGGCCGGCGCTTTTCGTTTGCCCGTTTGCATCAGGAATGCGGTTCAGAAATGCTCGCCCCGCAGCACTTCGATATCCCACATCGAAAACAGCATCTTGTGGCTGGTGAGCAGCGGTGCGAGCTTTTCCGCCAGCACATGGGCCTTGGCCTCTGGCGCGATGGTGACGATCAGCGATTTGTCGGTGACAATCAGGCTGTCGCCGCGCCATTCGCCATGATGGCCCTTGCCGCCTGCCAGTGCGATGATGCTCCACCCGATGATGCCCGCTTCCTCGATGGCATCGGTGACAAGCCGTTCGAGCGGCGCATCGGCAAGGATTTCGATCCGTTTGCGGATGATGGTCTGCATGGTGGCTGCCTCCTTGTGCCTAGCCCGCCAACGCCTGCGCCAGCGTGGCCATCAGCCCGATATTGACAATGATATTGAACGGAAAGGTGACGGACAGCGACATGGTAAGATAGATGCCCGGATCAGCTTCGGGCACGGCCATGCGGATTGCGGCGGGCACCGCGATGTAACTGGCGCTGGCGCACAGCATGGCAAAGGCCGCGACCGATCCGGCATCAAGCCCGATCGCGGTTGCCCCCAGCGCGCCCAATGTGCCGTTCACCAGCGGGATCGCAATCGCCAGCGCGACGAGCCGCAGCGTCATCGCGCGCGAGGCAATCAGCCGCCGCGCGGCGATCAGGCCCATATCCAGCAGGAACAGGCACAGCACCCCGCGAAATCCCGCCTCGAACATCGGGCGCACTTCATCATAGCCTTCCACCCCGGCAATGAGCCCGATCACCAGGCTGCCGATCAGCAACACGACCGATGCGTTGAAGAACACCTCGTGCAGCATGCCGCCGCTGCCCGCTGCCGCACCGCGCGGGCGGGTGGCAGCGCCGTCCGCAGCTTTTTTCTGGCCCATGCGCACCATCAGAATGCCCGCCAGGATTGCGGGCGTTTCCATCACCGCCAGCACTGCCACCATATAGCCTGCCACTTCCATGCCGCTGGCTGCGATAATCTCGCTGGCGGTCACGAAAGTCACCACGCTCACCGAACCATAATGGGCTGCCACGGCGCCCGCGTTGGTCTGATCCAGCCTGCCGAGCGCGCGCAGCAGCAGATAGATCGGGAAAGGGAGCAGGAAACTGGCCGCAATCCCAGCGCCCAGCGCGGCGAGCGCTTCCATCCCCAGACCCGATTTGGCCAGCGCAACACCGCCTTTCAGACCAATCGCGATCATCAGATAGATCGACAAGGCCTTGGCAATGGGTTCGGGGATCGCAAGATCCGAACGCGCAATCGCCGCCAGCAGCCCCAGCGCGAAAAACAGGATGACCGGCGAGGTCAGCGTGGCAAAGGCTGCGGAATCCATGGTTTTTCGCGGATAATCAGTGCCCGGTCTTTGTGCAAGCACGCAAGCTGAATTGCCTTTTTTGGTAAGGTCGGGGCGTTGCCAGCGCGCGCGCACGCTCCTACATGGCATTCATGAACGATCTTGCCAGCACTCCGCAGCCTCAGCCGCCTGCCGAACGGCCCGCACGCCAGCGCAAGCCCGATTGGATCCGGGTGCGCGCGCCGGTCAGCGAAGGGTATAACGAAACGCGGCGGCTGATGCGCGAGCTTAACCTGCACACCGTATGCGAGGAAGCGGCCTGCCCGAATATCGGCGAATGCTGGACGAAAAAGCACGCGACCGTGATGATCCTCGGCGATGTCTGCACGCGCGCCTGCGCGTTCTGCAACGTCAAGACGGGGATGCCGCGCAGCGTCGATCCGCTGGAGCCCGAACACACCGCGATTGCTGCCGCCAAGATGGGCCTTGAACACATCGTCATCACCAGCGTCGATCGCGATGATCTGCCCGATGGCGGGGCCAGCCAGTTCGTCAAGGTGATCGAAGCGCTACGCCGCACCACGCCCACGACCACCATCGAAATCCTCACCCCCGATTTTCGCGGCAAGATGCGCCGCGCAGTCGAGATGATCTGCGAAGCAGGGCCGGATGTGTACAACCACAATCTCGAAACCGTGCCGCGCCTGTACCCGACGATCCGGCCCGGCGCGCGCTATTACGCCTCGCTCAGGCTGCTTGAGGAAGTGAAGGCGCACAATCCGCTGATCTTCACCAAATCGGGCATCATGCTGGGGCTCGGCGAACAGCGTCTGGAAGTGCATCAGGTGATGGATGACATGCGCTGCGCCGAGGTGGATTTCATCACCATGGGGCAATATCTCCAACCCACGCCCAAGCACGCCGCCGTCGAGGAATTCGTGACGCCCAAGGCGTTCGATGCCTATGGCGCAATCGCGCGGGCCAAGGGCTTTTTGCAGGTCGCGGCCAGCCCGCTGACCCGTTCCAGCTATCACGCAGGCGATGACTTTGCGAAAATGCGCGCCGCGCGCGAGGAAAAGCTCGCGCGCGGTGGAGCCAGGGTTCAGCTCTAGTGCCCGGCATCCGCGAAACCCGGCGCCTGCCTTACAGCGCCGAACAGATGTTCGATCTGGTGGCGGATGTGGCGCGCTATGGCGAATTCCTGCCCTGGGTGGTGGCCACAAGGGTGCGCAGCAATTCGGACACCGAAATGGTCGCCGATATGGTGGTGGGTTTCAAATCGCTGCGCGAAAGCTTCACCTCACGCGTGCGCAAGACCCGCCCGCTGGAGATTGACGTGCATTATGTCGATGGGCCGCTCAGCGATCTCGACAATGTGTGGACTTTCCGCGCGATTGACGATCACACTTGCGAGATCGACTTTCTGGTCGAATTCACCTTCAAGAACCGCCTGTTTGAACGGATTGCGGGCCAATATTTCGACAAGGCCTTCCGCAAGATGGTGGAAGCCTTCGAAACCCGCGCAGCACAGCTTTACGGCAGCAACAATTCGAGTGCGCAAAGCGTCGCCTGATGGCGGATGATGGCGCGGCCATCCGGGGCATCGCCGCCTTCGAACATCTTGAGCTCGCCTTCGGGTTCGCCTGCGGCATTGCGCACCACGCGGGCAAACACCACCGTGCCAACCGGCTTTAACGCCGTGCCGCCGCCGGGCCCTGCCACCCCGCTGATCGCCACTGCCACATCGGCCTTTGACCGATCAAGCGCGCCCTTGGCCATCGACCATGCGCAGGCAATCGACACCGCGCCGAAAGTTTCGATGATGTCACTGGCGACCCCCAGCATCTCCATCTTGGCTTCGTTCGAATAGGTCACAAAGCCGCGATCGAGCACGGCGGATGATCCTGCGATTTCGGTGATCGCGCCTGCCACCAATCCGCCGGTACAGCTTTCCGCAAGCGCGACCTTGCGGCCCAGCGCCGCGTTTTCGCGCACCACGCGGTCAGCCAGCGCGGCGATATCATCGGGTACAAGGTGCATCGCCATGAAACGGGCCTTTCTTCAGCGGCGGGGCTTGGCAGGCTTGGCCGGGCAAATGCTCGGCTCCTTGATGTCGGCGATTTCGAGCATGAAGCCCATCAGCCCGGCCACATTATCGACGGGCAGGGGACTCAGAAGTTCCAGCGCGCGTTCGATCTTGCCGCAGCTGTCCGGCTTGATCTCGCCTGCAATCATCTGGCCCATCAGGCCATCGACCAGGGGGCGCAGCGTTTCGGGCGGGAGCGATTTTGCAAGCGCGGCCAGATCGAGATCACCCGGCTTGGCCGCACCGCCCGGCGAGGCGACAAGGGCCTGCATGGTGCGCATCGCGCCGGGCCATGCGGCGTTCTGGCGGGCGCGGAAACCGGCAATGAACTTGTCACCCCCGCGCGCCACGAAACCATCCCGCGCAAACTGCTTGCCGCAGGACGTGCGCGCCGCATCATAGGCAATGGGCAGGGCATAGATGATGGTATCGCCCAGATCCGCGGGCGGCACGCAGCCCTGCTGCTGCGCCTGCGCGGCAGGGGCCTGAGCAAGCGCCGCAAGGGCAAGGATCGGAGCAAGAGAGCGCTTCAAGGTCATGGCTAATGTCCCTTTGTCATAGCTTGTGGATGAGCACGGTGGCCTGCGCGGCAATGCCTTCGCCGCGTCCGGTAAAGCCGAGTCTTTCGGTGGTGGTCGCCTTGATGCTGATCGCGTCCTCGCCAAGCCCCATGATCCGCGCCACCTCGGCGCGCATGGCGGGACGGTGCGGCCCGATCTTGGGCGCTTCGCAGATCAGCGTGAGGTCAAGATTGGCGATGCCATAGCCAGCCTCGCGCGCAAGCAGGACAGCATGTTCGAGAAAGCGGGCAGAACGCGCGCCGCGCCATTGCGGATCGCTCGGCGGGAAATGCGTGCCGATATCGCCCGCGCCAATGGCGCCCAGCACCGCATCAGTGATCGCATGGAGCGCCACGTCCGCATCCGAGTGGCCCGACAGCCCTTTATCATGCGGCACCAGCACCCCGCACAGCCACAATTCCTCCCCCGCCTCAAGCCGGTGAACATCATAGCCTTGGCCAATACGAAACGGGGGAAGGGGGCTTTCGTCCACGAAATCCTCGGCAAAGGTGAGTTTCTTGAGGCGTTCATCGCCTTGGACAAGCGCGACTGAACCCCCGCTGACCGCCAGCACCTGCGCATCATCGCCGGCATCCGGCTGGCCTGCCCATGCGCGGTGGGCAGCACGGATTGCAGGATAGCGGAAGGCTTGCGGGGTCTGCACGCGGCGCAGCGCCTCGCGCTCCGCCTTGCCCGTCATCACGCCTGCGCCATCATCATGCGCGAGGCTATCCACCACCGGCAGCACGGGGATTGCGCCGGGATGATGTTCCAGTGCCGCAATCAGCCGCGCGATCACGGCTTGCGGCAGATCGGGGCGGGCGGCATCGTGGATCAGCACAAGCGCGGGCGCGTGAGCCGCCAGCGCTTCAAGCCCATTGCGCACCGATCCCTGCCGGGTCGCGCCGCCGCGCGTCAGAGTGACATCGAGGCCAGAGAGCGCCTCACGCGCCGCTTCCTCGCCATCTTCGGCAGTTACCACCACCAGCGGCGCAGCGCCCGCAGCGAGCAAGCTTTCGGCCGAATGACGCAGCACCGGCTTGCCCCGCCAGCTGCGGAACTGCTTGGGCGTATCGCCGCCCACGCGCAGGCCCTTGCCAGCGGCCACGATGATTGCGGCAAAGGGGGAAAGGGGGGGCTCGCCTGCCATAGCGGCGCCGCGCTTAAGCGCTGGACGGGCTTTGCGCAATCCACTATGCGCTGCCCATAATTTAGGCACCCCCCATCCGATGAACCCGCTTCCCACACCCCCGGCGATGAAGCCGATCGCCATCGGCCCCGTCGTGGTGGCCGAACCGGTCGTGCTCGCGCCGATGACGGGGGTGACGGATATGCCGTTTCGCACGCTGGTGCGGCGCTATGGTTCGGGCCTCAATGTCACCGAAATGGTGGCGAGCGAAGCTGCCATCCGGGAAACCCGCGTCAGCACGCAAAAAACCGCGTGGGACCGGATCGAAGAGCCGGTCTCGATGCAACTGGTCGGCTGCGATCCGGCCAGCATGGCCGAGGCGGCGAAGATCCAGGAAGGCCATGGCGCGGCCATCATCGACATCAATTTCGGCTGTCCGGTGCGCAAGGTCGTTGGCCAGTTCGCAGGATCGGCGCTGATGCGCGAAGTGCCGCTGGCGATCAAACTGATGGAAACCACCGTCAAGGCGGTGAAAGTCCCCGTTACTGTCAAGATGCGGATGGGCTGGGATCACGCCAGCCTTAACGCGCCAGAACTGGCCCGCATCGCCGAAGATCTCGGCGTCCAGATGATCACCGTCCATGGCCGCACCCGCAACCAGATGTATAAAGGCCACGCCGACTGGGCCTTTATCCGCAAGGTGAAGGAAGCGGTCAGCATCCCTGTCATTGTCAACGGCGATATCTGCGGGATTCCCGATGCGGCGCGCGCGCTCGAACAATCGGGTGCAGACGGCGTGATGATCGGGCGCGGCGCCTATGGGCGCCCCTGGCTGCTTGGCCAGATCATGCATTGGTGGCGCACCGGCGAGGCGCTGCCCGATCCGGCCATGAACGAACAATATGCCGTGCTGGTGGAACATTACCACCGCATGCTCGATCACTATGGCCGCGACACCGGCACCAAGATGGCGCGCAAGCATCTGGGCTGGTACACCAAGGGGATGCATGGCTCGGCCGAGTTTCGCAACATGGCGAACTTTATCGACGATCCGGATCAGGTGCTGGGCGAGATCGAGCGCTTTTACACGCCGTTCCTGCTGCGTGAGGCGGCCTGAGCGTGGCGGATGGCGCAGCGCCGGGCGTGGCCGAGGCGGCGGTGCTGACCTCATCAGGCAGCGGCGATCTGCCGAGCGCGCGTGCCCAGATCAGCGGGCTGGTGTTTGCGCTGCTGCTGGTGGACGGCGAGGGCCGCATTACCGAGGCCAATCATGCCGCCGAAAACCTGCTCGGTATCAGTGCCAAACGGCTGATCGGCACGCATCTTACCGAAAGGCTCGGCATCCGCGATCCGCGCGTTGCGCTGCGGCTTGAGGCCAATGATGCAGCGCTGGTGGTGCGCGATCTGTCGCTCGCGGTGGGCGAGGCGGAACTGCGCGTCAATCTCACCGCCTCGCCGCTTGCCAATCACCCCGGCTGGCAGGTGGTGACCCTTTCGGCGCTTGGCCATGAAGACAATGCGCCAAGCCCGACTGGCGATGCCATGCTGAGCGCGCCTGCCATCCTTGCCCACGAAATCAAGAATCCGCTGGCTGCCATTCGCGGGGCGGGGCAATTGGCCGAACGCAAGCTGGCCCCCGAAGACCGCAAGCTCGCGCGCATGATCACCGATGAGGTGGACCGCATCGCCCGGCTGATTGACCGGATGCAGGCGCTGGGCAGCACGCGGATCGGCACGCTTGAGCCGTGCAATCCTTACGAAGCGATCCGTTCCGCCATCGCCACCGTGCAGGCAGGGGTTGAAGATACGCTCGACATCCGCGAGGAGTTTGATCCGTCCCTGCCTGCGGTGCTGGCCAATCGCGATGCGCTCGAACAGGTGCTGATCAATCTCATCTCCAACGCGCGCGATGCTGCGCTGGCCTCGCCCGGCCTTGCCGAAATCACGGTGCAGACACGCTATGTCAGCGGGCTCAATTTCAGCGCGATCCGGATGGGTGAGGCGATTGCCCTGCCGATCGAGATCACGGTCTCCGATAATGGCCCCGGCATTGATCCGGCCCTGCGCGATCATGTGTTCGAACCGTTTGTCTCGTCCAAACCATCAGGGCAGGGCCTTGGCCTGGCGCTGGTGCGCAAGCTGATGCGCGACATGCGCGGCAATGTCAGCCATGATCGCGACGCCCGCAGCGGGCTCACGCATTTCCGCCTGCATCTGGCGCAGGCCCCGCGCAGGAGGCCCGGCTGATGGGCAAACGCACCCCGCGTCAGGTGCTGCTGGTCGAGGATGACCGCGCGATTGCGACAGTCATCACTGCCGCGCTTGAGGATGAAGGCTTTGCCATCACCCACTGCGCCAGCATTGCCGAGCGTGATCGTTTGCTGCGCGAGCGCCGCTTCGATGTGATGCTGACCGATGTCATGCTCGAAGATGGCGACGGGCTTGCAGGGCTGGCGCGCGCGCGCGAGGCGGCAGGCGATCTGCCGGTGATTGTGCTGTCGGCGCAGAACACGCTCGACACCGCAGTGCGCGCGAGCGAGAGCGAGGCCTTCGAATATTTCCCCAAGCCGTTCGATCTCGATGAACTTGTCCATGCGGTAAAGCAGGCAGCCAGCGCCCGCAGCACCGGCACCGCCGATGAGCCGGGCGTGCCGGGCGAGGGCGAGCGGATGCCGCTGGTCGGGCGCAGCCCGGCGATGCAGGGCGTTTACCGGATGATCACCCGCGTGCTGCGCAATGATCTCACCGTGCTGATCACCGGGGAAAGCGGCACGGGCAAGGAGCTGGTGGCTGAAGCCATCCACCAGCTCGGCAGCCGCCGCACCGGGCCGTTTGTGGCGGTGAACGCTGCTGCGATCCCGTCCGATCTTATCGAAAGCGAGCTGTTCGGCCATGAAAAGGGCGCTTTCACCGGCGCGGTCGCGCAGGCGATCGGCAAGTTCGAACAGGCGCATGGCGGCACGCTGTTTCTCGACGAGATTGGCGATATGCCCGCCGAAGCGCAAACCCGGCTGCTGCGCGCGCTGCAATCAGGGCGCATCCGGCGCGTGGGCGGGCGGCAGGAAATCACCGTCAACGTGCGGATTATCGCGGCCACCAACCGCGCACTGGCACCGATGATCGCGGCAGGCACATTTCGCGAGGATTTGTTCTACCGCCTCAACGTGGTTCCGATCCAACTGCCACCCTTACGCGAACGGCGCGAGGATATCGAGGCGCTGGCCCAGCATTTCCTGATCCTTGCCGCCGAAGACGGCCTGCCGCGCCGTCAGTTATCGCTCGAAGCGATCAAGCGGCTCGAAGCGCGCGGCTGGCGCGGCAATGTGCGCGAACTGCGCAATGTCGTCTATCGCCTTGCCCTGATGGCGCGCGAAGATGTGATCGACGGCGCAACCGTGGCCGACATCATCGGCGAGGAAGGCCCTGCGCCGCCTGCGGCCGGGCCGGTCACCGATTGCGGCATTGCGGCGGCGGTCAACGCCTGGCTGGGCGATGAAAACCCTGCTCCCGGCACCATCTACCGCCGCGCGCTGGCCGCGTTTGAACGCCCGCTGATCGAACATGCGCTGCTGCGCACCGGCGGCAACCAACTGCGCGCCGCCGAATTGCTGGGCATCAATCGCAACACCTTGCGCAAGCGGATCAGCGAGATGGAACTGGACAACGGCCTGTCCGGCAGCCCCGGCTGACAGGGCGATGCGGCGCGGCGCAATAATTCCTTGCGCCAATAACACACCAGTGTTGTAAGGATGCAACGATGGCCGGTCCGTTGCGTCACCCCCCTTCACTTGCTCTCAATCGGCCACCGCGCTGGTGGCGCCGCTTCATGCTCGGCGCGCGGCGGGCCAATATCTTCGGCTGGCTCGAAGTGGTGGCGGGCCTTGCGCTGGTGATCGCGATCAGCGCGACTTATCTGGCCTATTCGGGCACGCCCGACGAGGGCGATCTGCTGCCCACCATTCAGGTTTCGCTGCTGCTGATGGCAACGCTGGTGCCTGCCATGACACTGCTGGTGCTATGGGGGCGCAGGCTCGCGCTGCGGCGCGCGGCGGGCAGTACGGCGCGGCTGCATGTGCGGCTGGTGTTTTTCTTCTCGATGGTGGCCGCCGTGCCGACTTTGCTGGTGTCGGGATTTGCTGCGTTCCTGTTCCAGTTCGGCGTCGATTTCTGGTTTTCCGACGATTCGCGCGGGTTGATGGAAAACGCCAATGCGCTGGCGCAGAATTATTACGATGCCAACCAGCGCGATGTGCAGCAAGAAACGCTCACCATGGCGAGCGACATGCGCCTCATCCTTGAACGCATCGACATCACCGACAGCGATTTTCCCGATTTCTACGCGCTGCAGGCACAGGGCCGCAAAATCTCGGAAAGTGCAATCCTGCAACGCATGGGCGATGGCAGCCTGCGCACCGCTGCAATCCTTGATCTGACCGAAGACAACAACCCGCTCGAATTCACCAAAACCGCGCTGCCGCGGCTGGAAGCAGGTGAATTCGTGGTGGTGTCGGGCAACCCGGAACGCATCGAGGCGCTGGCCGCGATTGATCCGAGCTCCGGGATCTTTCTCTACAATGCGCGCACCACCGAAGAATCGATGTTCAATTCCTGGACGCGCGCGCAATCCATCGTGGTTGCCTATGAACGCCTGACAGGCAGTGCGCGGATGCTGCAATTGCGGTTCAACGTCGCGTTGGTGACAGTGAGCCTGCTGCTGGTGGGCCTGGCGATCTGGTTTGCGCTGCGGTTTGCTGATCGGCAGGTTGAACCGCTGACCAATCTGGTTGGCGCCGCGCGCGAAGTCGGGCAGGGCAATTTCGCGCTGCGGGTGGACGGGCGCACCGGCCCGGATGAAATCGGGCTGCTCAACCGCGCGTTCAACCGCATGACGGCGCAACTCGAAAAGCAGACGCAGGCCCTTGTCAGGGCCAACCGCCAGATTGATGATCGCCGCGCCTTTACCGAAGCCGTGCTCGAATCCGTCACCGCAGGCGTGATCTCGCTTGATGATGCAGGGCGCATCACGCTGATCAACAGCTTTGCCCAGAACCTGCTCGCACCCGATGGCGTGGAAGAACGGCCGATGATCGGGCGCGCGCTCGAAGAACTCTCGCCCGAACTCAGCCAGATGGCGCGCGAGGGCAAGGGCAGGGCGGTGATCACTCATGCCAAGGGCAGCGAATTGCTCACCCTTGCGGTGCGGGTTGCGCCGGGCAGCCGCGGCTATGTGATCACGTTTGAGGATATTACCCGCCAGATCCTCGATCAGCGGCAGGCGGCATGGTCGGACGTGGCGCGGCGCATCGCGCATGAAATCAAGAACCCGCTGACGCCCATCCAGCTCGCCACCGAACGCCTCAAGCGCCGCTATGGCAAACAGGTGGGTGAGGAAGACCGTGCGCTGTTTGACGAGCTGACTGATACGATCCGCCGGCAGGTCGATGATCTGCGCAAGATGGTCGATGAATTCTCCTCCTTCGCGCGCCTCCCCAAGCCGGTGTTCCGGCGCGAGGATGCGGTCGATCTGGTGCGGCAGGCGGTGTTCCTGCAGGAAGTCGCCCATTCCGGGATCGGGTTCAGCATCGCTGCCGAAAGCATCACCGATCGCGAGATCCTGTGCGATCGCCACCAGTTCGGCCAGGCGATGACAAACGTGCTCAAGAACGCGGTCGAGGCGATTGAAGCCCGCGCCGCCGATACAGACGGCGGAGCCTATGCAGGCCGGATCGGCGTCACCATGAAAGACATGGGCGAAACCATTGCCATCACCATCGAGGATAATGGCATCGGCCTGCCCGCTGATCGCGAACGCATTATCGAACCCTATGTCACCACCCGCGAAAAAGGCACCGGGCTTGGCCTTGCCATCGTCAACAAGATCACCGACGAGCATGGCGGCGAGATCAGCTTTGCCAGCAGCGCAAGCGGCGGCACGCTGGTGACCTTGCGCTTTGCCCGCACCCCGCCGCTGGCGGGCGGAGGCGCGGCGTGATGTGCGTAAGCCCCCTGCTTTCTGCCCCCGAACACCTTAAAGGCACTTCCTGATGGCGCTTGAAATCCTGATTGTTGATGATGAACGCGACATTCGTGATCTGGTCGCGGGCGTGCTCGGTGATGAGGGCTATTCCTGCCGCACCGCTGCCGACAGCACCGCTGCGCTGGCCGCGATTGATGAACGCCGCCCTTCGCTGGTGCTGCTTGATGTGTGGCTGCACGGCAGCAAGATGGATGGGCTTGAACTGCTCGATGCGATCAAGGCGCGCGAGCCGGACTTGCCCGTGATCATCTTTTCCGGCCACGGCAATATCGACACCGCGGTATCCGCTGTCAGCCGCGGGGCGATGGACTTCATCGAAAAGCCGTTTTCCGCTGAGCGCCTGTTGCTGCTGGTGGAACGCGCCACCGAGACCGAACGCCTGCGCCGCGAAAATTCGCGGCTGCGCGAGGGCAGCTGGGCGGGCGGTGAATTCACCGGCAATTCGCCCTCGATCAACGCGGTGCGCGCCACGCTCAAACGCGTAGCCAATACCGGCAGCCGGGTGCTGATTTCGGGGCCTCCGGGCGCGGGCAAGGAAGTGGCCGCGCGGCTGCTCCACGCATGGAGCGGGCGGGCCGAAAATGCCTTTGTCCTCGTCAATTCCGCGCGCATCACGCCCGAACGTTTCGAACAGGAATTGTTCGGTGAAGAAGCGGGCGGCAAGCAGGTGCGCCCCGGCCTGCTCGAACTTGCCGATGGCGGCACGCTTTATCTCGACGAGATCGCCGATATGCCGCTGTCCACGCAGGCACGCATCCTGCGCGTGCTGACCGATCAGAGCTTTGTGCGCGTCGGCGGCACCCGCCAGATCGGTGTGGATGTGCGCGTGGTCTCCTCCACCACCCGCGATCTGACACAGGAAATGGAGGAAAAGCGGTTTCGCGAAGACCTGTTCTACCGGCTCAATGTGGTGCCGGTGGCGATCCCGCCGCTGGCCCAGCGGCGCGAGGATATCCCGACGCTCGCCGAACATTTCTTCACCCGCTATGCCAATGATCAGGGCCTTGCCCCGCCCGAAGTGCGGCCCGATGCGATGGCCGCGCTGCAAGCCTATGACTGGCCCGGCAATGTGCGCCAGCTGCGCAATGTCGTCGAACGCACGGTGATCATGACCCCGCGCGAACGGCTGACACAGGTCGAACGCGACATGCTGCCTCCCGAAATCACCGGCAAGCAGGCCAATGCCAGCGGCGAGACAATCCTGGCGATGATGGGCGTGCCGCTGCGCGAGGCGCGCGAAAGCTTTGAACGCGAATATCTGGCCGTCCAGATCCGGCGCTTTTCGGGCAATATCTCGAAAACCGCAGCCTTTATCGGGATGGAACGTTCGGCCCTGCACCGCAAACTCAAACTGCTCGGGATGGTTGATCGCCGCAGCGGTGAGGGCGACGATCAGGGGTGAGGGAACTCGCCCTGCATTGAATCATTGCGTCTTTGGCTCAGGCAGGCCATCCTTTGCGCCTGCGAGTGTTCCGTGGAACCGTCTCGCCAATCTGCCGGATGCCATGCCGCACCCGGCCAAGAACAGGAGCATTGAACATGTCCACCGGGCGAACCCTCTCTCCGCGACCCCGGCCTGCCGCCAGCGAAACGGCATCGGCCAAATCGGCTCCCGCCTCCTCGGGCGGGGCAAAATCCGGCGGCGGCGCTGCCGGCGGCAAGCAGGCAAGCTTGCAGGATGCCTTTCTCAATCTGCTGCGCAAGAACAAGATGCCGGTCACCATGTTCCTTGTCAAAGGCGTGAAATTGCAAGGGATTGTCACATGGTTTGACAATTTCTCGATCCTGCTGCGCCGCGATGGCCAGTCACAACTGGTCTACAAGCACGCGATCAGCACCATCATGCCCAGCCAGTCGCTGAACCCCGATCAGTTCCAGCAGCGCGGCGGCAGGCAGGCCAAGATGTTGCAGGACATCTTCCTCAGCCGCGTCGCCGAAGCCCATGTGCAGGTCACCATGTTCCTGGTGAACGGCGTGATGCTGCAGGGGCGCATTGCCGCCTATGATCTGTTCTGCATGCTGCTGGAACGTGACGGGGCGGTGCAATTGGCCTATAAGCATGCGGTCTCGACCATCCAGCCAGCGCATCCGGTGGATCTCACCGGCGATGACGAGGATGACGAGGACTATGATGATGACGATGAGGCAGACGACTGAGCTTTGATGAAACCCTGCTGGACGAAGTAACCCGCGGTGCGCGGGCACTGGTATTGTGCCCGGATATCAGGGCGCTGCGCTATGATATTGACGCAGCCGAGCGGCTTGAGGAAGCCTGCGGGCTGGCGTTCGCGATTGGCGTGGTGATTGCCCATGCCGCGATCCTGCCGGTGCGCCAGATGCAGCCCAACACCCTGTTCGGATCGGGCCAGGTCGAAAATATCGCAGTGTGGTGCGAACAGCACTCGGCTGAGTTGGTGGTGGTGGACGGCGCGCTCACCCCGATCCAGCAGCGCAATCTGGAAACACGCCTCAAACGCAAGGTGATTGATCGCACCGGCCTGATCCTTGAAATCTTTGGGGAGCGCGCGGCGACGGCCGAGGGCCGCTTGCAGGTGGAACTGGCGCATCTCGATTACCAGCAGAGCCGGCTGGTGCGCAGCTGGACTCACCTTGAACGCCAGCGCGGCGGCTTTGGCTTTCTCGGCGGGCCGGGCGAAACCCAGATCGAGGCTGACCGCCGCATGATCCGCCAGCGCATGGGGCGGCTCAGGCGCGAGCTGGAACAGGTGCGCAAGACCCGCACCCTCCACCGCGAACGCCGCGGGCGCGCGCCATGGCCGGTGGTGGCGCTGGTGGGCTATACCAATGCGGGCAAGTCAACGCTGTTCAACCGGCTGACAGGCGCAGACGTGATGGCCGAGGATCTGCTGTTCGCAACGCTCGATCCGACGATGCGCGCGATCCGCCTGCCGGGCGTGGAAAAGGCGATCCTCTCGGACACAGTCGGCTTTATCTCGGACCTTCCGACCCAGCTGGTCGCCGCCTTTCGCGCCACTCTTGAGGAAGTCACCGGGGCCGACATCATCTGCCACGTCCGCGACATGGCCAATCCCAGCCATGCCGCGCAGAAGAAACAAGTGATGGAAGTGCTCGCCGATCTCGGCGTGGTCGATGGCGAAACCGGGGTAAGCGCGGTGCCGATCCTTGAGGTGTGGAACAAGTGCGATTTGCTTGATGCCGACACGCACGCCGAACTGGCCGAGGCAGCGGCGGGGCAGGGGGCCGTGATGGTTTCGGCGGCAAGCGGGGAAGGGGTGACGGCGCTCGAAGAACGGCTGGCCGAAATGCTCACCGGCGGAGCGCAGGAAATCACCGTGATCCTGCCGCTCAGCGACGGGCGGCGCATGGCCTGGCTCCACGCGCACGGCGAGGTGGTGGCTGAATGTGATATGGCCGATGATGAAGGCGATCCGCAGCGGCGGCTGACCGTGCGGCTCAACCCCAAGGAATTGGGGCAATTCGCGACGCTTTAGGCGATTAGCGGCGATTAGCGCGGATTAGCGGGGCTTTTCCGCTTTCTTGACCTTGCGCCACAAGGCTTCCTGCTCATCAAGGGTCAACGCGGCAAATCGCCCTTCAGCAAGCGCTTCCATGTGCTTGAATCGGCGTTCGAATTTGGCATTGGCAGCGCGCAGGGCATCTTCAGCCGGGATCTTGTGCGCGCGCAGAAAATTGACGAGCGCAAAGATGAGATCGCCAGCTTCAGCACTAACTGAACCAAGCAGACAC
>JBJIOB010000056.1:0-210615 GCA_045377215.1 Erythrobacter sp.
GCGGCTGAGGCGGGCTTTGCCGCATGGCGCCAAGTCGATGTGGACACGCGCGGCGGCATCCTGCGCAAGGCGGCTGATCTTATCCGCGAGCGTGCCGATCGCATCGCCACGCTGCTGACGATGGAGCAGGGCAAGCCCTTGCCCGAAGCGCGCGGCGAAGTGGTCGGCGCAGCCTCGATGTTCGATTTCTACGCCGAGGAAGCCAAGCGCGCCTATGGCCGCGTGCTGGTGCGCCCGACCGGCCAGCGCGCGATGGTGATCAAGCAGCCGGTGGGGCCGGTGGCGGTGTTCACGCCGTGGAACTTCCCGGTCTATCTGCTGGCCAAGAAACTCGCGCCCGCGCTGGCGGCGGGCTGTTCGGTGATTGCGAAGCCCGCCGAGGAATGCCCCGCCTCCACTTCGGCGCTGATGCAGTGCCTGGCCGATGCGGGCGTGCCTGCGAACGTGTGCCAGCTCGTTTACGGCGTGCCCGACACGATCAGCCGCGCGCTGATCGGCTCTCCCGTGATCCGCAAGGTCAGCTTCACCGGATCAACCGCGGTGGGCAAGCATCTGATGCGGCTCGCGGCAGACGGGGTGAAGCGGATCACGATGGAGCTGGGCGGCCATGCCCCCGTGCTGGTGTTCGATGATGTCGATTTGGACAAGACATTGGACATGCTTGTGCCGCAGAAGTTCCGCAATGCCGGGCAGGTCTGCGTCTCGCCGACGCGGTTCTATGTGCAGGAGGGGATTTACGAGGCCTTCCTCGAAGGCTTCCGCGCGCGCACGGCGGCGCTGAAAGTGGGCAACGGGCTGGAAGCAGGGGTGCAGATGGGCCCGCTTGCCAATCCGCGCCGCCCGGCGGCGCTCACCAGCCTGATTGATGATGCAACCCAGCGCGGCGGCAAGCTGCTGGCAGGGGGCAGCGCCTACAACGAAGGCTTCTTCTTCCAGCCCACGCTGCTGGCCGATGTGCCCAACACGGCCGACATCATGAATACCGAACCGTTTGGCCCGGTTGCCGTGGCCCGGCCCTTTGCCACGCTGGATGAAGCGATTGCCGAGGCCAACCGCGTGCCGTTTGGCTTGGCCGCCTTTGCCTTCACCGATTCGCTGCGCACCGCCAATCTCGTCGGCGATGCGCTGGAGGCCGGGATGGTGGGCATCAACAGCTTTGCGATCTCGGTCGCCGATGCGCCGTTTGGCGGGGTCAAGCAATCGGGCTTTGGCAGCGAAGGCGGGCCTGAAGGGCTGGAAAGCTATCTCGTCACCAAGGCGATCCATCAGGCCTGAAGCGCGGCTGTGGCAGCGCCTCAGGCCGATACTGGATCAGGCGCGGATCAGAATTCGATGCCGAATTCCATGCCCACTTCGCGATTGGGGCTGACGACGCCAAAATAGAACACGCCGGCATCCAGCGTGTTGGTGATGCGGTTGCCTTCATTCAGCAGATCGCGGCCATAGACCGCCACCCGCAGCCGCTTGAAGGCTTCGCCGAGGTGGATGAACGACAGCGAGGCATCCAGCGTGGTGTGCGCCGGGATGATATCGCGATTGCGCCCCGTCAGATCGCGTCGCGGCGAGGTGAAGAAGGCATCGAGATAAGCCAGGTTGGTGTTGAAATTGATGCTGTTGCGATCATCGAATTTCTTGTCGTAATCGAGCCCGATATTGGCGGTCCATTCCGGCGCACGGCGGAAATTGGCGATATTGGTGATATCGGTAAAGCGGCCCGGATTGGCCAGATCGGGGATCAGGAAGGTGTTGTATTCCGCCGAAAGATAGGCCCCCGAAGCGCGGAAGGTGAGTTCGGGCGTGGCACGGGCCAGCAGTTCCAGTTCGATCCCCTTGGTGCGCGCGCTGGCGGCGTTATCGACGATGGTTTCGGTGCCGCCGCCCACCGCCGGGCGGATGATTTCTTCCTGCTTGTCGTTGTAATTCACGAGGAACGCCGCGACGTTGAACTGCACCTTGCCATCGGCAAAGGCGGTCTTGGCGCCGATTTCGAAGCTGTCGACGGTTTCGGGTTCATAGGGGCCGATGGCAGCAGCCGTGGTGGCGCGCCCGTTCCAGCCGCCTGAACGAAAGCCGCGTGACCAGCTGCCGTAAACCATGGTGTCTTCGGTCGGCTTCCAGTCAAGGATCACGCGCCAGGTCGGATCGCGCCAGGTTTCCTCGCCTTGCGCAGCAAAGGGCACGGCCAGCGTCTGGTTGAGCGCGAATTCCTTGGTCTCGATGGTATAGCGCCCGCCAGCGGTGAGGCGCAGGTTATCCGACAGCTTGAAGATCGATTCGGCAAACACCGCAAAGGAATTGAGCGTTTGTGATGCGGTCGCGCTCTGGATCGGGGCGTTGATCAGGGTCGGCGCGGGCACTGCCGGGGGGAACAGCGGCACCGCCAGCCGGGCAAGGCCGGCGCGCGAGCCATTGAATTCATTGGGCCGGATCGCGTAATTGGTGTTGAGGTAATATACGCCTGCGACAATATCCATCCAGTCGGTGACATCGCCCGCAACGCGGATTTCCTGACTGAACTGATCATAATCCTGATCGCGCGCCGCCACGAACAAGGGCACGCCCTGCCCCGGAATGCCGGTGTAGGAGACCGGCGGCGTGCCGGTGTTTTCTTCCAGCAACTGATCGGTCGAGGTGCGATAGCCGGTTATCGAGGTGACGGTGAAATTGCCGATCTTGCCGGTCATCTCAAGGCTGGCGGCCCAGCCTTCAGAAAAAGCTTTCGAACGGGATCGAGGTGTTGGCGAGCTTGAAATTCTCGCCCGCCTGCCTGAGCGCGCCTTGCGTCTCGCAGCCCAGATCGCCCAGACCAATGGCCAGCGTGTAATCGCAGATCGTCCCGCCTGCGCCAAACGGCACGCCGGCCGCGCGCGTCAGGTTGATCGCCGAAGGAAAGCGCGAACGATCCTTGTTGTAGGCAACGGTTGCCAGCGCCGTGAAATTGTCGAGTTCAAGCAGCGCGGCAAGGCTGAGATTGTACATATCCCGGCCCGGTTCGCGTTCGAGCGTAAAGCGGTTGAAGGTCGGCAAATCCGACGTGCGGCGCAGGCCTGCCAGCTTGATCGACAGCACATCGCCGATCTGCGGCAGGTTCAGCACGCCTTCGAGATCGAGCGCGTTGAAGCTGCCATAACGCGCCTTGAACTTGCCGCCGAGCTCGCCCGTGGGCCGGGTGTGCCGCACGCTGATCGTGCCGCCGATGGTGTTGCGCCCGAACAGGGTGCCTTGCGGGCCGCGCAGCACTTCGATTGATTCCAGATCGTCAAAGTCGATATTCGCGCCGGTGTTGGTGCCCAGAAACACCCCGTCGATCACCACGCCGATGGCCGGATCGAAAGTCTTTTCAAGGTCGGCAAAGCTGATCCCGCGGATCGAGGCGCCCAGCGCCTGGCCTGAGAAATTGATGCGGCTCAACTGCACGTTGGGCAGCAGGCGCTGCAGGCTGTTCACATCGGTGATCACGATGTTTTCGATGGTCGCTGCAGAAATCGCGCTGATGGCAATGGGGGTATCTTGCAGGGTTTCGGTGCGGAAGCGGGCCGTGACGACGATTTCCTTGATGCCGTCGGGATTTTCGCTGGCGGTGTCTGCGGGCTGATCGCCCGCTTGCGCATAGGCTGGTGCTGCCAGCAGCGCCGAACACAGCAGCGCAGCGCGCAACACGGACATGCGTGTACCCTGATGAATTTTCATGTCTCTCCCCCGATTGAAGCCGGTTTTGCGGCGTTGTGATGATGATCGCGTCTTGTGGTGCGCGTGTCCCTCACCGCATGCCAAGAAACAGGAGTGTTGCGATTGCGGCAACTATTCAAAATGAGCGAGGCCGCGTGACACGGGCGCAGTCCGGACAAATTATCCGCTGATCCTCATATTTATGGGGGCAGAGCCGCGCTGAAGGATCGCTATACTTCGCGTGTTACTTGCAAAAAGGTCAAGTCAATGAACGTCGCTGCCAGAATTGATCCAGCCGGCCATGGCGACCCTTACGGCCATCCGGGCTTTGATCCGGTGCACCGCGAACTGGCCGGTGTGCCGCTCGAAATCACGGGCGATCTGCCACCGGAACTCGACGGCGTGTTCCTCAGGAACGGCACCAATGCGCTGTTTCCGGCCCGCCGCCGCCACATGTTCGATGGCGAGGCGATGCTCCACATGATCGAGTTTCGCGGCGGCACGGCGCGTTATTCCAACTGCGTGGTGCGCACCCCGCGCACATCATGGATCGAACAGGCCGGGCGCAATCCCTTCCTCGGCATTGCCGAGATGACGAGCGGCGGCAAGGGCGCGCTGGCCCGGTTGATGATGGAACGGATCAAGGTGCGGCTTGGCCTGCTGCCGCGCTTTACCCCGATCGAGGCCGGCAATAACGGCACCGCGGTGCTGCATCACGAGGGGCGGCTGTATGCCCTGCAGGAAACCGCGCTGCCGTTCCGGTTCGCGATTGCCCGCGACGCCGAAGGCTGGCTGGCGCTGAGCGGTCGCGGCGCGAACGAGACCTTCGGCGGCGCGCTCACGTGCCCCTTCAGCGCGCATCCCAAGGAGGATGCGGCAACGGGCCAAGTCTATTCGATCGGGCAGGATTTCGTTTCCGGCACCACGCATCTTTCAGTGCTGGAACCCGGCGGTTCAATCAGCACGCAGGATATCATGACAGGCAAGCCGCCGGCCTTTTTCGTGCATGATTATATCCTTACCGCCACGCATATCATTTTCCCCGATACCTCGCTCCGCTTCAATCCCGCAGGGCTGGCGGGGCCGGATGCGAGCGTTGCGAGCTTTGATACCGCGCACCCTTTGCGCTTCGGGATGATCGCGCGGGATCACCGTTCGGGCGATAAGGTGCGCTGGTTCGAGACGGCGGCGCCGGGGCATATCTGGCACATCGCCAACGGCTGGGAGGCAGAGGGCGCGGTGCATATCTATGCCCCCGTCTTTGCCGATTACCCCGCGACCATCCCGATCCACAGCCCGCGCGAACCCCATTCGCGCTTTGTCCACTGGCGGCTTGATCTCGCCAGCGGGGAAGTGACCGAGCGTGTGCTGCTTGATCACCACTACGAACGCCCCGGCATCGACTGGCGCCGCCACGGCGTGCCAGCGCGCTATACCTGGCTGCTGGATGAAAGCGGCGGCGTGATGGGCAAGGGCGTGCTCAAATATGACCTGTTTGAAGAACGCGCAGCGGGATATTGCGATTACGGCGATCTGCTGGGCGGCGAGCCGGTGTTTGTGCCGCGCGCCGATGTAGCTGGCGAGGATGCAGGCTGGCTGATTGATCTGCTGGCCGATGGGAGGCGCGCGGCGCTGATCGTGATCGACGCTGCCACCATGCAGGAACGCTGCCGCATCACCCTGCCGCAAGCCGTGCCCTTCGGCGTCCACGCCCTGTGGCTTGACCGCGCGGCGACTGACGCGCTGATCGCAGGGTAACGCCCGCCCCTCATATTGCTAGCAGAACACGCGCCCGCGCTGTGGCAGCTTGCCAGAAAACCCGGAGCCAGGATCATGACCAAGCCGTTCTTCAACCACCCCTATCTTTCGGGCCACCATGAACCGGTGCGGTTCGAAGCGACCGCGCCCGATCTGATTGTCGATGGCGAATTGCCCGATGATCTTGCCGGCGTGTTCTACCGCAACGGGCCCGAACCGCTCTACCCCACGCGCGAGGGCGATTATCACTGGTTCGATGGCGATGGCATGGTTTACGCCATGCATTTCGAGAATGGCCGGGTGTCTTTGCGCAACCGCTGGGTGCGCACCGAAAAGTTCGAGCTGGAACAGGCCGCCGGACGCCGCCTGTTCGGCCTGTTCGGCAATCCGATGACTTCCGATCCGTCCGTGCAGGGCAAGCATTACAACACCGGCAACACCAACATCATCCTGCATGGCGGCAAGCTGCTGGCGCTGATGGAAGGATCGCAGCCGGTGGCGATGGACCCGCGCGATCTGACGACTTTGGGCGTCCATGATTATGACGGCACCATTGCCTCGACCTTCTCGGCCCATCCCAAGATTGATTACGCCACCGGCGAGCTGGTGAATATCGGCGCGAACATCAACGGCTTTACCGGCGAGGCCGCGCTGCAATACACCATCACGACCGCTGAAGGCGTGGTGCGCCATGCGGTGACCATTCCGATCCCGCACATGGCGCTGATCCACACCTTCCTGCTTACCGAAAACTGGGTGGTGATCCCGGTGATCCCGCTTGATACCGATATTGCCCGTGCGATGCGCGGCGGGCCGATGACAGCGTGGAACACCGGCCGCCCGACCAAGCTTGCGCTGCTCCCGCGCGAAGGCACGGCGGATGATGTGCGCTGGTTCGAATTCGATCCGCGCCACATGTTCCACGAATGCAACGCCTGGGAGGAAGATGGCAAGCTGATCGCCGATGTCGCCGCGGCCAATGGCACCGCGCTGTTCCCCGATCAGGATGGCAACTGGCTGACGCACGCGGAAACCGCGCTGAGCTTGCGCCGCTGGAGCATTGATCTGGCTGATGCGAGCATGAAAGAAGAAACTCTCAATGATCGCGATATCCAGTTCCCGCGCCCCGATGATCGCCTGATCGCGCGCAAGACCCGCCAAGCCTATGGCAATATGAACATCAATTCGCGCGACGGGCGGGTTGACGGGATGGATGCGGTGCTGCGGTTCGATACGGCAAGCGGCAAGGAGGATTTTTACCACTTCGGCGATGGTTCAGCCTGCGGCGAATTGGTGTTTGCGCCGCGCGTGGGCGCTAAGGACGAGGCCGATGGCTATGCGATGACACTGGTGCACCGCGCAGGCTTGCCCACCAGCGAATTGGCGATCTTTGCCGCAACCGATATTGCCAAAGGCCCGATTGCGAGTGTGCGGATCCCGTTCCGCGTGCCTTCGGGCTTCCACTGCAATTACTATTCGGCCGACAATCCGTTCTACCAATCGGCCATGCCCGCCGCCGCCTGAGGCAGCGGCGGGTTTTTTGCCGGTCGCGAGGCCTTAGCTGCGCTGAGCGCGGCGCGACTGGCGCATGGCGGCGCGTTCTTCGGGGGTGACAACGCCATCACTATCGGCATCGGCGCGGTCAAACCGCTTCAAGGCCGGCGCGGTGAATTCATCGCGGCTGATCATCCCGTCGCCATCGGCATCGCGCATCGCAAAGCCGTATTCGGCCCGCGCACTGCGGGCTTCCTCGCGGGCCTTGGCGAATTTCGCGCGGGCTTCGCGCCGTGCGGTGGTGGCAGCGTCAGTGGCTTCGGTAGCAGTCTCGTCAGCGCGGGCGGCGGCGCGTGCGGCCATCCGCTGGGCGCGGCGCTCCTGCATTGTGTTCTGATGCGCGGCCATTTCGGCGGCATTGATCATGCCATCCTTGTTGGTATCGATCCGGTCGAAACCGCTGGTTCGCCATGGCGAGCGTATCGGCGCGGGTTACCGACGCTGCCGGATCAAGCCGGGCGCGCTTGCCTTCGGGCGCGGCAAGGGCCGTGCCTGCGAGAGTGAGGCCGATTGCCCCGGCGGTGAGAGTGGCAGTGATGCGCATATTCGGGTTCCTTCCCATTGCGACGCGCCCATTGCGGCGGGCTGATGTTCAGGAAATACGCATTACTTCCTGAACGCCCGCTTACTGCCCGGCAGGTGCCCTGCTGGCTTGTGGCGGGGCCTTGCGCGGCATGGGCATGCTGCGTTCCGCTGCGGCGCGGGCGCGCCCGTCGAGCAGCAGCAGCGAAATCCGCCGGTTGCGCGGATCGGCGGGGTTATCCGCCACCAGTGGTTCGGTATCGGCAACGCCTTCGATGCGCACCATCCGGCCTTGCGTCACGCCCGACAAGAGCAGCGCCTGACGGGTGGCCTCGGCGCGGCCTGCCGACAGCGACCAGTTATTGGCGACGATACCCTTGCGCCACGGCAGCGAATCGGTGTGACCGCGCAGGATCAGCGGGGCCTTTTCCTCGGCCAGTGTCTCGCCGATCACCGCAATCAGCCCGCGCGCCTCGCGGGTGAGGATGGTGGTGCCCAGTTCGAACATCGAAAAATCGGCATCATCCATCAGATCGATCCGGATGCCATCGGGCGCGCGCATCACCCGCACCTGCCGCGCAAGGTGCCGCAACTGGCGCTTCTTCACCAGTTTGCGATCAATCTTGTCGCGCAGTTCCTTGAGCTTTTCCGCTTCGAGCTCGCCGCGCCCGCCGGCTTCTTTCGGCCCGCCGGTGGCGGCGCGCGGGATGGTGATGGTGCGCGTGCCGGTTTGCCCCATGGCTTTGGGGTAATTGTCGACATCGGTCAGCGATGAGCCTTTGAGCAGCCCGTCGGATCCTGCGCCTTCATTGCGCAATTTGACCAGCGTGGGGGTGAAATAGTCGGCAATTCCCTTGCGCTGCTTTTCCTCGGTGGCGCCCAGCAGCCACAACAGCAGAAAGAACGCCATCATCGCGGTGACGAAATCGGCATAGGCCACCTTCCACGCGCCGCCATGATGCCCGCCTTCGACGATGGTGACTTTCTTGACGATGATGGGCGCGGGGATCGCTGCCGGGATCGCCAGTTTCGGGTCCACCTCGGCCATCTCACCGCCCCCGCATCATGTCGAGCAGATCAGTCAGCTTGGGCCGGTGCGCAGGCGGCAGGCCCGAACGCGCGGCCTCCAGCACCAGCGGCTGCGGATAGCCGTGCAGGCTGGCGACAATCACCTGCTTGATCGAATGGAAGATCTGGCTGTCATGGGCATTCAATTGCTTGAGCCGCCCGGCCATCGGCGCGGCAAAGCCATAGGCGAGCAGCACCCCCAGAAACGTGCCGACCAGCGCGCCGCCGATCATCTTGCCCAGCACTTCGGGCGGCTGATCAATCGCGCCCATCGTCTTGATGATGCCCAGCACCGCGGCCACAATCCCCAGCGCAGGCAGCGAATCGGCCAGCGTCTGCACCGCATGGGCAGGTTCGTCCATCTCGTGCATCTGCGTTTTGATCGCATTGTCGATCACCTCTTCCACGGCATGGGTATCGAGCGTGCCGGATGACACCACCAGCAAGGTGAGCGGATCGCAGATCAGATTGCACACCACCGGATCACCCTGCAGGCGCGGATATTCGCTGAACAGCGCCGAATTGGCGGGATCGGTGACATGGCTTTCCAGCGCCACCGGCCCTTCGGAACGCAGCAGCTTCATCAGTTTCGATGTCAGCGCGATGGCGTCGATATGATCCTGATCGGTGTATCTTGCGCCCTTGAACACCTTGCCGATCCCGCCGCCGAGCAATTTGATCTCGTGCATCGAATTGCCGATCAGGATCGCGCCCGCCGCCGCGCCGCCGATCATCATCAACTCCAGCGGCATCGCCGCCAGCACCGGGCCGATGGAGCCTCCGGCCAGCATGAAGCCGCCGAACACCATAACAAGAAGAACAATGATACCGATGGCAGCAAACACGGGCGGGGCGCTCCTTGGGGGCTGGATTTACGACAGGGCGCGGAAGAGGTTGAGCCCGCTGACCCGCGCAAAGGCGGACTGGCTGGCTTCAAGCGCCGTCATCATCTGTTGCAGGCGGACAATCGCCTCACCGATCTGGGTGTCGCCCACCTCGGAACGGCGCTCGGCCAGATCAAGGGCGCGATTGCCCTGCTCGGTCTGGATCATGTCGGCCCACACGGCGCGGGTGCCGATGATGGTCTGGGCGCGGCTGACATTGTCGAGCGCGCTGTCGAGCCCGGCGATGGCCTCGCGCGCGGCGGCGGCCGGATCGCCGGTGCTGCTGGTGAGCGCGGCGGTGAGCGCGCCCATCACGGCAAAAGCGCTGGTGGGCGTGCCGTCCTGGGTGAACTCGAAAATCTGCGCGCCGGCGAGCCCGCGTTCGATGCTGGTGCCCGGCGCAAGCGGCACTGATGGCACCTCCAACGTCCCGGCATAGGTCACAGCGCCGCTCGCATCGCGGGTAAAGGCGGGCCCGGCGGCAAGCCCGGCAAACAGCGGATCGCCGCCGGGCGCTGTGGCATTGGCGCGGGCGAACAATTCGGCTTCGAGCTGGCCGAGTTCATTGGCAATCGCGGCGCGGCCATTGGCGCCTGCGGTATCGCTGGCGGCGGCCACGGCCAGTTCGCGGGCACGTTGCAGCAGCGCGGTGACGCCTTCAAGCTCGCGGCCTGCCAGCCCCAGTTCCTGCCCCAGCTGGATGGCATTGCTGCGCGCCGCCTCACCCAGCCGGGCGCGGCGATCCAGCACTCGCAGCGCGGCGGCGCCAGCGGGATCCTGCGAGCCGCGATCAATCTTCTGCCCGGTCGCGATCTGGCTCTGCGTGCGGTCGATCTGGCGGCGCAGGCCGTTCATCTGCGTGATGGAACGGTCGAAAAAGCCGCCAAAAGATGTGCTCAGACTGCCCATGTCATGGTGCTCCCTTACCGCAGGCCCAGGATTGTATCGAACAGATCAGCGGCGATCTGGATGACGCGGCTGTTGGCCTCGAAGGCCTGCTGGAGCCGCACCAGATTGGCCGCTTCGCTGTCGAGATCGACGCCGATCTCGCGCCGCAATTCGCCTTGGGCGCTGGCGGCAACAATGCTCAGCCCGTCGCGGCGCAGTTCGAGGCCTGCAACCCGGCTGGACAGTTGCAGCAACAGCGTGTTGGTGCCCGCCACCGGGCCGGTTTCGGCGGCGAACCCGGCCAGCAGCGCGGCAAGATTGCCGGCATCGCGGCTGCCCGCAGGCGCACCGGCGGGCGCTGTCGCCAGCCCTGCGGCCGATCCCATCACCACCGTGATATCGCCCGCGCCGGTGGCGCTGAAAATCGGTTGGCCGGGATTGCCCGCCAGATCGCTGCCCGCTGCCTGCGCTGCGTTGACGCGCGCGGCAAGATCACGCGCCAGCATATCGAGCTGCCCCTGCACGTCTGCCTTGGCCTGCAAAGCTGCGGCGCGCCCCGCCATCGCCCCGCTGGCTGGCACAAAGGCTGCGCCGTCAATCGCAAAGGCCAGCGTGCCATCAGGGCCCACCGCAAGGCTGAGCGCGGCATTCACCCCGCCATCCACCAGCCCAGCGGGCGGCGTGCCATTGGCGCTCACCTGCACCGTGCCATTGGCGGCAAAGCTGGTGGTGATGCCGAGCTGATCGGCCAGTTTCGCCAGCGCCGCATCGCGGCTGTCGAGCAGCGCGGCCTTGCCCGCTGATCCATCGCGCGCCGACACCAGTTCGCGGTTGAT
This sequence comes from Erythrobacter sp., assembly GCA_045377215.1. Classification (GTDB taxonomy): domain Bacteria; phylum Pseudomonadota; class Alphaproteobacteria; order Sphingomonadales; family Sphingomonadaceae; genus Erythrobacter. Next base: position 11,180 of record JBJIOB010000056.1, read on the forward strand.
GCGCGCCAGATCATCGGTCAGCGTGTTGATCGTGATCACATCCGCTTCGGCCTCGCCGATGGTAAGGCGGCGCGCATTGGCCAGCGTTTCGTTGGCGGTGTTGAACGTGCCCGCCAGCTGCCGCGCGCTTTCGATGGCGCCGGTGCGCAGCGGCACGCTGGTCGGATCGCTTTCCAGCCGGGTCAGCGCGGCTTCAAAGCCGACCAGCGCATCGAACAGCGCGGTGCGTTCCAGCGCGGTTTCCGCCGCGCTAAGCCCGCGCAATTCCGCCGAAGCGCTCGCCAGCGCCGAGGCGCTGTCACGCGCCTGCCGCTGCACCAGCGCGCTTTGTGCCCGCGCGATGCCCGATAGCCGCACCCCGCCCGGCACATCGCTGGTATTGAGGCCAAAGGTGGCGCTCGCCGCCACTTCGCTTTGCGTGATGCTGCGACGCGAATAATCCGCGTTCGCCGCATTGGCGATGTTCTGCGATGTCAGCTCAAGGCTGACCCGCGAGGCAGCAAGGCCGCTGCGACCGATCGAGAACAGAGCGCCAGGCATTATTGATCTCCTTGCGGCCCAAGATGTTGCGCAAGCTGTGCCTCGATACTCCGGGCAAACCCGAAGGCCCCGGTGGCAGCGGCGATATCGGCAAGGCGTTCATCGCGCATCGCGGTGAATTGCTGCATCCCCCCGCCGGTCAGCGGCGTGGCCTCGGCGGCAAAGGCGGCGCGCGCGGCTTCGAGCATCTTGCGCACCATGATCGCTTCAAACCCTTCGGCGGCCTTGCGCAGTTCGGCCTGCTGCGGCGTGAGCGGCGCAGGCGGCTGCGGCTTTTCCGTGTGGCGCGCCAGCGGGATCGGCGCTGCGGGCGGAGTGACGGGGATCATCACAGCACCACCATTTCGGCTTGCAGGGAACCTGCCTGCTTCAGGCTTTCAAGGATCACGATCAGATCGGTTGCGCCCACGCCCAAGAGGTTCAGCGCATCGACAATTTCAGCGAGATTCGCCGCTCCCGGCATCAGCGCGATCCGGCTGGCTTCCTGTTCGACGCTGATATTGCTGGATTCCTCGACAGCCGTGACCCCGCGTGACAGCGGTTCGGGCTGCACCACCATCGGGGCTTCATCAATCCTGAGCACCAGCTTGCCATGGCTGATCGCAGCCGGAGCAAGCCGCACCGCCTGATTGATCACCACCGTGCCGGTGCGGCTGTTGACGATCACCTTGGCGGCGCTGGGCGCAGGGGTAACGGGCAGCATCTCGATCTCGGCGAGCAGGCCCGAACGCGCATCCTTGGCCATTGGCAGGGCGAGTTCGATGCTCACCCCGTCGCCGATGCTGGCGGTGCCGGGAAAGCGCTGGTTGATGGCATCGCGCACGCGGGCAGCCGTGAGGAAATCAGCGTTGTGGAGGTTGAAGCGCAGGCCGGGTTGCTGATCGAACCCGGTTGCCACGGCGCGTTCTACCGTGGCCCCATCGGCAATGCGGCCCACGGTCGGCACGTTGATCGCCACTTGCGATCCATCGCGCGCGCTCGCCCCCAGCCCGCCGACAGCGACATTGCCTTGCGCGATGGCATAGATCTGCCCGTCCGCGCCGATCAGCGGCGTCATGATAAGCGAGCCGCCGCGAAGGCTCCGCGCCTGCCCGATGGCCGATACGGTGATGTCCAATCGCTGGCCGGGCTTGGCAAAGGCGGGCAGTTCGGCGGTGACGATCACGGCCGCGGCATTGCGCAGATTGGGGCTGACGCCGGGGGGCAATTGCAGGCCGAGCCGTTCAGACACCCCGCGCATCGCCTGCGTCACGTACAGCAGATTGTCATCGCCGGTGCCTTGCAGGCCGACGACGACGCCATAGCCGGTGAGCTGGTTGGCGCGCAGGCCTTCGAATTCGCCCAGATCGCGGATGCGTTCAGCCGCCGCCGGCATGGGGGCCAACGCCGCCAGCAGAGCGAGCAGCAGCCAATGCAGGATTTTCATCGCTCAAGCTCCCTTTGTCAGAACGGCGCAATCATGCCGAAAAAGCGCGACAGCCAGCCCGGACGGCTCGCCTGCTGGATTGCGCCCTTGCCGGCATAAATCATCCGCGCATTGGCCACCTGGTTGGAAAACAGGCGATTATTCGCATCCACATCAATCAGCCGGACGCGCCCGGCGAATTGCACCCATTCCTCGCCCTGGCTAAGCGCGAGCTGTTTTTCGCCGATCACGTCAGCCGTCCCATTGGGGTAAACCGCCGCGATAGTGACAGCGATCGCACCATTGAGGCGGCTTTGCTGGGCAGCATTGCCCTGACCTCTGAACGACCCTTCGCTGGCAGCTTTAAGGGCTTCGGGGTTGAGAAAGCTCAAGGGGCCGGTCGCAGGCGGGGTGATGCCGAAGCTGCCATCGCGGCCCGTCTGGCCGCTGGCGCTTTTCTGGGTAGTGGTGTTTTCCACCAGCACGATGGTGAGCATATCGCCGATATTGCGCGCGCGCGCACCGACGTGGAGGCCGACATAGCCTTGCGACGCCTGAAAGATCGCGCCGGTGCTGGCGGCGGGCTGATCGGGCATGCTCGCGGCGGCAAGCGCCGCAGGAGGGGGCGCGGGTGGGGGCGCGGTTGGCGGGGGCGGCGAGGCAAAGCCGGGGCGCGGGCCGCTGCCTTCCATCCCGCCCATGCAGCCTGCCAGCGCCAGCGCGCCAAGCGCTGCGGCAAGGGATGATGATTTCATGGATCGGACTCCTGTCACAGCGTCTGGTTGGCGTTGCGCAGCATTTCGTCGACCGCGCTCACCATCTTGGAATTGATTTCATAGGCGCGCTGGGCCTCGATCATCTCGACGAGTTCTTCGACGACATTGACGTTGGATGCCTCCAGCATCCCCTGCCGCACGCGCCCGCGTCCGTCCTGCCCGGCGGGGCCGACCTGCGCCGGGCCGCTTGCGGCGGTTTCGACCAGGAAATTGTCGCCGATGGCGCGCAGGCCCGCCGGATTGACGAAGCTTGCCACCACCAGCTCGCCCACCTGCACCGGCTCTGGCGCAGCGGCGGTGACAGCGGTGATGATGCCGTCCTGTCCGATGGTGATGGTGGTGGCATCGAGCGGGATCTGCACCGGCGGGGTGATCGCAAAGCCTTGCGCGGTGATCAGCTGGCCTTCGGGCGAGAGGGTGAAATTGCCCGCGCGGGTAAAGCCGATCTCGCCATTGGGCGGCATTTCCACCTGAAAAAAGCCCGCGCCATCCAGCGCAATGTCGAACGGCTTTCCCGTGGTGTTGAGATTGCCCTGCGTCTCGATCCGGCTGGTGCCCTGCACCTGCACCCCGGTGCCGAGGTTGAGGCCGACCGCGTATTGGCTCTGCGCGGTCGATTGCTGTCCGGCGATGCGTTTTTCCTGATAGGCAAGCGTGGCGAAATCCACCCGGTCGCGCTTGAACCCGGTGGTGCCGATATTGGCGAGGTTGTTGGCGATGACGCGCATCCGGGCGTCTTGCGCTTCAAGCCCGGTGCGGGCGACATTAAGGGCGGAATTGGGCATGGCTTAGGTGTCCTTCGGGGTTTGCGGTTAGCGCAGCGCCATCAGCCGGCTGCCCGCTTCATCGAGCTCGCCTGCGGTGCGCAGGATCTTGGCGCGGCTTTCGAAAGCGCGCTGGGCATCGATCATGGCGACGAGCACTTCGGCGGTCTCCACGTTCGAGGCTTCGAGCGCGCCGGGTGTGACGCGCGCGGTCGGATCGGGTGGCAGGGCGGCGGTGCCGCCTGCGCCGTCTGGCACTTTGAGGAAACTGTCAGTGCCCTTCAGCAGCTGGCTGCCTTCGGGCGAGACCAGCTTGATGCGGTCCACCGTATCGGGCGGCTGGTTGCCGGGCGCGGCAGGGTCGCGCGCCAGCACGCTGCCATCGCCCGCGATGCTCAAGGTAAGGCCGGGCGGCACGCTGATGGGATTGCCGCCTTCGCCGAGCACGGGCAGGCCTTCGCCATTTTCGAGCAGGCCTGACGCGCCGACCCTGAGATCGCCGCGCCGCGAATAGACCTCGCCCGCGCCATCAGGAGCCTGAAAGGCGATCAGCGCGCTGCCTGCCACCGCGATATCAAGCGGCTGGCCGGTGGTGTTGATCTTGCCGCTTGCCATATCGGCGCCGCGCACATTGCCGCGCGCCATGGCGCGGGCTTCCACCCAGCTGCCATCGGCCTCCCCCTTGAGCGTGGCGGGCAGCACCGCGAACACTTCTTGCCGAAAGCCGGGGGTGGCCGCGTTGGCAAGGTTGTTGGCGGTGGCGCGCTGGCGATCCAGCGCGGAGTTCATCGCGCTTAACGCCGTGTAGATCAGCCGGTCCATGGTTCAGAGCCTTACTGGCGCAGGTTCAGCACGGTTTGGGTGATCTGCGTGGCGGTGTCGATCGCGCGCGCATTGGCCTGGAAATTGCGCTGCGCGCCGAGCAGCGCCACCATCTCGCCGGCCAAATCCACGTTCGAGCGTTCGAGCGCGCCCGACAGCAGGCCGCCGTTATTGCCAATGCCCGGATTGCCGTAAGCGGGCGCGCCGCTTTCGCCGGTGGCCTGCCAGCGGGTCTGGCCAATCGCGCGCAGGCCACCTGGCGCAGCGAAATTGGCCAGCGCCACCATGCCGACCGGCTGGGTTGTGCCATCGCTGAAGGCCGCCGTTATGAGGCCGCGGTTGTCGATGGTGACATTCGAAAGTTCCGCCGGCGGGCTTGCCTGATTGGCCAGCGGGATCGTGACATCAGTAGGGGTGGTCGAGGTCGGCGTGCCGGTGATCGCATCGACCGGGAAGGCCTGAACCCGCGCGCCAAGGCTGTCTTGCAGCGCGCCGGTGACCGAAATTTCAAGGCGGCCATTGCGGGTGAAGCTGATGTCGCCCGAAGCCGGATCGCTCACTGCGAAGAAACCGCCGCCGGTGATCGACAAATCAAGGCTGCGCCCGGTCTGTTCAACCGGGCCGAGCGAGAAGTCCTGCGAGATGGCGGCCACGGTCGCGCCGATGCCGGGCATGCGGCGCGGATCGGTGCTGGTGCCCGAGGCAACCAGTTCGGCAAATTGCGCGCCCGAACGCTTGAACCCGGTGGTTTCGGCATTGGCGATGTTGTGGGCGATGACACGCAGATTGGTTTCGGCATTGCGCATGCCGCTAAGCGAAGTGAAGAAGGACATGGGATGGTTCCTTTGCTGGTGGGGTAAGGGGGTAGGGGGGATCAGGGGGTCTGGGGGGTTGGCGGCGCCGGGGCGGCGGCTTGCTGCGCTGCGATCAGCTGATCGAGCTGGCGCGAGATTGTCTCCAGCGTGGCAGCGGTTTCGGTGTTTGCCGCAAGCGAGGAAAACTGCGCCATCTGCGCCAGCATCGCCTCGTTCTTGACCGGTTCGAGCGGGTCTTGAAATTGCAGCTGGGTGGTGAGCAGGCGCAGGAAATCGGCCTGGCCCAGACTGCCCAGCCCGCCCTTGCTGCTGGGCGGCGAAGGGGTGTTGAGCCGATCAAGCGCGCCCTGTGCAGGCGTAGGGGTGATTGCCATGATTATTCGCTCCTCAAGGTTTCGAGCATCAATTGCTTGGCGGTCTGCAGCGCCTGCACGAGGTTCTGGTATTGCCGGGCGCTTTCCATGATCTCGACCATCTCGCCGCTTTCATCGACGGCGGCTTCCCAGACGTTGCCGTCTGCATCGGCGAGCGGGTGGCCGGGATCATGGCGTTTGGTTGGTGCGGTATCGGATCGCACCAGGGCATTGGCGCTGACGCTGGCCATGCCGCTGGCGCGGTCGAGCTCGGCGGAAAACACCGCGCGGATCGGGCGATAGGCCTCGCCCTCGCTGCGGGCGATGGAGCCGGCATTGGCCAGATTGCTGGTGGCCGCGTTCATCCGCACCATCTGGGCTGACATGGCGCGTTCGGTGAGAGTGAACAGGTTCATCGCGGGGCGATCGGGCATGGGGTTATTCTCCCTTGATCGCGCGGGTGATGGTGGAAACCTTGCCCTGCACAAAGCTGAGCGTGGCGCTGTAGGCGACGGCGTTTTCGGCAAAGGCGATCTGTTCGCGCGCCAGTTCAACGGTGTTGCCATCCAGCGATTGCATCGTCGGGCGGCGATAGACGAGGCCTGCGCCGTCAGCGCCATTGGCCCCGCCATCCATGCCGAGCGCCGCCCCTTCGAGCCGCGCTTTGAGCGCTGCGCCGAAATCAACGTCGCGCGCCTTGAAGCCGGGGGTCGCCGCATTGGCGATGTTCGAGGCCAGCACGCCCATGCGCTGCGAGCGCACTTCGAGCGCTGCGCCATGAATGCCGAAGATCTTGTCGTTCACGAAACTGTGCTCCCTTGCGGCGCATGACAGGCGCGGGATGCCGACGGGGAGACAGCATCCGCAGCGCCATCACAGCACGAAGCGTGCCAATCGGCCTGCGCACGAGAGACAAAGCCTCGCTTGCAGGCCGCAGCGGCAAGCCTTTGCCGCAAGAGGGGCAAGGCGCTGCCGCCTGGCCTTGCGCGGGGCAGCGGCTGCTTACGCAATTCTACGGGGATGCGCCCCTGCCGCTTAATCGCGCCGGGCTCCGGTCCGTTCTGGCCTGTGTCGGGGCATGTTGTCGGGGCAGGTCACAAAAGGATCAATCACCATGGGCGGTGCAGGCTTCAGCCTGATCAATACAGAAGCGGCGGTGATCGTGCTTGGCGGCACGGTGGTCGCCAGCGGGCTTGCCTGCGGCTGGGCCAATCTGGCTCGCGCGGGGCAGCACGCCTTGAGCCTGCTGCGCGCGCCGCTCGACGAGGCGGCAAATCGGGCTGCGCTCGCCCGGCTCGTTTACGAGATTGATCGCAAGGGCCGCTTTGCCGCCGAAGCGCCGCTGCCGCCCGATCCGGTGCTGGCCGTGGCAGTGGCTGCCTATCTGCGGCTGGGCGAGCTTGCGCCCTTGCACGAGGCGCGGCAAACCCACCGCGCTGCTGCCCGCACGCGGCGCAATATGGCAGTGGCCACCTGGCGCCAAGCGGGCGAACTGGCTCCGGTCGCGGGGCTCGCCGGCACGCTGTACGGGATTGCCCAGCTGGCGCCGGGCACAGGCGAAGGCGCGCTGGCGCTTAACACGGCGGCTGCGATTGCGACGGCTGCGGTTTCGACCCTTTACGGCCTGCTGCTGGCTCATCTGGTGTGCCTGCCGCTGGCGGGCGCAATTGCACGGCGGGCACAAGGCGAACAGGCGGTCCGCATCCGGCTGGTGACATGGTTTGAAAGCCAGCTGCCCGCCGCACCCGCGCCCCGCCCGCGCGAAACGCCCGCTGTGCTGGTGGAGGCAGCGTGATGATCGGCAAGACGGCAGTGCGCCATAACAGCTGGCACTTCATTCTGGCGGATCTGGCGCTGATCCTGTTCCTGCTCACGCTCACTGCTTTGCCGGTCGATGCCGAGGTGCCCGGGATGCGCCGCAAGGAAGCGCGCGCCGCGCCCGATCCCCAGATCGCACCGGCGCAGGCGCTGTTCCGGCCGGTTGCGGGCGGGCCGTCGCTGGCGGCATGGTTGGCGGGCCAGCCGCGCGACGCGCGCGCCACGCTGACCATTTTTGCCCGCTATCCGTCAGGCGGGGAAGCAGCGGCGTGGCAGGCTGCCGCAGCGCTCGCGCGCGAGGCGGCGGTGAGCGGGGTGGCGGTGCGCACCATCATTGCGCGCGGGGCAGAGGCTGATCTCTATGCCAGCCTGGCCTATGATGCGCCGGGTGAACCTGCGCTGTAATGCGGGCTTGGCATGATTGTTGCTGCCCATCGGGAATAATCTTGATGCGGAGATGATCCCGATGCCTCGAACGCTTGCCCCTCTCCTGCTCGCCCTGATGGCCGCGCCTACCGCTGCTTCGCCCTATACCAGTCCGGCCGAGATTGACCGCGCCGTGATCGGCTTTACCGGCGCGATGCCAGGCAGCCCCGGCGGGGCGCGCCTGCCTGCTGATCCGCGCCTGCGCCTTGCGGCCTGCGCTGCGCCGCTGGCGCTGGATTGGCACACCCCTGCGCGCACCAGTGTGCGGATCGAATGCCCCGGGCCAACCCCTTGGCGCATCTTTGTGGCGGTGGCGCCGGTGACGGGTGCGAGCCCGGCTGCGGCAGCGGTCAAGCGCGGCGACAATGTGATGATCGCCGTGCGCGGACGCGGTTTTTCGGTGCAGCAACCCGGCGAGGCAGTGGAAGGCGGACAGGTCGGCGACTGGATCTTCGTGCGCACCGCCCGCAAGGCCGAAGCCCTGCGCGCCTGGATCGAACGCCCCGGCCTCGTCATCATCCCTGCCAGCTAGCCAGGCAATCTTTCTGCGGCCGCGATCAAGCCGCGCCCCTTAAACCCGCCGCCCGCCAGCCGTTCTGGCCTGTAGAACCCATCTTCGGAGACGCCTCATGCCCTCGGTTGAACTCAGCAAATTGCAAGGGATCGGCCCCGTCCGCGCGCTGTCCGATAGCGACCGCACGCCTGCGGCGGCGCGTTCTGCCAGCCCCCTTGCCGCCGCCTCCGCCAAGCCCGGTGTTGCGGTGGAAGTCGGCACGGTCGGCGAAGTTGATCTGGCCAGCCCGCCGGTTGATGCTGACCGGGTGGACGCGATCCGCCGGGCCTTGCGCGAAGGCACCTATCCGCTGGTGCCGACCAAGATCGCCGATGCCATGATCGCGGCGCAGGTGAGCTTTGCCGTGCTGCCGCAGCGCGAAGGATGAACGGCATGTCGGCCACTCCCCCCAGCCCGGCAGAGCGTGCCCGGCCTTGCCGGCAACCTGCGGCAATTGATTGCCGTGATGGAACGCGAGCGGCAAGCGCTTGCCACGCTGGATGCCGATGATCTGTTTCTGATCGCGCGCGAGAAAGAGGAATTGTGCGCAGCGCTCGGGCCTTTCGGCGGCGATGCGCTTGACGATACCACCCGCAGCCTGGCCGAGACCGCGCGCCAGCTTAACGAAGTCAACCGCCGGGTGCGCAATCTGCTCGCCGCCAATGTCGCAGCCCGCATCGCGGCGCTTGGCGGCACTGCGCGCAGCAGCGGGATGGCGCTGACTGCTCGGGTCTGACGCCCGCTAGCCCCATTTTGGCACGCTCTTTGCTGTGTTGCCGGGGAACGCATCGCACCGCCGCGATGCGCCCTCAACCCAGCGGAGCAAGCCTTGAGCCTTTCCTCGCACAGTTTCTCCATCCCGCAGGGCGCGGGCCGCAGCGCCTTCGAGGCGGCAGCGCGCGGTTTTGAAGCGGCGCGCCAGATCACTGGTGCAGTGCCTGCGGAACGCGCGGGCGGCGAGGCTTCCAGCGTCGAAGGCGCGATTGCCAATGCAGCGCGCCAGACCGGGGTCGATTTCGAATTCCTGCTGGCACAGGCGCGGGTCGAATCCGCGCTCAACCCCGATGCCAAGGCGCGCACATCAAGCGCGACCGGGCTGTATCAGTTTATCGACAGCACCTGGCTGAACACCGTCAAGCGCCACGGCGCGCGCTTTGGGCTAAGCGGGCTGGCTGATGCGATCACGGTCGGCAGCAACGGCGCGGCCCATGTTGCCGATCCGGCGCGGCGGGCCGATATTCTGGCGCTGCGCAGCAACCCGCAGATCGCCGCATGGATGGCGGCAGGCCTTGCCGAAGACAATGCGGCCCATCTCATGCCGATCCTTGGCCGCCAGCCCGATCATGGCGAATTATATCTGGCACATTTCCTCGGCGCGGGCGGGGCCGGGCGGTTCCTGTCGGCCATGCAGGACAATCCGCATCAGAGCGCGGCCAGCCTGTTTGCCAAGGCGGCTGCGGCCAATCCTCCGATCTTTTACGATGCCAATGGCGGCGCGCGCAGTCTGGCAGGCGTGATGAGCCACCTTGACGCCAAGATCGAACGCGCGATGGGCCTTGCTCCGCGTGGGCGCGGTGCGGACATGGCGCAATTCGCGCCGCCTTCCGCCGCGCAGGCCGCGTTCCAGCCGGCATGGGCGCAATATCCGGCAACCAGCAGTGCAGCCTATGCTCCGGCGCGCGCGGCCTCGCCCTATCTGATTGCCGATGAAGCGGTGTTCCTGCCCCTCTCGCCTGCATCGTCGCCTGCATCAGGCCCGGCGCTGGCTGGCCGCAGCGCAGCGCGCACGGTGGCGCGTCCGCCGCTATCCGATGTGCTGAATGATATATTTGCAGCGCCTGCGGGCCCGGCCGCACCATCGCCGCGCGCGCAGGCGCAGGTGCGGCGCGCCTATCAGCAATTGCGGGCGCTTGGCCTGTGAGCGCGCTCGATCTCTCCCCGCCCGCGATGCTTGCGAGGCTGCGCCTTGCGCCTGCTGCGATGGCACTGCCGCTCGGCATTTTTGCGCTGCTGGCGCTGATGGTGCTGCCGATCCCGCCGCTGCTGCTGGATGTGTTCTTTGTGCTCAACATCGCGATTTCGGTGGCGGTGCTGATGGTGGCCCTGAACGCGCGCAGCCCGCTGGATTTTTCGTCCTTTCCTTCGGTGCTGCTGTTTGCCACGCTGCTGCGCCTTGCGCTCAATGTCGCCTCGACCCGCGTGGTGCTGGTGGCGGGCCACGAAGGCGGTGCGGCGGCGGGCGAGGTGATCGCAAGCTTCGGCCAGTTCCTCGTCGGCGGCAATTTCGCCGTCGGGCTGTTTGTGTTCTGCATCCTCTTGATCATCAACATGATCGTGATCACCAAGGGGGCAGGGCGCGTTTCGGAAGTCTCGGCGCGGTTTGTGCTCGATGCCTTGCCGGGCAAGCAGATGGCGATTGATGCCGATATCGCCGCAGGGCTTGTCACCGCAGAAGAAGCGCGCGAGCGGCGTTCGCAAGTCACCATCGAGGCTGATTTCTATGGCTCGATGGATGGTGCCTCCAAATTCGTGAAGGGCGATGCGATTGCCGCGTTGCTGATCCTTGGCGTCAATGTGATCGCGGGCTTTGCGCTCGGCATGGTGAGCCACGGGCTGTCAGCGGCCGAAGCAGGCGCGCTTTATGTGACGCTGGCGGTGGGTGATGCGCTGGTGGCGCAGGTGCCCGCGCTGCTGCTGTCGATTGCGGCAGCTGCGATTGTCACCCGCGTTTCGGACAAGCGCGATCTGGCAGGCCAGATTGGCGGGCAGTTTGCCGATCCGCGCGGCTGGCTGCCGGTGGCGCTGATCCTTGGCGGGATCGGGCTGGTGCCGGCGATGCCGCAGATGGTGTTCCTGCCCGGCGCGGCCATTGCAGGCGCGGTGTGGTGGCATCTCAAGAAGCGCGCAGCCGCGCCGGTGGCGGTGCCCGCACCGATCGAGGAAACCGCGCCCGATCACATCAGCCTGGCCGACGTCAGCGATGCCACGCTGGTGACCTTGGAGCTGGGTTTTGGCCTTGTCGGGCTGGTCGATCAGGCGGCAGGCGCGCCGCTGATTGCGCGCATCACCGGCATTCGCAAGCAGCTCTCGCGCGATCTCGGCTTTGTCCTGCCGCAGTTCCGCATCCGCGATTCGCTTGATCTGGCGGCGCAGGATTATGCGGTGCTGCTGGGCGGGGTGGTGATTGCCAAGGGCGCCGTGCGGCCTTCGCGCAGCCTCGCGATTGATGCGGGCGATGTGCGCGCGGGCCACGGTCTCAATGGTGAGCCAACCCATGATCCCAGCTTTGATTGCCCTGCCTTGTGGATTGATCCGGCTTCCCGCGATCATGCGGTGGCCGAGGGCTTTCTGGTGGTCGATCCCGCCACAGTCATCGCCACCCACACCCAGCAGGCCCTGCTGGCCGAAGCCCATGCACTGCTTGGCCCTGATGAAGTGCGCGAATGGATTGAGGCGCTCAAATCCCGCGCGCCTGCGCTGGTCGAGGCGGTGCATCCCGATCCGCTGTCGCTTGCCGCGCTCACGCGCATCCTGCGTGCGCTGATGGCCGACGGGATCGGGCTTGGCCACCCGCAGCCGCTGTTCACCGCGCTCGCGCTGGGGCTGCAAAAGACGCAGGATTTCGATGCGCTGGTCGATCTGGTGCGGGCCGATCTCGGCGCGCGGCTGGTGGCGCGGATTGCGCAGCCGGGCGAAGCCCTCAAGGTCGTCACGCTCGATGCGGGATTGGAAAGCGCGATCCTTGGCGGGATGGTCGATCCGGCGACGGGCCAGCCGCTGATTGATCCTGATTGCGGCAGCATGATCGTGCGCGCGCTCACCGATATCATCGCAGCCGAAGGCGGGGCGGTGGCGCTGATTGTTCAGCCGCCCGCGCGCCGTGCGCTCGCCGCGCTGCTCAAACAGCGGGTGCGTGCCTGCCTGGTGCTGTCGATCAATGAATTGCCAGCGACCCAGCCGGTTGAAGTCGTGGGCGTGATCGGTGCGCCCGAGGCGGCGGCACTGCCCGCGCCCCAGATTGCGGAGATGGCAGCATGAAGCATGATCAAGCCGCCTTTCGCGCCTATGGCGCTGCTGCGGCCCGCCCCCGCAGCGAGGTGGAAGACCGCGTGCGCCGGTTCATGCCGCTGGTGCGGCGCGCTGCCTGGCACGTCTATGGTGCGGGGCGCGAGGGGCTGGAGCTGGAGGACTTGGTGCAGGCCGGGCTGCTGGCGCTCACCGAATGTGCCGAGCGGCATAATGGCCCGACCGAGGATGGCTTTGCCGCCTATGCCAAGATCAGGGTGCGCGGCGCGATGGTGGATTGCCTGCGCCGTTCGGCCCACACCACGCGCGGGGCGCGGCGGCGGCTGGCGCTGTACGAGGAGGCGGTGCAAACCCTGCGCGGCCGGTTCAAGCGCGAGCCTGACCGGGCGGAAATTGCCGCCGAACTTGGCCTTAGCGATGCCGAATTGCTTGATCTGGAAGCCAGCGCGATCACGCTCACCCCGATCTCGGAAGAATATGACGAGACCAGCATGGCCTTTGCCAGCGATGATCCCGATCCCTTCGAAGCGCTGTGTGCGGCAGAAGACCGCGACTTGCTGATCCGCGCGATGACGGCGCTGCCCGATCGGCTCAAACTGGTGTTGCAGCTGTTTTTCGTCGAGGAATTGAACCTCACGGAAATCGCCGCCGTGCTCGAAGTGAGCGTGCCGCGCGTCCACCAGCTGCGCGCCAAGGCGCTGAAAGATCTGAAAAAGCTGCTTGAGGCCGAAATGGCGGGGGTGTGATCCCCCACCATCCCTGATCAATAGCTCGGGCCGTGGCCGTGACCATCATCGCCGTGGCCGTGGCTGTCAACCGAAGCGCGCGCTTCGTCCGAGCCAGTGGCGGTGCTGTTGCCGCCTTCCCACCAATAGGCGCGCCGCTTGGCCGTGCCGGTGGCGACTTCGTTCATCGTCTTCGCATCATACAGCCGGCCGCCGAGCATCACCTGTTCGATCCGGTCTGATTTGCTGATGTCCACGCTGGGATCGTCCGACAGGATCAGCAGATCAGCCAGCTTGCCGACTTCAAGGCTGCCGATATCCTTGTCCATGCCGAGCGATTGGGCAGGCGCGATGGTGCCTGCTTTCAGGGCCTCAACCGCGCTCATCCCGCCGCGGGCAAAGCTCCACAATTCCCAATGCGCGCCCACGCCTGCCTGCTGGCCGTGCGCGCCGATGCTCACCTTGATCCCGCGTTTGGCGAGTTTGCGGGCCTCACGCGCGGAATTATCATCCATGAAAGCCCATTCGGGCGCCTTCACCCGCCGTGCGGTTTCCGCCAGCAACGAACGCGGCGGGGTGTGCACCATCAGCGGATTGTCGAACACATCGGTCGCCTGGCGCCAATAGGGATCGCCCGCCAGCCCGCCATAGGTGACGACCAGCGTGGGCGTGTAATTGGTGTTCGACTGGCCGAAGAATTGCAGCACATCGCCATAGAACACATCAATCGGCACATTGTGTTCAAGCGTCGAATTGCCATCGGCGACGATGTTCATGTCCATGCCGTAGAGCGAGCCGCCCTCGGCCACCACCAGCATGCCTTCCTCGGCGGCGGCGCGGGCGACCATCTGGCGCTGTTCGCGGCGGGGCTGGTTGTAGTTCTTCACCGAAATGCCGCCCTGCGCCTTGATCCGGCGCACGTGGGCGAGCGCATCATCATAGGAATCGATCCGGGCATAGACGCCCGGAGCGCGCGCGCCGTACATGATCTCGCCGGTCGAAAAGATGCGCGGAGCCAGCAGCAATCCGGCGCGCTGGCGTTCGGCAGCGGCGAAGATCTGGCTCGCGCGGTTGGAAGGATCGTGCAGCGTTGTCACCCCCATCGCCAGGTTCTGCACCAGCGACCAGTTCTGCTGCGGGATAAGATCGCCAACCCCTTGCGGGCCGTGGGCATGGGCATCGACCAGGCCGGGCATGATGGTCTTGCCCGCCGCGTCCACCACCTTGGCGCCAGCGGGCACAGCCACGCTCGCTGCCGGACCGATGGCGCGGATGCGATCACCTTCGATCACGATTACGCCGTTTTCGATCACGCCGGCATCATCATCGCCAAGCCCTGCCTTCATCGTCAGGATGCGCGCGCCCGTGATGGCGATGGTGCCGGATGGCTTGGCGGCGGCGACTGTCATGGCAAGGCTGGTGCGGGTGATCGCGGGCTTGGCCTTGGGGCTTTTGTCATCGGCGGGCTTGGGCGCATTGGCGAAGAATTCGGCGACGCTTGCGCTCTGGATTTCCGGCCCGATTGACCAGAACAGCGTCTCGCCGCCCTTGGCCCAGCCGATGTAATCCGCGCCCCCGGTGCTGACGCGGGTAACCGGCAGCGCGCCGCCGGTTTCGCTCACATCCACCGGCTTGCCGCCGGGCAGCAGCGGCATGGCGAAAACCTCGTAATTCTGGCGGAAGGCAATGGTGCGGCCATCAGGCGCCACGCGGAAATCATTGGCAAGCTCGCCGCGCGCGTGAATGCGCTTGGCCTCGCCGTTGAGGTCGGTCGAGATCAGCGCGGCCTTGCCGCCGTCGCGCGCGGCCATGAACAGGCGATCATTGGCTGCGCCCCATTGCGGGCTGGCGGCATCCCGGGTGACAAGCTGGGCTGCCCCGCCGCTGACGGGCATCACATAAACGCCGGGGTTTTCGGAATATTCGGGCGGGGTCAGGTATCCGCCGATGCGGCTTTCAAAGGCGATCATCTTGCCATCGGGCGAAAAGGCGAGGTTCGCATAATGGCCGGGCCGCGCGCTGATAACGCGGCGGTTTTGCCCGCGCGCATCGGCCAGCACGATCTCGCCCAGCTTTTCATCGGTCCAGCGGACATAGGCCATGGTCTTGCCGTCGCGGCTGAAGGCAGGGAAGGCTTCGATCACATCGGCCTTGTCGCCGGTCAGCACCGCGGGCGCAGCGCTTGATCCGGCGGCTTTGGTGTAAAGCTTGCCAAGGCTTTCAAACACCACCCGCGATGCATCGGGCGACAATGTGGCAAAGCGCGGCATGGCGGTGGTGAAGCTATCGGGCGAAACCGCGATCACCGGGTGCGGCGCATCGGCAATCCCGCGCGTGTCGTTGATGGCAAAGGGGATCACCGCAGCCCCGCTCCCGTCGCGGTTCACGCGGTTCAATTTGCCGCCTGCCCAGAAGATGATGGAGCCGCTGTCGGGCGTCCACGCGATATTGGGATAGACGCCGGTCACCGCCCAGGTTTCCTGCACATCCAGATCAAGCTTGCCGTAAATCATCCGCTCGCGCCCGCTGGTGAGGTCTTTCACCCACAGCTGCGACTGGTCCTTGTTCCGGCGGACAAAGGCCAGTTCCTTGCCATCGGGCGAGGGCGCGGGGCGCACCGCGCCGCCATAGCCGCCCACCGCCGTGCGGGTTTCGCCCGTCGCCAGATCATGGCGTTCGATGGCGAAAATGCCTGCGTTTGAATCCTGCGCGTATTCGAAGATATTGCCCGGCGTTGTGTTGCGGGTGAAATAGATCGCCTTGCCATCGGGCGCGAAGATCGGCTCGCCCAGTTCCTTTTGCAGCTGATCATTGGCGCGTTCGACCACCTGCACGCCGCCGCCGCCCGATACATGATAGAGCCACACCTCGCCTGTGCCGAGTGAACGCTGCGTGGTGAAATGCTTTTTCGCCGCGATATATTGCCCATCGGGCGACCAGCTCGGCTGGTTGAGCAGGCGGAAATCTTCCTTGGTGATCTGCCGCTTATCGCTGCCATCGGCATTCATCACCCAGATATTCTCGCCGCCACCGCGATCCGAGGTAAAGGCGATGCGCCGCCCATCGGGCGAGAAGCGCGGATGGACTTCCCACGCCATGCCTTCGGCAATGCGCGTAGGCGTGCCGCCGGTGATCGGCATCACGTAGATATCGCCGAGCAGGCTGAAGGCGAGCGTCTTGCCATCGGGCGACACATCCACATCCATCCAGGTGCCTTCGTCCGTCGCGATGGGCACCTGCCGGATAGTCGCGCCCTTGGGGGCTTCGATGTCCCACTTTTCAGGCTTTTTTTCGGCGTCCTCGGCGGCCAGCGGCGTGGCAATCGCGGCGGCGGTGGCCAGCAAGGCGGCGGTGATGTGGCGCATGAATATGTCTCCCTCTGTCGGCGGGACACTAGCGGGGCGCAAGGATATTGCTAGGGGTGGGCAAAGTCGCTGGTCGATTGCGGGCAGCTTCTCATGGGGGATAGAAGGGCAAGCCATGCTGCGCGCCATCACCAACAATTTTGCAGCTCTGACAGTGCTGGGCGTGGCATGCGCGTGGTTCTTTCCCGCAGGCTTCACCTGGCTGACCGATGGCAGCATCCGCCTTGCCGGACAGCCGCTGCTGAGCCTTGCGCTCGGCACGATCATGCTGGCGATGGGGCTGACGCTGACCTTTGATGATTATCGCGGGCTGGCGCAGATGCCGCGTGCGCTGCTGGCCGGCGTGGTGCTGCAATTCACCGTGATGCCGCTGGCGGGCTTTGCGATTGCCCGCGTGATGGGGCTGGAGCCGGGGCTGGCGGTGGGCCTGATCCTTGTCGCCTGCTGTCCGGGCGGCACGGCATCCAACGTGGTGGCCTTTCTGGCGCGCGGCAATGTCGCACTGTCGGTGGCGATGACGATGGCCTCGACCTTGGCCGCCGTGGTGCTGACCCCGCTGCTGACCGGCTGGCTAGCGGGGGCTTATGTGGAGATCGACCGGCTGAACCTGCTGGTGAACATGGTGAGCATTGTGCTGGTGCCGGTGGTGGCAGGCACGCTGCTCAACACGCTGTTCCCGCGCGCGGCTGAGCGGGTCAGTGCGGTGCTACCGCTGGTGGCGATTGTGCTGGTGATCGGAATCGTGGGCGGGATTGTGGGCGGCGCGAAGGCTGAGATTGCGCAGCACGCGGGCACGCTGCTGGTGGCGACTTTCCTGCTGCACGCCTGCGGTTTTGCGCTGGGATATGGGCTGGCACGGCTGCTGCGGCTGGGCGTGGTGGAGGCGCGGACGATCAGCATCGAGGTGGGGATGCAGAATTCGGGGCTCGGCTCGGGGCTGGCGAAAACCCCCGCCTTTGCCGCGCAGTTCGCGAACGTAAGCCAAGCCGCGCTCGCCCCGGTGCCAGCCGCGATTTCAGCGGTGTGGCATGTGGTGATCGGCAGCCTGCTGGCGGGCTGGTGGCGTCGAAAAGGCTAGCCGCTATTGCCACCCTCCCCGTCGGGAAGGGGCTAAGCGTACATCCCCCGCTTCGGCCCAAGATAGCCGAACAGATAGGCCCCCACCTTGCGCATCTGGATTTCCTCCGAGCCTTCCGTGATCCGGTAGCGGCGATGGTGGCGGTAGATGTGTTCGAAGGGCTTGTGGCGCGAATAGCCGATGCCGCCGTGGACCTGCATCGCGCGGTCCGCCGCCTCGCAGCACAGCCGGTTCGCCCAGTAATTGCACATCGAGACCTTGTCGGAGATGGTGCGTTCGATCTCCTCGTGCGGCATATTGTCCATCTCCCACGCGGTCTTGAAGATCAGGAGGCGCAGCATCTCCGCCTGCGTGGCGAGTTCCACCAAGGGAAACTGGATCGCCTGATTGCGCGCCAGCTCCTCACCGAAGGGCTTTCTTTCCCGCGCGTATTTCACGCTTTCATCAATGCAATAGAGCGCCGCGCCGCAGCTTGATGCCGCCTGACGGATGCGGTTCTGGTGGACGAAGCTCTGCGCCAGCGCGAGGCCGCGCCCTTCCACGCCGAGGATCGCCGAATCCGGCACCCACACGTTCGTCACCGAGAGGCGCGGGTGATCGGTCGGCATGTTGAAGGTCCACATCCACTCCTCGATTGTGAGACCTTCGGTGGGGTTGGGGACGAGGAAACAAGTGATCCCGCTCGCGTCCCCCGCGCGTCCGCTGGTGCGCGCGAACATCGCGCAGTGGGTGGCGGTGTGCATCCCGGTGATCCACATCTTTGCGCCGTTGATCAGCCAGCCATCCACGCCATCGCGGGTCTCGCGCACCGCGTGGGTTTCCATGTGGGTGGCGTCCGATCCGTGGTGCGGTTCGGTCAGGCCGAAGGCGACGCGCCGCGTGCGTTCGAACCCGCCGAGGATGAATTCCTGTTTCTGCTCTTCGGTCCCCCACTGGTCGAACATGGCGACGAAGGGGAAGTTGCCGACGATGGAGTGTTCGTTCTGCAAGTCGTTGTGCAGGCCGAGCCCTTGGCGCGCAAAATGCTCGCGGATCACCGCCATCCAGAGGTTGCTGCCGTCCTTCCCGCCATAGCGTTTGGGCGCAGAGAAGCGCCAATGGCCGGCGCGGTCGGCGCGGCGGGTGGCTTCCTTGAGCAGTTCCTCCCATTCGTGCCGGGGCAGCCCGCCCGCCTCGAAGTCCGTCCGCGCATATTCGCGGCGGTGATCGAAGAAGCGGATATTGTCGTCTTGGCTCTCGAGCGGCTTGATCTCGGCGGCGATGAAGGCGTCGAGTTCATCGAGATAGGCTTGCAGGTCGGCGGGGATGGCGAAGTCCATGGGTTATTCCTCTCCGGTCCATTTCTTGCGCGCGCGGGCGAGCGCAGGATATTTCGGCACATCCTGCCTGACAGCAGCCAGAATGCCGCCTCGCAATTCCGCCAGCGTGCCGGGGGCGGCGAGGCTGGCGCTGCCATCAAGCAGTGCTGCTGCCAGCGCGGCATTCTCCACTGCGGGGAGTGATGCGGCGGTGTAGCGGGAAATCATGCCGAGCGCGTTGCGGGCGACGGCGTATTGGAAGCGGTCGTGCCCATCGAAGCGGTCTTTGACGCTGCCGAGCCATTCCCAGATTGCCTGGGCGAGTTCGGCGTCGGTTGCCTCGCCCTGCGGAGTGGGCGGGGCGGCGGGTGCGACGGTCCGCGCCCGTTCCGCCTCCGGCGCGTCCTCCTCCAGCAGCAGCAGCAGGTCGAGCTCCTGCTCGCTCGTCCGGCGCGAGATCACCACGCGTTCGAGCATCCGGTCCGCGCCCGAGCGCCATTGCGCCGCCATCTTGAGGCAGCCCAATGCCCACCACACCGTGCGGTAGATCGTCCAGAAGCGGAAACGCGCCGGATCGATGGCGACGCCCGCCTCGGCCTCGTAGGCGGCGATGTAGTCTTCAATCGAACCCAACCCCAGCGCGGGGCGGTCGTAGCGGGCGAAGCGCCACACGGCCATGCAACCGAACGCCAAGTCCTCGTGGCGGTCGCCGAAATGCGCGATTTCCCAGTCGAGCACGCCGGTGAGGGTCGAGCCTTCGACCAGCAGGTTGCCCATCCGATAGTCGCCGTGGGTGAGGACGGGTTCGACTGGCGGCGGGCAATTGTCCTCCAGCCACTTGAGGCCGAGCGCGATGATCGGGCGGTCGCCGCCCGCGTCCATGAACTGCTGTTTGAGGTCGGCAATCGCGGTGCGGTAGTCCATCACCGGCACGCCCTCGGGCACGTCGCCCTGTCGCAAGCGGTGGATGCGCGCCAGATCGCGGGCGATGCCGCGCAGCAGCCCGTCGGGATCGTCGCACGCCAGAATGATCTTGGGATCGGCCGTCCCCGGCAGCGCGCGCATCACGAAGCCCTGAACCAAGCCCGTCCGCCTCCTCCAGCACCGCCACCACCTCCGGCGCGGTCACGTCCGCTAAGCGGGCGGCTTCAATCAGCGCCGCCTCAACGCCATGCCCGTAAGGTCGCCCTTCCGTGAAGGCGAGGCTCGGCGCGCGGCGCAGGACGTAATCGGAATCGCCAGCCGAAAACCGCCAGCTCTCCATCACCGCCCCGCCCGTCAACCGCTGCGGCGCGCAAGACAAAGCGCCAAGGCCAACGCGGGCACACACCCGCGCCAGCCCGGCGCTCAGTTCTTCAACCGAAATCCCCACGGATCAGGCGGGGACGTTGTCCTTCTTGACGGTGATCACCTGCGGATAGGTGAATTCTTTCAGGCCTTCCTTGCCGTATTCAGCGCCGAAGCCCGACTGCTTGTGCCCGCCAAACGGCGCAAAGGGCGAGAGGTGGAGGTATTCGTTGACCCACACCGTGCCAGTTTCGAGCTGTTCGGCGATCTTCACGCCCTTGTCCGGATTGCCGGTCCATACCGCGCCGGCAAGCCCGTATTCGGAGTTGTTGGCGCGGGCGATGACTTCCTCTTCGGTCGAGAACTTCATCAGCGGCATGACCGGGCCGAACTGCTCCTCGGCCACGATGCGCGCGTCTTCGGGCGGGTTGTCGAGGATGGTGAGCGGCACGAAATAGCCGGTGCCGCTGGGATCGACATTGCCGCCCAAGAGGAACTTGTAGCCATTATCCTTGGCATCCTCGATCAGCTCCAGCACGCGCTCATACTGCTTCTTGTTCTGGATCGGGCCGACGCCGGTGCCCTGCTGGCTGCCGTCGCCGACCTTCACGGTCTTGGCATATTCGACGATGGCCGCGGACAGTTCATCATAGATATCCTCGTGGATATAAACGCGCTTGGCCGCCACGCAGATTTGCCCTGCGTTTGAAAAGCTTGACCAGAACAATTGTTCGGCAACCTTCTTGGGATCGGCATCGGGCAGCACGATCGAGGCATCATTGCCGCCGAGTTCGAGCGTTATGCGCTTGAGGTCAGCGGACGCGCCTTCCATGATCTTCTTGCCGGTCGCGGTCGATCCGGTGAAGGTGATCTTGTCGATATCGGGGTGGCTGGTGATCATCGGCCCCAGATCATCTTCGCCCGTGATGATGTTGACGACGCCGGCGGGCACCTTATCCGCGATCAGTTCGGCAATCCGCAGCGTGGTGAGCGGGGTGAAGGGCGAGGGCTTCAGGACAATCGTGCAGCCCGAAAGCATGGCAGGCACGATCTTCTGGATCGCCATCATCACCGGGAAGTTCCACGGCACGATCCCGCCGACCACGCCCACCGGTACGCGGCGGGTGCGGCTGAGGCGCGCGTCTGAATCCTCGTTGATTTCATCCTCCAGGCTGAGCGTCGATTGCGCCGCGCTCATCCCGGCTGCGCCATAAATCTCGCCCTTGGCCTGATCATGCGGCTTGCCCTGTTCGCTGGTGAGCAGGCGATACAGTTCTTCGGCATTGGCCTTGATCGCGCCCGAGATCGCCATGATCGCGGCGCGGCGTTCTTCGATGGGGGTGTTCTTCCACGTCTTGAAGGCAGCGCGCGCGGCGGCGACGGCTTCATCAAGCTCGGCCTTGCCGCAGGCGGGCACCTGGCCGATCACCTGCTCATTGGCCGGGTTGACGACATCGAGCCAGCGATCGGTGGCAATCATCTTGCCGCCAATCAGGTTCTTGTACTGGGTGACCATTGTCTTGTCCTCTCTCATGCAAACTTGGGGGTGCATCTCTGCCTCTACAAGGTGGCGCGTTGCAATCCAAAACGCAATCGCTGTGTGCGGGCGGATAATACGCCTCGCGCAGAGGGCATGCGCCTAGCGATTGCGCTATTCACAGGGGCCAGTATCACAGCGGCGAACCTTGCCAGCAACAGGAGCCGTTTTCATGTCCGCCACCACCCCCGATCTTGTCATCTATGGCAGCCCGGTTTCGCCGTTCGTGCGCAAGGTCGCCGCATGCTGCATCATCAAGGGGGCGGATTATGCAGTGGAGGCGGTCAATGTGTTCGCCCCGCCGCAATGGTTCCGCGATATTTCCCCGATGAAGCGCATTCCGGTGCTGCGCGACCGGGCGATTGCGACCGAAGGTGTGGGCGGCACCATCGCTGATTCGTCCGCGATCTGCGCCTATATCGAGAAAAAGCACCCCGAACCCGCGCTTTATCCAGCCGCCGCCTTCGCCCATGCCCGCGCGCTGTTCTGGGAAGAATATGCCGATACCGCGCTGGCGATGGCAGGGGGGCTCGGCATTTTTCGCCCGGTGTTCTTTGCTGTGACCAAGGGCGAGGCCCCTGATCTGGCCAAGGCGCGCGAAGCCTGGGCCACGCAGCTGCCGCCGATCTTCGATGTGCTCGAAGCGGGGCTTGCAGATGGTGAGTATTTCGCAGGCGATGCGCTGTCGATTGCTGACATCACTATCGCGTGCGTGCTGGGGCAGATTGCGCTGGTGGCGCAGATGCCGCTCGATAACTGGCCCCGGCTGGCCGCGCATTACGCCATGATGAGCGCGCATCCCGCCATCGCCGCGCCCCATGCCGAGGCCGAAGCGGCGGTGCGCGGCCCCTTGCCCCACAAGGTCGAACTCACCTAAGCAGCGCCTGATAACGGGGAACACACATGGCGAGCGAATGGTGCATCGGGATCATCGGCGGATCGGGGCTTTATGCCATGTCCGGCATCGAAGACGCGCAGTGGATCGGAATTGAAACGCCGTGGGGTGAACCGTCCGATGCGATCCTGTGCGGGCGGATCGGCGAGGTGAAAGTGCGCTTTCTCCCGCGTCATGGCCGCGGCCATCCGGTCAGCCCGTCTGAATTGAATTCGCGCGCCAATATTGATGCGTTAAAGCGCGCGGGCTGTACCGATATTCTCGCGATTTCTGCCGTGGGCTCCTTGCGCGAGGAACTGGAGCCGGGGCGCTTTGCGATTGTCGAACAATTCATTGATCGCACGCGCGGGCGGCCCAGCACCTTTTTCACCAGCGGGTTTGTCACGCATGTTTCGATGGCCGATCCGGTGTGTCCGCGCCTGTCGGATATGGCGGCAAATGCCGTGGCGGCAGCGGGCGGCAGGGTGGCGGTGGGCGCGACCTATCTGGCGATGGAAGGCCCGCAATTTTCCACCCGCGCGGAGAGCCGGATGTACCGCCAATGGGGCGCGGATGTGATCGGCATGACAGCCATGCCCGAGGCCAAACTGGCGCGCGAGGCAGAGCTGCCCTATGCGCTGATCGGCATGGTCACCGATTATGATTGCTGGCGTGAAGGCGAAGCGGTGGATGTGGCCGAGGTCGTCGAACAGATGCAGGCCAATGGGCAGCTTGCCCGCGATGCGGTGATGGCTTTCATCGCAGCCCTGCCCGAGGAGCGCGCGCCTTCGCCCATCGACTTTGCGCTTGATGATGCGGTGATCACCGCGCCCGATGAACATGATCCCGAACTGATGGCCAAGCTCGATGCGGTGGCGCGCCGGCTGTTTGACTGAAGCCTAATCCTTCTTGAGCGCGGCGAGCAGATCGGCGAGCGGGCCCATCTGTTCGCCTTCCGCCACAATCCCCGCCGCGCGCCGCGCAGCATCGGCGTTCGGCCCTTCGGCGTAGGGATCAATCGCCAGGCCCAGGCTTTGGGAAATGGCTTCGCCCAGATCGAACATGTCGCCTGTATAGTCGATCTCGTCGCAATCATCGGCTTCGAGTTCGATTTCGATTGCCTCGTCCGCCTCGGCCAGTGGCCGCGCGCCGGCTTCGACAAAGCGCAGATCGAGCGGTTCGTCGATGTGGACGGCAAAATCCTCACCCGAAACGGCGCAGGACTGGGTGATGGCGGCTTTCAGGCGCCCGGTCGCGCGGATCGCCTTGGGCTTGGCCTCCAGCGCCAGTTCGGCGCGCAGCGAATCGATGGCGCTGAGGCCGAAACGCGCAGCCAGCGCAGCGCGCTCAGCCTCGTTTGCGGTGATCACGATCATCTCGCCCGGCAAGGGGCGGGTCTTGATCATGCGGGAAAGTTCGGGCGCGTTCACCAGATACCGCTCGCTTTCAGCAATTCGGCATCGTCAAACCGGCCCAGCCGATCAAAGAGGGCAAGCAGCCGCCCGGCCACTTTCTGCGCGGCGGCGGTTTCATCCGTGCCTTCGATGAAAGTGACATTGCGTCCCACCGCTGCTGCCAGCCGCGCTTCGTCACGCGCATTGAGCGCTGTGCGATAGGCGCCCAGCCTGCCGCCGAGCACGCTCATCAACTTGCCCACGCGCTTGCCCACCACCACATCATTGACGCCAAATTCGCGCAATTGGCCGTCCATGTCCTCGACGAACAATTCCGCCAGCAGCGCGCTTTCCGCACGCAGATCTGAGGCTTCGAGCCGCACCATCATCACGCTGACCATGGCGGTGATCAGATCAAACCGCCCGCCGATGCTGTCAGACACCTGGCATTCGGCATAATAGGCCGGATCGCGCGCCAGTTCGATCACGCGGTGCCACAAGGGGCGCACGCTCTCGCGCGGGTCGGGCGCGGTGCCGAGCAGGCGGGAGAGGAAAGACATGGGCGACGACTACCTTTTCAATATGAACACGCAACGCGGTGCCAATCCCAAACCCCCGGCGGCAAGCGCGGGTTCCTGACGATTTTTGGCGCGCCATTCAAGGGTCATTCAAGCCGCCCCTGCTTTGGGCTGCGCACACATGCTGCGTTGCCAGCAGGCGACATGCCGCCTAAAGGCCAGCGATCCCATTTGCCACAGGCGGCGCTTGAAGGATATAGAGCGCTCGGGGCTTATGATGACGCAAGACGGGACGGATACGGGTTTGGGCCAGATCATCACTTCGGGTTGGAACAAGGCGCGGCTGATGCGCGCAGCGCTGGCGCTGTCGGCGGCGGGGCTGGCCCTTTCGGGCTGTTCCTCGATCCTCGAACCGCGCGGCTACATCATTGATCAGGTGCTGATGGATACGGTGCAGCCCGGTATCGACAATCAGGCCTCGGTCGAAGGGGCGCTGGGCCGCCCGACGTTCACCAGCGAATATGGCGATCCGACGTGGTATTATGTCTCCAGCGTCACCGGACGGCGCCCGTTCCGCGATCCGCGCATCCGCGAACATTCGGTGCTGGCGGTGCGGTTTGACGATGCGGGCCGGGTGATCGCGGTGGACCGCAGCGGCATCGACAAGGTCGTTTATCTCAACCCCAATGGCAACAAGACCCCGACTGTCGGGCGCGAACGCGGCTTTCTTGAAGATCTGTTCGGCAATATTGGTCAGGTCGGCGGGATGGGCGGCGCTGCCGGGCCCGGCCCCGGCGGGATGTGACAGCGCTTGCTTGATCCTGCGGCGCGCTGCGCCATATAGGCGGGCATGACACACGAACCGGCGAGCCACGGCCTTATCCAGTGGCACGGCACTACCATCATCGGCGTGCGGCGCGGCGGCAAGACCGTGATCGCGGGCGACGGACAGGTTTCCATGGGCAACACCGTGATGAAGCCCAACGCGCGCAAGGTGCGCCGCATCGGTGATGGCAAGGTGATTGCAGGCTTTGCCGGGGCGACGGCAGATGCCTTTACCCTGTTCGAGAGGCTGGAGAAAAAGCTCGAACAATATTCAGGCCAGCTGATGCGCGCGAGCGTGGAGCTCGCCAAGGACTGGCGCACCGACAAATATCTGCGCAATCTCGAAGCGCTGATGATCGTCGCCGATTCCGAAACGCTGCTGGTGCTGACCGGCAATGGCGATGTGCTGGAGCCGGTGGGCGAGATCGCGGCCATCGGATCAGGCGGGAATTTCGCTCTCGCCGCCGCCCGCGCGCTGGCCGATTACGAGGCTGATGCCGAAGTGATCGCGAGAAAGGCAATGGCGGTTGCGGCGGAAATCTGCGTCTTCACCAACGGCAATCTGACGATCGAGACGGTCTGACCGATGCGGGCCACCGCGGGGTAACAGGGATGGCGGCCGGGCCGGACAAAGTCATCGCCATCCAGTTGCTGCGGTTCATCGCGGCCTTGATCGTGGCAGTGCTCCACATGGCCTTTGCCTTCGCCGATCACATCGGCGGCGGGCTCGGTATCGGCCCCGGCGATGGCCGCATCGGGCAAGCCGCGGTGATGCTGTTCTTTGTCATTTCGGGCTATGTCATGGTGGTCTCGTCGCGCGGCCTGTTTGGCCGTCCCGGCGCACGCGGCCAGTTCTGGCGGCGGCGGATCATTCGCATCATGCCGCCTTACTGGCTGGCGACCGCTTTCTTGGCGCTGGTGTTCGTCACGATTTTCCCGCAGCCGATTGATCCGCGCAAGCTTGCACAATCGCTTGTCCTGATCCCCTATTGGCCCGACGGCGACAGCCTGCGCGCGGTGCCGGTTCTGTGGGTCGGCTGGACGCTGTTTTTCGAGATGATGTTCTATTTCTGGTTCGGCCTGTTCATCACCCGCCGCCGCCGCGAAGCGGTTGGGGCAGTGATGATCGTGCTGACAGCGCTCGTGATTGGCGGCTTGTGGGTGCCCCCTGACAATGCTTTCGCCTTCACGCTTACCCGTTCGGTTTCGCTGATGTTCATCGCAGGCATGGCGCTGGCCGGGTGGCGCGAAGCGGGGGGCAGCGCGCCTGCGGCCCTGCGCTGGCTGGCGGCGCTGGCGATTGCGCCGATTGCCTGGCTGGTGCCTGCGCCAGTGCAGGAAAGCGCGATGGGGTTTGATTATCTGGCCTGGTGCGCTCTGCCTGCCGCCATGCTGGCCTTTGCGCTGCTATCGGGCCCGCTCGATCTGCCCTTGCCCCGGCTGGTCAATGGCGCTGGCGATATCAGCTACGCGCTCTATCTGCTGCATCTTCCGGTGGCATGGCTGTGGCTGTGGGTATGGCCCAAGATCATCCGCCGCGTGCCGCTTGCCGAGATCGGGCCGTGGAATTACGCGGTAAGCGCCGTGCTGGCGGCGGTGGCGGCGGCATGGCTGTTCTTCACCTTTATCGAACGCCCGATGACGCAGGCCTTGAACCGCCGATGGGCCGCGCCACATAGCAACCACGCCTGAACCACAGAAAGCTTTCATGGACAACCTTACCCCCAAACAGATCGTTGCAGCGCTTGATGAACACATTATCGGCCAGGCCGATGCCAAGCGCGCGGTGGCTGTCGCGCTGCGCAATCGCTGGCGGCGGCAGCGGCTGGGCGCGGATTTGCGCGATGAAGTCACGCCCAAGAACATCCTGATGATCGGGCCGACCGGCTGCGGCAAGACCGAGATCAGCCGCCGCCTGGCGAAACTGGCCGAAGCGCCGTTTGTGAAGGTCGAGGCGACCAAGTTCACCGAAGTCGGCTATGTCGGGCGCGATGTCGAACAGATTGCGCGCGATCTGGTCGAAGAAGCCATCCGGCTTGAAAAAGAAAGCCGCCGCGAAAAAGTGCGCGAGGCCGCATCCGAGGCCGCGATGCAGCGGCTGCTGAATGCGCTGGTGGGCGATAATGCCTCCGAAGCGACCCGCGAAAGCTTCCGCCAGCGCATCGTGCAGAACGCGATGAATGATGTCGAGGTCGAGATCGAAGTCGCAGAGCAAGCGCGCGCGCCCTTCGATATGGGCAATATGGGCGGGCAGATCGGGATGATCGACCTTAGCGACATGATGGGCAAGGCGCTGGGCCGCAAAGCCACCCGCCGCCAGAAACTGCGCGTGCCCGATGCCTGGGATCGCCTCGTCGAGGAAGAAGCGGATAAACGCCTCGATCAGGATGATGTCGCACAGGCCGCGCTGCGCAATGCCGAAACCAACGGGATCGTGTTCCTTGACGAGATCGACAAGATCGCGGTGTCTGACGTGCGCGGCGGCAGTGTCAGCCGCGAAGGCGTGCAGCGCGATCTGCTGCCCCTGATCGAAGGCACCACGGTGGCGACCAAATATGGCCCGATGAAAACCGATCACGTGCTGTTTATCGCATCAGGCGCGTTTCATGTGGCGAAACCTTCCGACATGCTACCCGAATTGCAGGGCCGCTTGCCGATCCGGGTGGAACTGCGCGCGCTGACCGAAGCCGATTTCATCCGCATCCTCAGCGAAACCCGCGCCAATCTGGTGGCGCAATACAAGGCGCTGCTGGCGACCGAGGACGTCACTCTGGCGATCACCGAGGATGCCGTGGCCGAAATCGCCCGCATTGCCGCGCAAGTGAACGCAGGCGTCGAGAATATCGGCGCGCGGCGGTTGCAGACCGTGATGGAGCGATTGCTCGAAGATATCAGCTTCGAGGCCGAGGAGCATCGCGGCGAAACCGTGACTGTTGATGCCGCCTATGTGAACGGGCGGCTGGCCGGGCTGGCGGGGAATGTTGATCTGAGCAAATATATCCTGTGAGCGCGCCCCCGCCCGTTTCCGATCCGGCGCGGATGGTGGCCGAAATGGCCCCCGTGCTGGACGCGCGGGCGTGGCGGTTTGTGGCGGCGGCCACCGATAGCATGCCCGCTGAGGCTTTCGCCCTGATCCGCGAGGATGAAGGCGTGAGTGCGATTGTTCCGGCTGACGGCGGCGAGGGAGCACCGCTGTTCGCGCGCATCACCTTGATGGTGCATTCTGCGCTTGAAGGCGTCGGGCTGACAGCGGCGGTTTCGGGCGCTTTGGCCGGGGCGGGGATCGCCTGTAATGTGGTGGCGGGCCTTCACCATGATCACCTGTTCGTGCCGTGGGAACGGCGCACCGAGGCGCTGGCGATCCTCCAGCGCCTCGCATCGCAGCACTGATCACTCGCCCAGCAGGTGCTTTTGCCAAAAGGCGAGCTGGGCAAGGAAGGCATAGTCGGAATTGGCCTTCTTGGCGAAACCATGGCCTTCGTCGGCTGCCACCAGATGCCAAGCCTCGCCGCCGCCCGCACGGATCGCGGCCACCATCTGATCCGCCTCCGACTTGGGCACGCGCGGATCATTGGCACCGGTGATGACGAACATCGGCTTGGTGATCTCGCTCACCCTTGTCAGCGGGCTGATTTCGGTCAGCTTGGCGCGCTGTTCGGGCACGCGTTCATCGCCATATTCGATGCGGCGCAGATCCTGGCGGTAGGGATTGGTGTTTTCCAGAAAGCTCACGAAATTGCTGATCGCGACCGTGCATTGCGTGGCGGTAAGCTGGTCTTTCAACTGCACTGCGGCGGCATAGCACATGTAGCCGCCGTATGATCCGCCGGTAAGGCCGACCCTTGCCGCATCGACGCGGGCGTGCCTGCGCACTGCATTAATCAGGGCGGCCATGTCCTTGACCGAATCTTCGCGGCGGAAGGGGCCATTGTCGAGGCTGACGAAGGTCTTGCCATAGCCGGTCGAGCCGCGAACATTGGGGTAGAACAGGCCGATACCGAGTTCGTTGAGGTAGTAATTGTTGCGGGCAAGAAAGCCGGCCCGGCTCTGCCCTTCCGGCCCGCCATGGACGCTCACGAGCAGCGGGCGCTTGCCCGGAAACTTGGCCGGATCAGGCAGGTAGAGGATGCCCGATACCTCCAGCCCGTCAAAGCTTTTGGTGGTGAGGATTTCCGGTTCGACATTGGCGCTGACATCAAGCCCGCCCGTCTCGCTCTGGGTCCAGCGGGTGAGGTTCATGGTTGCAGGATCAAGTGACCACACATCGGACGCGCTCTTGGCCGAGCTCAGCGAAAAGCCGATCTCGCCCCACGGCGCGAATTCGACCCCGCCGATGAGGCCTGCGGGCAGGGCATCGACGCGGCGCACCTTGCCGCTGGCGACATCGAGCAGGCGCATCCGGTCAGTGCCCGCTTCGTTGACGACATAGGCGATGGTCTTGCCATCCGGGCTGATGTCGAAGCCATCGACGTCCCACTTTTCGCGGGTCACGGGAGTGAAGGCGCCGGTGACCGGATCAAGCCGGCCAAGGCGCTGAAAGTCCGAATCGCGATCACTCGTGACCCACAGCGCGCCATCGGGCGCAACGCGGAACGCGCCATGCGCCACCTCATCAGCCGGATTGCCCATCGGCTGCATCGTGCCGGTCGCCAGATCAAGGCGGTAGAGATCAACGTCCTGCACCGAATTGTAATCGGCGACATAGGCATGGGCCTTGTCCGGCGCGAAGCCGAGAACCGCCCAGCCGCCGCCATTGCTTTGATAGACCATCCGCGCCGAGGCCGGATCGCGCGGGTCCATCACATAGAGATCGGAATCAACGCCATTGCGGCGGGTCGAACTGAAGGCGAGCAATTGCCCGTCTTGGCTCCACGCGCCCTGCTGGTTGCGGCTTTTGCCGTCGGTGAGCAGGGTGAGGCGGCCGTCCTTCAGCGTGTAGAGCTGGAAATATTCATCCCCGCCGCGATCCTTGCGCACCACGATCACATCGCCCGTTACCGGAGCATAGCGGCCGAAGATTGGCTCGGCTTCAAAGGTGATCTGGCTGCGCGCGCCCAGCGGCTGGGCGACGCGGTGAAGCTGGTTGGTGTTGGCAAAACGGGTGCTGATCAGCACCGCGCGGGTATTGGGATCCCATCCGGCAAAGCCCGCCCCGCGCGCTTCGAGATAGGGCCGCGCGCGTGTCGCCATGGCGAGCGGGATCGGCGGCATCTGTTCGGCGGTAAGCGCGGCGGGCAGCGGCACGGCGGGCTGCGGCGCTGCGGCCTCTTGCGCAGCGGCGGGCAGGGCAAAGGCGGTCGTCGCCAGCAGGGCGGCGGCAAGAAGAGTGCGAGGCATTGGTGGTTCAGGCTCCCGTTGCGTGATTATGCTGTTGGTTTCTGCGCCCGTCCTAAAGCCGGGCAGGCAGCGGCGCAATCACTCTGCCGCTTCGCGCTCCTCGGCGCTTTCGGCCAGCTGGCGCGCCCACATTTCGGCATAAAGCCCGCGTTTGGCGAGCAGTTCGGCATGATCGCCGCTTTCGGCCAGGCGCCCGTGATCAAGCACCAGAATGCGGTCGGCATCGGCAATCGTCGAAAGCCGGTGCGCAATCGCAATGGTGGTGCGCCCGCGCGCGACGCGTTTCAAGGTGCCGAGGATTTCCTGTTCGGTGCGGGTGTCGAGCGCGCTGGTCGCTTCGTCCAGCAGCAGGATTGGCGGGTTCTTCACCAGCGTGCGGGCGATGGCGACGCGTTGTTTCTCGCCGCCTGACAGCTTCAATCCGCGTTCGCCCACCATGGTATCGAACCCGTCGGGCAGGCGTTCGATCAGCGGCATCAGCGCAGCATCGCGCGCGGCTTGTTCCACCGCGGCCATATCTGCGCCTTGTGCGCCATAGGCGATGTTATAGGCGAGGGTGTCGTTGAACAGCACCGAATCCTGCGGGACAATGCCGATCAGCGCGCGCAGGCTGGTCTGGGTGACCTGCGCAATATCCTCGCCCCCCACCAGCACGCGGCCTTCCCACGGATCATAGAAGCGGAACAAGAGTCGCCCGATGGTGCTTTTGCCTGCGCCCGATGGCCCGACAATGGCAACATTCGATCCCGCCGGCACTTCAAAGCTGAGACCATGCAGGATGGTGCGTTCGGGTTCATAGCCGAAGGTCACATTGTCGAAAGCGACAGTGGGCCGCTGGGCGATCAGCGCGGGCGCTTGCGGCGCATCCTTCACCTCGATGTCGGTATCAATCAGCCGGAACATGTCGGCCATATCGACCAACCCCTGCCGGATGGTGCGATAGACCCAGCCCAGCACATCAAGCGGGCGGAACAGCTGGAGCAGGAAGGTGTTCACCAGCACCAGATCGCCCACACTGAGCCGGCCCTGCTGCCAGCCCCACACGGTATAGGCCATCGCCCCTGCCATCAGCAGATTGGTGATCAGCGACTGCGCGATGTTGAGCAGCGCCAGCGAATTTTCCGATTTGATCGCGGCTTCGGCATAGGCGCGCGCCGCGCCCGAATAGCGTTCCTCCTCGCGGGATTCGGCGCCGAAATATTTCACCGTCTCGAAATTCAGCAGCGAATCCACTGCGCGTTGCAGCGCCCGGCCATCCAGATCATTCATCTCGCGCCGCAGTTTCGCGCGCCAATCGGTGATCCAGCGGGTGACAGATATATAGGCCACCACGGTGGCAGCGGTTGCCAGCACCAGTTCATAGCCGAAATTGATGTAGAAGATCACGCCGACCGCAATCAGTTCAATCGCGGTGGGGGCCAGATTGAACAGCAGGAAATAGAGCATCATTCCGATGCTCTTGGTGCCGCGCTCGATGATCTTGGTCACCTCGCCGGTGCGGCGCGACAGGTGAAAGCGCAATGACAGCTTGTGCAGGCGGCGGAACACATCTTCGGCAAGGCTGAGCGTGGCGAGCTGGCCGACGCGTTCGAACGCGATATTGCGGAAATTGTCGAACACCACCGAGGTAAAGCGCCCCAGCGCATAGGCGGCCACCAGTGCGGCAGCCACGATCAGCGCCTGTTCGCCCGCGCTGCCGCCCGGCGGCCCCGCCATCTGATCGACTGCACCCTTATAGGCAAAGGGCAGGGCGAGCGTGACAGCCTTGCCCGCCAGCACCAGCGCCATCGCCACCACAATACGGCGGCGCAGCGAGGGATCGTGCCGCGGCCACAGATAGGGCAGGAACCGCTTGATCGTGGGCCAGCTTTCGATCTGGCGGCGGTCGTCGGCGGTCTGGGAGCTGTCAGGGGCATAGGCCCCAACATGTGGGCGCGCCATGGGGTGAGCGCAAGCGGCGTTTGTGCGCAGCGTCAGAACGAAATCGGCATCCGCATCGCCTCGCGCTGGGCGGCTTCGATATCGCGCGGCAGATCGAACAGGATGCGGCTGCCAGCAAAGTCGATGGCCACCCGGTCAAACAGCCTGAGGTGCTGCATGCCCAGTGCCAGCACCGGCTTGTCGGCAAGGCCAAGCGCGGCAAACACCGGCGAATCGGCAAAGGTCAGCGGGATATTGCTGAGCCGCAGCGCCTCGATCTTGAGCGTGCTGACCAGCACCATCTGCCCGATCAGTTCCACCCCGTTCACATCGGTGGTGATCACCTCGGTCTCGGCCTGCCGCTTGCGCCGCAGCTTTTCGCGCAAGGCCGGGTTGGCAAGGCTCGCCTGCGCGCCGGTATCGATGATGACAGTGGTGGGGATGCCTTCCACCAGCGCATTGGTGATCAGCAGCTGGCCCGCTTCCTGCCTTGCGCGCACGACAATCTCGAACCCGTCGCGCTTGCCCTTGGTGGAACGCATGTCCTGCAAGGCAATCGAAGGCGCGCGGAAATCAATCAGGACGCGGAAATCCTGCAGGCTGTCGAGCCCGATGATCCCGTCTGCCCCGATATTGTCGCGTTCGAGCAGCGGCGCTGACAGCCCCTCGATCTGATGCTTGCCGACATCAAGACGCGCGATGGCGACCAGATCGACCGGGCGCATGCTGGCCATGGCCAGCAGATTGGCACGCCCGGCAGGCGGCAGGGCAAGCGTGGCATTAACCTCGTGCGCGACCGCGGTGGCCTGGCTGCCGGTGTCGATCATGAAGTTGAACGGGCCCTTGCCGTCGATCATCACCGGCAGGGTCAGACGCCGGTCGCGTTCTTCCTGCAGGCGGACAATATCAGTCAAGGGATCGCCGAGCGCGGGCGCGATGGCCTCGGTCTGGCGCGCAGCGGCGCTGGTTGCACCGGGCTGCTGGGCAGACACGGAGCCATGCGCTGCAAGGGTGAAGGCAATCGCCCCAATGGCAAGGCGCGCTGCAGTCATCATACTATCCCATCCATTTCCGTCTTCCTGTTGGCCGCGATGGCCACAGTGCGGTGAGGGGCGAACATATCATGGGGTGCAGCAATGCACCTATTGCAAAGGATGCGTGGGAACTGGCGGTCGAGGGCGGCTTGGTGGCGGATGGCGGGGCAAGGAATCGTCCGCAGGCAGGGGGCAGGCCGGGAAGCCCCGATTCAGGCCCGAAAAGCGGCTGGATCGGCGATTCTCCGGGGTGATTCCCGGTCTGATTCGTCTCCATGCGGGGGTTTGGCGGCGCGAAACGAATTCCAACCCTCTGATTTTCTGTAGGATTACAACTTTGTGAAATAAAATTGCAAAAAGCCGTTGACCGAATCCCGAACCACGCATAGATGGGCTCCACCGACGCGGCGCTGACGGTTTCTGACCGGCCCCGCAGCGATCGGTCGCCACGAAATTCGGATAGCCGGTCCCCCGGTGTAAATCGGGGAACCAATCGCTGTCCGCTTTTACTGTCGGCGGCTCTTTGACATTGTTGGTTTTTGATGAAGGGACATGTGGGCGACGGCGCCTGGTCCGGGGGTTTTAAGGCTCCGGATACCAGTAACCAAGCCGATTGCCGCATCCTGTTCGGGCACCACGCCTGATGGGATGTTAAGCATGTTCATTCGTATCCATTACGTTTGACAGTGCAGGTATCGGCTCCTTGAAGCTCATGCCAGTCTGGATGATGGGGTTTTCCCCATGCTTGATTGGTGTGTGACACAAACTTGAGAGTTTGATCCTGGCTCAGAACGAACGCTGGCGGCATGCCTAACACATGCAAGTCGAACGAGCACCTTCGGGTCTAGTGGCGCACGGGTGCGTAACGCGTGGGAACCTGCCTTTAGGTTCGGAATAACTCAGAGAAATTTGAGCTAATACCGGATAATGTCCTTCGGACGAAAGATTTATCGCCTTTAGATGGGCCCGCGTTGGATTAGCTAGTTGGTGGGGTAATGGCCTACCAAGGCGACGATCCATAGCTGGTCTGAGAGGATGATCAGCCACACTGGGACTGAGACACGGCCCAGACTCCTACGGGAGGCAGCAGTGGGGAATATTGGACAATGGGCGAAAGCCTGATCCAGCAATGCCGCGTGAGTGATGAAGGCCTTAGGGTTGTAAAGCTCTTTTACCAGGGATGATAATGACAGTACCTGGAGAATAAGCTCCGGCTAACTCCGTGCCAGCAGCCGCGGTAATACGGAGGGAGCTAGCGTTGTTCGGAATTACTGGGCGTAAAGCGCACGTAGGCGGCTTTTTAAGTCAGAGGTGAAATCCCGGGGCTCAACCCCGGAACTGCCTTTGAAACTGGGAAGCTAGAATCTTGGAGAGGCGAGTGGAATTCCGAGTGTAGAGGTGAAATTCGTAGATATTCGGAAGAACACCAGTGGCGAAGGCGACTCGCTGGACAAGTATTGACGCTGAGGTGCGAAAGCGTGGGGAGCAAACAGGATTAGATACCCTGGTAGTCCACGCCGTAAACGATGATAACTAGCTGTCCGGGTTCATAGAACTTGGGTGGCGCAGCTAACGCATTAAGTTATCCGCCTGGGGAGTACGGTCGCAAGATTAAAACTCAAAGGAATTGACGGGGGCCTGCACAAGCGGTGGAGCATGTGGTTTAATTCGAAGCAACGCGCAGAACCTTACCAGCCTTTGACATCCTAGGACGACTTCTGGAGACAGATTTCTTCCCTTCGGGGACCTGGTGACAGGTGCTGCATGGCTGTCGTCAGCTCGTGTCGTGAGATGTTGGGTTAAGTCCCGCAACGAGCGCAACCCTCGTCCTTAGTTGCCATCATTAAGTTGGGCACTCTAAGGAAACTGCCGGTGATAAGCCGGAGGAAGGTGGGGATGACGTCAAGTCCTCATGGCCCTTACAGGCTGGGCTACACACGTGCTACAATGGCATCTGACAGTGGGCAGCTATTCCGCAAGGATGCGCTAATCTCCAAAAGATGTCTCAGTTCGGATTGTCCTCTGCAACTCGAGGGCATGAAGGCGGAATCGCTAGTAATCGCGGATCAGCATGCCGCGGTGAATACGTTCCCAGGCCTTGTACACACCGCCCGTCACACCATGGGAGTTGGATTTACCCGAAGGCAGTGCGCTAACCGCAAGGAGGCAGCTGACCACGGTGGGTTCAGCGACTGGGGTGAAGTCGTAACAAGGTGGCCGTAGGGGAACCTGCGGCTGGATCACCTCCTTTCTAAGGATTTTCGCGAAAGCGCCTCGGCTAGTCTGGGGAAGTGCTTCGCGGGTTCCAAAGAACATTGCCGTCGTCCTCATGTCCTTTCATCAATCGGATACAGCTTGCAGCACTCTTGTGTCGCAGGCTGTGTGCCTGAGCCGGCTCACGCCCCTCGCGGCAGCCTGTTCCTTCGGGAATTGGCGGCTGGCGTTGGTGGGATGGGCCTGTAGCTCAGTCGGTTAGAGCGCACCCCTGATAAGGGTGAGGTCAGAAGTTCGAATCTTCTCAGGCCCACCATTACCTTTATGGGGCCTTAGCTCAGCTGGGAGAGCACCTGCTTTGCAAGCAGGGGGTCATCGGTTCGATCCCGATAGGCTCCACCAGGTACTTCAACAATCCGATAGATGAAACGAAAACTGATCCCGCTTTTAGCGGGTTAGGCGATCGTGCTGGTTAGCCAGCGTCGCCGATCTTTGACATTGTGAATGGGTTTTTAAATCGATGCCGTGGCGGTATCGTCGTGCTGGCGCGGCCTTTAGGGGCTGTGGCTTGACGATCGGTATCATCACAAAATCAATCAAATTGATTATCTGGCTGAGATAATTCTCCCACCATCTCCAAGCGATCTGGCTTTTATGCAGGCCTGTCGTTGATGGTGTGGATTCTCAAGCGTGAGGTAAGAGCATTTGGTGGATGCCTTGGCATGTACAGGCGAAGAAGGACGTGGCACGCTGCGATAAGCGTCGGGGAGTTGTGAGCAAACTTTGATCCGGCGATTTCCGAATGGGGAAACCCACCTTCACCATTTCTTCCAGTTGGCTTTCGAGCCAACCGGGCGAGGTGGATAAGGTATCATCAGACTGAATATATAGGTTTGGTGAAGCGAACCCGGGGAACTGAAACATCTCAGTACCTGGAGGAAAAGACATCAACAGAGATTCCCGTAGTAGTGGCGAGCGAACCGGGACCAGGCCAGTGCCATCATTTCAACTAGCAGAACATTCTGGAAAGTTTGGCCGTAGCGGGTGATAGCCCCGTATGCGAAAGTGATGATGATGGACTAGAGTAGGGCGGGACACGTGAAATCCTGTCTGAACATGGGGGGACCACCCTCCAAGCCTAAATACTCGTACATGACCGATAGCGAACACAGTACCGTGAGGGAAAGGTGAAAAGCACCCCGATTAGGGGAGTGAAACAGTACCTGAAACCGGATGCTTACAAGCAGTTGGAGCCCCATAGGGGGTGACAGCGTACCTCTTGCATAATGGGTCAGTGACTTAATCTACCATGCAAGCTTAAGCCGTTAGGTGTAGGCGAAGCGAAAGCGAGTTCTGAATAGGGCGACTGAATATGGTGGATTAGACCCGAACCCCGGCGATCTAGGCATGAGCAGGTTGAAGGTGCGGTAACACGCACTGGAGGACCGAACCGTTGCATGTTGAAAAATGCTCGGATGACTTGTGTTTAGGGGTGAAAGGCCAATCAAGCCGGGAAATAGCTGGTTCTCCGCGAAATCTATTGAGGTAGAGCGTCAGATGTATGCCGATGGGGGTAGAGCACTGGATGGGCTAGGGCTGCGCGAGCGGTACCAAACCTAACCAAACTCCGAATACCATCGAGTCTTGTCTGGCAGACAGACGGCGGGTGCTAAGGTCCGTCGTCAAAAGGGAAACAGCCCTAACCTACAGCTAAGGTCCCCAAGTCATATCTAAGTGGGAAAGCATGTGGGAATCCCAAAACAACCAGGAGGTTGGCTTAGAAGCAGCCATCCTTTAAAGAAAGCGTAACAGCTCACTGGTCTAAATAAGGGTTCCTGCGGCGAAAATGTAACGGGGCTAAAGATATGCACCGAAGCTTAGGGTTGCAGTTTACTGCAGCGGTAGCGGAGCGTTCCGTAGGCGAGTGAAGGCGAAGGGTAACCGACGCTGGACGTATCGGAA
Source organism: Erythrobacter sp. (assembly GCA_045377215.1). Lineage (GTDB taxonomy): Bacteria > Pseudomonadota > Alphaproteobacteria > Sphingomonadales > Sphingomonadaceae > Erythrobacter. Next base: position 48,846 of record JBJIOB010000056.1, read on the forward strand.
GTGCGAATGCTGACATGAGTAGCGACAAACAGGGTGAGATGCCCTGTCGCCGAAAGACCAAGGGTTCCTACGCAATGCTAATCAGCGTAGGGTGAGCCGGCCCCTAAGACGAGCCCGAAGGGGGTAGTCGATGGGAACCACGTTAATATTCGTGGGCCTGGTGGTGTGTGACGGATCGCGGAAGTTGTGAGTCCTTATTGGATTGGACTTGCAGCCAAGTGGTTCCAGGAAATAGCCCCACCGTATAGACCGTACCCGAAACCGACACAGGTGGTCAGGTAGAGTATACCAAGGCGCTTGAGAGAAGTATCCTGAAGGAACTCGGCAAATTGCCTCCGTACCTTCGGAAGAAGGAGGCCCCATCTTAAGGCAACTTTTGGTGGGGGGCACAGGCCAGGGGGTAGCGACTGTTTATCAAAAACACAGGACTCTGCTAAGTCGGCTTCAAGACGACGTATAGGGTCTGACGCCTGCCCGGTGCTGGAAGGTTAAGAGGAGGAGTGCAAGCTCCGAATTGAAGCCCCAGTAAACGGCGGCCGTAACTATAACGGTCCTAAGGTAGCGAAATTCCTTGTCGGGTAAGTTCCGACCTGCACGAATGGCGTAACGACTTCCCCACTGTCTCCAGGATATGCTCAGCGAAATTGAATTCTCCGTGAAGATGCGGAGTACCCGCGGTTAGACGGAAAGACCCCGTGCACCTTTACTGCAGCTTCAGAGTGGTATTAGGAAAGAGTTGTGTAGCATAGGTGGGAGGCTTTGAAGCGACGGCGCCAGCTGTCGTGGAGCCATAGGTGAAATACCACCCTGCTGTTTTCTGATATCTAACCTCGCACCGTTATCCGGTGTAGGGACCCTCTGTGGCGGGTAGTTTGACTGGGGCGGTCGCCTCCTAAAGAGTAACGGAGGCGCGCGATGGTAGGCTCAGGACGGTTGGAAACCGTCTGTTAGAGTGCAATGGCATAAGCCTGCCTGACTGCGAGACTGACGAGTCGAGCAGAGACGAAAGTCGGTCATAGTGATCCGGTGGTCCCTCGTGGAAGGGCCATCGCTCAACGGATAAAAGGTACGCCGGGGATAACAGGCTGATGATTCCCAAGAGCTCATATCGACGGAATCGTTTGGCACCTCGATGTCGGCTCATCACATCCTGGGGCTGGAGCAGGTCCCAAGGGTTTGGCTGTTCGCCAATTAAAGTGGTACGTGAGCTGGGTTCAGAACGTCGCGAGACAGTTTGGTCCCTATCTGCCGTGGGCGTCGATACTTGAAAGGAGTTGCCCCTAGTACGAGAGGACCGGGGTGAACGTACCTCTGGTGTACCTGTCATTCTGCCAAGAGTGCCGCAGGGTAGCTATGTACGGACGGGATAACCGCTGAAAGCATCTAAGCGGGAAGCCTCCCTTGAGATTAGGTATCTTTGAACCGTGATAGACCATCACGTTGATAGGCCGGGTGTGGAAGTGCAGTAATGTATGGAGCTAACCGGTCCTAATAGTTCATATCGCGCTTGAGAGTTCGCACCATCAATGACAGGCCTGCCTTGCAGGTTCTCATTGGCGGAGAATGTCTCCAGCCAGATACGCCCTTAAAACCACTCAAGCTCTTGAGTGTGCATCGATTTAAAACCCGCATCCACCCGCTTCATTGCTTGGTGACCATAGCGTCTGTGACCCACCCGATCCCATCTCGAACTCGGCCGTGAAACCAGACAGCGCCGATGGTACTGTGCCTCAAGGTCCGGAAGAGTAGGTCGTCGCCAGGCATTGTAGCTGGTGGGTGCGAGGAATAACCCATTCACATAGTCAACAGGGCTGTCCCGCAAGGGCAGCCCTTTTGGCGTCTTTGGAGTTTCGGCTCAAAGGCGCGCTCTCGCCGGTAAAATCCGGCAGAGCAGGTCAGGCGGATCCGCAGGACTCGCAAGGCCGGACGCAAGACGAAGTCGCAGCTGACCAAAGGTCACCTGCACGGCCGCCCGCAGCGCTTGCGCGAGGAACGCCACAATATCGGTATCGCGGGATGGAGCAGCCCGGTAGCTCGTCAGGCTCATAACCTGAAGGTCGTTGGTTCAAATCCAACTCCCGCAACCAAATAAAGCGCGCTTTCCCATAGGGTTAGCGCGCTTTGTTGGTTCTGGCGGCAGTGCCATTCCGAATTATTCCGGTCCGGAATTCCGAACGACTGGGTGTCACTGATCCCATAAAGCCTGACGCCAGTTGTCCGCGGCCCACCATCCCGCGCGATAAACTGCTGATATTCGAATACTCCTTCACACACGCCGACTTTGCCTGCTAGCCTTCGGGGCAACCGGAACGAATATCGCGGAGCGTGCCGATGTTGAAAATCGCCCTCATGGCAAGCATGACCGCGCTGGTCTGCGCCCACCCCATGCAGGCCGCCTCGCTGGCGGCGCAGGAGGCGCGTGTGCCGTCGCCACTGAGCGTGAACCTGGCAAGGATGCGCGCCAATCCCGTGACGAACGGCGAACTTGTATTGTCATGGGACAAGGCAGCGATCACTTGCAACGGCAAGGCGGTGGCGGCGACCGACTGGATTGATCCTCACCCGCAATTCGCCGCCAAGAAGCTGCTCGATTTCCCCGTCACCATCGGCTTTGCCATCGACGCGACCGGCCGCGCGGTCGGTATCCGGGCACTGGAAGGCGGCTATGTTGAAAGCAAGTTTGATCTCGATTTCGAGACCATGCGCGTCAACGCCAAGGGTCTGCTCGCAAGCCTCGCGGTGCGCGACCTGATGCCCTCGCTGCGCGCCAGTCGCTTTGCCGCCGATGCGCCGCAGACGGGCTGCCGCGTGATCTATACCCCGCGCTATGACGATGCGGCAGAGATCGAGCGCGATACGCTGGGCCGGATTGCCGCTGTACCGCGCTTCAGAGTGACAGCCGCCCAGCGCGACCAGCTCAGCGGGGGCGATTGCAACACGGTCGGTTGGCCCGCTCCGCTGCTGCGGGGCTATCCCGATTTCCGCAAGGTTGCTGCCCGCGACGGCGCGCGTGAGTGGAGTTGGGTCCGCTTCGACATTGATGAAGCAGGCGTCGCCACCAACACCGCCGTCATCGTCTCGTCAGGCAATGCGGATCTCGACGCGGAAGCCCTGCGTGCGTTCAGTGACAATCGCTTTGCCGGCGGGCCGCGCATCGGCTGCGCAACGGCATGGTGGCGCGATCCGGGCACTATCCCCGCGCCGCCCGCACCTGACAACAGCGAATATCCCGGTCACCGCAGTTGCGAAGCGCTGCGCAGCTGGGACAAGAAGCCCACGCTCACTTACCCGCCGGCCTATAATGAACGCCAGATCGAAGGCTGGGCGGTGCTGGGGTTCGACATTGCGGCGGATGGCACGGTCGGCAATGTCCGCGTGCTGGCTGCCCAGCCGAGCGCCGAGTTCGGCGAGGCCGGTGCAGCGGTATTGCAATCGGGACGCTTCACAGCGGGTGACGGGGCTCTGACCCAATGCATCGAGCAGGTCCGTTTCGTCACCAAAAAGGAAGCAGCGCCTGCCAGCGACAGCTGAACGACGCCGCTTACCAGCGCGCCCAGATGTCGGCGCATCCGATGCACGATGAGTCCATCATCGCGCGCTGGTATCACATCACTAGCGGACCATGCTGGATGTGCGGCAACACATGGCGCGCGAACAGATCGGCTTCCTGCATATGCGGATAGCCCGACAGGATGAAGGCTTCGATCCCCTCAGCCTGATAGGCGCGCAGCTTGGCCAGCACCTGATCGGGCGTGCCGACAATCGCCGCCCCGCAGCCTGACCGCGCGCGGCCGATCCCGGTCCACAGGTTGTCTTCGACGAACCCATCGCCATCCGCCGCGCCGCGCAATTCCTGCTGGCGCTGGACACCATAATTCTTGGCATCGAGCGACTTTTCGCGGATTGCGCGGCCCGCCTCGTCATCCAGCTTGGACAAGAGCCGGTCGGCATAGGCGCGTGCTTCGTCCTCGGTCTCGCGCACGATCACGTGGACGCGGTACCCGAATTTGAGAGTGCGACCATGATTGGCGGCGCGCGCTTTCATGTCGGCGATGGTTTCGCGCACCTTGTCCATTGTATCGGGCCACATCAGGTACACATCGCAAGCCTCGGCCGCGCACTCGCGCGCTTCATGGCTAAGGCCGCCGAAATAGAACGGGGGGCACTTGCCCGAAAGCGTAGTGATGCGCGGCGGATCGAGTTTCAGCTGGTAGAACTCGCCATCGAAATCAAGGTGTTCGCCGTTGAGCAGCGTGCGCACGATCTTCATGATCTCGGTGCCGCGGCGATAGCGCGGGCCGCTTTCGATCTTCTCGCCCGGCATGTCCGAGGAAATGATGTTGACGTTGAGCCTGCCTCCGGTGCCAGCGGCGTTCGGGCCGAGAATGCGATCAAGCGTCGCGATCCGGCGCGCCAGCTGCGGCGGCCAGTCTTCGCCCATGCGGGTTGCCCACAGGAGCTTGATGCGCTTGACCTGCGTGGCCACGGCAGCGGCAAAGATCGTGGTATCGACGCCGAGCTGGTAGCCAGAGGGCAAGAGAATGTTGTCAAACCCGCCTTCTTCGGCGCGCAGCACGATGTTGCGGCAATGCTCCCAGCTGGATTGCAGATAGGGATCGGGGACGCCGAGGAACTCGTAATCATCGTCACACAGCGCGGAAAACCACGCGATTTCGCATTGTTGCTGGGTCATTCTGTCGGTTCCTCGTCCAAGTCCTGTGTTCTGCGGCGCGGCCCGATCAGGGCAGCGGCACGCCCCGCGCGGCAACCAGCACCGCGTACCAATCCGTCCGGGTCCAGCGCACCTTCAGTGCCTCTGCACCTTCGGCAATCCGCTCCGCATTCTGCGAACCGATGATCGGGATGATCCCCGCCGGGTGCGCCATCAGCCAGCTATAGGCGGCGACCGTGCGCGAGACGCCCTGCGCCTCGGCCACCACATCAAGCGCAGCCGCCACGGCCTTGTCGCGCGCACTTTCCGGCGCAGCGAGCCTGCCGCCACCCAGCGGCGACCACGCCATCGGGGTGAGCCCCAGCATCATCGCCTGATCAAGTTCGCCATTTTCGAAACAGTCGATCCGCAAGGGGCTGATTTCGGGCTGGGTCGTCGCCAGCTTGTGGCCGAGAAAATGTTGCAGCGCCTCCGTCTGCGCCATCGTGAAGTTCGAAACCCCCAGCGCCCTGATCTTGCCGCTTGCGACCGCGTCATCCAGCACGCGGGCCACCTCTTCCGGGTGAGCGAGGATATCGGGCCGGTAAATCTGCCACAGATCGACGCTGTCCACCTGCAAACGCCGCAGCGAGGCTTCAATCGCTGCGCGCAGATAATCCGCGCTCTGATCATAGGGTAGCGGGGGCATGATCCCGCCCTTGGTCGCCAGCACCATGCGGCCACGCAAGCCGGGTTCGCCAGCCAGCACTTCGCCCAGCAGCGCCTCGGCATCGCCAAACCCGGTGCTCCCGTCGGGTCTTGGGCCATCAAAGCCGTAGATATCGGCGGTGTCGAGAAAGGTGATCCCGGCATCGAGCGCAGCATTCACCAGCTTTGCGGCTTCGGCAGCGCTGCGGCCATTTTCGGTCAGCCGCCACATCCCCCATGCAATCGGGGAGACCGTGATGCCGCTTGCACCAAGGCTGCGGCTCTGGGGCGGGAGGGGTAGTTCACTCATTTACGATGTTCCTCTTTGCGGGGCCTTGTGGGGTGGGGCGACCGAGGCGCGCTCGACAAGGTCATGTGGCAGGCGCTTGTGGGTGATGTCTCCGCCCGCGATCAGGATCTGCGTCGCCGTGCGCGCCAGATCGGCCATCGGCTGACGGATCGTGGTGAGCGGCGGCCACACCGTGCGCGCCAGCGTGGTATCGTCAAAGCCAGCCACCGAAAGCGCGCCCGGCACATCAATGCCCCGATCATGCGCCACTGCCAGCACGCCTGCGGCCATATCGTCGTTCGACGCGAAGATCGCGGTGGGGCGTTCGGGCAAGCCGAGCAGGGCGTGAGCGCATGCAACCCCGGAATCAAAATCAAACTCGCCTTCGGCCACCAGTTGCGGCTCGAACGGAATGCCCACCCGGTCGAGCGCGCGGCGGTAACCGAACAGGCGATCATCGGAAGCCATGTGATTGGTGTGGCCCTTGATAAAGCCGATCCGGCGGTGACCGGCATTGATCAGATGCGTCGTCATGTCGTCGGCGGCCTGGGCATCGTCCATGAACACGGATGAAGTCAGCGCATGATTGGTGCCGGGCGAGATGCGCACAAATGGCACGTCCATCGTTTCAAGCGCGCGCAGCACCGGATCGCAATCGGTGACGGGCGAGGACAGGATGATGCCATCGACATGGGTTTCGCTCACCAGCCCGCGCACCTGTTCGCCAACGCGCGGATCGGCGACATCGACGGGCTGGGCCAGCAGGCGGATGCCGGCCTCCTGGCACACTTCCCAGCAGCCTTTCTGGATCTGGAACATGTAATAGGGGCTGTGATTGTCATAAATCAGCGCGATCTGATTGGACTTTGCGCCCGACAGGATGCGCGCGGCGACCGAGGGGCGATAATCGAGTTCGGCCATCGCGGTCTCGACCCGTTGACGCAATTCGGCGCTGACATAGGGATGCCCGTTCAGCACGCGGCTGACGGTTTTTACGGCCACGCCCGCGCGCGCGGCGACATCCTTGATATTGGGGCGAATATTGTCGCGGCTCATGCGGCAAGCCCCCTGAACAGATCGGCAAAGCGGCTTTCGGGGCGATAGAATACCGCAGGCTCGCCGATCGGGGCAGGCACATCGTGCCAACCGGGAGCAAACTCCGCGCCGCTCCACAGATGCCGCCATGTGCCTTGCGGCAGATAGACGCGCCTGCGCTGTGCGCCTTGTTCGATCACCGGTGCCACCATCAGATCTGCTCCATAAAGGAATTGATCCTGAATGGTGAAGGTCTCGCTATCGCCGGGATAGTGGAGGAACAGCGCACGCTGGGCTGGCAGGCCGCTCGCCTGCGCCTCGGCGACGAGGTGGTGCACATAGGGCCCGAGTGCGGCGTGCACCCGGCTCCACCGCACGAACCCGGCGATCAGTTCAGGCGTCGAATCGATCTGGAGATTGTCGTCCGGGCGATTTCCTTCGTGCGTGCGCATGACAGGAGAGAAAGCGCCCAGTTCATACCAGCGCAGCATCAGTTCTGCGGTGCGCACATTGCCGAACAGGCTGGTGTAGCCGCCGACATCCGAATGGCTGAAGGCATTGCCGACAAGGCCCGATGACAGCGCAGCGGTGATCACCGTGCCGATGCCGTCATGGCGGGAGAAATCGACCGACTGGTCGCCCGCCCAGAGCAGCGGGCAATGCGCCTGCACCCCGGTGTGGCCTGCGCGCATGAACCACAGCACATCGCCGGTGCGCCCGCGTGCGGCAACGGCGCGGGCATTCACCTCGGCCCAGCGCACCGGCCAGCGGTTGTGCTCCTGCATCGGATCGCCATCTTGGAGGCGCAGATCCGTGGGGAGATATTCCCCGAAATCCGCCATCCAGCCATCCAGCCCGAAATCGAGCATCCGCTTGCCGATCACTTCCTCGGCAAACCAGTGGCAAGCGGCGGGGTTGGTGAAATCGACCACGCCAGCATGAAATTCGCCGAAATCGACAAGGTAGGGCGCGTCGCTATCAAGCCGCCTGGCGAAGAAACCTTGCGCAGCCGCCTCGGGATACAGCGGGCCATCGACTGCCAGATAGGGGTTCACATAGCCAAGGAAGCGGATGCCGCGCGCCTTGAGGGCTGCGATTCGCTCCGGCAGATCGGGGTAGCGTGCAGGGTTCCACTGCCAGTCCCAGAACAGGCGGCGGCCAAAGCTGGTTTCGCGGACGCCGACCCAGTCTTCGCACCACAGGCCCGAAACTGCCGCGCCCGCTGCGATCAGCGCTTCGAGCCGGTCAAAACTCGCCTCACCCTGTTTGAGACCCACCACCGCCCCGCCGAGCGCCCAAGCAGGGAGTGTGCGGGGCGGATCAAACCGCGCGCCGAGCTGGCGGGTGAGGTCAGCAGGCGCGCCCGTAAACAGATCAATCGCGACCTCGCCCGACCACACATGCACGCGCAGCCGCCCGGGCTCGGCCGCGTCGAGTTCGGCATATTCGGCATTGGCAAGGCTCAGCGCCCAGCCTGCCGAACACAGCACGGTGGGTTCGGGATAATTGGTCGTCCAGTAATCGCCGCCCGCAAAGCTGCCATCGGCGCTGGCCATGTCGGTGAGCGGGGTGCCGGGTTCGCGGCCCACGCCGGGCTCGCTTGTCCAGATCGGGAATTTGCGGCCATTGAGCGCCAGATAGCTCATCTGTTCGCCGCCGCCCCACAACACGCTGTCAGCACCGGGCGCAAAATCAACCGTGATGCGATCATGCGGTGTGAGAGCGCGCAAGGTCAGCCGCGCGCTGCCGGCATCAAGCAAAATCTCCGCGCGGGCGCTGCCATCTGCGCTTGCCAGCGCGATTCGATCTGGCGATTCGACCACGCACTGATCCAGCGCAGGCGCGGGGGAAGGGGTATCTGACAGCCGGAAATTGCCGCGCACCATCGCGACTTCGGCCGCGCCTGTGGCAAGCGCGATAGCGGGCGCGCCGGGCCGGTGCGACAGGATCGCCCGCCCGCCCAGATGCAGGTCGAAGCCTCCTTCGCGCGCTGCCACAGCTCCCAGCACTGATTGCCCTACCCCGCTCATCCTCTTGTGACACCGCTTGACATATCGGGACAGAAAGCGCAACTCAAGGCGCGAAAGATGCACCATCGCTCGGCGCTGCCATGCGCTGTGCCGGTTGAGTGGATCACGAACAGGGGAGAGATATCATCATGTCCGCAACCACCAGACTTGCGCTCAAAACGCTCGCGCTGTCCGTCAGCAGCGGCGCACTTGCCGTCGCCACGCCGGCCCTTGCCCAGGACGAAGGGCTCAGCGAAATCATTGTTACTTCACAAAAAGTGAAGGAAAATGTGCAGGATGTGCCGATTGCCATTTCGGTCGTCGATGCCGATCGGCTCGAACAGGCCGGGGTGTTCAGCCTTGAAAATATCGCGGCGGTCGTGCCGTCGGTCACCTTCCGCAAAGGCACCACCAGCGCCAACAGCGCGATCGTGATGCGCGGCGTCGGCACGATCACCTTCTCGGTCGCTGCCGAACCCAGTGTGTCCACCGTTGTCGATGGCGTGGTGCTGTCGCGTTCGGGGCAGGCGTTCATGGATCTGGTGGATATCGAACGGCTCGAAGTGCTGCGCGGCCCGCAAGGCACGCTGTTTGGCCGCAACGCTTCGGCCGGCCTCATCAACATCGTGTCCAAGGGCGGCACCGAGGATTTCGAGGCGCAGGCCAATGCCGACTGGTTCGAAGGCAATGAAGTGCGCCTGCGCGCTGCGCTATCGGGCCCGCTGGCGGAAAATCTCACCGCCCGCGTCACCGGCTTTTACAGCTCGTTCGATGGCAACATCACCAATGTTGCCAATGGCGATCAGAAGATCAACGGGTTCGAAAACTACGGTGCGCGCGCCGTCGTCGATTATTCCAGCGGGCGCACCGATCTGCGCCTGATTGCCGACTATTTCGAAGCCGATAATGATTGCTGCGCCGATGTCACCGGCGTCAGCCGCGGCCCGGTGCTTGATGCCGAGCTTAATCTGCCGGGCGGCGTCGCGCTGGGCGAACGCCAGCGGTTTGTGAACAACAATCTCGTCACCCGCACGCGTGATCGGCAATGGAGCATCACCGGTTCGGGTGATTTCGGGATCGGCGAAGCCCACACGCTCAGCGTCATTCTGGGCTATCGCAACTGGTTCAACCAGGAACTGCGCGAAGGCGATTTCCTGCCGCGCGCCATCGTGGGCACGCCCGAACTGCATGATGATGGCGTAGTGCGCACCGAACAGATTTCGGCCGAAGTGCGCATTGCTTCGGATCAGACCAAAAAGTTCTTCTATCAGGCGGGCGTGTTTGCCTGGCAGTCGCAGAACAGCCAGGTCTTCACCCGCCGCAACGTGGTGTGCAACTCGTCCACCCTGCCGGTTGATCCGCGCACCGGGGCAAGGCCGTGCAACCTCAACGACACGGTCAACACCATCTTCCCGACGGCAACCTCGGTCAGCGATGTCACCTCGACCAACTTTGCGGTGTTCGGGCAGGCGACCTATCGCTTTACCGACCAGTTCTCGTTCACCGGCGGCCTGCGCTACACGTGGGATGATCTCGAATTCACCCATGTGCGCGCGCCCGGGGTGAATGCCACCAATGGCTTGCCGGCGGTTGGCCCGGGCATTACCGCCAATCCGGCGGGCGGCACGCTGGCGAGCGGCGGGAATGGCACCAACACATCGGCTGGCACGACCAATAACGGCAATCTGTCAGGCCGCGCGGTGCTGCAGTATGAGCCGTCTGATGATGTGATGCTCTACGGCAGCTATACCCGCGGCTACAAGGGGCCGGCTTTCAACGTGTTCTTCAATCACACTGCGCCCGGCAATGCCGTGCCGATTGATGAGGAATTGTCGGATGCCTTCGAAATCGGCTTGAAGTCCCAGTTCTGGGATCGCCGTGCCCGGTTCAATTTGGCCGCCTTCACGGTCGAATATGATGGCTTTCAGGCGAACAACTTCATCATCGTCAACACCGCCACCGTATCGAACCTGACCAATGCGGGCACGGTGCGCAGCCGCGGTTTCGAAGCCGATTTGACGGTAGCCCCGACCACCGGCCTGACCTTGCGTGCGAATGCGGCCTATGCCGATGCGCGGGTCAAGCGGTTCAATCCCAACCCGCAGACCAACGCGCCCGACGCGCGCAACGGCACTCGCCTGCCGCTCGCGCCGGAATTCGTCTGGAACATCGGTGCGGATTACGAAACCGATCTCACCAGCAATATCCGGGCCTATTTCTCGACCGATTACCGCCACACCAGCACGCAGTTTTCCGATCTGGGCGAACAGGGGCGGATTGATCCCTTTGGCATGTGGAATGCCTCGCTCGGCTTCTCGGATGCTGATGACAAATACCGGGTCACTTTCCACGCCCGTAACATCGCTGATGAAGGCTATGTGCTGCTGAATGTGCAGGCAGGCCAGCGCTTGCAGATCCCGCGCGATGTCGATCGGTATTTCGGCATCAGCTTGCGCGCGCGGATGAAGTGAGACTGCTTCGGGCCGCACCATGAAGCAACGGGCCGTCGGAGCGATCCGGCGGCCCGTATTCATTCCGGCGTTTGATCGTTAGGGGCACAGATCATGGCTCAATCCACCTCGCCTTTGTCGGTGCGCCTGCGCTGGTCGCTGTTCACGGTGCTGTGTGTAGCGGGCGTGTTCAACGCGATGGACCGGCCGATCATCGCCATTCTCAAGCCCGACATGATGGCCGATTTCGGCTGGAGCGACAGCGATTTCGGCGATCTGGCCGCAGTCACGCAGTTTTCAGCCGCCTTTGCCTTCCTGTTCACCGGCTGGCTGGTGGATCGCCTCGGCGTCAACCGTGCGATGCAGGTGGGGGCGAGCGCGTGGAGCCTTGCCGCCATCGCCCATGGCTGGGCGACAACCACGGCCCATGTGATCGCCGCGCGCATGGGCCTTGGCGTGACGGAAGCGGTGCAGACCCCGCTCACCATCAAGACGGTGGCCACGCTGTTTGCGCCTGACAAGCGATCCTTTGCCTTTGGATTTGCCACGTTGCTGGCGGGCGCAGGCACGATTGCGATGCCGTTTGTGGTGCCGGCGCTGGCGCTGGCGGTGGGCTGGCGCGGGGCCTTGGTGGCAGGCGGGATTGGCGGGTTTATTTCGCTGGCGGCATGGCTGTGGCTGGCGCGCGGGATTGCCGAACTGCGCCAGCGCACGCCCGATACGCCTGCCACGGCAGTGGCCGCCGCAGGCTATGGCGCAATCCTGACAAGCCGCACCACCTGGGCGATTGTCGGGGCCAAGGCGCTTTCCGATATGACCTGGTGGTTCATCAATTTCTGGCTGGCGGATTATTACCGCCGCGAATTTGGCCTGACGACGCTCGAACTGGCGTGGCCGCTGGCGATTGCCTTTGCCGGATCGGGGCTGGGCGCGCTGCTGGCGGGCTGGGCTTCGACCAGGCTGCTGGAACGCGGGCATAGCCCCAATCGGGTGAGGAAGGGCGTGATGCTGGTATCGGCGCTGATGGTGGCGCCGCTGCCGCTGGTGCTCGCGCTCAATTCCTTCTGGCCCGTGGCCGTGATGGTTGGGGTGGTGATGGCGGGCCATCAGGGCTTTTCGCTGTCGATTTTCTCCACCATCACCGATGTCGTGCCGGGTGCGAAAGTGGGGCAGGTGACAGCATTCGGCGCTTTCATGGGCAATATGGGCGGGGTGGCGATCAGCCTTGTCACGGGCCGGGTGCTTGATGCAGGGCTTGGCTTTGTGCCGTTGTTCGTGTTTGCTGCGGCCTCTTATCTGATCGCGCTGGCGTGGTTTCAATGGCTGCTGCCGGATATCCGGCGCGCGCAAGAGGGCTAGGGCAGGGCGGCGCGGGCCTTCGCGGTTGCATCCGGCACCCGCGCGGGCTAGGTGTGTGACACCGGAGGACACAAGCGGTAAGCAATGGGCAGGGCCACAAGCACATGACGGGCAAGCGGCAGGCCGATTTCGATGCCTATGCCGGCGATCTGTTCGGCGAGATGGTGCTGGCGGAAACCGCGCCGGCACAGCCCGCTGCGCGAAAGCCGCTGACGCGCTTTGTGCCGGGCCTTGCGATTGCCGCGATTGCCAGCGCTGCCGCCGCATGGCTCAGCCAGAATTACGGGGTGCCGGTGATCCTTGCCGGGCTGCTGCTGGGCCTGGCAGTGAATTTCGCGTCGGGCGATCCGCGCACCCATGATGGGCTGGATGCAGTTTCGCGCCATGGCCTGCGCGCCGGGATCGTGCTGCTGGGCTTTCAGGTGACGCTGATGCAGGTGGGCGCGATGGGAGTGGTGCCGTTTCTGGGCCTTGCGCTGGTGATGGCGGCCTCTGTCGTCGCTGCGATGCTGGCCGCGCGCGTGACGGGGCAGGGGCCGAGCGTGGGCCTGCTTGCCGGCGGGGCAACCGCGATCTGCGGCGCTTCGGCGGCGCTGGCGCTTTATGGGGTGATCGGGCGCGAACGGATCGAGCAGGCGCAGTTCACGCTCACGCTGGTGATCCTCGCTGCGGCGAGCGCGATTGCGCTGGCGACTTACCCGGCGCTCACCACCGCGCTCGGTTTCAGCGAGGCGCAGGCGGGCTTTCTGGTGGGCGCATCGATCCATGATGTCGCGCAGGCCATCGGGGCGGGCTTTGCGATTTCGGACAATGCAGGCGCGCAGGCGACGGTGGTGAAACTGACCCGCGTGGCGCTGCTCGCGCCGCTGGTGACGCTGGCGGCCCTGTGGATCGCCCGCGCCCACCCGCTGCCCGCTACCAGCACCGCCGCGCGCGTGCCGCTGCTGCCGGGGTTTATTCTGGCCTTTCTTGGACTGGTCGCGATCAATTCGCTGATCACTTTGCCGAGCCAAGTCGCGCCTGCCGCGCTTACGCTGTCCAAGACGCTGCTGCTGCTCGCCGTCACTGCCACGGCAATGCGCACCCGCACGGATCTGCTGCTGGAACTGGGCTGGCGCTCGGTCATGCCGGTGCTGGCGGCAACGCTGGCTTCGCTGGGGGCGGCGCTGGCTTTTGCAAGGATTGCGCTGTGAACGCGCCCGTGTTCGATATTGCCGTGATCGGCGGCGGGGTGAACGGTGCCGGGATCGCGCGCGATGCGGCGGGGCGCGGGGCCAAGGTGCTGCTGCTCGAACGCGGCGATCTGGCCGCTGGCACTTCGTCCAATTCGACCAAGCTGATCCACGGCGGGCTGAGATACCTCGAACATTACGAATTCTCGCTCGTGCGCGAGGCGCTGACCGAACGTGAAGTGCTGTGGGGCATCGCGCCGCATATCATCTGGCCGCTGCGCTTTATCCTGCCGCACCGTCCCGGCCTGCGCCCGCGCTGGCTGCTGCGGCTGGGCCTGTTCCTGTATGATCATATTGGCGGGCGCAAATATCTGCCCGCAACGCAAAGCGTTGATCTGGCAAAGCATCCCGCCGGCGCGCCGCTCAAACCCGAATATACCCGCGCCTTTGCCTATTCGGATGGCTGGGTGGATGATGCCCGCCTTGTGGTGCTGAACGCGCGCGATGCGGCGGATCGCGGGGCCGCAGTGCGCACGGTTTGCGAGGTGACGGCGCTGGTGCGCGAAGGCGATCTGTGGCGCATCACCGCAGGGGAGGAGACTTTCCGCGCGCGCGCGGTTGTCAACGCGGCGGGGCCGCGCGTGCTGGATCTGCTGGGGCGGGCGGGCGAGCCTTCATCACAGAAAATGCGGCTGGTGCGCGGCTCGCACATCGTGGTGCGCCGCCTGTTCGAGCATGATTACGCCTATTTCTTCCAGCTGCCCGATGGGCGGATTTTCTTTGCCATTCCCTACGAACAGGATTTTACCCTGATCGGCACCACCGATGTCGATCACGACGGCAGCCTTGATGAAGTGCGCGCCAGCGCGGATGAAATCGCCTATCTGTGCGCAGGCGCTTCGGAATATTTCCGCAAGACCATTACCCCCGATGATGTGGTGTGGACTTATTCCGGCGTGCGCCCGCTGGTGGACGATGGATCGGGCCGACCCGAAGCGGCAACGCGCGGTTACCGGTTCGAGATTGATGGCGGGCCGGGCGAGGCGCCGCTGCTGTCGATCTTTGGCGGCAAGATCACCACCTATCGCGAACTCGCCGCCGAGGCGATCAGCAAGCTGGTGCCGTTCCTGCCGGTACTCGAAGGGGCGGACTGGACCGGCAAGGCGCCCCTGCCCGGCGGCGATTTCGGGCGGCGTGAGGCGTGGGACAAGGTCAACCAGTTGACTGCGCGCCACCTGTTCCTGACCCGCGAGCAGGCGCAGCGCCTGATCCGCCTTTACGGCACGCGCGCCCATATGATCCTTGGCGATGCGGCAAGCCCGGCTGATCTGGGCGAGGATTTCGGCCACGGGCTGACCGCTGCCGAAGTCGATTATCTGATCGCGCAGGAATGGGCGCGCACCGCCGAAGACATCCTGTGGCGGCGCACCAAGCTGGGGCTGCATTTCACGCCCGAACAGACCGCGCGCCTTGCCGCTTACCTCACCGAAAGGATTTCCCGAACATGACGCGAATCGTAGCCCTTGGCGGCACGGTCAATCCCGGCTCATCGACCGAACAGGCGCTGCGCCTTGCTGCCAGCGTCGCAGCGGGCGCGGGGGCCGAGGTCGAGGTGTTCGGCGGTGAATATCTCACTGCCCTGCCGCATTATCTCGGGCCGCTGCATGATGCCTCGCACGGGGCGGAACTGGTCGCCGCCGTGCGCGCCGCCGATGGCATTCTGGTGGCCGCGCCCGGTTATCACGGCACGATTTCGGGCGTGGTCAAGAATGCGCTCGATTATCTCGAAGATCTCGCCCGTGATGAACGCCCCTATCTTGATGGCCGCGCGGTCGGGTTGATAGCCACCGCGTTCGGCGATCAGGCGTCGATGTCCACCCTGCTCACCATGCGCGCAATCACCCATGCCTTGCGCGGCTGGCCAACCCCGATGGGCGCGACGATCCGCACCTACAAGGGTATGTTTTCGCCCGATGGCGAATGCCTTGATGAACGCGCGCGCGGGCAGCTGGAACTGGTCGGCAAGCAGGTGGTGCTGGGCGCGAAAAGCTTTGCCGCGGGGAGGGATCTTGCATGATCGGCACGGGCCTTGATCATGCGCTCGGCCAGATTGCCGCCGGGCGCATGGTGGTGATCGCGGGCGACCGCTTGCGCGGCGGCGATATTGATCTGATGGTGGCCGCCCGCCATGTGACGCCCGATGCGATCAATTTCATGGCGCGCTATGGCCGCGGCCTGATCTGCCTTGCAGTAACGCCAGAGCGCGCTGCGCAGCTTGGCCTGTCGCTTGTGAACCCCGGCACCGAACGCCAGACGGGGCGGCCCTTTGCCCGCTCGATCGAGGCCGCGCGCGGGGTTTCGACCGGGATTTCGGCGGCAGACCGTGCACGAACCATTGCCGTGGCGATTGCCGAGGGCGCGAGCGCGGCGGATATTCATTCGCCGGGCCATGTCTTCCCGCTGATCGCGCGCAGCGGCGGGGTGCTGGAGCGGCCTTCGGCCTGCGAGGCGTCGATTGATCTGGCGCGGCTGGCGGGCGCAGGGGATGCCGCTGTCATCTGTTCGATCATGCGCGATGATGGCGAGATGGCGCGGCTGGAGGATATTGGCGATCTGCTGCGCGATCATGGCCTTGCGGTTGCCCATATTGGCGAATTGATGGAGCGGCTGGTGGGGGCAGACGCATGAGCGGCGAGGCCCGGCTCACCCGCCGCGCGCTGCTGGCTGGTGCTGGCGCAGGAGGGCTCGGGGCCGCGCTGGCGGCTCCGGTTCTGGGCGAAAAGCTGGTGGATCTGGGCCTGCCCGGCGGGCCAAGCCTGCGCCCGCTGGGGCCAGCCTTTCCCGGCAAGGGCGAAATGATCGTCCAGCGCATCCGCCCGCCCTTGCTGGAAACGCCGCTGAAGGCGCTCGGCGAAAGTGTGATCACGCCCAATGATCGCATGTTCGTGCGCTCGAACTGGGATTTTCCGACTGCGATCAATGCGGCGAATTACCGCGTGGCAGTGGGCGGGGCGGTGACGAAGCCTGTCGAACTCACGCTTGATGAGATTGTCGGCGCAGGCGAACCGGTTGAAGTGGTCGCCGTCAATCAATGCGCGGGCAACGGGCGCGGGCTGTCGACCCCGCGCGTCACCGGCACCCAATGGGGCAATGGCGCGATGGGCTGCGCGCGCTGGACGGGGGTGCGGCTGAAAGACGTGCTCGCCAAGGCGGGCCTTGCGCCGGGTGCAAAGCGGGTGCGTTTTGCCGGGCTCGATGTGCCGCCGATGGCAGGCGCGCCGCAATTCATCAAGTCGCTGCCCATCGACATTGCCCTGCGCGATGATGTGCTGGTGGCATGGGGCATGAACGGCGAACCGCTGCCGATGCTGCACGGCTATCCTTTGCGGATTGTGGTGCCGGGGTGGTTTTCGACCTATTGGGTGAAGATGCTGGCCACCATCGAAGTGCTTAGCGGCGAGGATGATAGCTACTACGTGGCCAAATCCTATCGCGTGCCCGCCCGCCCGATCACGCCCGATGACAAGGATTTCCCCACAGTCTCGATCACCGCCATGCCGCCGCGCGCGCTCATCACCAGCCATGCCGATGGCGCGGTGGTAAAGCGCGGCGCGCCGCTTACCCTGCGCGGGGTGGCGCTGGGCGGTGATGCGGCGCTGGCGCGGGTTGATCTGGTGGGTGAGGGGTTCGAGATGCCCTGCACACTCGGCCCGGATGAAGGCCCCTATGCCTTCCGCCTGTGGGAAGTGACGATCCCTGACGTCACCCAAAACCTTGCTAATATCGGCGTGCGCGCGGCCAATGTGAACGGCGCGGTGCAGCCTGAAGCGCTCGCTTGGAACCCGTCGGGCTATGCCCGCAACGTGATCGAACGAATCACCTTGAGGCTCGCATGAGAGCGCTCGCCCTCTTTCTTGTGCTGGCGCTGGCAGGCTGCGAGGCTGCGCCGCAAGTCACCTTTGCCGATGCCAGCATCACGCTGCCCGATGATCCGCTCGACCTGCCGCCCGGCCCCGGTGCCGATGCCGTGGTGGCCAATTGCGCGGCCTGCCATTCGCCTTCCACCATGCTTCAGCAGCCGCGCATGAGCCGCGAGAAATGGCTCTCCACCGTCACCAAGATGCGCGAGACCTACAAGGCTCCCATCGACGAAGCGGCAATCCCCGCCATTGTCGATTACCTGATGACTGCCCAAGAGGCCGAGGCAGCGCGCGAGGCAGCGCGCCCCTAGTCGCCCCGCCTTCGCCCTGCTATGCCGCAAGCCTTCCCAGACAAACAGGGCGAGGTTTGCAGCGTGGCGATCAGTTTCAAGGTCAATGGCAAGGACGTAAGCGTGGAGGCCGAGGCCGATACGCCGCTCTTGTGGGTGCTGCGCGAGGATCTGGCGCTGACCGGCACAAAATTCGGCTGCGGCGTGGCGGCCTGCGGTGCCTGTTCGGTGCATGTCGATGGCCAGGTCACGCGTTCGTGCAGCGTTCCTGTCAGCGAAGTCGCGGGCAAGGCCATCACCACCATCGAAGGGCTGAAAGGCCCCGATGGCACGCTCCACGCGGTGCAGCAGGCATGGATCGCTGCCCAAGTCCCGCAATGCGGCTATTGCCAGTCGGGCCAGATCATGGCCGCGACCGCGCTGATCAACGCGGTCGGCAAGCCCAGCGATGCCCAGATTGACGCGGCGATGACCAATCTGTGCCGCTGCGGCACCTATCCGCGTATCCGCAAGGCGATCCTTGCCGCCACAGGTCAGGCGGCTGAGGCCACCAGCCCCGCCAGCGAAGGAGCGGCATGATGGCTGACAATCCCACTCCGCACCTTGATGAAGAGATCGCTGCGCCCGCGGCCAAGCCGAAGAAGAAGGGCGTGAAACGGCGCGCTTTCCTGATCGGCAGCGCGCTGCTGGTCGGCGGCGGCGCCTTCGGGCTCTATCTGGCGGAAAATTCCGCACGCAATCGTGCCAAGGCGCTGACCGAGGCTGGCGGCGGGCACAATTTCCTCACCTGGATGAAAATCGCCGAAGATGACACCGTCACTGTCTATTCGCCGCATATTGATTTCGGCCAAGGCACGCACACCGCTTTGGGTCAGATGCTGGCCGATGAACTCGATGCCGATTGGTCGCGGGTGGTGGTGGAGCAGGCACCTGCCGACAGCGCTTTTGCCAACACCGCATTGGTGCGCGGCTTCATGGCCGAATTGTCAGGGATGCCCGGCGTCGTCAACGCGCTGCCCGCAGCCCTTGTCGGCATGCTGACCCGCTCGCAAAACCTCCAGATTACCGGCGGATCAAGCGCGGTGCGCTTTACCGGGCAGGCGGGCATGCGGGTGGTGGGCGCGGCTGTGCGGCTGGCGCTGATTGCCGAGGCGGCATCCCGGCTCGGCGTGCCGGCGGGCGAACTTGTCACCGCCAACAGCAAGGTCGTGCACCGGGCGACGGGCCGCACCCTGCGCTATGGCGAATTGGCCGCAGGCGCTGCCGAACGCTCGCTCGATAGCGCGCCCAAGCTGAAAGACCCCAAGGATTTCAAGCTGATCGGGGCAGGCATCCCGCGCGGCGATATCCCTGCCAAGGTCGATGGCAGCGCGATCTACGGCATCGACTTCACGCTGCCCGAGATGCGCATTGCCACCATTGCGGCAGCCCCGGTGCGCGGCGGCAAGCTGGTGTCAGTTGATGAAGCCCCTGCCTTGGCGATCAGGGGTGTCGAACAGGTGGTGAAGCTGGACGATGCCGTGATCGTGGTGGCCAAGGGCTACTGGCAAGCGGCCAAGGGGCTGGCTGCGCTTAGCCCCAAGTTTTCCGATGGCGGCAATGGCGGCGTCTCGACCGCGTCGGTCTATGCCGCGCAGGATAAGCTGCGCGAAGGCGGCAAGCCCACCAACGAAGCGGGCGAAGGCGATGTTGATGCCGCGTTCAAGGCTGCCGGAGACAAGCTCGTCACCGCCGATTTCCGCGTGCCGTTCCTGCACCATGCGATGATGGAGCCGTTTGCGCTCACCGCGCATTACAAGGACGGTAAGCTCAATCTGTGGGGCGGCCTCCAAGACCCGATCGGCGCGCGTGACCGCGCGGCCAAGGCGGCGGGCCTTGCCATGGACGATGTGATCTTCAACCCGATGATCATGGGCGGCGGGTTCGGGCGGCGCTTTCCGGGGGTCACCGAAATCCTCGACCAGATCGGGCCGCTGGCAAAACAGGTGCCCTATCCCGTCAAACTGATCTGGAGCCGCGAGGAAGAAGTGCGCCACGGCACCTATCGCCCGCAATCCTCCGCAAGGCTTACCGCCGCGCTTGATGGCAAGGGGATGATCGCGGCCTGGCGCAGCGATTACGTGCAAAGCGATGATGCCGAGGCCGAGGCGAATTTCATCTATCAGGTGCCGGCCACCTCGCGGCGGCATTTCCAGTACCAATCGCACCAGATCGACGGGCCGTGGCGCTCGGTGAACTCCACGCAGATCGGTTTCTACAACGAGACTTTCATGGATGAACTCGCTGCCGCAGCGGGTGAGGAGCCCTATCGTTTTCGCCGCAAGCATCTGCCTGCCGGATCGCGGCACCTAGCGGTGCTCGACGCGGTGGCCAAGCGGTCTGACTGGGACAGCCCGCTCGAAGATGGCCACGGACGCGGGATCGCGATTGTCGAAAGTTTCGGCACCATCGTGGCCGAGGTGATCGAGGTGATGATGCAGCCCGATGGCCGCCCCAAAATCCTCAAGGCTTTTGCCGTGGTTGATTGCGGCACGGTGGTGAACCCGCTGAATGCCGAGGCGCAGATTGCCGGCGGGCTGATCATGGGGCTTTCAGCTGCGCTGGGCGAGGCGATCACGCTGGAAAAGGGCGCGGTGGTGCAAAGCAATTTCACCGATTACCCGCTGATCACACTCGCTGATGCACCGCCTCATGTGGATGTGCATTTCATCAATAGCGGCGCGAAAATGGGCGGAATTGGCGAACCCGGCGTGCCGCCAGCCCCGCCTGCGCTGGCCAATGCGATTGCAGCGGCGAGCGGCAAGCGCATCCGCACGCTGCCGATCCTGCCGCAGGCCGCCGCCTGACAGGCGCGGCAAGCCTTGCCCGCTGGTCGGCGCTGGTGCTGGCGGCGGGTGCGGGGCGGCGGTTTGGCGGGGGCAAGCTGCTCGCGCCCTTCGCCGGCGCGCCGCTGATCCGCCGCACCGCCGAATTGGTGTGCGGCGCGGGTTTTGCCGAAGTGGTGGTGGTGACAGGGGCGGATGGCGCTGCGATCACCGCCGCGCTCGAAGGGCTTGCCTGCCGCACCATCTGCGCGCCCGATTGGGATGAAGGCATGGCCGCATCCTTGCGCGCAGGCATCGCGGCGCTGGCACCTGATACGGCGGGCGTGTTCATCTTTCTGGGCGATATGCCGCTGGTGCCCGCCGGGCTGTGCGGTGAACTGGCCGGGCTGGCCGCACAGTCGGGCTATGCCGCGCGGCCTGTGATTGGCGGCAAGCCGGGGCATCCTGCGGCTTTCATGCGCGCGGCCTTTGCCGATCTCAAGGCTCTCACCGGCGATACCGGCGCCAACCGCCTGCTGGCGCAGCGCACCAGCGGAGTTGCCTATCTCGACACTGCGGAAACCGGCGCGCTGATTGACATTGATGCGCCCGGCGATCTTGCCGCTGCCGAGCGTGCATGGAACGCGCGTGCCACCTCGGCCACCAGCGAAAGCGCGATCTCGCGCGGCGCCTTGCCAAAGCCGTCAAGCCCGATCGGCGCGTGAAGCCGCGCGATTTCGGCCTCGCTCAGGCCGTGGGCGCGCAGCTTGCCGATCCGCCCGTCAAGCCGTGCGCGCGCGCCGACTGCCCCCACATAGAAAGCGGGGCTCGCCAGCGCTGCGGCGAGCGCGCGTTCATCATCCTCGCGATCATGGCTGAGCACGGCGACGGCGCTCCACCGGTCAAGCGGCAAGGCAGTCAGCGCGCTGGCCGCATCGCCGCGATGATAGGTGATGCCGGGGAAGGGCGGCGCGTCCGGGCCGCCCGGCGCAATCAGCACCACATCCCAGCCAAGGTTCTGCGCCAGCACCGCAGCCGCCAGCGCGGCGCCATCCGTGCCCACCAGCACCAGCCGCAAGGCGGGATCATAAATCCGGGTGTAGCACGCGCCATCCCAGCTGAACGGCACACCACCCGATGCCGCCGTGCGCCGTTCGCTGCCATTGCTTGACCAATGCAGCACCGCGCGCCGGCGGTAGGCTGCGAGCATGGCGGCAACCGCAGGCTCGTTCATGCGGATCGGCTCCACCAGCACGCTGATCGCGCTGCCGCAGGCAAGCTTGATGTCGATCCACGGACTGCCTTCGCCATAACGCAGCAGCCGGGGCACACCTGCCGCCATCGCCTCGCGGGCGTGGCGCGCGACATCATCTTCGATGCAGCCCCCCGACAGAAAGCCCCAATGGGCATCTTCGGTGATGAGCATCTGCGCACCCGGTTCGCGCGGGGCAGAGCCGGTGACCTCCACCAGCGTGGCGATGGCGCAGCGCACTGCGCCCGCTTCGGCGATGTCGCGCAGCGGCGCGCGGATATCGTCGATCTGGGCAGCAAGGCGCCAACTGGTCATGGGATCGCAAGGGCTGTCATGGCGGCGAGCAGCCTTACCCGCCAAGCCAGCGCTGCACAATCGGGCCGAATGGCGTAGCGGATCAGGCGTCGCGCACGCGGCGCAGGAAGGTTTTCACCTGCTGGCTGAGATGGGCGGCCTGTTGATCGAGTTCGGTCGCGCTGGTCAGCACCTGCGAGGCCGCTGCGCCCGTCGAGAGCGACAATTGCCGCACATCCTCGATATGGCCTGCCACCCGTTCGGTGCCGCGCGCGGCCAGATCAATCGAGCGCGCCAAGTCCTGCCCGGCAACCGATTGCTGATCCACCGCGCTCGCGATCGAGACCGCAGTGGTTTCCAATTGCTGCACCTGGCTGGCAATTGCGCGCAGTGCCTTGACGCTGGCACCAGTGGTATCCTGCATGGCGCGGATTTGTTCTGCGACCTTTTCGGTGGCGCGGCTGGTTTGCATCGCCAATTCCTTGACCTCGCTGGCGACCACGGCAAAGCCGCGGCCCGCTTCGCCGCCGCGCGCCGCTTCGATGCTGGCGTTCAGCGCCAAGAGGTTGGTGCGCTGGGCGATGGTCTGAATGAGTTCGACAATCTGGCCGACTTCTTCGGCCGATGCCGACAGCGCCGAGATGGTTTCGTCCGCTTCGCCGGTGGCTTCGGTGGCAAGACGGGCAAGCTCGCTGGATGAGGCGGCCTGACGGCTGATCTCGCTGATCGAGAGCGCGAATTCATCGCTGGCAGCCGCGGCCGAGGTCGCGCCGGCATTGGCTTCTTCCATCGACACCGCGACTTCGCCGGTGCGGCGGCTGGCTTCTTCAGCGCTGATTGCCATGCGCGAGGCGGTGGTGTTGAGCTCGCTGGATGCGCTGGCGACGCGTTCCACCACTTCGCCCACGGTGCGTTCGAACTGGCGGGCGACTTCATCGAGCAGCACGGCCTTGCGTTCTTCGGCTTCCTGGCGTTCGCGTTCGCGTTCGAGCTGGCTCTTGATTTCCTGTTCGGCCCGCTCGCTGCGTTCGCGCGCCCAGTTTTCCAGCTGCCTGCTGGCGCGTTTGAACAGATCAAGCGCGCGCACCATCGCGCCGATCTCGTCCTTGCGTTCAGTCCCGGTGATCTCGAAATTGCGGTCGCCCTTGGCCAGCATGGTCATGGCGTTGGTGATCTCGGCGATCTTGCGCGAGAAGTCGCGCGACAGATAGGCCAGCCCGCCCAGCAGGACAGCGCCCGCGATCACCGTCAGCACCGCAATCACGCGCACCATGGTGAAGAAATAGGCAATGCCGGTTTCCTGCAACACTTCGCTGGCCTGCGTGAGATCGGAGGCGAGGCCGCGCGCCTCGCCGAACAGATCATCGCCCTGCATGGAAATTTCGGTCTTGAGCGCAGGGGGTAGCGTGCCGCGCGCTTCCTCGGATGCGGCAGCGCGGGCAAAGCTCGCTTCATAGGCGGAAAGGCGCTGGCTGAGGCTGTCGAGCCGCGGCTGGAGATCGGGCACGTGTTCGGCCACCACCGGCGCAATCGCTGCGACATGGCGGACGGCAGCCGCTTGTGCTTCGGCCTGCTTGATGCGCTGCGCCGGATCGCCATCATAAAGATAGCGCACGGTATGGAAGCGCAATTCGCCCGTGGTGCCGTGCAATTCGGTGGCCGCGATCACCGCTTCCTGCACTTTGGCCGATGTCTGGTAGCGGGTCCACAGCGTGGCAAGCCCCAGCCCGAGCACAAGCGCAATGCCAAAGCCGATGGCAAAGAAACTGCCGAAAGTGGCGTTGATCTTGCCCGCCAGTGACAGATCGCGAAACCAGGCGAAGCGTTCGAAAAAGCTGGTGCCGGAAGGCGGCAGGGGCGCTTGCGAAGCTTGGCCGAAATCTTCGTCCTTCAGCGCTTCCGCCGCCAGTTCAAGCACGAAATCGGGCACAGCGTGCACTTCGCGGCGATCATGCTTGGCCATCATGTTCATGTGAATTTCCCCAGATCCTGCTCAATCTTTCCTGAAGGAAAATCCTTTCCAAAAGATTGCTGCGCGGCCTTTCGGGCGGGCGGTTGTGCCGCTCAGGGCTTGGCCTGCCGGATCGCGGCACCCGGCAAGCGGGCAATCACATTGGCAGAAGTCTGCGCCGCGCGCTGCAATGCGATCAGATGATCGACTTCGGCAGCGCTCATCGCCTTGAAATAGAGCCAGCCCTGAATCTGGTCGCAGCCTGCTGCCCGCACCATTTCGGCCTGCTGCGAGGTTTCGACGCCTTCGGCGGTCACTTCCATGTTGAGCGCGCGCGCCATCGCAATGCTGGAAAGCATCATCGCGCGGCTGCCGTCATCCTCGCCCGCCAGCATGACAAGGCTGCGATCAAGCTTGAGCTTTTCGAACCGGAAGCGCCGCAGGAACCCGATCGAGGCATAGCCGGTGCCGAAATCATCCAGTACGATATGCACCCCGAAACAGCGGATCACATCAAGCGTGCGTTCGGCCACGACGGGATCAAGCACGAGGCAGGTCTCGGTGACTTCGAGTTCCAGCAATTCGGGGGGAAAGCCTGTCTCTTCAAGGATTTCGCCAAGCTGGATGGGAAATTCCGGATTGCGTAGCTGCGCCGCTGAAATATTGACCGAAAGGCTGACGCCCCAGCCCTTGGCATCGGTCATCGCGCGGCGCAGCGCGAACAGGCCGAGCGGATTGACCAGCCCTGAATCCTCGGCAATCGGGATGAACACATTGGGGCCGATCAACCGTTCATCGCGGCGGTTCCAGCGCAGCAGCGCTTCGACCGCGACGATCTGTTCGCCGCGTGCATCGACCAGCGGCTGATAAGCCAGCGCAAATTCGTTTTCTGCAATGCCATCGCGGATCTCGTCCTCGATGGCCCGCATGCGTTCGCGGCGCCGATCGAAATTCTCGCTGAACCAGGTGCAGCGCATCTTGCCGCCGCGCTTGGACATATACATCGCCACATCGGCCCGGCGCAGCATTTCCGATGGATCAAGCCGGACCTGATGCGTGCTGCGGGCAAGCCCGATACTGGCACCCAGCGCAATCGCGCGTCCCGATAGTACCGCAGGCTGGGCAAACTTTTCGAGCAGGGTGCGGCACATTCCTTCAAGGATATTGCCAGCCGCCTGCCCGGTCATGATCGCGGCGAATTCATCCCCGCCAAGCCGGAAACAGCGCGCTTCATCGCCGCACATGGTGCGCAGCATATCGGCGCAGTGCTTGATCAGCTGATCGCCGACAGCGTGGCCATAATGATCATTCACCAGCTTGAAACCATCAAGATCAATCAGCGCAATCGCCACTTCGTCCTGACCGCGCGAAGACCGTTCGATATCTTCCTGCAGGCTGCGACGATTGGGCAGGCCCGTCAGCCCATCCAGCGTGCCAAGCGCCTTGAGATCGCGCACATTGGCAATCCCGTGCCAGCCGAGCAGGACAAGGGTGGCGGCGTAAATCAGCACAGCCGCAGTCAGCAGCGGCAAGGGCGAGACGATCACGATCTGATCGCTCGCGGCCGCAGCCAGGATCATCAGGCCGAACACCACGCTGAGCACCGCCAGCGGTACCAGCACAAGGCCAGCGCCGTTCAGCCGCACGAAATTTGGCATTCTTGGCATTGGCTCACACTCACCGCCCCGATCTCTGCAGCGCTCAGGCCATTCGGCGCTGCCACGGCCCTAACTGCAAGAGCGGCAAGATTCGCTGAAGATAGGTGGTTAAACAAATCTGAATCCACGCCGCAGCAGGCCCTTATCCCGATATCGCCAGCTGCATCGCGCTGTGCTGGGCGCGCGGTTCGAACAGGCCGATGCGCTGGATGGCGGGAATGAACAGATCGGTCTGGCCAGCCACAGTCTCGCCCGCGCCGAGCATCAGATAGCCATCATTCGCCAGCGCTTCGGCAAGGCGGATAAAGGTGTGCGCGCGGGTCTGCTGGTTGAAATAGAGCAGCACATTGCGGCACAGGATCAGATCGAAACTTTTGCGCCCCGGCACGTGATCGAGGATATTGTGCTGCTGGAACCGGGCAAGCGAACGCGCCTCATCGCTGATCTGCCAGCCGCCGCCTGTTTCTGCAAAGTGGTTCAGCATCTGCGTCACGCTCAGCCCGCGCTGCACCTCGAACTGGCTGTAACGCCCGGCGCGCGCGGCTGCGATGGCGCGGTGCGAGACATCAGTGCCGAGGATTTCGATGGTCCAGCCGTCCCAGCGTTCGCGCTGCTCGGCAAACAGCATCGCCAGCGAATAGACCTCCTGCCCGGTCGAACAGCCCGCCGACCAGATCGACAGGCGGCGGGTGTGCGCGCGGCGGCGCGCCAGTTCGGGCAGGATGGATTGCGGCAATTGATCGAAGGTCGGCTTGTCGCGGAAGAAATAGGTTTCGTTGTTGAGCAGCGCTTCGACGACCTGACGGGTCAGCGTATGGCTTGGCTGGCCGCCCGGCTGCTGATCAAGCAGACATACCAGCTGATCGACATTGCTGATGCGGTGTTCGCGAAACAGCCCGGCCAGCGCCGTGCCGACCCGCCAGCGGCGGCTTTCGGTCAGTTCCTGTCCGGTATGCATCGTCAGCAGGTCGGCGATGATCTGGAGCGCGGCGGGGCTGGGTTCCATGGTGCTGGTGGCCTCGCCCGTCAGGTCATTGCGCGCGCAGGGATGGCGCAGGCCATGAGAGCTTGCCCCAGGGCTTCGGGCGGCGCGACCAGGCTCGCAAGCCCGGCGCGGGTGACCACTCCGGGCATGCCCCACACCGCGCTGCTGGCTGCATCTTGCGCAAAAATCGTGCCGCCCGCTGCCGCCAGCGTGGCTGCGCCGGCCAGCCCGTCGCTGCCCATCCCCGACAGGATGATCGCCAGCGTGCGCGGGCCGCAAGTTTCGGCGAGGCTTGCCAGCATCGGGTCAACCGACGGGCGGCAGCCGCTGCTGGCGGGCGCGGCGGAAATCTCTGCCACCAAAGCTTCGTCACGGCGGCGCACCACGAGATGCCCTTCGCCGCTGGCGATCACGATGCTGCCCGGCGCGATCACCAGCCCTTCATGCGCAACCATGGCAGGCCGCCCGCAGGCATTGGCGATCTGGCGGGCGAAAACCGGCATGAAGGATGCAGGCAGGTGCTGGGTGATCAGGATCGGCTGGGTAAAGGCCGGGCCGATCTGCCCGAGCAACTGGCCAAGCGCATGGATGCCGCCGGTCGATGCGCCGATGGCGATCACTTCGGGACGAAGCTGCGGGAAGGGGTTGGCGGGCGCGTGCGCGCGGACAGGGGCGCTGGTTGCCGCCCGTCCGGATAGAGCCGCCGGAACGGCGCGGGGATCACCGCCGGTGCCGCGCGCGCCAAGCGCTCTGATCCGGGCGATCAGGCTTGCGCGGTAGTCCTCGGTGAATTCGCCGGGGCGCGGTTTGAGCATGGTGTCGGCTGCACCCATCGCCAGCGCCGAGACGGTGGCTTCGGCCCCTTCTTCGGTCAGCGCCGACACCACCAGCACCTGTACCTGCGGGGCAAGGGCAAGGATCGCAGGCAGGGCTTCAAGCCCGCCCATCCCCGGCATTTCGAGATCGAGCAGCACCACATCGGGGTTTTGCGCCTTGAGCTGCAGCAGCGCGGTTTCCGCGCTGCTGGCCGTGGCGGTGACATGCAGCGCCGGATCACTTTCGACCATCCGTTTCAGGATGGTGCGCACCGTCAGCGAATCATCGACAATCATCACCCCGATAGGCTGCGTGCGCTGGCCTTGCGCACCGGAGCGCGTGCGCGCCGCCGCTGGCGACGACTGAAAAGGCGCGCGCGCCGGTGTCACGCAAAGCCGACCAGTTGCAGCTTGATCTGGAGCGTTTCGTGATCGAACGGCTTCATCACATATTCGTCAGCGCCCGCGCTGATTGCCTCGCGGATATGGGCCACGTCATTTTCGGTGGTGCAGAACACCACCTTGGGCGCATCGCCGCCGGGGCGCTGGCGCAGCGCCACGAGGAATTCGATCCCGGTCATCACCGGCATATTCCAGTCGAGCAACACCACATCCGGCATGGCGGCCGCGCAAGCTTCGAGCGCCAGCTGGCCGTTTTCCGCTTCGGACACGGCAAAGCCGAGCGTTTCGAGAATATGCCGCGAAACCTTGCGGATCACCCGGGAATCATCAACGATCAGGCAGGTTTTCATGGCTTTCCCTCAGCTCGAAGCAAACGGCAGGATAGGGCGCGAGTTGTAACCATGGGATTAAGCGGCACGGACGTTTCTGCCCTGGGCCCCGTCCGGCCCGGCAATCAGCGGCACCAGATCCAGCAGCAGGGCAGGGCCGATCCCGGTCTCGATCATGCCATGGGCGACGCTCTCCCAATGCGCGCCAAAACCGCCGGGGATCTGCCCCGGTTCGCTCAAGGCTGAGGCAATATCCTCGATCGCGTCCACCATCAGCGCATAGGAATGGCCCTCGACCGCGATCACCGCAGCGCGCGCATCGGTGGGCCAAACCTCGCCGCCAAGGCCCAGCGCAAGGCGGCAATCAATCACTGTCAGCGCCTGGCTGCGCAGCGTGGTGAGCCCGGCGATAAAGGCGGGCGCGCGCGGCACCGGGGCAATCGTGCCGAGATCAATCACCGATTTCACGTCCGCAGCGCTGATAGCGCAGCGCCGTCCGGCGATCTGGACGATAAGAACCAGCGGGTTCATGGCGCAATTCCATTCATTCTGGCACCTGTGCTGGCCAGCGGGGTTACGGCACGCAATTCCTGCAAGGCGCGGGTCAGATTTTCGCGGTCATAGCGATAGATGCTGGGTGCGCCGGGCGCAGCATCGGGATGATCGCGCAGCCGGATGATCGGCCCTTGCGGCAATTGGCCAAGGTGGCTGGCGACTTCGTAAAGATCATCCATCAGGATGGTGAGCGCGGCTCCGGTATCGTCCGGGCCATCTGCGGCCACGCGGTAACCTGCCGCTTCGACCAGCGGGCCAAGGATCGTGCGCGCCCAATCGGTATCGGGCAGGCGGCACAGCGGGCGCGCGGCAGGCTGGGGTGCTTCGCCATAGCGGGCGAACAGCGCATGGCCGTTGAGCACTGCGACCGGCCGCCCGCCGATCAGCGCGAGGCCTTCGACGTCGCGATCATCGGGTGCAGGCGTAAGGGCGGCGGGCAGTTCGATTGCGTCTTCGACATCGCTGACCGCATAGAGCAACTCGCTCGTCCCGTCGGACAGGCGCAGCAGGCGCTGCCGGGCGCGGCTGAGCGGTTCCGGGCCAAGCCCGGTCAGCGGCAGGATCACACCGTCGATCACCGCACGCGGGCGCGCGCCGGTGGTGTCGATGGCGGTGGCGGGGATGGTTTCGATGCGCTGCACCAGTTCGAGCCGGATCGCAGCGCGCCGCCCGTCGAGCCCGGTGAACAGCATGGCGCGGGCTGCGTTATGGGCAGCGCCGGCGTGATCGGCAGCGCGGCGATGGGCCGTGCCCGCGCGGGTTTCCGAGAGCAGATTATATTCCGCCGCAATGCGGGTGACATCCAGCAGCAGCACCGGCTGGCCATCATCCAGCAGCGCGCACCCGGCATAAAGCCCGCATTTCATCACCGCAGGAGCCAGCGGTTTGACCACCAGATCGCCGTGGCTGTGGATGCGTTCCACCGCCAGCGCGAACAGATCGCCGCTTGCCAGCCGCAGCAGCGCGAGCGTGTGGGTGCCCCGCACCCCGTCCTGTGTCATGTCCTGGGCCGGCAGCCCGAGCACATCGCCCAGCAGCAGGCACGGCACCCGCGCGCCGCGGAAAGTGACCAGCGCGGTTTCGCCCATCCGCGCATAATCAAGCGCATCGGCGCTGGCTTCGATGATTTCCTCGATATAGCCCTGCGGGATCGCAAGCCGCTGGCCCGCCACTTCCACGGTCAGCCCGGCAATGATGCTGAGGGTAAGCGGAATGTGCAGCGTGAACAGCGTGCCGATGCCCGGCTGGCTCGACACCTGAATGCTGCCGCCGACTTTCTCAAGGTTCTGACGCACCACATCAAGGCCCACCCCGCGCCCCGAAACGGTGCTGACCGCCTCGGCGGTCGAAAAGCCGGGTTCAAAGATCAGCTGCAGCACTTTTTCGCGGGTCAGAGCGGTGCGTTCCGCCGGGCTGATAAGGCCGGTCGCCAGCGCCTTGGCTGCGATCTTCTCTTCATCCAGCCCGCGCCCGTCATCGCTCACCACAATCGCAATGGTATTGCCCGACTGGTGGGCCGATAGCGTCAGCAGGCCCACCTCGCTCTTGCCCGCTGCCAGCCGCGCAGATGGCGCTTCGATGCCGTGATCAATCGCATTGCGGATGAGGTGCGTGACAGGATCGCGGATTGTCTCGATCATCTCGCGATCAAGTTCGACATTGCCGCCAGCCAGATCAATCTGCACCTGCTTGCCCAGTTCGGCGGAAAGATCGCGCACCAGCCGGGGCAGGGCGCCGAACAGGGTTTCGATGCGCTGCATCCGCATCCGGGTGATGGCATCGCGCACATCGGCAAGGATTGCGGTGAGGCGTTCGAACGGGCCATCCAGCGTGGGCGGGGTGCCTGCTGCGCGCAGGCGGTGCGCCAGATCATTGCGCGCCAGCACCATGTCGGACACGCCGCTCATCACGCGGTCAAGCAGTTCGACAGGCAGGCGGATGGTCCGCGGGGCGGCCAGCATGGCCGCCGGATCGCTGCGCCGCGCCATGGCGGGTTCGGACACCAGCGGGGCGGGGGTTTCGGTGCGGGCTGCGGGGCCTGGTGCGCTGAGAGCCGCGATCAATGCTTCATCAGCGCCCGCATCGCCTGCTTCTTCACCTGCCTCGATCCCGTCCACCATCGCGGCGATGCGATCAATAATGGCCAGCACCGCCGAAACCAGCGCCGGCGAAGGCTCACGCCGCCCGGCGCGCAGATCGGCCAGCGCATCTTCGGCCGCATGGCTGAGCGCGGCAAGGCGCGGAAAATCGAAGAACCCGCAATTGCCTTTCACCGTGTGGACAAAGCGGAACACGCTGTCGAGCCGCGCGCGGTCAGCCGGATCGGCTTCCCACGCGACAAGTTCGCCGCCGGTTGCCTCCAGCATCTCGCGCGTTTCTGCGATGAATTCGGCCAGCAGATCATCCATGATGTCTGCTTTGCCGCCAGATGGTTAAATTTGGCCTAGCAAGGCCGGGCTAAATCGCCGCCTTTCAGGCCTTGACCCAGGGCCGGTGCGGTTTGCCCAGCACATGGCGCACCAGCACCACCGCCGAAACCGCGCCGAACAGATTGGCGGCGAGTTCTGCGGTGAAGATCGCCGAACTGCCCCATGCCGGGCGCAGCACCAGCGCGGTGGGCAGCATCACCAGAAACACCCGGCCCACCGATTGCATCAGCGCAAGGCTGGCCCGGTCAACCGCATTCATGATCCCGTTGCCCACGATCAGCAGGCCAAAACCCGCATAGCCCCAGGCCGCGATTTTCAGGTAGAGCGCAAATTCGGCAATCACTGCCGGATCGCGGGTAAACAAATAGGCGAACCATTCACCGAAGGTGAGCATGGCGAGAGCCACCACCAGGCCATAGACCACGCAAAACCCGCCAGCATAAAGCGCCGCCTCGCGCGAACGATCATAATGGCCTGCGCCCCAGTTCTGCCCGATTATCGCCCCGATTGCGCCCGACAGGCCCAGCAGCGGCACGATCACGAAGCTTTGCAAGCGTCCGGCTGCGCCAAAGCCTGCGACCGCCGCATCGCCTTCAAGCGCGACCAGCGCCGTCAGGATC
Organism: Erythrobacter sp.; assembly: GCA_045377215.1. Lineage (GTDB taxonomy): Bacteria > Pseudomonadota > Alphaproteobacteria > Sphingomonadales > Sphingomonadaceae > Erythrobacter. The sequence goes on from JBJIOB010000056.1 coordinate 80,823, forward strand.
GCAAGGCCCATCGGGTTGATCGCGTTGGAGCAAGCCGCAGGCAGCCCGATGCGCAGGATGGCGCGGGCGTTCTCGATGAAATTGCAGCCCTTCAGCAGCATCAGATCAAGCGGCAGCTGGGTTGCGCGGGTCAGCCACAGGCACATGGCCACGCCCGCCGCCCAGCCGATCACCGTGGCATAGGCGGCGCCTGCCATGCCAAAGCCTTCGATCCCGAAAGCGCCGGTGATCAGCAGCGGATCAAGCACCCAGTTGGCCGCGGCATAGGTGATCGAAATCACGCTGGTGCGCCGCGCTTCGCCCTGTCCGCGCAAGACCCCGTTGAACCCCATGATCAGCAGGATCAGCGGAAAACCAATCGCCAGCGGCTCCATATACAGCCGGATCAGCGGCATGATCGCAGGCGGTGCATTCATCGCGCCGAACAGCGGATCAATCAGCAGGAAAAGCGCAGCCCCCATCACCGCCCCGCAGGCCAGCGCAAAGATAATCCCGAAATTGGCGCGGCGCGCGGCGCGTTCGAAATCACCCTCGCCGATGGCGCGCGCCACCACCGCATTGATCCCGACGCTCACCCCGACGCCCAAAGAGGTGGTGGCGACCGAAACCGGAAAGATGAACGAAATCGCCGCCAGCGCATCGCTGCCGAGCTGGCCGATGAAATAGGTATCAACCAGCCCGATCGACATCACGGCTGCAACCCCGATGATCATCGGCAAGGTCTGTTCGAACAGGTGGCGCGGGATGCTGCCCGTCACCAGCCGTGCCTGTTGCGGCGCAGCTTGGCGCAAAGGTTGTGCGGGCGGAGCGGGAGAGGCGGACATTGGCCGACAGGGCTAGCGCCCGCACGCAGGCTTGGCAAAGCAATATCTTGCAACAGCGCTCTTGCGGGCGCAGGCCAAGCGGGGTTTAAGGAAGATCAGCGGCATTTTGGGAGGATCAAGGCCATGGCAACCCAGCTTCACAGCGGCACGAGCGTCAAGGATCAATGCAGCGCGGCCGAATGGCAGGCGCGGCTCGATCTGGCGGCATGTTACCGGATCTTCGATCACCTCGGCTGGTCGGAATCGATCTACAATCATATCTCCGTCAAAGTGCCGGGGGAGCAGGACACTTTCCTCATCAACCCCTTCGGCCTGCTGTATGACGAAGTGACCGCGAGCAATCTGGTGAAGATTGATGTCGAGGGCAATAATGTCGGCCCCTCGCAATATATGGTGAACAAGGCCGGGTTCACCCAGCACGCCTATTTTCACAAGCATCTGGGCGATAAGGCGGCAGCGATCTGCCATGTCCACACCACGGCCACCATGGCGGTTTGCAGCCACAAGGACGGGCTGCTGCCCACCAATTTCTATGCCTGCAATTTTCAGGGGCAGATCGGCTATCACGATTTCGAAGGCGTGACAGTGCGCGCCGACGAGGGCGAACGGCTGGTGGCCAATCTTGGCGACAAATCCATCCTGATGCTGCGCAATCATGGCCCGGTGGTGATGGATCGCACCATTCCCGGCATGTTCGTGAAAATGTGGGCGCTCCAGCGCGCCTGCGAAATTCAGGTGGCAACGCTTGGCATGGGCAATCCCAATCTCGTCCCGCAGGATGTCGTCAACGTCCACCAGCGCGATCTTGCGGTGATGGCGGGGCAGGGCGGTGCGGGCCTGTTTGATTTCGAGGCATGGAAGCGCCGGATTGACCGTATCGACACCAGCTGGCGCAGCTAAGCCGTCCTGCCATGTCCCGCTTTACTGTCAACGAACGCCCGGTCGAGTTTGATCTCGATCCGCGCACGCCCTTGCTGTTCGCGCTGCGCGAGGCGGCGAACCTTACCGGCACCAAAAGCTGCGGCAGCGGGCCGGGCTGCACCGGCGGCGCCTGCACGGTGATCATCGACGGGGCGGCGCTCAGATCCTGCGCGGTTTCGCTGGCCGAGGCGGAAGGGCGCTATGTCACCACCATCGAAGGGCTTTCGCGCGACCGGTCGCATCCGGTGCAGCAGGCAATGGTGGCCGAACAGGCGATCCAGTGCGGGTTCTGCACGCCGGGGATCGTGATGGCAGCCGCCGCGCTGATCCAGCGCAATCCTGCGCCCAGCCGCGAGGAGATCGAAGCGGCCGTGCCCAATCTGTGCCGCTGCGGGGTCTATCCGCGGCTGGTGCGCGCTATCGAGCGCGCCGGACGCGTGGCACAGCGCCGCGAAAGTCTGAGCGCGGCGCCTGCGCCCGGCATCAGCGCCGAGGATGCGGCTGGCGCGGTCCCGGCGCTTTCGGTGCCGGAACCGCAAGCCGATCAATAACGCACTGTAAAGCCCGCCTGAATGGTAAAGGGCTGACCGGGCAGAATGCCGCGCGCACGATCAATGATGAACGTGCGGTCAAACAGGTTGCGGGCCGTGGTGAACACTTCCCACTTGCCGTCCGGAGGGCCATAGGACAGCGCCACGTTCACCTGGCTCCAGCCTTCGATCAACCCGCGCTGGCCATCGGGCGTCACCGGGATCAGGTTGACATCATCGGCAAACATTTCGGACTGGCTCACCAGTTCGAGCTGTCCGGTAAAGCCCTTGTGTTCAACGCCCACGGCGGCAGACAGCAGCCATTCGGGCGAATAGGGCAGGCGGTTGCCGTTCACATTGCGCGGGGTGCCGCAAGGCACTGCCCCTGCGCCCGTGGCAACGAGCGAGCCTGCGGCCGCGCCGTCAAAACATGGCACGGCAGCGATCCGGGTGCTGTTGTAGCGCGCTTCTGCCACCCATGTGCCTGGCAAACCGCGCATACACATCGGTTTCGGGCGAAGTCCATGCCGCATCGCGCGACGACAGCGTGAGCGACAACTCGCCGCCCTTGTGCAGCGTGCGCCCGGCCGAAGTCAGCTCCGTCCCGATCCCGCCAGCCACCGACTGGGCGACAATCTGGTTGTCGAAATCCATCACGAAGAAGGTCGCATCGCCGCGCACCCCCGGCACGATGCTGCCGCGGATCCCCAGTTCCCAATTGGTGCTGAGTTCGGGATCCAGATCGACCGAGCCGCCGGCTGCCGTGATGATGTCCTCCACGCGCGGCGGGGCAAAGCCGCGGTGCACCCCGCCGTAAAGCGTCACGTCAGGGGTGATATCCCAGGTTGCGCCAAGGCCGGGCAGCACCTTGTTCAACCGCTCGCTGCCGCTGACCGGCGCGGTCTGCGCGCCGGTGGGCCGTCCGCCTGCGATCACATCAATGGGCAGGCTGCGGCGGTCATACTTGATGAATTCGCCGCGCACGCCCGGGGTCAGCGCGAAAGCACCGAATTCGAGCCGCGATTGCACGAAGGCGGAAAAGGCGAAGGCGTCGCGCTCGCTGTTTTCGCGCACCCCGGCATTGATCCCGGTGCCCGGTGCCCGCGCCGTCGGCGTGTCACCGTTCCACTGGCGGCGGCGCTGGTATTCCTGATGCGCGCGCACGCCGATTTCGGTCGCCCCGCCAAAGCCGAGCAGCGTGTGATCAATCGTCAGGCGCGATTCGATCCCGAATGTGTCGTAATCGCGCAGCCGCCCTTCGTTGCCGCAGGTCGTCTGCAGATTGGCAAGGCCGCCGCAAGCCGGATCGCTGGCATCATTGGGCCGCTGGCCGGAATTGGATGATTGGCGCCACCAGTCGCGGGTAAAGTGGTGGTAATAGGCGGTGGTCCGCAGCGTCAGATCATCGGCCAGATCCCAGCGGTGGGCAAGCGTGGCGTTGAGCCGCGCGGTCTGGAAATCGTCATTGGTAAACACATTGCCGCGCGGATTGGCGGCGAATTCCGCCCGCGTCAGGCCGGAATAGGTGACCTGGCTATCCTCGCGAAAGCGCGACAGTTTGAGCGTGATGCCGTGATCAGGGCCCAGTTCCCAGGCGCCTTTCAGGAAGATGTCAGTAAACTTGATCGACTGGTTGTCGCGGTTGCCATCAGTCTGGTTGTGGTTGACGTGAAGCATCACGCCGCCGCCCAGCACCTGCCCGCCGATCTGCCCATCCAGCATCAACTGATCAAGGTTGCCGCCAGCGATGGTGCCTTGCGCGGTGAAATCGGTCGGCACGTCGGGCGTGATGTAGTTGACGACCCCGCCGATGGTCTGCGGGCCGAAGCGGATCTGGCCTGCGCCTTTCAGCACTTCGACGCCGCTGAAGCGCTGGATTGGCGGGTGATAATAGGCCGCATTATCACCATAGGGCGCATAGCCGAGCGGAATGCCATCTTCCAGCAGCAGCACCTTGGTGGAGCGGACCGGGTTAAGGCCGCGGATCCCGATGTTCGGGCGCGCGCCTGCCCCTTCCTCGTCGCGCGGGAACACGCCTGCGACCTGCCGCAGCGCATCATTGACGTTCAGCACACGGCTGCGCTTCAGATCCTGCGCGCTGACCGTGCTTGAGGAACCGCTGATCGTGTTGGCAGTTTCGGTGTCGCCAACCACCACAATCTCGGTCCCGACCGGGGAAGTGGCATCCGCCGGGATGTCGGCGGCGTCTTCGTCGGCAGCGAGAGCCGGCAGGCTCAGACCCGCGCAGCCAAGCAGCAAGGCCGTGCGGAACGTCAGTTTGATCATGATAATCCCTTGCATCTGCAATGATGTGAAAGCGCGTTATTGCAACTCACTCGCAGGTGCAAAGAAAAAATGATGGCCGCCTTGATTTGGCGCAAACCGTGGCTTTTTTGAATGCTTCCGCTTACAGCCGGGCGCGCACATACCCGCAGGAGACCTCCGATGAAAGCAACCATCTGGCACAATCCCGCTTGCGGAACGTCGCGCAAAACGCTGGCGATTCTCGAAAACCTCAGCCGTATCGAGGTCGAAGTGGTGGAATATCTCAAGACCCCGCCGAGCGCCGCAAAACTCGCCCAGCTTTATCGCGACGCCGGGATCACGCCGCAGCAGGGCTTGCGGCTGCGCGGCACCGATGCGGCGGAACGCGGCTTGGGCGAGGCTGATGATGCCACGGTGCTGGCCGCGATGGTGGCCGAGCCGATCCTGATCGAACGCCCGCTGGTCGAAACCGCCAAGGGCGTACGCCTGTGCCGCCCGCAGGACGCGGTGCTGGAAATATTGTAAGCGCGGCTGCGGTTTCTCAGCCGCGTTCCTGCGTCAGATCGCTGTCGGCCTGAAGCGCAAACCAGCCATGCGTCAGCACGGCCAGACACAGCGCGATCATCAGGCCAAATCCAAGCCATTCCGAGGTGGCATAGAGCCATACGCCCAGCGCTGGTGCATAGATGTAACTCGCCCCCGCCAGCGAGGCGACAATGCCGCTGGCCTGGCCTTGCTCGGCGCGGGTGACCGCCAGCGACGTGCCCGCCGTCGTGCCGGGGCGGAACAGCCCGAAGCCCAGCGATGCAATCGCATAGCCCAGCGCAATCGTGTGCAGGCTAGTCCCCAAGGCCAGCACCAGCGTGCCGAAAGCCGCCGTGGCGATCCCCCACAAGGTTGCCGCACGCGGGCCGAGATCAAAGCGCGGGATCAGCCCCCATTGCGCCAGCAGCGTCGCCAGCGCTCCGCTCATCAGCACAAGGCTGACCGGCCCGGTGCCCTCGGCCGGGGTTTCGCGCAGGCCCAGCCGATCCAGCACCAGAAAGCCCGACACCCCCAGCACCATCGCCTGCGCATGCCCGCCGAAAAACCCCGCAATCACCCATGGCCGCAGCCGTGTATCGCGCCAGCTGAGGCGCGGCGGCAGCGCGCCATCCTCTGCATCCTCGGGCTCGCTCGCGGGATCGCTTGGCGCGCCTGATCCGCTGGAATAGGGCGCAGCCGGCGCGCGGGCGGCAAATTGCGGCTCGTCATTGGGCAGCCGCAGCCGCAGCACGATGAGCGCGGCAATCCCGATCCCGGCAAAGCAGATGAACGGGCCGGTCAGCCCCAGACCGACAAACGGCAGCACCATCAGCGGCGCCAGCGCCGGGCCGATCGCCGTGCCAAGGCCAAAGCTCGATGCGATCAGCGACAGGGCCTGCGTGCGCAGCGCGCGCGGCGTGCGGGCGGCAACATAGGCCTGCACCGCAGGCGGCGCGGCGCTGCCGAACCCGCCATACAGGCTGCGCGCAGCCGCAAAGGCGATCAGCGTCCACATCGCCGACAGCCAGCCGTTCAGCCCGGCGTAGAGCGCCAGTCCGCACAGCGCCATCGAGATGATGAACCCGCTCAGGCCCAGCGCCATCATCGCCTTGCGCCCGCGCCGGTCGGAACGGCGCGCCCAGATCGGCGCGCACACCACCCACAGCAGCGCCGACCATGAATAGGCCAGCGTGATCCACACATCATCCACCCTGAGAGCGGTGCCGATCGAAGGCATCACCGATTGCATCGCGGTGTTGCCTGCCGCTGTCACCAGCATCACCGTGAACAGCAATGCCATGCGCGCAGGCGGGATTGCGCCGGTGGCCGCTTTCGCCTGCGTGGCCGCGCCAAGTTCGGGATCAATCTCGGCCATGGTGGGCGCGGCGCGCTTGCCCCGCTATTCGAAAGTGGCGGCGAACTGTTCGCCCGTCGGCCCGGCCAGTTGCTGATGCACCGCCGCCAGCACCAGCACGAACACCACGCCAAGCACAGTGTTGACGATGGCCGCGACCACCGCGTTGCCGATATCCGCAATCCCCTGATCGAACAGCGCAAACACCAGCCCGAACACCAGGCTTACAAGCACCGAGACAATCCCGATGGTAATCACCAGCAGCGCGATGAAGGCGAAAATCCGGAAGGAATTGCCTTTGGTAAGGCGCCAGGAACGCTGGAGCGCGCTGATCGGATTGCGCACGCCTTCGATGGCGACAATCGGCGCCAGCAACGAGAATTTCACGAACAGGTAAATCGCGCCGACAAGCGCCGCGATCCCCACCACGGCTGCCACCGCCCCCGGCGCAATCGCGACCGTGAGGCCAAGCGGCACGCCCACTACAATGCTCACCAGCAGCGCTGATAACACTTGCGAGACGAAATAGGACGGCGCTGCCCCAAGGCCGCGCTTGAGCGCTTCGCCGACTGTCGGGCTGTCGGGATTGCCGAGCAGCGCAAGCAGCGTGAGCGAGCCGATGAACTGCGCCAGTGTCACCCCCAAAAGCACCGGCCAGTTATCGGCATAGGCAGCGCTGATCTGGTCGAGCGCGGCCTGCGCGGTGGCACCGGGCGCGACTTCGGCGGGTTGCGGGTTTGCCACCTCGGGCGCCAGCAGGCCGACTGCAAGATAAGGCAGAAAATAGAACAGGCTGACAATCGCGCCCACCGTATCCTTGTTCTGACCGATAAGGCCCATGGCGCTGCTCCACGCGGCGCCCATATCGAGTTTCCTGCCAGCCATGCCCGTTTGTCCCTCGTGTTTGCCGGTGCGGTTGCATGCCAAGCGGGAATGCGGCGCTGTGTGCTGGCCACAATCCCTCTTGATATAAACGCTGAATGCCTGCACCGCCGCGCCATGGCAAGCGTTGCAGAACATGCCCCAGTGCCTGCGCCCATCGAATGGCGGCGCGAAGGCGAACCTGTGCCCTATGCCGCCGCACTCGCTGCAATGGAGGCGCGCAATCAGGCGGTTGCGAGCGGCGCGGCGGCAGAGCTTGTGTGGCTGCTCGAACATCCGCCGGTTTATACTGCCGGCACCAGCGCAGACCCTGCCGAACTGGTCGATCCACGCTTTGACGTGGTCGAGGCCGGGCGCGGCGGGCGCTATACCTATCACGGGCCGGGCCAGCGGATCGGATATCTGATGCTCGATCTGAACCGGCGCGGGCGTGATGTGCGCTGCTTTGTCCATGCCATCGAAGGCTGGGTGATTGCCACCTTGCGCGATTTCGGTGTCGAAAGCTGGCGGGCACCCGGGCGCGTTGGCATCTGGACCCGCGATGTGGACGGCGCGGAAGCCAAGATCGGCGCGATTGGCGTGCGGGTGCGGCGCTGGGTGACAATGCATGGCTTTTCAGTCAATCTTGCCCCTGATCTGTCGCATTTCGGCGGGATCGTGCCTTGCGGGATTGCCGAATATGGGGTCACCAGCCTGGCCAAGCTGGGCCTTGCGGTGAGCGCGGATGCATGGGACGCAGCGCTGCTGGCGCGCAGCGATGATTTTCTTGACGCGCTGGACCGCGCTGCGCGAAAGGCCTGCGGATGAAACGCCTCGCGCTTGCCCTGTGTCTGCTGCCGCTGGCCGCTTGCGACAGCGCGCCGGGCACCGCTGCGGGCGAAACCGGCGGGCAGGCCGAGGGCGAAGTGCTGGGCGGGACGATCAGCGATGACATGATCGCGCTGGAACAACTCACCAGCCGGGCACCGCTTGCGCCGCGCGCCGGGCCATCGGCCAGCGAGGTCGATGCCCAGCAGCCGCAAGTGGCAGGCGAGATGGCCCCCACTGATGCACCCGCTGACGCCCCCGTTGAAAGCGCCCCTGCCGCCGCCCCCGCCGCCAGCCAATAGGCGGGCTGGTCTTGCGGCATGATGCGCGGCTGCGGGCGCGGTTTTGCCACGACCTACGAGCAGGGAGACATCGAAGCATGGACCGCCTCTTTACCATCATCGCATCGCGCACCGCCTTTGCTGCCGGTCAGCCGGGAGCCTTTGCGCTGGCCGTTTTCATCATTGTGGGCTGGGGCATTACCGGGCCCTTGTTCCAATGGTCCGACACGTGGCAGCTGGTCGTCAACACCGGGACCACCATCGCAACATTCCTGATGGTGTTCCTGATCCAGAACTCGCAGAATCGCGATGCGGCGGCCATGCAGGCCAAGCTCGATGAACTGATCCGGGCCATGCACAATGCCCGCAACGAATTTGTCGGGATCGAACATCTCACCGATCACGAGATCGAGGCGATCCGCACAGCCCTTGAACAATCGGTCAGCGCCGATCAAGCAGGGCATCGCCAGCAGCACAGCCTTGGCCACTTGCTGAAACGGCGCTGATGCGCGCAGCCGCAAAGGGGCAACGGATTGGATATCATCGGGTTTGCGCTGGCCGTGCTGCTGATCGAACTGACCCCGGGGCCGAACATGGCATGGCTTGCAGGGTTGGGGGCAACGCAGGGCAAACGTGTGGGCCATGCGGCGGTGGCAGGCGTGGCGCTGGGCCTGCTGGTCAACGGGGTGTTGGCCGCGCTGGGCCTTGCGGCCCTGTTGCAGGCCGCGCCCTGGCTTTGGCATGTGCTGCAATGGAGCGGGGCCGCGATGATGGTGTTTCTCGCCATAGAGACATGGCGGGGTGCGGGGCGGGGTGCGGGGCGGGGCCGCCTGCCCCGGCTTGGCGAAGACGGCGAAGACCGCGAACATACCGGGCGCCGCGCGTTCCTGACAGGGGCGCTGATCAACCTGCTCAATCCCAAAGCCTATGTGTTCTTTGTTGCCGTGGCCCCGCGCTTTCTGGACGGGGAAGGGCTTAGCCTTGGCAATGCGCTGGTGCTGGCGGTGGTAAGCGCCAGCATCGCCACGATCATCCACCTCACAATCGTCCATATCGGCGCGCGTGCGCAGGCGTGGCTGGCTGATCCCCACCGCATGCAGATCGCCCGGCGCGGATTTGCGCTGGTCATGCTCGGCGTTGCGGTGTCTTTCGTGGTGGCAGACCTGACCTAGCGGTAGCGGGATCGCAGCGCTGGCCGGGGTTTCATAAAGCCTGCTTCCTCAACCCATCGCGTCCAGCACATCTTCCAGCCGCGCCGGATCGCCCAGTGCGATCACTGTGCCATCACTGCCGGCATCAAGCGGATTGCCCTGCCAATCAGCCATCATCCCGCCGGCCCCTTCGACCACCGGAACCAGCGCAGCATAGTCATACAGCTTCAGCCCCGCCTCGATCACGATATCGACATGGCCCGATGCGACGAGGCCGTAATTGTAGCAGTCCCCGCCAAACACGATCTTTTTCTGCGCGACCTGCTTGGCAACGCTCATGAAGGCGTCCGCTTCCTCGTTGGTGAACAGATGCGGGCTGGTGGTGGCGAGCACCGCATCGGCCAATTCGCGCAAGGGCCTCGCCTGGGCAGGCTTGCCGTTGAACATCGTCGGCTGGCCGATCTGCCCGACCCAGCGTTCGCCGCTAATGGCCTGATCAATAATGCCCAGCACCGGCCAGCCATCCTGCAACAGCGCAATCAGCGTGCCGAAAATCGGGCGGCCCGCGATGAAGCTGGTGGTGCCGTCAATCGGATCAAGCACCCACTGGCGGCCCGCGCCTTCGTTGCAGGTGCCATATTCCTCGCCGATAATGCCGTCGGCGGGGAACTCGGCCTCGATCAGTTGGCGCATCGCGGCTTCGGCAGCGCGGTCCGCTTCGGTGACGAAAGAGCGATCGGCCTTTTTTTCTTCGCTCCATGCCCCGCGAAACAGCGGACGGATCGCAGCGCCCGCAACATCGGCAAGGCGCAAGGCAAGGGCAAGGTCTTTGTCAGTCATGGTTTGGCCCAATAGTCGAAAGCTTCCGCCTGCCTAGCCTCGATATAGCGCCGCGCTTCGTACCCCTCCCAGTCGAGCGGGAGATCAGCATGGCTGGCCGAGCGCGCGACGAACCAGCCTTGCCCCGGCAGCCCATCCGATTGCCGCACCACCAGCACCGCCAGCCCCGGCTCGCCCGCAGCACGGCCATCCTCGTCAATGGCATCCAGCACCTTGCACAATTGCCGCATCAGGGGCCGGGTAAAGCGGTGGCCCAGCGCGCCCAGCACCTCAGAATAGGTCAGCGCCATGCGCTGCTGGGCGGCGCTGATGAGCATTTGCCGGATTTCTCCGGGATCGAACATGCGCGCCTCCCTTGTCGGTCATTGCCGGTGCGAGCGGGGCGCGGGGCGGGGAGGAGGGCAAGCCCCTGGCGCACCGCGCATCGCTGGCATCGGGCTATCGCCGGATTGCTGCAGCGGCAAGGCGGCTGATCGATTCGCCTGCGTAAAGCGCGCGCGGATCATCGCGGCGGCGGCCAAAGGCAGGCCATCCGCGCTCACGCGAAAGCCGAACAAGACAGGCAGAAAGAGCAAGCAAGCCGGCCATCCCGCCACGATGCGCGCGGGCGCAACGCCAGGAAAGCCGATGACCGCTAGCGTGGCAAACTGGCGGGCGGCGCAAGGGCGGGAAGTGGGGGAATTTGAATTGCAGCTTTCGCTTGGAAGGCAGCCCCCCAACGAAACCATAGCTGCGCATAATCGATGATCCCAAGCCGTGGAGACAATCCGCTAATGTCCCGAGTATTCTTCGGCGAGTTAGATCCGGATGAATTTAGAAATCACGGTTCCTGCGGTGGTTTGGAGACGGGAGACACCTGTGGCTTCCAATCCGAAACAAAAGCCGTTTTGTAACCGAGCATATTCACGTTGTCGGTGCGATACTGGCTTTCCCAACTGACGACCTTTTCGCGGTTTTCGAGCACCATGCATTGCACATTGACGTCGTTCAGGTTCTTGTTTTTCAGATAGTCAAGAAATTGCTTTGTAATCAATTTTTTATAGTCAAAATACTCCGGTGACATAATGAATTGATCCATGATCCTGATCGTCGGCGTATCGAGAGTATAGGTTTCAGTATGATAATGCACACTCGAAAACGGCTCTGCCTTAAAACAGGCGGCATAGAGGACATTGGTTGTAGTCTCGGCAAGAGCAGGACTCAGCGACAGGCATGTTGCCAATGATGTGACCATCAACTTTGCAGACGCCAGCTTGGCTCTCTTTCTGGAAAAATGCGGGGTAGCAGTCGCGTATGCCGCTGTTGGCATGGTAAGCGCGGCATAAAGTTTGATGGTTTCTTTCATCAGAAAGATCCTTGACTGAAATAGCTCGGTAAATCTTTGGGAAAAATTTCTGCGGCATTGGCTTTGGCTGCAAGGCGGGATTAGAAGTTTGGCGGCAAGACCGTATTCCTCTATACCATCAAAATATTTTAGTGACGCTACCAAAATATTTTAGTGACGCTGCGCCTGCAATGGTCTCGGTTTGAGCATGTCCGCTTTCGGGCGGGCAACCCGCACCAACCGCCATACCGCTTGCGGGATCGCGCAGCAGTTCCGCCCGTAACCGGTCACGGGTGGGGAACCGCCTAATCGAACAGCGAGCTTACCGAGCTTTCATCGGCAATCCGCCGGATCGCTTCGCCGATCAGCGGTGCGATGGTGAGGATGCGGATGCGGTCGGACGCTTCGGCAGCCTCGGTCGGGCGGATCGAATCGCTGATGACGAGTTCCTTGAGGCGCGAATTGTTGATGCGCGCCACTGCCCCGCCCGATAGCACGCCGTGGGTGATATAGGCCGCAACGCTCGCCGCGCCGTTTTCGAGCAGCGCTTCGGCGGCGTTGCACAAGGTGCCGCCCGAATCGATGATGTCGTCAATCAGGATGCAGTGGCGACCGGACACATCGCCGATGATGTTCATCACTTCCGATTCGCCCGGCCGATCCCGCCGCTTATCGACGATGGCGAGCGGCGCGTTGTCGAGCCGTTTGGCCAGCGCCCGCGCGCGTACCACCCCGCCGACATCGGGGCTGACCACCATCAAGTCTTCATCGCCGTACCGCGCCTGAATATCGGCGGCCATGACGGGGGCGGCGTAAAGATTGTCGGTCGGGATATCGAAAAAGCCCTGGATCTGGCCTGCGTGCAGATCCACTGCCAGCACGCGGTCAGCGCCTGCCTCGGTGATGAGATTGGCCACCAACTTGGCGGAAATGGGCGTGCGCGGCCCCGGCTTGCGATCCTGCCGGGCATAGCCGAAATAGGGCACCACCGCCGTGATCCGCTTGGCCGAAGCGCGGCGCAGCGCATCGATGCAGATCAAGAGTTCCATCAGGTTGTCATTCGCCGGAAAGCTGGTCGGCTGGACAACAAAGACATCTTCGCCGCGCACGTTTTCGTGGATTTCGACGAAGACTTCCTCGTCGGCAAAGCGCCGCACGCTCGCATCGGTCAGCGGGATTTCCAGATAGGCGGCAATCGCCCGGGCGAGCGGCAGGTTTGAATTGCCGGACATGATCTTCATGGGCTTGCGAATCCCCGTTGCTGCGTCCCCCCTCCCGCCTAGCGCCCCGTCATGGAATTGCAACGCGCGAGGGCACGGTTTTGCGGGAGAAGCAGGAAGTGCAGGAGTGTGCGCGGCCCATGTCCGTTTTCTGGGACAGGTCGCGGGCGAGCGCGTGACGGGATGTGGTTGGGGAGGCGAATGGCAGATTACGATCTACATTGGCGCAAAGGCGTCATTAGGAATTGAGCAACACTACCCCCACAAGCGCCATAACCAGTATTACAAGCGCGAGGAGAAAAAACAAGGCGAATGGGAGGCAAGTCCCAAGGTCATCATCGCTAGCAATGGCGACACCTAAAAATCCAACACAACCAGAAATTAATGTCGCGATAGGGCCAAATAAGGTTCCGATAATAAGAGTGGTGCTTAGGGCAATCAGCGATGAATAGGCGAAACGCTTCAGCCTGATTTTTGTTTTCTTCTCCACTCCCTTTCATCTCCAGCAGGCGCTACGTAAAACAGCTTTTCCGATCGAGTGCGATCTAGCGATCGAACATTCGATAGCTTTGTGTTCTACCCTCTCTCAGGAGTTCGCTTACAACTGTTTTTGGACTGAGAGAATGACAGCGTTCGTGCGGCGAAGATCATAATGAAAACGTCCGCAATGGGGCCGCTTCCTGAATGGCAACTTTGGGCGCCAAACTGGCCAAACTCGCCGTTACCCAGCGGCCACAACTCACCCCGGGTGGGCGGCGATCCATTCCTCGACTTGCGGCGCAACCTTGGTGCGCCAGCGGCTGCCGTTGAAGATGCCGTAGTGGCCTGCGCCTTCGGCCATGTAGTAGCGCTTGTGCGCTTCGGCGAGGTTGGGCGTCAGTTTCAGCGCAGCGCGGGTCTGGCCGAGGCCGGAGATATCATCACGCTCGCCCTCCACCGCCAAAAGCGCGGTGTCGGTGATCTGCGTGATATCGACCAGCTCGCCCTTGTGGCGGAATTCGCCCTTGGGGATCGAATGCTTCTGGAATACTTCCTCGACTGTCTGGAGATAGAATTCCGCCGTCATGTCGCACACGCTGCGATATTCGTCGTAGAAATCCTTGGTCGCCTGCGCGCTGGCTTCGTCGCCCACGGTGAGATGCTTGAACATCTCGTAATGGCTCATCATGTGGTTCGACAGGTTCATGCTCATGAAGGCGGAAAGCTGCATGAACCCGGGATAGACCCGGCGGCCTGCGCCCTTGTATTTCAAGGGCACGCTCGCGATCACTGACTGGCGGAACCATTCGATCGGGCGCTGCATCGCCATGTTGTTGACGACGGTGGGGCATTCGCGGGTGTCAATCGGCCCGCCCATCATGGTGAGCGTCAAAGGCCTGGCGGGCGATTTGTGCAGGTTGAGCAAGGCCGTGGCCGCGAAAGCGGGCACGCTGGGCTGGCACACCGCCATCATGTGAATACGCTTGCCGCCGCCTGCCTCGGTGAGGAATTCGGCAAATTCCATCAGGTAATCAATATAATCATCCAGATCGAACTTGCCCGCGGAAAGCGGCACGTCGCGTGCATCGGCCCAGTCGGTGATGTAAACCTCGCAACTTTCGAGCATCCGTTCCACCGTACCGCGCAGCAGCGTGGCGTAATGGCCGCTCATCGGGGCCACGATCAGCAATTTGGGCCGATCATGCGAGACGCCTTCCACCCGAAAACGCAGCAGATCGCCGAACGGGCGTTTGAGCACGGTGGATTGCACCACCGGATGCGAAGCGCCGTTGATGGCCACATGCGCGATGCCGAATTCGGGCTTGCCGTAATGCGCGGTGGCGTGGGCAAACACATCCAGCGCGCTGGCCATCATCGGGCCCATCCCGAAATAATCCAGTGACTTGGCAGGGCCAGCCAGCACGTTTGCCCCCATCGCCGCAAACGCACTGGCGCTCGACATCCAGGTGCGTTGCAATTCATAGGCGTGATAGAGCATGTGCGGGCCCCTTGCTTGGCTGACGAACAATTGCGCCTCTCTGTGGGGCGCTTGGGATAATCAAATGGGCCTGTTTGCGCAGTTGTGCAACGCACAAATTACCCGAGGACCAGCGCAGGCCTGTGGGGTTTGCGCTTTTTGCGCGTGAAATTCTGATCCCCCGCGCCTAAATGGGGACGCGATGAGCGGTGAAACAAGCAAAACCAGCGCGGTGAGCGCAGCCCCCGAACTGGCAGAGCCGAACGAGGCCGCAGCAACACCTGCGCGCTCGCGCAGCCTGGCGCCCTTGCGGATGGTCTATCGCGAAGCGGCGAAATATCCCGCCCAGCTTGTGCTGGCAGTGATTGCCCTGACGATTACCGCAGCGGCCACGCTGGCGATCCCGGCGGCGATGCAGTTGATCGTCGATCGCGGCTTTGGCGATGCAGGGGCGCAAGGTGCCGGGGATATTGGCCGGTGGTTCCGCTATCTGTTTGTGATCGTGCTGGTCATCGCGTTCGGTACGGCGGCGCGGTTTTACTATGTCAGCTGGATTGGCGAGCGTGTGGTGGCCGATATCCGCCGCGCGGTGCACCGCAACCTGATGCGCCTGTCGCCCGGTTTCTACGAGGAAAACAGCCCCAAGGAAATCTCCAGCCGGATGACGAGCGATACCGCGATCATCGAAACCGTTGTCGGCACCACGGTTTCGGTGGCGCTGCGCAATATCTTCCTTGGCGTGGGCGGCACGATCTATCTGTTCTGGCTGCTGCCGGGGCTGACAGTGTGGCTGGCAGTGGGCATTCCCGGCATCATCCTGCCGATCGTGTTTTTCGGGCGCAAGATCCGCACGCTTTCGCGCACCAGTCAGGATCGGATCGCCGATGTGGGCGCGATGGTGACGGAAGTGCTCGGCGCGATGAAAGTGGTGCAAAGCTTCGGGCAGGAGGCCCGCGAGGCTGATCGCTTTGCTCAGGCGGTGGAAAACACCTTTGAAACCGCGCGGCGCAGGATCGTGCTCAGATCGGTGATGACGGCGGTGATCATTCTGGCGATCTTCGGTTCGGTTGTGCTGCTGCTGTGGCGCGGAGCCGAAGGGGTGGCTGCGGGCGATATCACCGGCGGCACCATCTTGTCGTTCATTGTCGGCGCGATGATCGTGGCAGGCGCATTCGGCGCTTTGACCGAGGTTTATGGCGATCTCTTGCGCGGGGCGGGCGCGGCGAGCCGTCTGGCCGAATTGCTCGAAGCCAAGCCGGCAATTGCGCCGCCTGCCCGGCCCGAAGCCCTGCCGATGCCGCCGCGCGGCAGCCTGTCTTTCCGCAATGTCACTTTCCGCTATCCCGCGCGGCCCGACAGCCCTGCTTTGAAGGATTTCACCCTCGAAATCGAACCGGGTGAGACGATTGCGATTGTCGGGCCTTCGGGCGCGGGCAAATCGACGATTTTCCAGCTGGTTGAACGGTTCTACGATCCCCAGATCGGCACGATCCGCCTCGATGGGGTGCCGCTTACCATGGCTGATCCCGCCGATGTACGCGAACGGATCGCGCTGGTCCCGCAGGACGGGGTGCTGTTCAGCGCCAATGCCCGCGACAATCTGCGCTATGGCAAGTGGGATGCGAGCGACGAGGAAATCTGGCAGGCCGCCCGCGCCGCCAATGCCGAAAGCTTCCTCAAACGTCTGCCGCAGGGCCTCGATACCTATCTTGGCGAAGGCGGCACGCAGCTTTCCGGCGGCCAGCAACAGCGCGTCGCGATTGCCCGCGCGCTGCTGCGCGATGCGCCGATCCTGCTGCTCGACGAGGCGACCAGCGCCTTGGACGCTGAAAGCGAGCAATTGGTGCAGCAGGCGCTTGAAAGCCTGATGCACGGGCGCACCACGCTGGTGATTGCGCACCGCCTTGCCACCATCCGCGCGGCAGACCGGATCATCGTGATGGACGAAGGCCGCATCGTCGAACAGGGCACCCACGATACCCTGTCGCGCGCAGGCGGGCTTTATGCCCGGCTGGCCAAGCTGCAATTCACTGCCGAAGCCGCCGCCTGATCCGGCCAGCGCATTTTTTCGACCAAGCGCGCAGATCACCGGACAAGCTGCGCTGCGCCGTCGCAGCGCTGGTGTAAGTCACGCGCAGCTATTGCGCTTATCACCATTTGTGGGGAGACCTTGCCATGATCCGAACCGCCGCCTTTTTCGGCGCCAGCCTTGCCGCGCTCGCGCTTGCTGCGCCCGCCCTTGCCCAGGCCGAGGCGCATGATGATCACGCTGACGGCCACAATCACGGGGAGGCGCATTACTTCCTCGCCGAGGCTGACGCCGCGACCCCTGCCGCTGCTGCCGCCGTGCCCGTGCCGGGCATGAGCTTTGGCAAGTGGGGCGTTGATCCCAAGCTGCTTTCCACCACGGTGCATCCGGGCGATGATTTCTTCGCCTATGTCAACAAGCCGTGGCTCGATGCCAATCCGCTGCCGCCCGAATTCAGCCGCTTTGGCGCTTTCACGCTGCTGAGCGAAAAGAGCACCGCCGATGTGAAGGCGTTGCTTGATGAACTCGTCGCCAAGCCGGCCAAAAGCCTGAGCTATGACGAACGCCGGATTGTCGATGCCTACAAGGCTTTCCTTGATACCGATGCCATCGAAGCGGCTGGCATGGCGCCGGCGATGCCCTATCTGACCCGCATCCGCGAGGCGACCAGCCTTGATGCGCTGGTGGAACTGTGGGCCGAACCCGGCTTTGCCAGCCCGATCGGCGGCGGGGTGAACGTGGATGCCAAACAGCCCGATCGCCACATTGCCTATCTCAGCTTTGGCGGGCTGGGCCTGCCGGATCGCGATTACTATCTCGACACCAGCGAGAAAGGCCGCGCCATCCAGACACAGTACAAGGCCTATCTCACCTTCCTTATGGGTGAGGCTGGCTATGCCGATGCGGCGGGCGCGGCAGAGGCGGTCTATGCGCTCGAAGATCGCATCGCGCGCACCGTGGCCTGGGATCGCACCGTGCAGCGCAACCGCGACCTGACCTATAACCTGTTGACGGCTGACCAGGTTGCGGCCCTGCCGGGCGCGGCCCCACTGGTGGCAATGCTGGCCAAGACCGGCCTCGACAAGAGCCCCGGCTTTGTTGTCTCCACCATGCCGCCCTCGGATGAACGCGCCGCAGAACTGGGCCTTGATGCTGCCACCCGCGCCAAGATCGGCAGCGGCTTTCCCGGCATGCTCAAGCTGCTGGGCGAAACCCCGGTCGCAACGCTGCAGGCATGGATGGCCAAGCAGTTCCTCAACGGCAATGCCGCCGTGCTGCCCAAGCGGTTCGACGAAGCCAATTTCGCCTTCTACGGCAAGGTGCTGAGCGGCGCGCCCGAACAGCGCCCGCGCTGGAAGCGGGCGGTGCAATCCACCGAAGGGATGCTCGGCGAACGGCTCGGCGCGCTTTATGTCGCGCGCTATTTCCCGCCCGAAAGCAAGCAGGCGATGGATGAACTGGTGGCCAACCTGCGGCTCGCACTGGCCGAATCGATCACCGAAATCGACTGGATGAGCGAGGCAACCAAGCAGGAAGCCCGCGCCAAGCTGGCGAGCTTTGATCCCAAGATCGGGTATCGCGATAACCTCGAAACCTATGAAGGCCTCGAAATCGTCCCCGGCAATCCGATTGCCAACCGGATGGCGGCGGCCAAGTGGGGCATGGCCGACAATATCGGCAAGCTGGGTCAGCCGATTGATCGCACCGAATGGTTCATGCTGCCCCAGACCGTGAACGCCTATTACAACCCGACCAAGAACGAGATCGTCTTCCCGGCCGGCATCCTGCAACAGCCGTTCTTTGGCCTCACTGCGGATATCGCGGTGAATTATGGCGGGATCGGCGGCGTGATCGGGCACGAAATCGGCCACGGCTTTGACGATCAGGGCTCCAAATCCGATGCCAAGGGCATGCTGCGCAACTGGTGGACCGATGAAGACCGCAAGGCCTTTGATGCCCGCGGCGATGCGCTGGTGGCGCAATACAACGCCTTTTGCCCGCTTGATGACGGCAAGACCTGCGTCAATGGCCGCCTGACGCTGGGCGAGAATATCGGCGATGTCGGCGGGCTCAGCCTTGCCTACCGCGCCTACAAGATCGCCACCAAGGGCAAGGACGTGCCGGTGATCGACGGGTTGACCGGCGATCAGCGCTTCTTCCTCGCCTGGGCGCAGGTGTGGCGTTCGGCGCAGCGCGTGGAAAGCTACCGCACCCGGCTGCGCACCGACAATCACAGCCCCGAGGAATACCGGGTGAACGGCGTCGTGCGCAATCTTGATGCCTGGTACGAAGCCTTTGGCATCACGCCGGATCACGCGCTCTATATCCCGCCGGAAAAGCGCGTGCGCATCTGGTAATCCAAGCAAAGGCCCGCTCCACCGCCGGAGCGGGCCTTTTCGGTTTGACAGGACACGCTCCCTCGGCAAAGCGGCTGGGCCATGGGCGAAATTATCACCGCAATTCTGCTCGGCATCCTTGAAGGCCTGACCGAGTTTCTCCCCGTCTCGTCAACCGGGCACCTGATCCTGGCAACCGAATTGTTCGGCTATGATGCGTCGCAATGGGCGCAGTTCAATGTCGTGATCCAGCTTGGCGCGATCCTCGCTGTGGTGGTGGTCTATTTCCGCTATCTTTGGGGCATGCTGATGGGGCTGCTCAAGTGGGAGCCTGTGGCGGTGCGATTTGTGCGCAACCTGCTGGTTGCCTTCATGCCCGCCGCGGTGATCGGCCTTGCGGTGAAAGACCAGATCGACGCCATGCTGGAAACCCCGATGGTGGTGGGCTGGGCGCTGCTGATCGGCGGGATCGCGATGCTGGGGCTGGAACGCACGGTAAAGCCGGGCGCGGATACCGGCGTTGCCGATGTGCCGCTCGCCAAGGTCATCGGCATCGGCTTTGTCCAATGCCTGGCGATGATCCCCGGCACCAGCCGTTCGGGCGCCACCATCCTCGGCGCGCTGGCGATGGGGGTGGGGCGCAAGACAGCCGCCGAATTCAGCTTTTTCCTCGCCATTCCCACCATGCTGGGGGCAGCCACGGTCAAGATCCTGTCCGAGCCGGAAAAGCTGATGGCGGGCGGCGGGCTGATCGGCTGGGGCGAGATCGCGATTGGCCTGACCGCTGCTTTCCTGACCGCGCTGATCGTGATCCGCGCCTTTGTGACCTATGTCAGCCGCTTCGGCTTTGCGCCTTTTGCGTGGTATCGCATCGTGTTGGGCAGCGCGGCCATCATCTGGCTGTTCCTGCGTTAGGCACAAGCGAACGGAACCAGCGCGGAAGTTGATGGTTAAGCCCCCATCACAGGGCGATTGCCTTGCACAACAGGTTTACAGGGAATTGATCGGAAAATGGCGCTGCTGGTGTTGATCGTGTTGGGGGTGACGTTGGGCTGGCTGGCCTCGATCCTCGCGCGCACCGAAGCGCCCGGCCTGATCTTTCGCCAGATCGGCATTGGTGTGGCGGTGTCGCTGGTGGCAGGCGCGCTGCTGAACGATGGCACGCTGCTGGGCAGCCTTTCGTTCCTTGCGCTGGGCGCGGCCCTGGCGGCGACCTGCGTTGCGATGGTGCTGTATCACGCGATTTTCCATCGCCGCAAAGCCGAAGCCTAAACCGGAACAGCCCCGCTGCCGCGCCCGCCGCGCAAGGCGTATTCCTGGGTGCCCCGGTGCAGCACATTATCGACATCGATCACCGCCGAATTGGCATAGGTGAACCCGGCCGGCAGGCTGCGATAGAGCCGATCGAAATCGCGCTCCACCGTCTGGCGGTAGAGATCGGCAAAGCTTTCGATCACGAAGTACGTCGGTTGCAGATCGTTGATCACGTAATCGGTGCGCATCACCCGATCGACATTCAGCATGATGCGATTGGGGCTTTGCGCTTCCACCGCAAAGCGCGCCTCGGTCGGGCCTGACAGGATGCCTGCGCCATAGGCGCGCACGGCGCCTGCCTCCTCGATCAGCCCGAATTCGACCGTGTACCAGTAAAGCGCGCCCAGCGCCTTCAGCCGGTTATACCGCATCGCTTTCCACCCGGCGCGGCCATATTCCTGCATGTAATCGGCATAAGTGGGATCGGTCAGCATCGGGACATGGCCGAACACATCGTGGAACACATCAGGCTCCTCGATATAATCGAAAGTCTCGCGCGTGCGGATGAAATTGCCCGCCGGAAAGCGCCGGTTGGCAAGGTGCCAGAAGAACACGTGATCAGGGATCAGCATGGGGACGGGCACCACGCTCCACCCCGTCAGCGCGCCGAGTTCTTCGGACAAGGCGCCAAATTCCGGCACGCCGCCGCGCCCCAGATCAAGCTGTTCCAGCCCGGCAAGAAAAGCGCTGCACGCGCGGCCGGGCAGCACCTCCATCTGGCGGGCGAACAGATCGTCCCACACCTTGTGATCCTCGGCGGTGTAGGCGGTCTGCGCGGGCTCCAGCCAGTCCTCGCCGACATGGGCAGGCCGGGCGAGCGGCGCGGTAAAGACATCGGCTGCCATTTCGGGCAGAGTGACGAAATCGGGGGTAGGGTCTGCAAGTGTGGCCATATCGTTTCCGATGATACTACCATCGCGGGCCAAGGACAAATGGGGAGACAGGCATGGGGATGAAGCGCAAGGATTACGAGGATGCGCTGGCGCCGCTGACGCTGGAACTGGTCAGCATGGCGCGCTGGGTGAAGGCCACAGGCGCGCGGGTGGTCGTGATCTTTGAAGGGCGCGACACGGCAGGCAAGGGCGGCGCGATCACGGCGGTGCGCGACAAGCTCAACCCGCGCCAATGCCGCACGGTGGCGCTATCGAAGCCGACCGAGGCTGAAATGGGCCAGTGGTATTTCCAGCGCTACATCGCGCACTTGCCCACGGCAGGCGAGATCGTGCTGTTTGACCGATCCTGGTACAACCGCGCAGGCGTGGAGAAGGTGATGGGCTATGCCTCGGAAAGCCAGGTCGCAGCCTTCCTCGAACAGGTGCCGGTGTTTGAAAAGATGCTGGTCGATGATGGCATATTGCTGTGCAAATATTGGCTGGCGACCGATCAGGCCAATCAGGAAGAACGCCTGCGCGAACGGCTGGAGGATCCGCTCAAACGCTGGAAGTTGTCGCCTGTCGATCTGGCTGCGCGGGACAAATATGATGATTACACCGCCGCGCGCGAAGCGATGCTGAAGGCCACGCACACGCCCCATGCGCCGTGGACGATTGTGGATTTCAACGATCAGCGGCGCGGACGGCTGACACTAGTGCGCGATCTGCTCCGCCGCATTCCCGATACCCACGAAGACCCGCCGGGCATCGATTTCCCTGAGCTGGGCCGGAAACCCGCGAAGGAGAAATACAAGGTGCTGAAACCGATTGCCGATTTTCCCCTCCCTTGAGGGAGGGGGCAGGAGGTAGATGTTCGACGTCTGATCGGAGGCAGAATCCCCACCCCCAACCCCTCCCCAAGGGGAGGGGAGTTAAGTGGTGGCGCTCGCTGCCGTCACCTGCCGCCCGTCATCGGCAAACGCCGCCAGCTCGTAACCATCATCCTTGGCGCGCATCACCAGATGCAGCGGCTCGCCCGCGATGGCGGGGGAGAGGCCGCGGAAGGCGAAGCTGCGCAGGCGGTTTGCGCCCAGTTCCTGCGCCGCCAATTGCAACAGCAGGCTCGCGGTCAGCGGGCCGTGGACCACCAGGCCGCGATAGCGCTCGACATTTTGCGCAAAGGGCGCGTCATAATGGATGCGGTGGGTGTTGAAGGTCAGCGCCGAATAGCGAAACAGCAGGCGTGCGTCCGGCGTGATGGCACGGTGCGCCTCCCAGCCTTCGGGCAAAAAGCGCGCTGCGCCCAGCGGCGGCGGGCTGAGCGGGGCATCGGGCGCGGCGGCTTCGCGATAGACCAGCGTTTGCGTTTCGATCACCGCGATGGTGCCGTTGGCGCGCGTGGTGTGTTCGACATCGACAAAGGCGAGGCGGCCCGATCCGCCCGCCTTCTCGCTGATCGCAGCGATGCGGCTGGTGCGCTCTACACCCGCCCCGATGGCGATGGGCGCGACGAACTGCATCTTGGACGAAGCCCACATCCGGCGCGGCCCAGAACCGAATTGGGGGAAGGGCGGCAGGAAGCTGTCGGCGCTGTCCCCGTTCTTGGCATCGCGCGCCGGGTGGCCATCTTCGCCGAGGCTCGCGGTGGGCGCTTGCGGAGTGCACAGTGCAAAGTGGATGCCCTGCGGCATGATCGCCGGGTATGGCCGCGGCAGATCAAAGGTGGCGAGCCAGCGCGCGGCCAACCCTTCATCGAGCCGGTCTTTCGCGGTCTCCTCGCGCCCGATCCATGCCTCGTAAGTCATGCCGCCCTCTCGAATACCGCCGCGATGCCCTGACCGCCGCCGATGCACATCGTCTCCAGCCCATAACGCACACCGCGCCGGTGCATTTCGTGCGCCATATCAGCGAGGATGCGGCCCCCGGTTGCACCGATGGGATGGCCAAGGCTGATGCCCGATCCGTTGACGTTGAGCATCTCGCGGCGGCTGTCATCGTCCGACCAGCCCCAGCCTTTCAGCACGGCGAGCACTTGGGGGGCGAAAGCCTCGTTCAGTTCCACCAGCCCGATATCGTCCCAGCAAAGCCCACGCCGTGCGAACAATCGCTCCACCGCAGGCACCGGGCCGATGCCCATGCGCGCAGGATCGCACCCCGCTGCCGCCCAGCCGCCAAACCACAGCATCGGGGTGAGGCCGAGTTCTTCCAGCTTGTCCTCCGCGACCACCAGACAGGCGGCGGCGGCGTCGTTCTGCTGGCTCGCATTGCCGGCGGTGACGATGGCCTCGGGGTCGCGCTTGCCGTCGATGGGCGCGAGCTTGCCCAATGTCTCCATTGAGGCGTCGGTGCGGTAGCCCTCGTCGTGATCGAATACGACGGGATCGCCCTTCCGTTGCGGGATCGCGACCGGAACGAGCTGCTCGGCAAACTTGCCCTCCGCCCACGCCCGCGCCGCGTTCTGGTGCGAGCGCACGGCGAAGGCATCGGCCTCCTCGCGGGTGATGCCGTAATCTTTCGCCAGGTTCTCGGCGGTCTCGATCATCCCGGTGATGACGCCGAAGCGCTCGACCGGCTGGCTCATCACGCGGCCGCGGCTGAGGCGATCATGCAGCACCATGTCCCCCATCCGCACGCCGCCGCGCGCGGCGAGGGTGTAGTGTTCGACGTTCGACATGCTTTCAACGCCGCCCGCGACGACCACATCGGCCATCCCGGTTTCGACCATCATCGCCGCCGTCGCCACCGCCTGCACGCCCGACCCGCAGCGGCGATCAAGCTGGAAGCCGGGCACTTCGAGCGGCAGGCCCGCCGCCAGCCAGCTCCAGTGGCCAATCGCCGGGGCCTCGCCATTGCCGTAGCCTTGGCTGAACACCACGTCGTCCACCCGCGCCGGATCAATGCCCGAACGCTCCATCAGCGCTTTCAGGATCACCGCGCCCAATTGGCCCGCATTCAGGCTCGACAGCCCGCCGAGGAACTTGCCCACCGGAGTGCGCAAGGGGGTGCAGATGGCGGCGCGTCTGGTCATCATTCTCAACTCCGTTCGCCCTGAGCTTGTCGAAGGGCTGTCCTTCTTTTTTGCCCGAGAGCGGAAAGAAAAGTGCAGGGCTTCGACAAGCTCAGCCCGAACGGGTGGTGTTTTGATCGGACAAAGCGACGGTTCCCGCATCCACCAGCTTCCCAATCGCACCGGACGAAAGGCCGAGCTTTTCGCTCAGCACTTCTTCGGAATGCTGGCCCAGAAAAGGCGCAGGCGCAGGATCGCCCGCCTCGCGGCCCGGAAGGTTCGCAAAGCTGCGGGTGGCGGGATAGGCAAAGCCCGATGGGTTGGCTGGCGCGGGGCCGAACAGCGGGTTTTCCGCCACCAGCACCGGATCGTTCGCGGCCTCGTAAGCGGTGCGATAACGCTCGAAGGTGCAGCCTTCGGCGGCGAGGCGTGCTGCAAGATCGGCATAATCCACCCCGTCCGCCGCCTGCTGGAACAGCGCAAACAGTGCGGCGCGGTGCTGAAAGCGCGGGGTGTCCCCGTCGGCAAAGCGGACGCCGAGATCGGCTTCCAGCGCCGCGATGCCCTGCTCCAGCCCAAAGGCGCGCACCAGCCCGCTCCACTGCTTGGGGGTGAGCGCCGCGACCATGAAGCGCACGCCGTCGCGGCTGCGGAAGTCGCGTCCGAACGCGCCCCAGATCGCATTGCCGAGCCGGATGCGGTCAGACCCGCGATAGAGCACTTCGGCAAGCAATCCGGCGTTCGCCATGGTGCCAATCGCGACATCGCCCAGAGGCAGGCGTACCTCGCTGCCCTCACCCGTCTGGTCGCGGTGGCGCAGGGCTGCGAGCAGGGCGAAAGCGCCGTAAGCGCCGGTGATGAAATCCCACGCGGGCAGCACCTGATTGACGGGCGGGGCAGTGGCGGCGTCCCAATCCTCCGGCCCGGTCATCAGCGGGTATCCGGCAGCGGCGTTGACGGTGAAATCCATCGCCTGGCGCCCATCGTGCCAGCCCATCACCCGCAGGCTCACCATGTCGGCGCGCTTCGCCTGCATCGCGGCGTGGGAGAGGAAGCTCTGCTCCGGCAGATTGGTGATGCACTGGCCGACGCTGGCCGCCAGCGCCACCAGCAATTCGCGCCCTTCGCCCGTTTGCAGATCGAGCGCGACCGATTTCTTGGCGCGGTTCAAGTTCTCCCAGCTCAGCGAACGCCCTTCGCGGGTCAGCATGTAGCGGTTGTAATCGAGCCCGCCCGCAGTGTGATCGACCCGGATCACCTCCGCGCCCATCTGCGCGCAGTAAAGCCCGGCAGTGGGCGAAGCGACGAAGCTGGAAACTTCGATGATGCTCAGATCATTGAGAAGATTATACAATCGTCATCCCCGCGAAGGCGGGGATCCAGCTGGCCTCGGCCCCCGCATCAAGTGAGCTGGATCCCCGCCTGCGCGGGGATGACAGGATTCAGGTGTTTTCCCTCCATTCGCGCAGCATGTGCTTGGCGATCTGGAGCTGGAGGATCTGCGTCGTGCCTTCGTAGATGCGGTAGATGCGCGCATCGCGGAAGAAGCGTTCGGCGTCGTATTCGGCCAGATACCCCGCGCCGCCGTAGATCTGCACCACCCGGTCAACCACCCGGCCGCACATTTCGGAAGCGAACACCTTGAAGGCGGCCGCCTTCACAAGAATGTTCTCGCCCGCGTCAGCCCGCGCGGTGACATCCTTCATCATCGCTTCGGCAGCGTAAATTTCGATCTCGCTGTCGGCGAGCATCTGCTGGATCAGCTGGAAGTTGGCGATGGGCTCGCCAAAGGCCTTCCTCTCATTGGCGTAGCGCAGCGCCGAATCGAGTGCGCGGCGGGCATATCCCGTCGCCGCCGCGCCCACCGAAATACGGCCATTATCAAGGCTTTTCATGGCAAAGACAAAGCCCTTGCCGGTTTCCCCGCCGAGCAAGGCATCGCCGGGCACGCGCACATCATCGAGCATGATGTCGCAGATGTGTGCTGCCCGATTGCCCCATCTTCTTGTCCGGGCTGCCGCGCGAAATGCCGGGGGAATTCATCGGCACAAGGAACGCGGAAACATGCGCGTTCTTGGGCAGGGCTTCCTTGTTGGTGCGCGCCATGATCAGCGCGACATCGGCATAAGGTGCGTTGGTGATGTACCGCTTGGTGCCGTTGAGGATCCAGCCATTGCCGTCCGGATCAGGAACTGCCGTGGTCGCCATCGCGGCACTATCGCTGCCCGATCCCGGTTCGGTGAGGCCGAAACACGCGATCTTGCCTGCCGCGATCTGCGGAAACCATGCGGCGCGCTGCGCCTCGGTCGCGCCGTTCTTGAGCGCGCTTGAAAACATGCCGACATTGATCGAGAAGATCGAACGATAGGCAGGCGCGGCATAGGCCATGATGTTCACGACGCGGGCATATTGCGTCATGTTGAGGCCTGCGCCGCCATATTCTTCGGGCACGGTGAGCCCGAACAGGCCCATCTCGCGCATCTCGCCAAGAATATCCTCGGGCACGCGATCTTCGGCGATCACCTGCGGCTCGGCGGGGATCAGGCGTTCGCGGACGTAGCGCTGGAGCTGATCGGCGAATTGTTCGAAGGTGTCCTCGTCCATGCCGGTACTGAGCGGCGCGGCAAGGGTGGCAGGGGCGTTCATGGTCGCTGGCTTTCCTCTCGGGCGGCGAGCGGTTCCTCGCCATTTTCATCGGATAATGGCGCGTCTTTTGCGCGTTCAGTTTTCGCTGTCGCCTGCCATTTGCGCAGCAGTTTCGCCGGGCGCTGTTTGCGGCAGAGCCTCTGCGGGTACGGCGTCTTCGGGCAGGGTGCGGGTCTCGTCGAGCATTTCGGCAGCCTCAGCCAGCGCTTCGGCCTCACCCTTGCTGACCCCGCCCGCCGGCTGCGGCGCGCCGCTGTTGCAGGCCGTCAGCGCAAGCGCTGGCACGGCCACAGCAATCACGGCAAGCAGGCGGGCAGGGCGCAGCACGGCGCGGCTTACTCGGTCTCGGCCGCTTCGGCAGCCGATGCAGCCGCAGAAGCTTCGGCAGCGACATTGGCGGCGGCTTCGGCCGCCTCGGCGGTGGTCTGATTGGTGACTTCGGCCGGATCTTCAGCGCTCGCCGTCGGATCGGCGACCGGCTCTTCGGTGACCGCTTCGAGCGCTTCGTCGGCAGGCATTTCGACGGTGTCGGCGCGCGCTTCGGTCGATGCGTCATCCGCGCTGCCGCAGGCGGCCAGCAGCAGGGCGGCACCAGTGGCGGCGGCAAAGGGGGCAATCTTGATCATGGGCGTCTCTCCTTGAATGGGTTGTGGCGCGCGGTTTAGCCATGGGCAAGGGTCAAGGCCAAGAGAGAATTGCACAGCGCGTGGCGACAGGCCGCCTTCAAGGGCGGTTAACCCTTGTGCGTTAAGGCAAAAGCGATGAAACGCATGCCCTTTACGAAAGCCGCCTTGCTGGCGGCGGCGGCCAGCGCGCTGCCCATGACGGCGCTGCTCGCCCAGGCCAGCGGCACCGCGCCGTTCCGCGTGGCGGAAACCGGGCGCAGCTATGCCAGCCTTCAGCAAGCGGTTGATGCGATTGGCGCAGGGCGCGCCACTATCGTGATCGCGCCCGGCACCTACCGGCAATGCGCGGTGCAGGAAGAAGGCATCGTCACCTATCTTGCCGAACAGCCCGGCAGCGTGACGTTTACGGGCAAGCCGTGCGAGGACAAGGCCGCGCTGGTGCTGCGCGGACGCCGTGCCGAAGTGCGCGGGCTGACCTTCACCGGCATCCGCGTTGCCGATTTCAACGGATCGGGCATCCGGCTTGAACAGGGCGACCTGGAGGTGTCGGATGCGCGCTTTGCCGATAGCCAGCAGGGCATCCTCACCGCCAATGGCGTGCGCGCGCAGGTGGTGATTTTGCGTTCCACCTTCAGCGGGCTGGGCAATTGCGATGATGAGGATGTGGGCTGCGCGCATTCGGTCTATGTCGGCGATTATGGCGCGCTGACCGTGCGCGAGAGCCGGTTCGAACGCGGCGCGGGCGGGCATTACCTCAAAACCCGCACCGGCGAGGTGGTGATCGAGGACAATTCGTTTGACGATTCGGCCGGGTTCGAAACCAATTACATGATCGATCTGCCCGCAGGCGCACGCGGGCGGATTGCGGGCAATTTCTTTGTGCAGGGCAAGAACAAGCTCAATTCATCGGTCTTCATCGCGCTGGGGACAGAGACCATCCTGCACCCTTCCGATGGCCTGCGCGTGGAGAATAACGAGGCACGCTTCGTCCCCGGATTGCGCCGCCAGAGCGCGTTTCTGGCCGACTGGACGGGCAGCCGTGTGGTGATGCAGAACAACCGGCTGATGGACGGGATCACCCAGTACGAAACGCGCTGAGATTATTTCAGCAGATGCCCTGAGCGATCCCGTTTGGTCGCCAGATAGCGCGCATTATGGGGATTTTCGGGGAGTTGATGCGGCACGCGTTCGGCCACGGTCACGCCCGCTGCTTCGAGCGCTGCGACTTTCGCCGGATTGTTGGTAAGCAAGCGGATCGCGCGTGCGCCGAGCAATTCCAGCATCCGTGCCGCCACCGGAAAATCGCGCGCTTCATCGGGCAGGCCCAGCCGCTGGTTCGCCTCGACCGTGTCAAACCCCTGATCCTGCAAGCGATAGGCGCGCAGCTTGTTGATAAGGCCGATCCCGCGCCCTTCCTGCCGCATGTAGAGCAAGACGCCCCAGCCGCCGGAATCGCTGGCCTCATGCGCCATCGCGTGGAGCGCAGCGTCAAGCTGCGGGCCGCAATCGCATTTGAGGCTGCCGAGGATATCGCCGGTGAGGCATTCGGAATGGAGCCTGACAAGCGGCAGGCGGTCCCCGGTCTGCTTGCCGATGATGAGCGCGACATGTTCGCGCAGATCGGCCGCTGAGCGGAAGGCGATGATTTCGGCATCCTCGCACGCGCTGACAGGCAGGCGCGCACGGGTGATGATCTTGAGCGCACCGGCGGCGGAATAGGCAGCAAGATCGGACACCGCGATCGGTACCGCCTCGCCTGCGCCTTGCGGGTTGACAAGGAAGGCGGGCAGGATCCCTGCAATCCGCGCCAGTTCCAGCGCGGCGGCGGCAGTGTCGGCCCATGCCAGCGGCTGGGCGCGAAACGGGCCCTTGAACGGGTTGCCGAGATCAAGCGCCGGATCGGCAATCGGCAGCGCGTCGGCAAAGGTGAAAGGTTCCCCGCCTGCAATCAGCACCGGCGCATGGGGAACCGCGGCCTCACGCTGGTTTGCCAGTTTGAGCGTGGCGGCGCGCGCGGCGGAAATCAGCATCTGCGGCGCGGTGGCCCCGCGCGCAATCGCAGTTTCGACCGGCAGCATCACAGGTCCGCCAGCAAACGCCAGCGGCCAGCCGTGGCGCAGCGCATCCACCGCCTGTGCGGCGCGGCGTTCCGCAGATGGCCCCTGCGTCAGAGGTCGAACTCCGTGATCAGCGGCACGTGATCGGACGGCTGAGCCCAGGCGCGCGCTTCTTCCAGCACGCGGTGCGCGCGCGCCTGTGCTGCGACCTGCTGGCTTGCCCACATGTGATCAAGGCGGCGGCCCTTGTCGTTTTCCTGCCAGGCAGGATTGCGATAGCTCCACCACGAATAATAGCGCTGCGGGTGCGGCACGAACTGGCGCCCCAGATCAGCCCAGCCATGCGCGGCCTGCAGGCGGGCAAGGGTTTCCACCTCGATCGGCGTGTGGCTGACCACCTTGAGCAATTGCTTGTGGCTCCACACATCGCTTTCGAGCGGGGCGATGTTGAAATCGCCGACCAAGAGTGTGGGGCGATCGAGCGTTTCGGACCAGCGGATCATGCGCTCCAGAAAATCGAGTTTCTGGCCGAATTTCGGGTTTACTGTGCGATCCGGCACATCGCCCCCGGCGGGCACATAGACATTGTCGATGGTGAGCCCGCGCCCTTCCACCTCGACCGCGATATGCCGCGCTTCGCCATTGGCCTGCCAGTCGTGGCGGGTGATTTCGCGGATCGGCACGCGGCTGACGGTGGCGACCCCGTGATAGCCTTTCTGCCCGCTCACCGCCTGATGGGTGTAACCAAGCGCCGCCAGCGCTTCGGCGGGGAACAGGTGGCTTTCGCACTTGATTTCCTGCAGGCACAGGATGTCGGGCGCAGCTTCGCTCAGAAGCTTTGCGATCAGGCCGACACGCAGGCGGGCCGAATTGATGTTCCACGTGGCGATTTTCAGCATGACCGCCGACTTAGGGACGCTTGCACGAAAACTCCACCTTTCACTTTCCTGTCGCATCGCGAAGCGATAGCGCATCTGCATAGTCTTGGAGATTTGCCGATGAACCGCGCCCGCCCGTTCGCCCTGCTGCTTGCTGCGAGCCTTCTGCCGCTTGCCGCCTGCACCACCACCGATAGCGGCGCGCGCGTCGCCAGCGCGAGCGCGTCTGCCGCCGCCCCTGCGCAAGCCAAAGCGAAGAACGTCATCCTGTTCATCGGCGATGGCATGGGGATCACCACCATCACGGCGGCGCGCATCTATGACGGGCAAAAGCGCGGGCAAACGGGCGAGGAAAACTCGCTCAGCTTTGAAAAGTTCGAAAACGTCGCGCTGGTCAAGACCTACAACACCAATGCGCAGGTATCCGACAGCGCAGGCACGGCCACCGCGATCCATTCGGGCACCAAGACCCGCATTGGCGTGCTGGGCATCGGCCCGCAGGCGGAAAAGGGCGTGTGCGCTGATGCGCTCGCCCACCCGCTGCCGCTGCTCGGTGAGGAAGTGAAGCGGCGCGGGGCGAAGCTCGGGATCGTGACAACCACCCGCCTGACCCATGCGACCCCGGCGAGCGTCTATGCCCGCAGCGCGGACCGCGACTGGGAAGCCGATAACCAGATTTCCGCCGACCAGCAGGGCAAGGGCTGCAAGGATATCGCCCTGCAACTGGCCGAAGCCGATTTCGATGTGGCGCTGGGCGGCGGCAGTTCGGTGATGTTCGGGCGGGACAAGGGCGGCCGGCGCGGCGCAGCGGATGCCGATCTGCCCGGCGATTGGGCGCGGCGCACCGGCGGCACGGTGGTGCGCACCAGCGCTGATCTGGCCGCAGCGCCCAGGGACAAGCCGGTGCTGGGGGTCTTTTCGCCCTCCCACATGACCTACATGGCCGATCGCAAACCCGATTCGCCCGAACCCACGCTGACCGATATGACCGCAGCGGCGCTTGAACGGTTGAAAGCGCATCCCGGCGGCTATTACCTGATGGTGGAAGGCGGGCGGATTGATCACGCGCACCACGAAGGGCGTGCAGGCTATGCGATGGAAGAAGCCGTCGAACTGGCGCGCGCGGTGCAATATGCGGTCGATCACACCAACCCGGCGGACACGCTGATCATGGTGACGGCCGATCACAGCCATGTGTTCACCATGGCGGGCTATCCGCAGCGCGGGAATGATATTCTTGGCCTGGTGGTGCCGCCCATCGGGCGCGGCGAGGATGGCGGCGATGGCAGCGCGGTGAAGGCCGCCGATGGCCAGCCTTACACCACATTGGGCTATGCCAATGGGCCGGGCGCGGTGCGGGGCACGCGCGGCGAGCCGCAAACCGGGCTTGGCGCGCGCCAGCAGGCGACAGTGCCGCTGGGTGCGGAGACTCACGGCGGCGAGGATGTCGCGCTGTTTGCCACCGGGCCGGGGGCTAGCCAGGTGCGCGGCGTGATCGAACAGAACGTGATCTATGCGATCATCCGCAAGGCGCTGGGCTGGGATGATTAGGCCCACTGCGCAGCGATAAAGCGCCGATCCGGTCGCGGCACGCGACCGCAAGCGCGACTGCGCGCCCGAGCTTATGCGAGAAAAGCCAAGCGGGCCGGATGGCCCGCGCCCGGCGCTTGAGGGCAAAACAACGACGCGCACACAAAAAACCCTCGACCCGGGGGCGATGGGTCGAGGGTTCCATAGCAGCGTTCGTCACGCTTTGTTGTGAGGCTGTCTTCAGCGAAGGGTGGGCAACAGGGGGAAACCCGCCTTCGACCGCCTCATGAGTTCGGGATAGTCGCTGCTGCCTTTCACTATCATGAACGTAAACCTCAGGATGTCGTTTTCGTGCAAGTTTTTCCGGCGGCCTGTTCAGCCCGGACGACGGCTTGCCTTGCGCGGATCGCGGAAGGTGAAGGTGCTGTCGGCCACTTCAAGCCCGTAGCGATGATTGGCCAGCCGCACGGTGGTGAGGTTGTTCTGGGCATCGCGCGCGACCCAGTGGCTCAATTCCAGACCACCGGGCGCAGCGGCCTTGCGCGTGAAGATCATCGTGATGACCCCGAATTCCGGCTTGGCCGGATCGCGCACTTCCACGCTGATGACTTGCGCGTTGCCGGTCGGCAGCAGCTTGCCAAAGCGTTTCACATCGCGCGAGGGATCAAACAATGCGCCAAGCGGCGAATTGGTGATCGGCCAGCGTTCGACCTGATTGACCTGATAATCGATCACATAGAGCGACTTGCCGTTGGAGACGACGAGGAAATCGGCCTTTTTGCCGTAATCGAACCGGATCTTGCCGGGGCGCTTCAGCGTCATCACCCCGCCGGTGACGCCGCCCTGCCGGTCGGTCTGGGTGAAATCGGCCTGCATGGTGGAAATGCCGCGCAGCGCGCCAACCACCCGGTCAAGATCGCCGGCGCTGGTTTGCGCGGCAAGCGGGGCAGGCGTGAATGGCTGGGGCAGTGGCAACGCAGAAAGGGCCAAGGCGCTTGCGCCAAGGCCCAGCAACAGCGGACGGAGGGGAAGGGTAATGTTCATGCCCCGGCGCATAAGCGCGGCGGTTTGAACTGTCGATGAATTATGCTCCGGCGCGCGGCGGGCCGGAGCATCGGGCCAGCGATCTTACTTGATCTTGGCTTCCTTGAATTCAACGTGCTTCTTGGCCACCGGATCATACTTGCGGAAGCTCATCTTCTCGGTGGTGTTGCGCGGATTTTTCTTGGTCACGTAGAAAAAGCCGGTGCCTTCGCTCGAAACGAGGCGGATCTTGATGGTTGCGGGCTTCGCCATGGCGGGTTCCTGATCAAAGGTCTGTGGCCACTGCGGCCTGAAACAAAACGAGCGGCACGCGCGGGAGACCCCGGCACGCCGCCGACAGGGGTGCGCCATTGGGCGAATCATGGGGAAAAGTCAAGGAACGAAGCGCGCAGGCTCTCACCACTCCGCGCTGGTTGGCCGACCGCGCCCGGCCTTTACTGCGCCGCGCGCTTTTTTCACCTTGAGCCGTTCGGTCTTGCCCACCCGGTTGAGGCGGGTCTTGGCGCGGCGCTTGGGCAGGGTGTGGGCCTCTTCGAGCAGCGCGGCAAGCTTGGCGCGGGCATCCTCGCGATTGGCTTCGCGGGTGCGGTGGGCCTTGGAAGTGAGGATGAGATCGCCATTGCTGGCCAGCTTGCTGCCCGCCAGCGTCTTGAGCCGCGCGAACACCGGCGGTGCAAGGCCCAGCCGGAACACATTGACGCGCAGTTCCACTTCGGTTGCCACCTTGTTGGCGTTCTGCCCGCCGGGGCCGGAGCCTGCGAGAAAGCTTTCCTCCACCAGCCCCAGCGCACGCGAGAGCAAGCTTTCATCCATCGCTTACCCCCAGCGCGAGGAAATCGGCAGGCAGCGGCGCGCGCGCTGCGATCGGGGTCTTGCCCGCGCGCGTTACGATCAGGCTTTCGGCATGGAGCATGGTGCGCCGCGCGCCTGCCGCAGGCCCGGCCCCGTAAACCGGATCGCCCAGCAGCGCTGCACCAAGCCCTTTCAGCGCATGCACCCGCAACTGGTGCGTGCGGCCCGTTTCCGGGCGAAAGCGGATGACGCTGTGCGGCCCCAATTCGGCCACCAGTTCCCAGTGCGACACGGCAGGCTTGCCCTTTTTCGCCGGGATCATCCGCCAGCCTTTTTCCGCCGAGCTGATCTTGGCCAGCGACAATGCGATGGTGCCGCTGGTGCCGGGCGGATGGCCTGCCAGCACCGCCAGATAGGTCTTGGCGACGGCGCGTTCCTCAAACGCGTGATTGAACCGGGCCAGCGCCTTGGGATTGCGGGCAAGCAGCAGGCAGCCCGAGGTGTCGGTATCCAGCCGATGCACCGCCACCGGCTCGCGCTGAAAGCCCAGCCGCAGGGCCGAGAGGTGATTGGCAAGGCTTGCCCCGCCCTTGCGCGGCTGATCGACAGGCAGGCCAGCCGGCTTGTCGATCACCAGCGCTTCGCCGTCTTCGTAGAGAATGGGCAGCGTCATCACATATGTCCTTTGAACAGCCCGCGCAAAGCATTGCCGAGCCACAATTTTCCTGCATCAGAGGCAGCCGCCAGATCATCCAGCGTCACATCGCCTTCGCGCGCGCGGCCCTGTGCCAGCAGATGCGCGCGCAGCACGCCCGGCAGCAGGCCGAGGTGTGCAGGCGGGGTGATCAGCACGCCGTCCGCGCTTTCGACAAATACCGAGGTAAAGCTGCCTTCGGTCACCAAACCATCTGAGCGCACCAGCAGCGCTTCATCAGCGCCGAGCCGCCGCGCCGCTGCCAGCGCATCCTCGTAAAAGCCGCGATCCGAAGTCTTGTGCGCCAACCGCCAATCGCCCGGATCAAGCGGGTTGGGCAGGGCGATGCAGGCCACTGGCCCGGCAAAGGCAGGCGGCAGCGGTGCCACCTCCAGCGCGGTGGCACCGCTGCGGGCCAGCAGCAGGCGCACCTTGGCAGGGGTTTCCTGTTCAAAGCACAAGGCCTGGATCTGGTTGCGCGTGGCATGGCGATCAAAGGCAAAGCCCAGTGCCGCCGCGCTCGCCTTCATCCGCGCAAGGTGCAGTTCGATCAGTGCGATGCCGGTGTCGGGTTCGAACCGCATCGTCTCGATCAGATCACAGGCCGGGGCGGCAAGATCAGGCCCGGCACGCCGCACAAAGCCCGCCTTGACCTCGCATTCGCGCCGCTCGGCATCGGTGTCGCTGTCTGCGACAATGGCAGAACCAATGCCCAGCACGGCTGTCCCTTGCCCGTTTTCGATGGGTGTCAGGCGCAGGGTGCGGATAGCGACATTGAAGGCAGCGTTGGCGGTTCCGGCGGCATCGGGCGCGTCAATCCGCCCGATCGCCCCGCAATAGGGGCCGCGCGCATCACGCTCGATCTGGCCGAGCAGTTCCATGGCGCGGATCTTGGGCGCGCCGGTGATCGAGCCGCAGGGAAACAGCGCCCGCACCAGATCCATCGCGCCCTTGCCGGGGCAAGCCGGGCGCGCACGGTCGAGACCATCTGGTGTACTGTCGGATAGCTTTCGATGGCAAAGGGCGCTTCCACCTGCACGCTGCCCGCCTCGGCGACGCGCGCCAGATCATTGCGCATGAGATCAACGATCATGAGGTTTTCGGCGCGGTCCTTGACCGACTGGCCAAGTTCTTCGGCGGCGGCGGCATCGGCGGCCGGATCAGCGGCGGGATCAAGCGGGCGCGGGCGGGTGCCCTTCATCGGCTTGACCTTGGCGGTCTTGCCATCAAGGGCAAAGAACAGCTCGGGCGAAAAGCTTAACAGCCAGTGCGATCCGTCAAAGATCACCCCGCCATAGCCTGCTGCCGCAGCGCCGCGCAGGCTGGCATACAGCGCCAGCGGATCGCCGCGATAGGAGCCTGCAAGCGGGTAGGTGAGGTTCGCCTGATAGATATCGCCCGCCATGATCGCCTCGCGCAGGGCGGCAAAGGCAGTGGCATAACCGCCGGGCGACAATTGCGGCTCCAGGGGCCCAATCCGGGCGCTGCCTTCGGCATGGGCGGCAAGCCATGCTGGCACCTGTGCGGCAGGAATTGCGGTTGGCGCATCGAACAGCCCCAGCCACACCAGCGGCCCGGCTGCGCCCGAACGCGCGGCGGCATCTTCGGCCAGTCGCGGTTCAAGCGCAAGGCCTGCCTCATAGGCGAGGTATCCTGCCAGCGATCCGCCCTGTGCTGCCTGCGCCGCTTGGGCGGCTGCGAGCGCCGCCTCGACCTCGTCAGGGCGGTGGGCGGCGAATATCGCGCGCGGAGCCTCGTAAAGCAGCGCATCCGCGCCGCCCTCGCCCCCTGCGGAATTGGCGCGGGCATCATCCAGCAGCACAAACGGCGTTCTTTGACCCATGATCCCCACTTAGCCCAATTCCCGGCCAAGTCGAGAACTTGACCATGGCCGCCAGCGCCTCCAAACCCCGGACCAACGGCATTTGCAACAAGAGGGGCGCACATGGCTGATAGCGAGACCGCATTATATCTGGGCCTTGGCGGCAATGGGGAGCGGCAGATGCTGGCCTTGTCGCGGGCGAACCGCCACGGCCTGATTGCGGGCGCGACCGGCACCGGCAAGACAGTGACCTTGCAGGGCATTGCGGAAAGCTTTTCGGCAGCGGGGGTGCCGGTGTTCGTGGCTGATGTGAAGGGCGATCTGTCGGGCGTTGCGATGCCGGGTTCACCCACTTTCAAGCACGCCGCCAGCCTCGAATCGCGGGCGGTGGAACTCGGCATCACCGATTATGCCTATAGCGATAATCCGGTGATCTTCTGGGATTTGTTCGGCGAGCAGGGCCACCCGATCCGCACCACCATTTCGGAAATGGGCCCGCTGCTCTTGTCCCGCCTGCTGGATCTCAACGAAACGCAGGAAGGCGTGCTGCAGATCATCTTTCGCTATGCTGATGAAAACGGGCTCTTGCTGCTCAATTTCGCCGACCTGCAAGCCGTGCTGCAATTTGCCAATGAAAACGCCGCCGAGCTTTCAGGCAAATATGGCAATGTCACCCGGCCTTCGGTGGGCGCGATCCAGCGGCAATTGCTCAGCTTCGAGGCGCAAGGCGCGGGCAATTTCTTTGGCGAGCCGGCGCTGGAGATCGACGATTTCCTCAAAGTGGACGAACAGGGCCGCGGCTATATCAACGTGCTTGCCGCTGATCAGTTAATGCGCAGTCCCAAGCTTTACGCGACATTCCTGTTGTGGTTGCTGGCCGAATTGTTTGAAAGCCTGCCCGAGGTGGGCGATCCGGAAAAGCCCAAACTGGTGTTCTTCTTCGATGAAGCGCACCTCTTGTTCGATGATGCGCCCAAGGCCTTGCAGGATACCATCGAACAGGTTGTCCGCCTGATCCGTTCCAAGGGTGTGGGCGTGTATTTCGTCACGCAAAACCCGATCGACATCCCTGAACGTGTGGCAGGCCAGCTTGGCAACCGGGTGCAGCACGCGCTGCGCGCTTTTACTCCGCGCGATCAGCGGGCGATCAAGGCAGCGGCGGAGACTTTCCGCATCAATCCCGATCTCAAGGTTGCCGAGGCGATCACCGAATTGAAAGTGGGCGAGGCGCTGGTCTCCACCCTCGATGAAAAGGGCGCGCCCACCATCGTGCAGCGCACCCTGATCAAGCCGCCGCGCTCGCGCCTTGGCCCGGTGACGCCCAAAGAACGCGCGATCATCCAGGCGGTAAGCCCGCTGGATGGCAAGTATGACACCCCGGTTGACCGGACAAGTGCGTTCGAAGTGCTCGCCGCCAAGGCTGCCGATGCCGCCGCCACCGCCGAGGAAGTCGCGGCGAAAGGCGAGGAAGAGGTCGGCAAGCGCGCCCGCACCCAGCCATCGCTGTGGGAGAAGGCGGGCAAGGCCGCGCTGGGCGCAGCGGCAAGTTCGGCAGGCGCGATGGTGGCCGCCAAGGTCGCCGGCAAGCGGAGCAGCGCCAACCCGATGAAAACCGCGGCCAGCTCGGCTGCAGCCAGCCTTGCCACGCAGCTTGGCGGGGCGAGCGCGGGCCGGTTTGTGCGCAACCTGATCGGCGGGCTGATGCGCTGAAGGTGCGCACTGTTCCTGAAATGTTCCACGTGAAACATTGCAGGCGTGAAACATTGCAGGAATGCCCGCGCGCGCAGCCAAGCCCCGCGCGCTGGCCGCCTCAGCGTGGGCGGTGCTGCGTGCCTTCGCCTGCGGTGATAAAGATCGCGGTCGCGTTCCCGGCTACATCGGCAGTGTGCCATACCCCCTGTGGGTTGATCGCATATTGCCCTGCGCAAATCGGCGTTTGGACGACCGTTGCGTCCTCCAACTCCTGCACCAGCACCATCGAACCGGCGGTGCAGATCACCACTTCATCGCCCGCCGGGTGCATCTCCCACGCGGTCCACTTCCCGGTGAAGCTGTATTGCGAAACCAGTCGGCCTTCGGCACCTTCGCCGCTGTGACGGGCAGCATAGTGTTCGTACCAGTCCATCCCGCAGAAGGGCGGCTGCTCCACCGCCTTGGCACCAAGGCCGAGATGGATGAACCGCTCTTCCAGGCGGGGCGGGGTTATTCCGCCTGCGCCATGCAGAACGCATTCAGCTTGTTGCCGAAAGTGTCGCGGAAATAGGCGGCGTAGAACACATTACCGGCCGCATCCGCATCGCCGCGCGCGCCCGGCGCGCCTTCATCGCTGCCGCCATGCGCCATCGCGATATCATAGATGCGGCGCACCTGCGCAGGGTCTTGCGCCTCGATCGCCACCATCACGCCGTTGCCGACGCTGGCGGCCTCGCCATTGAACGGCTTGGTCAGCGCAACCCCGCAGCCGCCGCCCCATTCGCCCCAGGCGATGAAGCTGCCATAATCCATCATCCGCGCAACGCCCATTTCCTTGGCAATGGCATCGTACAAAGGCGCGTGCTTTTGCGGATCATCGCAGCCCAAAGTCACATAACCGATCATTGCTGTTCTCCCTCGTGGCGACTCGACCCGAAAGGAACATTATAAGAACAAGTCGGCTGCGGCAATGCCCCTAAAGCGGCGCGGTCTGCTGCTCCAGCCACGCCAGATCCTCGCCCGCAAGCAGCGGCGAGAGAAGCGCGCGCACCTTTGCATGATAGGCATCAAGCCACGCGATCTCGCTTGGCGTCAGCAGCGCAGGCGCGATCAGGGTGCGATCAATCGGCGCAAAAGTAAGCGTTTCAAACCCGAGATACCGCCCTTCTGCGCCGGCAATGGCGCGTTCTTCCACCAGCACCAGATTTTCGATCCGGATGCCGTATTCGCCCGGCTTGTAATAGCCCGGTTCGTTGGAAAGGATCATGCCGGCCAGCAATTCCTGCCCGGTGCCAGCCTGCCCGCCCGAAGGCTTGGCGATGCGCTGCGGGCCTTCGTGGACGCCAAGGAAACTGCCCACGCCGTGCCCGGTGCCGTGGGCGTAATCGACGCCTGCTTCCCACAGATATTGCCGCGCCAGCACGTCCAGTTGCCCGCCGCAGGTGCCTTGCGGAAAGACCGCGCGATCAATCTGGATATGGCCTTTCAGCACGCGGGTGAAGCGATCCTTCATTTCGGCGCTGGGTGCTCCGGGGCCGATCCACACCGTGCGGGTGATATCGGTGGTGCCGCTGCCGAATTCGCCTGCATATTGCCCGCCCGAATCGACCAGATAGATCGAGCCCGGCGGGATCGGGATATTGCTGTCTTCATCCACCTTGTAATGGGGAAGCGCGGCGTGGCCTGCGGCGGCCGAGATGGTATCGAAGGAAAGGTCTTTCAGCCCTGCATCCTCGCGCCGGAACGCGGCAAGGCGGGCCGCGGCGGACAGTTCATCGACGCCGCCCTTGGGCCCCTCGGTCTCGAGCCAGCGCAGGAAGCGGGTGACCGCAGCCCCGTCGCGCACTTGCGCTGCGCGCTGGCCGGCCTGTTCGGCCGGGTTCTTCACCGCCTTGGCGATGATGGTGGGATCCTGCGCGAAGGCCACCTGCGCGCCCGCCGCCTTCAGCGTCTGGGCAATCGCGGTGACGCCGAAATCGGGATCGACCGCGACCTGTTTGCCCGCCAGCCCTTCGAGGCCCGCGACAAAGGCGCTGCGATCGCGCACGCTCACCGCATTGCCGAGGTGCTGGACCAGTTCGCGCGTGACTTTCTCGGGCGCGATGAACAATTCGGCGCGGCCATCCTTATGCGCGATCACATAGCTCAGCGCGACGGGGGTGTGCGACACATCCGCCCCCCGGATGTTGAGCAGCCATGCAATCGAATCGAGGGCTGCGATCACCACTGCATCATGGCCCTGAGCCGTCAGCCAATCGGCAACCGCGGCGCGTTTGTCAGCCGATGATCGCCCGGCCAGCGCCTCGTCATGCACCAGCGCGGGCGCGGGCGAGGGGGCAGGCTGATCGGCCCAGACGGCATCAATCGGATTGCCTTGCGCGGTGACCAGTGCGATCCCCGCAGGCGCCAGTGCGCGTTCGAGCGCGGTGGCCCAGCGCGCCGTGTGGAGCCATGGGTCATAGGCGATTTTTGCGCCATGCTCGCACACCCCGGCGAGCCATCCGGCAAGGCTGTCTGCCGGAATGTTGCAATAATCGAACAGCTTGCCATCCACCTGTTCGCGCACCTGCACAGTGTAGCGCCCATCGACGAAAATCGCTGCATGGGTGAGCGTGACAGCCGCAAACCCTGCCGAGCCGCCGAAACCTGTCAGCCAGCCCAGACGCTGGGCATAATCGCCGACATATTCGCTCATATGTTCATCGCTGATCGGCACGATGAAGCCGGTCAGCCCGCGCCGTTTCAGCTCTTCGCGCAGGGCAGCGAGACGGGCTTCATGGGTTTGCATCAGCATATCGTCGATCCTTGCGTGCCTGCACAGGCCTTGCCGCGCAGGAATTGATCACTAGAACCGCAATTATAGGCGCAAATCCGCCGCCTTTCCACCCGGACACTCCATAGGGATCGCACCCCATGACATATCGCGTCACCCCCCGCATGAGCTTTGGCATCAGCGCCATTGCGCTGGCTGCCGCCAGTCTTGCCCCCGCTGCCGTTCAGGCCCACACCAATGAGGAATCGCCCCGCGTGACAACTTCTGCCGCCGCCGCCACCACCGCTGGCACCCCTGCCGCCGCCGACATCCAGCCGCCGCGCGCCGAAAAGCGCCCCTACAGCTACACCCGCCACGGCATCACCGTCGAAGACCCTTACGATTGGCTCTACGACAAATCCTATCCCGTGGTGGATGACGAGGATGTGCTGAATTACGTCAAGGCGGAAAACGCCTATTTCGAAGCCAAGATGGCAGGCCAGGCCGCCTTCACCGAAGCGCTGCTCACCGAAATGCGCGCGCGCATCAAGGAAGACGACAGCACCGTTCCGCAGAAGGATGGCGATTACATCTACTGGAGCGAGTTCGAGGAAGGCGCGCAATATCGCAAGCATTGGCGCAAGCCCGCAGCAGGCGGCGAGCCGCAATTGCTGATTGACGAGAATGAACTCGCCAAGGGGCTGGAATATTTCAGCTTGGGCGCGGCTTCGATCAGCGAGAACGGGCGGTTCCTCGCCTATTCGACCGACACCAACGGATCGGAACGCTACACCGCGCGGATCAAGGATCTCACCACCGGCGAACTGCTGCCCGATGTGATCGAAAACCTGCGCGGCGGCCTTGTGTGGGTGAAGAATGATACTGCGCTGGTCTATGGCCCTTCGACCGAGGAATGGCGCACGCTGGAGGCCAAGCTCCACGTGATCGGCACGCCGACCGCGCAGGACGTGACGCTCTACAAGGAGGAAGACCAGAGCTTTGGCGTCGGCACCGGGCTGACCGCGCAAAAAGACTGGCTGATCATCGCCACCGGCGACGATGAAACCAGCGAAGTGCGGCTGGTGCCAGCCGACAACCCGACCGCTACCCCCATCCTCGTCAAGGCGCGCCAAAAGGGCGTCGAATACAGCGTCGATGTGCGCGATGGTGAGCTTTGGGTGTGGACCAATGATGATCACATCAATTTCCGCCTCGCCAAGGCTTCCTTGAAGAGCCCAAGCGACTGGCAGACGGTGATCGCGGGATCGGATGATTTTTATCTGACCGATTTTGATCTCTACAAGGATTTCTTCGTCACCGAAGGGCGGCTGAACGGGCTCGACCAGATCCAGCTGCGTTCCTACAGCGATCCGGCGAAGATCACCCCGATTGCTTTCCCCGAGGCGAGCTACACCGCGGGCCTTTCCAACAATCCCGAATATGATGTGGCCAAGCTGCGGCTGTCCTATCAGTCGATGGTGACGCCCAGCACGGTCTATGATTATGACGTGAAGACCGGCGGCCTGAACCACGCTGAAGACGCAGGAAATCCCCAGCGGCTATGATCCTTCGCGTTACACCACCCAGCGTCTGACCATTCAGGCGCGCGATGGGGCGATGGTGCCGGTCAGCATCGTGATGCGCAAGGATCGGGCGCAAATCCTGAAAGCCGCCGGGATCGAAGGGCCGGGGCCGCTGCATCTTTATGCTTACGGCGCCTATGGCTACGCCATCCCGCCGGGCTTTTCGACCACGCGCCTCAGCCTCGTGGATCGCGGCTTTGCCTATGCCATCGCGCATATCCGCGGCGGCGATGATCTCGGGCGGCGCTGGTATCTGCAGGGCAAGCTGTTTGAACGCACCAACACCTTCAATGATTTCGTCGATGTCGGGCGCGGCCTCATCGCCAAGGGCTACACGGCTGAAGGCAAGGTGACAGCCAGCGGCGGTTCGGCCGGCGGCGAGTTGATGGGGGCGATCATCAATCAGGATCCGTCGCAATATGGCGCAATTGTCGCCCATGTGCCGTTTGTCGATGTGGTGAACACCATGCTCAACGAAAAGCTGCCCCTCACGCCGGGCGAGTGGCAGGAATGGGGCAATCCGATTCAAGACAAGGCGGCGTTCGCCTACATGCTGTCCTATTCGCCCTATGATCAGGTGGTGGCCAAGGCCTATCCGCCGATGCTGGTGACCGCGGGGCTCAATGATCCGCGCGTGACCTATTGGGAACCGGCCAAGTGGGTCGCCAAGCTGCGCGAATTGAAGACTGACGACAACCTGCTGCTGATGAAGACCAACATGGGCGCAGGCCACGGCGGGCAATCGGGCCGCTGGAACAGCCTCAAGGAAACCGCAGAGGAATACGCTTTCATCCTGTGGCAGATGGGGATGGCACCGAAGGCAGGGGGCGAGTGAGCACGAACCGCCACGCCCGCACCTTTGTCGCTGAGCCGCAGCACATCGACGAGCTCGGCCACGTCAACAACACGGTGTGGGTGCAGTGGATTCAGGACATGGCGACCGCCCACTGGGATGCCGCCGCCCGCCCGGAAGATCGCGCCGCGTTCTTCTGGGTCGTGGTGCGGCACGAGATCGACTATCGCGGGAACGTGGCCGAAGGCGAAACCGTCACCGCTGCTACATGGATCGAAGGCCCGGCGCAGGGCGCCAAATCGCTGCGGCGGGTGGAGTTTACCGACGCATCGGGCAAGCGCCTCGTCAGCGCAGCGACAACCTGGGCCATGCTTGAACGGGCGAGCGGGCGTCCGGCGCGCGTCAGACCCGAAGTGCTGGCACCGTTTTTGTAAGGGTTCAGACCGCCCACCCCGCCTGACCACCAATAGTACCACTATGTTGTGGTGGTCGGGCAAGGAGGCGGGGTGGGAGGTCTGCGCCGCCGATAGGTGGCCGCGAGAAAACTAGGCCGCTGCGCCGCTGCGGTGGCGCCCCTTGGGCGGTTCGCTGAACAGGGTCAGGCGTTCATAGGCCATGCGGTTGCGCCCGCTTGCCTTGGCTTCGTACAGCAGGATGTCGGCGCGGGCGTAGAATTCGGCAAAGCTCACCCGGCTGCTCATCGCGCGCGGCATTTCGATCAGCCCCATGCTGGCAGTCACCGGCAGGCCAAGGCCCGGCACATCGGTGGCAATCCGGCGCGGTATGGCCTGCCGCAGCGCTTCGGCACGGGCAATCGCCTGTTCGCCCCGCAGCAGCACCACGAATTCCTCGCCGCCCAGCCGCACCGCGACCAGATCGCGCTCGGTCCCCGCGCCGCGCAGCGCCGCTGCCGTGGCGATGAGCGCGGCATCGCCAATCTGGTGACCGTGGACATCATTCACCGCCTTGAAGCGATCCAGATCGAGCAGCGCGAAAGTATCAAACCCCTGTTCGAGCAATTCGTCAAAGCGTGCCTCGATGGCGCGGCGGTTCATCAGCCCGGTCAGCGAATCGCGGGTGGAAAGCTGTTCCAGCACCCGCGCCTGATCCAGCGCGGCATCGCGCTCGCGCCGGATCGCCAGGAACCGGTCGGCGATCGCGAGGCTGATCACCACCACTTCGATGCCGGTCGCCAGGAACATCAGCTGATCAAGGCTCGATGGTGCGGCATAAAGCCCGAACCCGCGCGCCATCCGTTCCAACGAGGCCAGCAATAGCGGCGCCCAGGCCACGGCGACAAACCGTGCTGAACGGCTGCCGCGCAGCACCCCCTGCACCAGCGCAGCCGCCACCACCACGGCCGAGGGCGTGATCGTAAGGAAATAGGCGGTATCGTCAAAGGGCTGCGACCAGTGCAACTGCAGCGCACAAAAGCCCGGCACGATCATCGTGAAAATCCCGACCCGGAACGTGATGCGCTGCATCCGTTCCGACAGCGCGCCGCGTTCGAGGAACAGGGTGAGAAACACCTGCGCCGCCCCGCAGCCAATCGCCCATGACAGCGGTGCCATGATCGCCGTGAAGGCCATGGGCAGGGTAGCGAACATGCTGATCAACCCGCC
The DNA here is from genome assembly GCA_045377215.1 of Erythrobacter sp. Taxonomy (GTDB): domain Bacteria; phylum Pseudomonadota; class Alphaproteobacteria; order Sphingomonadales; family Sphingomonadaceae; genus Erythrobacter. Next base: position 125,793 of record JBJIOB010000056.1, read on the forward strand.
TGCGAACGTCACATAGCTCATCATCGCCACCACCATGGCGGCGTGGACCAGCACAAAACGTTCGCGCAGCACCATCCAGAAGGTAATGTCGAACAACAGCGGCAGAATCAGCATGCCCGTTACCAGCGGCAGCAGCATCATTTCCATCAGCGACCAGTCGGCATTGTCGCGGTGCCGGGCAAGCCGCGCTTCGGTCAGCAGCGGGATCGAATGGGGCTTCTCGATCCGCACCAGCACGGCGCGGGTCTGGTCGGTGATTTCGGGCAGGCGCAGCGAGAATACTGGCCCGGCGGAGAACGGCTCGCCATCAGCCTCGTTGTACCGAATGGCGCGCAAGCTGCCATCGGCATCCAGCGCGGCCAGCGTGATCGCCTCATGGCGCGCAGTGCGGGTGAAGAAATGGCGCGGCAGTGCCTCGCCCTGCCATGCGGCGGCATCAAAGCGCAGCCAGCCGACCGGCAGGTTGGCGCGCCAGCCTGTGCCGGTACAGTTCCAGCCGGCGCGGGTGGTCATCGCCTCCAGCGGCACGTCGGCCTTGGTCGCAGCATGGCAAGCGGGCCGGAAATTGGGGCCTTCGTGATCGTCGGCCAGCGCCGGGCGCGCGACCGCAAAGGCCAGCAGCGCCGACAGCAGTGTCAGCGCCCTTAGCGCACAGGAAAGGACAGATCGCAAACCCACGCCGTGCAGCTAGCATGACGGGGTTACCCGGAGGTTAAGCACGGCTCTCTGACCAACAAGGAAAACACATAAAATACAGATTATTGTCGTCATGTTGCGGAGCCTTGGCCGAGGCGTCTAGGGATAGCTTGATCATCGGCGGATAAGCGCCCTTGATCTTTCCTGCGGCTTTCTGGCACGTCATGGGGCTGTCACATGCGCGGCCTAGCGCTGCCCAGACTAGGATTTTTCGGGAATCTCGATGTTCACCAGCCCTTTTGCCAAATTTCCGGCCATGCTTGGCGCGCTGGCCATGCTTGCGCTTGCCGGGTGCGACAGCGGCGGCGGGGGTGCGCGCAATTCGGTGCGGGCGGTGGGTTCGTCAACCGTTTACCCGTTCGCCAAGCTGGTGTCGGAAAATTTCGCGCGCGCCAATCCCGAATACCCCTCGCCGCTGATTGAATCGACCGGCACCGGCAACGGCGTCCAGCTGTTCTGTTCCGGGCTGGGGGCCAACACGCCGGATATCGTCAACGCCTCGCGCCGGATCAAGCCGGGCGAATTCGAAAAATGCCTCGCCAATGGCGTCAAGGATGTGATCGAATTGCAGGTCGGGCTGGATGGCATTGCCTTTGCTTCGGTCAAGGGCGGGATCATGCTGAACCTGTCGCCCAAGATCGTTTACGAAGCGCTCGCCGCGCGGCCCTATGGCAATGCGCAGAAGGCCAAGCGCTGGTCGGATGTCGATCCGGCGCTGCCTGCTGTCCCGATCCTTGTCTATGGCCCGCCCAGCACGTCGGGCACGCGCGATGCGCTGAAAGAACTGGTGCTCGAAGCGGGCTGCAACAGCAATCCGGCGATGCAGGCCCTGAAGGACAGTGATGCGCAAGCCTATCAGCAGATCTGCACCGAAGTGCGTTCGGATGGCGGCTATTCCGATCAGGGCGAACAGGACAATCTGATTGTCCAGAAAATCGAATCCAATCCGCGCGCGGTGGGCATTTTCGGGTTTTCGTACCTCGAAGAAAACGCCGACAAGGTGCAGGGCCTGCCGATGAACGGGGTGGCGCCGACTTTCGACAATATCTCAAGCTTTGCCTATCCCGGCGCGCGCCCGCTGTTCATCTACGTGAAAAAAGCGCACATGCGCGCCATTCCGGGGCTGGAAGCCTTCGTGCAGGAATGGGTGAAAAGCTGGGCCAAGGGCGGCCCGCTGGCGCGCATCGGGATGGTGGCAATGCCGGCTGACGCGATGGCGCTGAACGCGGCCAAGGCCCGCGCGCTCACTCCGCTGACGCTTGAGGAACTCACCGCCAAGGAATGATTGCCCGCGCATCGGCGGTGGGTTAGTCCTGTGGCCATGGCGCTGCGCAAGATCGAGGTATGGCACAAGGCGGGCGTGATTGATGCCGCCACGCGTGATCGCCTGATTGCGTATGAGGCTGATCATGTCCGCCCGGTCGCCTTGTGGGCGGTGTTCGGCATCGGCGCGCTGGCAATCGGGCTGGGGCTGGTTTCGGTGGTCGCCGCCAATTGGGAGGATATCCCCGGCACGCTGCGGCTGGCTGTGCACCTTGCCCTGATTGCTGCTGCACTGGCTGCGCTGGCCGTGCGCGAAGATGAACTGGCGGCGCGCTCGCCATTTGCGGCCGAAGCCCTGTTGTTCATCACTGCGGCGCTTGGCCTCACCTTTTTTGGTCATGTGGGCCAGGTCTATCAGACCGCCTCGCCGCTGTGGCAGCCGTTGGGGATATGGCTGGCGCTGTTTGCCCCGCTGCTCGTGGCAAGCGGGCGCGGCTGGCCTGCGGCGGCGGCGCTGATGGGTGTGCTGGTGTGGGCCTTGTGGGATTATGCCGATCGCAGCGCGCCGCAAACGGGCACGGCGGGCGCGCTGTGGCTGGCGGCAGTCACCACAGTGCCGGTGGTGATCGCGCCGCTGGCAGGGCGGGCGAGGCGGTTTGGCGCGCGCGCGGATTTCTGGCGCAGGCTTGAACAATTGGCGCTGGCCTATGCGGTGGCCGGGGCATCGCTTGCCGCCACCCTTGCCAGCATGGATGCCTTTGCCCGCGGCGATGCCATCGCCAGCCCGGCTGCCATGGCGCTGCGCGGCGCAATGATGATTGGCGCAGGCCTGGCGTTGGCGGTGTTGCGGCCCGGCATATCAGGGCGGATGGCAGGCGCGATCATCGCAGGGGCGGGCGTGGTCGCGGCGCTCAGCCCCGGGCTCAGCGGGCTGGAGATTCCCGCTGCTGCGCTATTCATGGCGCTGTGGGCAGGGATTGGCGCTGCCGCAATCAAGGCCTCATGGCGCGGGGTGTTCCAACTGGCCGTGGGCCTGATCGCCCTGCGGCTCATCATCCTCAGTTTCGAACTGGCGAGCGATCTGCTGCTCAGCGGTTTCGGCCTGATCCTTGCAGGCTTGCTCATCCTCGGCATTGGCTGGGCCGCGCTCAGGGTGTCGCGCAGTTTTGCGCCGGAAAGCGCGGCTTCATGAGCCGCGCCTTGCGCCTTGCCGTGTTCGCGGTGCCGCTGGCGGGTCTGGCGATGTTGTGGGGGTGGAGCGATCATCTGCAGCTGGCAGGGCACTGATTGGGAGGTGCCGGTGATGGGCTATGACCCGCGCGATATCCTGCGCGGCCACTATGTCGAATTCCGTTATGATTGGCCCGGTATCGACGAAGAAAACCTCGCCCAGCCGCTTGCCAGCCTGTGCCTTACCGGCAGCGCGCCCGCGATCATCCGTGCCGAACGGGCGCAAGGCGCCGCGCTTGCGGCCTGCGCCCACCCGGTGCGCGCCAATCCCGACGGGGTTTATGGCATGGAGAGCCTGCGTCAGGGGCGGCTTTATGTCGGGCAAGACCGCGCGCGCCAGCTTGACGCGGGCCTGCGCGATATGGGCCAGCGCGGGATCGTGACCATTCGCCAGCGCAGCGATGGCACAATCACCCCGCTGGATATCCGTTTCCGCCCGCTGACCACGGCGGAACAGGCCGCGCGTGAGGCGGAACAGCAACGGGCGGGAGAACTGCCTCCCCCGCCCGCCATCGCGCCTGAATGATCGGCGCGCGCGATCAGAACCTCGCGGTCAGTTCCACCCCGAAGAAACGCGGTTCGCCCGGAATGAAGGTGGGGATGGTGAAGGCCCCGCCGGTATTGCCCGCATCCAGCAGGAAGTCCTGATCAAAAGCGTTGCGGATGAAGGCGGCGATTTCGTAGCGATCATCGGCAAAGCTCACCCCCGCACGCGCATTCACCAGCGTGATCGGGCCCTGGCTGATCAACGGGTTGTTCGGCACCTCGAAGAAGATCCTGCTGCGATGGGTGATGCTGGGCGTCGCAAACAGCCGCGCCCCATTGCCGAGCGGATAGTTGATCAGCAACCCGCCCGACAGCTGCCATTCCGGCTGCAGGCGGAAACGCGATCCGGCAAAGGTGCCGTTGGCCGGATCATTATCGATCCCGCCGTCGATATAGCCGAAATTGCCGAACACGTTCAGCCAGTCGGTCGCATCCACCGCCAATTCGCCTTCGACCCCGAGATTGCGGGCGCCGCCCGCGCTGCGGGTCTGGAAGGCGCCGGTCGGGTTGCCATTGGCATCAAGCAACGGGACCGAAACCTGGAAATCATCATAGACCTGATAATAGACCCCGAGCGAGGCGGACACCGGCCCGCGCGCCAGCTTGATCCCGGCTTCGTAGTTCCAGACGATTTCCTCGCCCACATCAACGCGGTTGGGCACCACAACGCCCGCGCTGCGCGCTGCGTTGAGCTGCACCACGGGCGAGCGGCGGCCCTTGGAAATGGTGGCGAAGACATTCACATCGTCGGTGATCCGGTACAGCGCGTTGAACCGCGGCAGCCACGCGGAAAAGCGGCCATCGGCAAAGAAGGTCTGCCCGCCGGTGTCGATCTGCCCCTGAACCAGCGGCGCGCGGGTAAGCTGGCTGTTGGGCGCGCGGGCGAAAAAGCCCGAGCGGCGATATTCATCGAGATAGCGCAGACCCGCCGTCAGTTCGAGCGAATCTGTCGGGATCCAGGTGACATCGGCAAACACCGAATAGGCTTCGTTGCGGCCCTGGTTTTCGAACACCGAACTGTACTGGAAATTGGTAAGCCCCAGTCCCGGAACACTGCCATTGGGCGCAACACACGGCGTTGTTCCGAACGGGCGGCCCGCCGGGGGAATGCCGAACAGGGTGCCAAGGCACTGCAGGAAAATGCCTTCTTCGGTGGCGAAGGGCACATTCTGGCGGCCATCTTCGAGGAAGATGTTCCAGCCCGCGCTCGCCCGCAGCTTGTCGCTGGCATAGCTGAAGCGGCCTTCGTGGTTGATCTGCCAGCCATCGGCGATTTCGGCGAATTCGAGGAAGGGCGCAGCCGAGCCGTCGGCATCGAACACCTCGCGGCTGTCAAAGCTGCGGTAGCCGTTGACGGTGGTGAAGGTCCAGTTGTCGCCAAAGCTGTAGGCGGCGGTGAGGTTGAGATCGAAGACTTCGCGGTCAAGACCAAGCTGATCATCGCCCAGCGCGGCCGCGCCTGCCGGATTGCCGCCGAGATTGGCCGGGAAAAAGGCATTGCGCGGACCGCCGGGCGAGGCAGACGAGGCGGGGAAGCGCGCCGAAATGAACGGGGTGCCGCCGTTCCTTTGCTGATCATAAGTCGCAATCAGATCGACAGTCAGATCGGCTGTCGGGGTGTAACGCAGCGATCCGCGCAGGCCGAGCTGGTTCTGCGCGTAAAGGTCGCGGCGCTGATTGGGATTGAGGTTCTCGACATAGCCATCGCGGGTGCGCCATTCGCCCGCCAGGCGCGCTGCGATCACATCCGAGCCGACATTGACGAAACCGCCCAGCAGGGTCTGGTTGAAATTGCCGTAGCCAGCGCGGACTTCGGCGGAAAAGCCTTCACGCGGGCGGGCTGAAACCAGGCTGAGCGCACCCACGGCGCTGGCCGTGCCGAACAAGGTTGCCTGCGGGCCCTTGATCACCTCGACCCGTTCGAGATCATAGATCGCCTGATACGACCCGCGCGAACGCGAGATATCGACGCCGTTGTAATAAAGCGTGACGCGCGGGCCCTGCTGCGCCGAGCCGCTGTCGGAAGTGATCCCGCGGATCACGATGCCGGGGTTGTTGGCGCTCTGCTCCTGCACCAGCAGGCCGGGTGTGTAATAGGACAATTCATCGAGATCGGTCACCCCGAGATCGCGGATGCGCTGGCCGCTCACGACCGAGATGGTGATCGGCACGTCGAGCGCGCGCTGCTCGATCTTCTGCGTGGTGACGATGATCTCGTTGCCGTTGTCGCTCTGGGCTGCGGGGCCTGTGGTTTCCTGCGCATTGGCCTGCGCGAAAGCGGCGTGCGGCAGTGCGGCGAGCGTAGCGGCGAGCGCGGCGTAGGATACGCGCGCAAAATTGGTGCGGAACATGGCAAGACTTCCCTGTTGCTTGGAGAGAGGCCTTGCCGCCTGACAGCGCCGGGTGACGCTGTCGCGACCGCGCGATTAAGTTTCAATGACGAACGTATTGCAGTTTGGAGGCGTTGCAGACCTGCATCAGCAGGGGCGGCGGATCACAGCGGGTTCCCGTCGCGATCGCGGTAGATTTCGCGGCGGCCGACATGATTGGCGGGGCCGACGAGGCCATCTTCCTCCATCCGTTCAATCCATTTGGCCGCGGTGTTGTAACCCACCCCCATCTGGCGCTGGAGCCACGAGCCCGATGCCTTCTGGTTCTCGATCACGATCTGGCAGGCCTGACGGTACTTGCGCTCTTCGGGATTGTCGGAGGCGGTGAGATCATCTTCAAAGCCGAAGCCGCCGTCTTCGGGTTCCTCGGTGACGGCATCGACATATTCGGGCGCGCCCTGGCCGCGCCAGAAATCGGCCACAGCCTCAACCTCCTCGTCAGAAACAAACGGCCCGTGCACGCGCACCATCGCGCCGGTATTGGGCTTGTAGAGCATATCGCCCTTGCCCAGCAGCTGTTCTGCGCCCTGTTCGCCAAGGATGGTGCGGCTGTCGATCCGGCTGGTCACCTTGAAGCTGATGCGCGTGGGCAGGTTCGCCTTGATGACGCCGGTGATGACATCGACGCTGGGGCGCTGCGTCGCCATGATGAGGTGGATGCCCGCCGCGCGGCTTTTCTGGCTGAGGCGCTGGATCAGCACTTCGATTTCCTTGCCGACTGTCACCATCAAGTCGGCCAGTTCGTCAACGATCAGCACGATCTGGGGCAGGGGCGCGTAATCGAGCTGTTCTTCTTCATAAAGCTGCTCGCCCGTATCGGGATCAAAGCCCGTCTGCACCCGGCGGCCCAAAGGCTTGCCCTTGGCAATCGCGGCGCTGACTTTCTCGTTGAAGGAATGGATGTTGCGCGAATTGACCGAGCTCATCATCCGGTAGCGCCGCTCCATCTCCTCGACCGCCCATTTTAGCGCCCGCACCGATTTGTGCGGTTCGGTGACGACGGGGGAGAGGAGGTGCGGAATATCGTCGTAGGTTTTCAGCTCCAGCACCTTGGGATCAATCAGGATCAGCCGCAGTTCGGAGGGTGTGAAGCGGTAGAGCAGGCTCAGCAGGATCACGTTGAGGCCGACCGACTTGCCCGAACCGGTGGTGCCCGCCACCAGCAAGTGCGGCATGGCGGCCAGATCGGCAATCACCGGTTCGCCCGCGATATCCTTGCCCAGAATGATCGGCAGGCTGCCCTTGGCATCGGCAAAGGCGGTGCAGGCGGCAAGCTCTTTCAGCATCACCACCTGCCGATCCTTGTTGGGCAATTCGATGCCCATCACGGTGCGCCCCGGAATGGGCGAGACGCGCGCAGAAATCGCGCTCATATTGCGGGCGATGTCTTCGGCAAGGCCCACCACGCGGCTCGCCTTGATGCCGGGGGCTGGCTCCAGCTCGTACATCGTCACCACCGGGCCGGTGCGCACGGCGGTGATTTCGCCCTTCACGTTGAAATCATCGAGCACGTTTTCCAGCAGGCGCGCGTTGCGTTCGAGCGCCAGCTTGTCGAGCTTGGGGGCAGTTTCGCGCGGCGGTTCGGCCAGCAGATCAAGGCTCGGCAGGTTGAAGGCGGCAAACATGTCGCGCTGGCTGGTCTTGGTGGGCGCGGCGCGTTTGGGCGGGGCGGAAGGATCGCTGATTTCGGGCGCGCGGCGCTGCGACAGTTCCACTTCGACTTCGCGTTCAACCCGGCGCGGCTTGATAACAGGGGCGACATCATCGCGCAGGTCGTCGCTGCGGGTTTCCGGCGGCGTCTGGCGCGCGAAGGGCATGACCCGGGTGAGCGGCGCGATCAGCGAAGCCCCGCCGAGGAAATCCGGCAGGGTCATCAGCACCCGCCAGTCAATCGCGAAAATCCGGGTCACCAGCGCGGCCCCGGCACCCAGGCAGACCAGCGCCAGACCAAGGATCACCCAGCCTTCCGCGCCGCCGCCAATTCGCGCTGCCACCGCTTCGATCCCCGCCTTGCCGAGCAGGCCCGCGACCCCGCCAACCTGCGCTGGCAGCGTGCTCGCACTGTCGCCAAATGCCAGCGCGAGCACGGTGGCGATCAGCGCCATTGCGATCACCAGCAGGCCCGCAGGCACCCACCAGCGGGTGGTTTCAGGCTCGTCCTCCTGCTCGTACCCGCGCCACAGCTTGCGCCCGGAAATATACAGCAGCGGCAACAGCAGCACGGCGGGCCAGCCGAAAGCCAGCAGCACCCGGTCAGCGACAAGCGCGCCCGATGCGCCCATCCAGTTGGCGATGCTATCGCCTGCCGCTGCAGTTGACGGGCTGGGATCGGTCTGGGTGTAACTGACCAGCGCGAGGCCGAGAAAGCCCATCGCGCTCCACAGGGTGAGCGCGCCAGTGATCTGGCCGATGCGGCGGATCGAACGGCGCAGGCCGATGCGCCATTCGGCATCGGCAGAACGGGCCTGCGGCTTGCGGGGGGTGACGGCGCGCGACGCCATGGGTTATCTCCTTGCGAGAACACAGCATGAATCTTTCCCCCGCGCGGTCAAGGAAAGAGCGGTGAAGCGAGGGGTAATCCTATTCGACATATCGGCCCGGAGGGCCGCAAGGCCGACTAACCGCCCGCAGCGATGGGGCCGTTAGGCCGCATGAGCGAGGATTTCGCAGCCCGGATGATATCGGCCCGAAGGGCCGCAAGGCCGACTGGCCGCCCGCAGCGATGGGGCCTTTAGGCCGCATGAGCGAGGATTTCGCAGCCCGGATGGGCTGCGGCAATCAGGAAAGCCCATCAATCGCGGCCCAGCGCGGCCATTTGAGAGCGCGGGCGCGCGCGGGTGTCATCCCGCCCAGCGCGATCACCGGCACCTGCGCCAGCCGCGCCAGCAGCCGGAACCGCACCGGGCCAAGGCTCGCGCCGCCCGGATGGCTGCGGGTGGCGAACACCGGCGACAGCAGCACGGCATCTGCGCCGAGCCGGTTCGCCAGCGCGATCTCGCAGCGGTTGTGGGCGGTGGCGAGGTGCAGCAGGCCCGTGCGGCGCGGGGTAAGCGCACGCGGCGCGCCGTAGATGCCATCGGCGCCCCATTCGCGCGCAGTCAGCGCCGAATCCGCAAGGATCACGATGTGACCCCGCGCCCGTGCGATGCGCCGCAGCACCCGGAACCGCGCTAGCCGTTCAGCATCAGGCAGGTGATAATGCCGGTAAATCAGCCCTGAACCACGCGGCAGCGCGGCGAGCGCGCGCTCAAGGCGCGCATCATTGCGCTGGTCGGTAATCAGCCACAGGCGCGGGAGGGGCTTCTTTCGCATCGCCTGCCCGCTATAGAACAGCGCCATGGAAAACCCAGCCTCCCGTCTCGAAGCCGTCCGCGCCAATATCGCGCGTATGTGCAAGCCCGCCCGGCGCGAACCTGCCGATATCACCCTGATCGCGGTCAGCAAGACCCATCCGGCGGAGCGGATTGAGCCGCTGATTGCCGCAGGACAGCGGGTGTTCGGCGAAAACCGCGTACAGGAAGCGCAGGGCAAGTGGCCTGCCTTGCGCGCTGCGCATCCCGATATCGCACTCCACCTCATCGGCCAGCTGCAATCGAACAAGGCCGAGGAAGCGGTCGCGCTGTTCGACTGCATCCATTCGCTCGACCGGCCCAGCCTGCTCACCGCACTCGCGCGCGCGATGGACAAGGCCGGGCGGCAGGTGCCGTGCTTCGTGCAGGTCAATATCGGCGACGAGGCGCAGAAGGGCGGCTGCGCGCTCGCTGATCTGCCGGGATTTCTGGATCAGGTGCGCGCGGCTGATGTGCCGCTTGCCGGGCTGATGTGCCTGCCGCCCGCCGATATCGAGCCTGCGCCCTTCTTTGCCCTGCTGGCCAAACTGGCGAGCGATCACGGCCTTGCTGGTCTCAGCATGGGGATGAGCGGCGATTACGAGACTGCGGTAATGCTGGGTGCCACGCACGTGCGGGTCGGCTCGGCGCTGTTCGGCGCGCGGGGGTAATCCCGCCTCAAGCAGCGAAGCGGTAGGCGGACAAAAACGCCTCAAGCAGCGAAGCGGTAGGCGGACAAAAACGCCTCAAGCAGCGAAGCGGTAGGCAGAAAAAGGGGCGCCCCGTTGCCGGAGCGCCCCCTTTTTCGCGTGAGTTTGTGACTTAGAATTCGAACATCAACTCAAGGCCGATATTGCGTCCGCGCATCAGCGGCGAGAAGGTGCCGCCGCCGGGGAACTGCTGGAACGGCTGCTGCACGCCATTGGAACGCGGGCCGGCAAACGGCACCTGCGTGTCGCCGCCTTCCTGCACCTGATCGAGCAGGTTGCGGCCATAAAGCGAGACCGAAAGGCCTTGCACCGGGGTGTTCCAGGTGATGTTCGCTTCCAGCATCGACAGATCATTGAGCCAGCCGAAATTGTCATCGGTGAAGGCCGACTTGTCGCGATACTGGTAGTTTACGCGCGTCAGGAACTGGCTCGAACCCACGTTCAATTCGTGGATGAAGCCGGCCCCGATGGTGTAGGGCACCACGCGCGGGATCGACAGATCAAGATCAGCCCCGTCGATCCGGCCATCGCCCGAGATATCAAACAGGATGCGATCATAGTTGGCATCGATGATGCCAAGGTTGGCGGTGAACACCAGCGAGGGCGAAACCCGCATGCGCGCTTCGGCTTCGAAGCCCTTGATCGTCGCATCAGCCGTGTTGAGGATGTTCTGCACCACGCCTGCGCCCGGATCAGCCAGGTTCACTTCGCGCTGCATGTTGCCGATCTTGGTGACATAGGCCGCCACATTCAGCGTCAGCGAGCTGTCGGCAGTCTGGAACTTGCCGCCGATTTCGAAGCTGTCGACCTGTTCTTCGTCAAAGCCAAGCTGGCCGGTCTGCTGGAACGCGCGGTTGAACACCGGCACGTTGGTGATGCGGAAGTTGTAACCGCCCGAACGGAAGCCCCGGCTCCAGTGGCCATAGACCTGGCTGGTGCCGAATTCGTACTGGAGGCCCAGCTTGGGCGAGAGGTTTTCAAACTTCACATCATCGGTGAAGCCGTTGGTTTCCACACCGGGGCGGAACGGCGCAGTGCCGGTCGGGCAGGTGTTGGTGAGGAACGAGCACGGCGGGCGCGCGGTGACGAAGGTGACGCCTGCGTCCTTGGTCTCCTGATTCCAGCGAATGCCGGCCAGCACAGTGAGTGCATCGGTCAGCTTGTAGTTGAGGTTGGCAAACAGGCCGAGCACCTGGTGTTCCTGACGGCCGCCACCGAAGAACTGCGGGGGACGCAGCGCAATCGGCAGATCGCGGCGCAGCTCACGCGATTCGTCATAGGCAAGGTTCTGGTTGAAGTAGAACCCGCCGAACACAAGATCATAGCGATCGCCCGAAATGGCATAGCGCAATTCGTTCGACCATTGCTCCTGCGCGGTGGCCGTGTCCGAATGGAACAGGAACGCCGGGGTCGCATCAATATCGCCGCGCGTGGTGCCATCGAACTTGCGCCAGCCGGTGATGTTGGTGAGCGTGCCGGGGCCGATATTGAGCGTCGCGGTGAGCGAGCCGGTCCAGATCTCGTTCGAATAGGAGCCGGGCTCATCAATCGCGATATCGAACGAGCGGCGATCAAAAAAACCGCGGTTCTGCGCCGACGGGCCATCGCCTTCGCTGGTGAAGTAATCCAGCTTCCCGAGCAGGGTCAGCTCGCCGAGGCGCGCTTCCAATGCGCCGCGCAGGATCTTGGTCTCGGCCCGGCCATGATTTTCCGGAATGCGCGGGTTGGTGAGGGAGGCGAGGTTGCGGAAATAGCCCTCGTCCTTGTTGTAATAGGCGCCGACCTTGAACAGCAGCTTGTCTTCGATGATCGGGCCCGAGACCACACCGCTGACCGTGTAGTTGGCGCCGCCGCGGCCGCTATCGACCGGGCCGTCAGCCGCTGCGCGGAACTTGCCGGCGAATTCTTCGGTCGGGTTGCCGGTGTTGATCACCACCGCGCCGCCTGTCACGTTACGGCCGAACAATACGCCTTGCGGGCCGCGCAGGATTTCGACGCTGGACAAGTCGAACAGGTCGAACACGACCCCGCCGTTCACGCCCAGGAACACGCCATCGACAAACACGCCGACAGTCGGGTCAATCGAGGGGATCGACGAGTTGATGCCGATGCCGCGCACGGTGAAGTTGGCGGTGCCGCGGCTGGTGCCGACCTGATCGAGGCTGACGTTGGGCGCCTGGAACGACAGGCCCTGGATGTCGCGGATCTTGAAGGCTTCAAGGCTGGCTTCGCCAAAGGCCGTCACCGCCAGTGCAACATCCTGCACGTTTTCGGGGTTCTTGGTCTTGGTGCCGGTAACGATGATGTCGCCGATGCTGTCGAGCGTGCTGGCGCGATCTTGCGTGGTATCGGTATCGGCGTCCTGTGCCTGCGCAACCGTGGGGATGATCGCAGTCGAGCACAGCGCGAGCGCAAGGATGCGCCGCAGATTTGCGGGGGTGTTCATGTTAGCTCTCCCTAGTGAACTGTCGGGGGCCCTTAGCGAGGCCGATGCGGAAAGCAATCTGCCCTAGCGTAAACAAAGCACCTGTTTTGGGGGCACTGTTGCTAAATTGTTTCAACCTCGCGCTGGCGCTGGTCGCTGGCGGCCTCCAGCAGCGCGGCCTCGATCTCGGCCAGACGTTCGGCGGCCTTGATCTTGGCGCCGGTGAGATCGGTGACATAGAATGTGTCGGCTGCGCTTTCGCCATAGGCGGTGATATGCGCCGAATGGACGATCAGATTGGCCTTGAACAGCGCATAGGCCAGCCGGTTGAGCAAGGCAGCACGATCACGCGCGGTGACTTCGATCACGGTAAAACGGCCCGAGGCTTCGTTGTCGAAGGTGACGCGCGGGGCGACATCAAACGCCTTGGCCCGCGAATGGGGCAGGGGGCGCGCGGCGAGTTTGGGCACCAGTTCAACCTTGGCGAGCAGCGCGTTGCGGATGCCCTGTTCGATCCGCGCCATCTGCTGTGCTTCGCGAAAGGGCTGGCCTTGCTGATCCTGCACCAGAAAATTGTCGAAGGCATAGCCATTGGTGGCGGTGTGGATACGCGCGTCGATGATGTTGGCACCGGCCAGGTGGATGCCGCCGGCCATGCGGTAGAACAGGCCCGGATGATCGGCTGCGATCACGCTGACGCGGGTGGCACCGCGCACTTCATCGAGCGCGCACATGATCGACAATTGTTCCGCCTGCGCCGTGCTGGCGGCATATTGGGCAAGGTTGCTGGCGATGATGTCTTCGGGCTCTGCAATCCAGTAGGCATCGCGCAGCAGCGCGCCGGCTTCGTCAACCAGCGCGGCTTGATCCGCCAGCAATTCGGCGACCCGCGCTTTCTTGGCTGCGACCCTCTGGGAGCGCCCCTGCCGCATGTGGCCAAGCCGCAGCCGTTCCTCGGCCGCGTCGTAAAGTTCGCCCAAGAGCTGGCCTTTCCAGCTGTTCCAGGTGCCGGGGCCGACCGCGCGGATATCGACAGCGGTCAGGATCGCAAGATTGCGCAGGCGTTCGAGGCTCTGGACCTCGCCGACGAAATCCTCGATCGTCTTGGGATCGGTCAGATCGCGCTTTTGTGCGGTGCGGCTCATCAGCAGGTGGTGCAGCACCAGCCAGGATACGAGCTCGGTCTCCTTGTCATCAAGGCCAAGGCGCGGGCACAGCCGCAGCGCCAGATCGCCGCCCAGGATCGAATGATCCCCACCGCGCCCCTTGGCAATATCATGCAGCAGCACCGCCACAAACAGCGCCCGGCGCGAGGCGATCTGGTGGATGAGCCGGGTGGCGCGCGGATGGTCTTTCTTGAGCAGCCCGCGTTCGATCTGGCTAAGCAGGCCAATGGCGCGGATGGTGTGTTCGTCCACCGTATAGTGGTGATACATATCGAATTGCATCTGCGCGTTGACCCGGCCAAAATCCGGCACGAAGCGCCCGAACACGCCCGCCTCGTTCATCCAGCGCAGCACGGTTTCGGGATCCTTGCGGCCCGCCAGAAGATCGAGAAACAGCGCATTGGCGCGCTTGTTGCGGCGCACTTCGCCGGTGATCAGCCGCGCATCGCGATCCGCCTGCCGCATGGTCTGGGGGTGGATTTCGAGGCCTTCTGCCTCGGCCAGCTGGAACACCTCGATCAGGCGCACCGGATCATCGGCAAACCAGTCATCACCCGGCGCACGGATACGGCCCGCTTCGATGACATAGCCTTTGAGCATCCGCGGCTTTTGCGTCCAGCCGGCAAAAAAGCCCGACCGCGTGCGCTTCTTGGCGAATTCGGCATCAAGCGCCGACAGGAACACACCCGACAGGCTGCCGACGCGTTTGGCCTGCAGGAAGTAGTACTGCATGAAGCGTTCGACCGCGCTTTTGCCGGGGCGATCGGCAAATTGCATCACTTCGGCCACCTGCCGCTGGAGATCGAAAGTCAGGCGATCCTCGGCGCGGCCGGTGATGATGTGCATGTGGCAGCGCACCGCCATCAGAAAGCCTTCGGCGCGGCGGAAGCTGCGGTATTCGGCGGACGAAAGCAGCCCGACATCGACCAGTTGCGAGGCGGTTTCCACCCGGTGGATATATTTGCCGATCCAGTACAGCGTCTGGAGATCGCGCAAGCCGCCTTTGCCGTCCTTGATATTGGGTTCAACGACATAGCGCGAATCGCCCATCCGCTTGTGGCGGGCATCGCGTTCTTCGAGCTTCTGGGTGAGGAATTGCCGTTCGCTGCCGCGCGCGACTTCGGCCCAGAACCGGGTGCGCAGCTCCTCGTAAAGTGCCTGATCGCCCCACACCAGCCGCCCTTCGAGCAGCGCGGTGCGGATGGTGAGGTCTTCGCGCGCGAGCCGCATGGTATCAGACACGGTGCGGCTCGAATGGCCGACCTTCAGCCCCAGATCCCACAGGATATAAAGCATCGCCTCGATCACCTGTTCGCACCACGGCGAACGTTTCATCGGCGTGATAAAGGCAATGTCGACATCCGAATGGGGCGCCATTTCCGCCCGGCCATAGCCGCCCACCGCAAGGATTGCGAGCCGTTCGGCAGCGGTGCGGTTGGTCGGCGGGAAGGCGTGGGTGGTCACATAATCGTGGATCACCCGGATGATCTGATCAATCAGGAACGCTTGCCCGCCGACACACTCATGGCCTGCCGAAGGCGCTTCGGCGAGGCGACGGGCAAGTTCGCTGCGGCCCTGATCGAGCGCGCCGCGCAGCGCGTCGACCACAGCAGCGCGCGCGCCAGTGCCCCCGGCAAGCGCCAGCGCGGTGATATCTTCACCCAGCACGCGCCGATCAATAATGGCGCGCTGGCCCGAGATGCGTTTGACGTTCACGTAGGCGCGTCCCCTGCGTGAACTTGCGCGCATCCCGGCCTGATGATGGCTCGCCCGGTCAGCAGATCACGCCGCTACCGGCTCGCCAGCGAACATCTGGCGCACGGTGCGCTTGTCGATCTTCTGGGTGCCAAGACGCGGCAGGCTTTCACTGGCAATCCAGATGTGATCTTCTTGCGGCACCTTGAAGGGGGCAATCCGCGACAGCAGAAATTCGCGCAAAGCCGCCTTGCTCATCGCCGGAGCGCCGTCCTTGAGGTTGAAGACGGCAGCGGGCACTTCGCCAAAGCGTTCATCGGGCACGCCGAAGACCGAACATTCGGCGATGTCATCATGCGCGTAGATCGCATCTTCCACCTCGATGCAGGAGATATTCTCGCCGCCGCGGATGATGATGTCCTTCTTGCGATCAACGATGAACAGATAGCCATCCTCGTCGAGGTAGCCGAGGTCGCCGGTGCGGAAGAATTGCGTCGCGGTGAAGGCGGCTTTGGTCGCCTCCTCGTTTTTCCAGTAGCCGCGGAAATTGGCGACCGAGCGGATGCAAACCTCGCCCACCTGGCCCTGCTGCAATTCATTGCCGGCATCATCGAGAATGCGCAGATCCACCATCGGCTGGCTGGCCTTGCCGGTTGAACCCGGCTTGGCGAGGTAATTCTCGTTGAAATTGCCGCAGCCCACCGCGTTGGTTTCGGTGAGGCCATAGCCCAGCAGCGGGAAGCCCTGCGGGAACGCCTGCTTGATCTTGCTCACATGTTCCACCGGGCGCGGCGCGCCGCCTGCGGCAAAGCTCTTGCACTTGGACAGATCATATTTCGCCAGATCAGGATGGCTGGCGATTTCATAGCTCATCAGCGGCACGCCGACGAAATAGGTCACGCCTTCGCCTTGCATCAGTTCAAGCGCATGGGTCGCATCCCACTTGGGCATCAGCACCAGCTTGCGCGCGATGGCGAAGCTTTGCAGGAACAGCGGGATTTCGCCCGTCACATGGAACAGCGGGACGGCGACGAGCGCGCAGGGCTGGGCGGACAAATCCTCGCCCTGCTTTTCGAGCAGGATCTTGGCCATCGCCGACTGGCTGACATAGCTCATGATGCCATGCACCACGCCGCGGTGATCGGAATATGCGCCCTTCGAACGCCCGGTTGAGCCCGAGGTGAACAGGATGGTCGCCAGATCATCCGGGCCGATCTGCGCCAGCAGCGCCAGCGCCACCGGGCCTTCTGCGCCCGGCGCGCGCCACACATTGGCGAGGCCTTCTGACGGCGCATTGCCGTGATCGAACAGCACCAGCTTGGCGTTATGCGAGTGCCCTTCAAGCCGCGCAGCGCGCCCGGCATCGGCCAGCAGGATGGTGCATTCCGCCAGATCCACGCCGTAAGCCAGTTCATCGCCCGACCAGAAACCGTTGAGCAAAGTCGCACAGCCGCCTGCCATGGTGATCCCCATGTAAGTGATCATCCAGTTGGCCGAATTGCGCGCGGCAAGGCCGATCCGGTCACCCTTCTGGACGCCGTGATCCTTCACCAGGCTTTCCGCCACGCAGCACGCGGCCGCATAGGTCTGGCCAAAGGTCAGCCGCACATCGCCATCGACGAGGAAAGGCACGTCCTTATGTTCGTTGCAGAAATGCGCGAAATAATGCGCCAGCGAAGGGGGCGCTGCGGCAAAGGCGGGCATTTCCACACCGCCGCGTTCGAACGGCACCGTGGCAAAGGGCATTCCCGGCTTGCTGATTTCGGTGATGATGGCTTCAAGCGCATTGTCCAGCGGGGTGGGCATGCGGTGTTCTCCTCTCTCAATGTCTATCCCGGAGATCAGCGCGCGCAGGCCCGCACCTCTCCCCAATCCCAAGGCCCATCGACTGCCCCCAGCCTCTTCCCCCCAGCTTGACGCTGTGCCAATACGGCCAGCAACCAAGCCCAAGCGGCTTATCGATACGGCATCCCCGCCACCATTAAGAGGTTCGCCCCTTGCTGTCACTACTTGCTGCAACCGCTGCGACCGATCCGATCCAGTGGGCCGATCTGGGGCTGAAGCCGGGGATCGAGCTCGGCTTTTTCACCCTGCGCTATTATTCGCTGGCCTATCTGGCGGGCGTGATCTTTGCCTATTGGCACACCTCGCGGGCGCTGCGTGAACCCGGGGCGCCGATGGCGCAGAGCCATGCCGAAGACCTGTTCTTCTACTGCACCTTGGGCGTTATCATCGGCGGCAGGCTGGGCTATGCCGCGTTCTACACCGGCGGGGAGACCGGCATCCCCAGTGCCTTTACCGATTTTTCGGGCGAAGGGCTGGTGTCGTGGCAATTGCTGCGGCTGTGGGATGGCGGGATGAGCTTTCACGGCGGCCTGATGGGGGTGACAGCCGCGATGGCCTATGTCGCATGGCGCGGAAATCTCAGTTTCATCCGGGTGGTGGATTATGTCAGCGTAGGTGTGCCGATGGGCATGCTCTTGGGCAGGCTGGCCAATTTCATCAATGGCGAGCTGTGGGGCCGGGCCAGTGATGTGCCCTGGGCGATGGTGTTTCCGGGTGCCGATTTGCAGGCGCGCCATCCCAGCCAGCTCTATCAGGCGGGGCTGGAAGGGCTGCTGCTGCTGATCGTGATGATGCTGCTGTTCTGGAAAACCCGCGCGCGGTATCGCCCCGGCCTGCTGGCGGGCGTGTTCACCATCGGCATTGGCCTTGCGCGCTTCATCAATGAATTTTTTCGCGAGCCGGACGCACAACTGGCTGACTTTGCCGCCCGGACCGGGCTATCAATGGGCCAATGGCTGACCATACCCCTGATCATGGCTGGATTGATTGTCGTCGCTTTCGCGCTCAAGCGCCCGATGTTGGGGAGCGGGGCGGCGAAGGCGGCCTGAACGCGGATGGCCTGAACGAATGGCGCCCGCGCGGACTGCAGCTGATCGATCCTGCCAGCCGGCAGCCCGGTCAGGAAGCCGCCCGAAACACCGCCGCCGCAGCCGCTAAGGCGAAGGCCGAAGCCGCCGCCAAGGCTGCTGCCGAGGAACAAGCGCGCCGCGAGGCTGAAGCGGCTGCCAAGGCCGCTGCGGAGGAACAGGCGCGGCGCGAGGCTGAAGCTGCTGCCAAGGCTGCTGCGCAGGAACAGGCTCGCCGCGAGGCAGAGGCCGCCGCCAAGGCTGCTGCCGAGGAACAAGCGCGGCGCGAGGCTGAAGCTGCCGCCAAGGCTGCTGCTGAGGAGCAAGCGCGGCGCGAGGCCGAAGCTGCTGCCAAGGCTGCTGCCGAAGAACAGGCGCGGCGCGAGGCTGAAGCGGCTGCCAAGGCTGCTGCAGAGGAGCAGGCTCGCCGCGAGGCGGAAGCTGCCGCCAAGGCTGCTGCAGAGGAACAGGCGCGCCGCGAGGCGGAAGCGGCTGCCAAGGCTGCTGCGGAGGAACAGGCGCGCCGCGAGGCGGAAGCGGCTGCCAAGGCTGCTGCGGAGGAACGGGCGCGGCGCGAGGCGGAAGCTGCTGCCAAGGCTGCTGCGGAGGAACAAGCCCGCCGCGAGGCCGAAGCTGCTGCCAAGGCCGCTGCCGCAGAACAGGCGCGGCGCGAGGCTGAAGCTGCCGCCAAGGCTGCTGCCGAAGAACAAGCGCGCCTTGAGGCTGAAGCTGCCGCCCGCGCTCAGGTCGATCTGGCCGCTACCTTCCGCCGCCTGATCCGCGAAACCGGGCCGATCAGCCTTGCCCAGTTCATGGCGGAGAGCAACGCGCATTATTACACCACCCGCGATCCGCTGGGCGCGGACGGCGATTTCATCACCGCTCCCGAAATCAGCCAGATGTTCGGCGAACTGGTTGGCCTGTGGCTGGCTGATCTGTGGGTGCGCATGGGCAGCCGCAAGATCATCCACTATGTCGAGCTTGGCCCCGGTCGCGGCACGCTGGCAAAGGATGCGCTGGGCGCGGCGGCGCGTTATGGCTTTGCGCCGCAGGTTCACTTTGTCGAGACTTCGCCCGCGCTGCGCGCGCTGCAATCGGCGGCCTTCCCTGATTGCCATCACCACCATGATCTTTCGACCCTGCCCGAAGATGCCCCGCTGCTGATTGTCGCCAACGAATTTCTCGATGCCCTGCCGGTTCAGCAACTGGTGCGCAGCGCCGAAGGCTGGCGCGAGCGGCTGATTGGCCTCAATGGTGATGAACTGGTGTTTGTGGTGGGCGATGCGCCGGTCGATAATCTGGTGCCGCCCAGCTGGCGCAAGGCCTCGCAGGGCACGCTGATCGAAACCAGCCGGGCAAGCGTGGCGGTGGTTGCCGAAATCGCGCTGCGCCTGAAGGAACAGGGCGGCGCGGCGCTGATCATTGACTATGGGGCAAGCGAACTCAGCGCAGGATCGACCTTGCAGGCGCTGAAAGACCACCAGAAGGTCGATCCGCTCAAGTTTCCGGGCGAGGCGGATATGACGGCGCATGTCGATTTCGAACTGCTGCAACAAATCGTGCCGCGCTATGGCGCCGAAGTGATGGGCCTGACGACGCAGGGCGAATGGCTGCGCCTGCTCGGGATCGACACCCGGCTTGAAGCATTGATCCGGCGCAACCCTGCCGAAGCCGCCAAGCTGAAACGCCAGTATGACAGGCTGGTGCGCGACGATCAGATGGGGGTGTTGTTCAAGGTGCTGGGCCTGACTGGCAGGCGCTGGCCGATTGGAGTGGGATTTGAATGATGCGCGCTGTGATGCTTGCCGGGGTGATGGTGGTGGCGATGGCGATGCCGGCACAGGCCGCCGATACGATTGCGGGCCGCTGGGTCACGCAGGAAAAGGACGCAGTGATCGCGATCAAGCGCTGCGGCAAGTCCTTGTGCGGCACGCTTGAGAGGTTTTTGATCCTGCCTTCCGGCGGCAAGGATCAGCGCGATGTCAACAACGCCGATCCTGCCAAGCGCCAGCGCCGCTTGCTCGGCCTGCCGATCCTCATCAGCCTCACGCCGGACAAGGAATTGTGGCGCGGCGAGATTTACGATCCCAAGAGCGGGCGCACCTACACCTCCGAAGTGCGCCGCAAAGGTAGCGGCGCGCTGGAAGTGAAGGGCTGTTTTGGCCCGCTGTGCCGCACGCAGGAATGGAAGAAGGCGTCTTAGCTTTGGCAATCGCCCACCCCTAACCCCTCCCGCAAGCGGGAGGGGGACTGGCCCGCGCTGATACTCCCCTCCCGCTTGCGGGAGGGGTAGGGGGTGGGGGCGAACTAAAACCCAGCCTTCCTCGCCAATTCTGCCGCCGCCTGTTTCGGCGTGCGTTTCGCCTCATCCTCGCGGTCAACCGCAAGGTTGGCCTCGCGCATCGCCTCCACGCTGATCGCGCCGACCAGCGGCCGCAGCGCCGCGATCACGCCCTTGTCCTGCGCGATGCGGGGGCTGAGCATCAGCAGCGCATCATAGCTGGGCAATGCGCCCTTGGGATCGGCCAGCACCACCAGCTGGTCGGCCGCGATCCGCCCGTCGGACGTATAGGCGCTGATCACGTCAGCCTCGCCCGATTGCAGGGCATTATACATGAAAGTGGGCGCGAAATTGCGGCTTCTGGCAAAGGACAGGCCATAGGCATCGCGCACCGCGATCCATTCGGGCCGCTCGAAGAATTCGGGATCACCGCCGACCGTCATGCGCGGGGCCTGCTGCGCCAGATCGGCGAGCGAGGTAATCCCCAAGGCGCGCGCGCGGTCGCCGCGCATGGCAAACGCATAGGCATTTTCGAACCCCAATCGCCCCAGCACCTTAACGCTGTTTTCGCGGGCCTCCCATTGGACGATCGTTTCATACATCGCCTCGCGCCCCGGATTGTCGGTGCGTTTGAGGTAATTGGTCCAGATCGTGCCGGTGTAATCCACCGAGATGTCGATGGCCGATGACGCCACCGCCGAATGTACCACCGCGCTGCCCAGCCCGTCGCGATATTCGACCGCATATCCCGCCGCTTCCAGCCGCGCGCCGATCAGTTGGGCGAGGATATATTGCTCGGAGAACTGCTTTGATGCGATGACGATGCGGCGCTCCTCGCTGCCCGTCCCTTGCGCCCATAGCGCGGCAAGAATGCCGAGGCCCACCACTGCCATCCCGCCGAAAATCTGCGGGCGCGAGCGTTTGGCAAGGCCCACCTCGATCACCCAAAGGAGATTATCCGCCGCCAGCGCCAGCCCTGCGCTGGCGAGGCATCCGGCCAGCACCAGCGCCCAGTTCTGGGTTTGCAGGCCCGCAAAGATCGGATCGCCAAGGCTCGGCTGGCCGATGGTGGTGGCCAGCGTGGCCGCGCCGATCGTCCAGACGCTGGCCGTGCGGATACCGGCCATGATGAAGGGGGCAGACAGCGGCGCTTCGACCAGCGTGAGCTTCTGCCAGCGCGTCATGCCCACGCCATCGGCAGCCTCCAGCACGCCCGCGTCGAGATTGGCCTGCGCGGTCACCGCATTCCTCAGGATCGGCAGCAGCGCATAGAGCGTGAGCGCCATCAGCGCAGGCAGGAAGCCCAAGGTCGGCAGGCCGGGGCCAAATACCGTGCGCAAGGACAGCAGCAGGGGGAAGAACAGCGCCAGCAGGGCAAGGGCAGGGATCGTCTGGACGAGGCTCGCAAGGCTCAAGGCAAGCCGCGCCACCACCGCCGAACGGCCCGCCCACACCGCCATCGGCAAGGCGATCAGCATGGCAAGGCCAATCGCGCTGGCTGACAACACCACGTGGGCGGCCAGTTTATCGCCAAGTCCGGGGAGGATGTCCCAGATGTCGCCCATCAGCTGCGCGCCTCGTCTGGCGGTTCCATCGCGGCGAGCCGTTCGGCCTGTTGACGCGGCACCGCCACCAGACGCTGCGCCACCGCCCCGCCTGCCCCGCCAAGCAAGGCCTGCGGGGTCTCATCCGCCACCAGCTGGCCTGCGTCCATCACCAGCACCCGATCAGCCAGCAGCAGGGCTTCGGCCATGTCATGCGTGACCATCACGGTGGTGAGCCCGAGGCGCGCGTGAAGCTCGCGCACCGTATCGCCCAGCGCTGCGCGGGTGACAGGATCGAGCGCGCCGAAGGGTTCGTCCATGATCAGCAGTTCAGGCTCTCCCGCCAACGCGCGCGCCACGCCGACCCGCTGGCGCTGCCCGCCGGAGAGCTCATCGGGCATCCGGCCAGCCAGCGCCGGGTCAAGTTCAACCAGGCTGAGCAATTCGGCAATCCGTGCGGGCGCGAGCTTTTCGCCCGTCAGGCGCGGGCCGATGGCGATATTTTCGGCAACCGAGAAATGGGGGAACAGCCCGATGGATTGAAACACATAGCCGACCCGGCGGCGCAAGGCTGCCGGTTTGAGGCTCGCCACATCCTCTCCGCCGAACAGCACCCGGCCTTCCGACGGGATCACCAGCGTGTTCACCGTTTTGAGCAGCGTCGATTTGCCCGATCCCGAAGCCCCCACCAGCGCCACGAAACTGCCCGCCGCAATGCCGCAACTCACCCCGCCCACGGCAGTGACCGCACCGAACCGGCAGGCGATACGATCAAATTCAAGCAGGGGCGCGGGCGTTGGCATGGGGGGCGAGGATTAGCGAGGTTCTTTGCGCTGCGCCACTTCTCACCGATTGGCCTTTGCACAAGGCCTTGCTATGCGCGGATGCAGAACAATCATTTCAAGCCTGAGAACATATCATGCGCGCTACCCCCGATTTCGATTTCCACGTTGGCGAGGCTGCGGAGATGATCCGCGAAAGCACCGCGCGCTTTGCCGATGAGCAGATCGCGCCTTTGGCGGAGCGCACCGACCGCGAGGATCGCTTCCCGCGCGAATTGTGGGAGCCGATGGGCGCGCTGGGGCTGCACGGCATCACCGTGGAAGAGGAATGGGGCGGGCTGGGGCTCGGCTACCTTGAGCATGTGATCGCGGTCGAGGAAGTGTCGCGGGCGAGCGCCAGCGTCGGCCTCAGCTACGGTGCGCATTCCAACCTCTGCCTCAACCAGATTCGCCGCTGGGGGAATGACGAACAGCGCGCGAAATATCTCCCCAAGCTGATCTCCGGCGAGCACGTCGGGTCGCTGGCCATGTCCGAAGCGGGCGCGGGCAGCGACGTGGTTTCGATGAAGCTCAAGGCCGATGCGGTGCAGGGTGGCTACGTCCTCAACGGCACCAAGTTCTGGATCACCAACGCGCCCGAGGCCGATACGCTGGTGGTCTATGCCAAGACCGACGGCCACGCCGGATCGCGCGGCATCACCGCCTTCCTGATCGAGAAGGGCGATGAGGGCTTTGCCATCGGCCAGAAGATCAGCAAGGTCGGCATGAAGGGCTCGCCCACTGCTGAGCTGGTGTTTTCGGATTGCTTCATCTCTGAAGACCGCGTGATGGGGCCGCTGAACGGCGGCGTCGGCGTGCTGATGAGCGGGCTGGATTACGAGCGCGTGGTGCTCGCCGGGTTGCAATTGGGGATCATGCAGGCGTGTCTCGACACGGTGATCCCCTACCTGCGGGAGCGCAAACAGTTCGGAAAGCCGATTGGTTCGTTCCAGCTGATGCAGGCCAAGGTCGCCGACATGTATGTCGCCCTGCAATCTGCGCGCGCCTACACCTATGCGGTGGCGAAGGCCTGCGATGCGGGGCAGACGACGCGGTTCGATGCGGCAGGCGTGATTTTGCTGGCGTCGGAGAACGCCTTCAAGGTCGCGGCCGAGAGCGTGCAGGCGCTGGGCGGCGCGGGCTACACCACCGACTGGCCGGTCGAGCGGTATATGCGGGACGCGAAGCTGCTCGACATCGGCGCTGGGACGAATGAAATCCGCCGGATGCTGATCGGGCGCGAGTTGATCGGAGCGGCGGGGTGATCCTCCCCGGAACGGGGAGGGGGACCATGCGCAGCATGGTGGAGGGGCGCGCGCCGTGATCACCGGCCCCCGCGACACCGTGAAACGTGCGCGCAAGCTGCGCAGCGAAATGTCCCTGCCCGAGACCGTCCTCTGGCGCGAGTTGCGCAAGCGTCCCGGCGGGCACAAGTTCCGCCGTCAGCACCCGGCGGGGGACTATGTGCTCGATTTCTATTGCGCGAGGGCGCGGCTCGATATCGAGGTTGATGGCTGGGTGCATGAAACTGGTGCGCAAGCCGAGCGTGATTACAAGCGTTCGGTCGTGCTGCGTGCGCAGAGGATTGCCACCACGCGCATCCCGGCGCGGCGGATAATGCAAGATTTGGAAGCGGTAGTGAGGCGGATTGTCGTGATTTGTGATGAACGGATTGAGCAACGGGGGGTGCCCCTCCACCGTCCTGCGGACGGTCCCCCTCCCCGTGCCGGGGAGGATTCGGCATGACCGCCCCCACCCTCACCACCAAACTCGACCGCGAGAGCCCCGAGGCCAAGGCCCGCTTTGCGCACAATCATGCCCTCGCGCTGCAGCTTCGCGCCGCGGTCGCCGCAGCCGCGCTCGGCGGGCCGGAGAAGCACCGCGAGCGCCACGTTTCGCGCGGGAAGCTGCTGCCCCGCGAGCGGGTGGAGCGGCTGCTCGATCCGGGCTCGCCCTTCCTTGAGGTCGGCCAGCTGGCGGCGAATGGGATGTACGAGGGCGATGTCAACGGCGCCTCGATCATCTGCGGGGTGGGCCGCGTCTCGGGTCGGCAGTGCATGATCGTGTGCAATGACGCGACCGTGAAGGGCGGCACCTATTACCCGATGACGGTCAAGAAGCACCTGCGCGCGCAGGAGATCGCGGCAGAAAACCGCCTGCCGTGCATCTATCTGGTGGACTCCGGCGGGGCGAACCTGCCGCATCAGGCGGAAGTCTTTCCGGACCGCGACCACTTCGGCCGTATCTTCTTCAATCAGGCCAACATGAGCGCGCTCGGCATCCCGCAGATCGCCTGCGTCATGGGGTCTTGCACCGCGGGTGGCGCTTACGTGCCCGCCATGTCCGACGAGAGCGTGATCGTCCGCAATCAGGGCACGATCTTCCTCGCCGGCCCACCGCTGGTGAAGGCCGCAACTGGTGAGGAGATCACGGCGGAAGACCTTGGCGGCGGCGACTTGCATGCGAAGAAATCGGGCGTGGTCGATCATCTCGCCGAGAACGACGAGCACGCCCTCACCATCGTGCGCGATATCGTCAGCCATTTGGGCGCGAACACCGGCGCGGCGAAGGATGTGGCGGTGAAAGACCCGCGCCCGCCGAAGTTCGACGCGGATGATCTGTATGCCCTCATCCCCGAGGATGTGCGCGCCCCCTATGACGTCAAGGAAGTGATCGCGCGGCTGGTCGACGGCAGCGAATTCCACGAGTTCAAGGCGCATTACGGCAGCACCCTCGTCTGCGGTTTCGCCCACATCTGGGGAATGCCGGTCGCGATCCTCGCGAACAACGGCGTGCTGTTCAGCGAAAGCGCGCAGAAGGGCGCGCATTTCATCGAACTGGCCTGCCAGCGCCGTATCCCGCTCTTGTTCCTCCAGAATATCAGCGGCTTCATGGTCGGCGGGAAGTACGAGGCCGAAGGCATCGCCAAGCATGGTGCGAAGCTCGTCACCGCCGTCGCCACCGCCACCGTGCCCAAACTCACCGTGGTGATCGGCGGCAGCTTTGGTGCGGGCAATTACGGGATGTGCGGGCGCGCCTACTCGCCCCGCTTCCTGTTCACCTGGCCCAATGCGCGCATCTCGGTGATGGGCGGGGAGCAGGCGGCCAGCGTTCTCGCCACCGTGCACCGCGACGCCGACAGCTGGACCCCCGAACAGGCCGAGGCGTTCAAGGCCCCGATCCGCCAGAAATACGAGGACGAAGGCAACCCCTACTACGCCACCGCCCGCCTGTGGGACGACGGCGTGGTGGACCCGGTGCAGACCCGCGATGTGCTGGGCCTTGCGCTGGCGGCGTGTCTGGAAGCGCCCATCGCTGATCGGCCGGCATTCGGCGTGTTCAGGATGTAGTCTGAAACCCCCACACTTTCCCTTGCGTAACTAACCTGGGTTAGGCCACATGGCGTAGCCATCAGGCGCGTGGGAGAGAGAATTGCTGCATCAGACAATTGCGCCGGTCGTCCGGCAGCCGACCTTGCTGTCACGCATCGTGCGGCGGATCATCCTGGCCATCTGGTATGCGCAAGGGTGGAAGATCGACAGCTCCCTGCCCAAACATATCAAGAAATATGTGATCGCGGGCGCACCCCACACCACCAACTGGGATTTCGTGTTCTTCACCGGTGCCACGCACGAAGAAGGCGTGCGCCCCAATTTCATGGGCAAGCACACGCTGTTTCAGGGCATCATGAAGAATTTCATGCTGGATATGGGCGGCATCCCGGTGGATCGCCGCAAGAAGGCCAATGCCACCGAACAGGTTGCCGCCGAATTCGCCGCGCGCGACGCGCTGGCGCTGGTGATCGCCTGCGAAGGCACCCGCAAGACCGATGGCAAGTGGCGTTCGGGCTTCTACCACATTGCCCGTGCGGCCGATGTGCCGATCGTGCCCGCCTTTGCCGATCACGGCACCCGGATTGTCAGCTTTGGCGAACCCTTGATGCCGACCGGCAATTATGGTGAGGATTTGCTGAAGATCGCCGAATGGTTCCGTTCCAAGCTGCCCGATTACGAACGCTTCAAGGTGCTGGAACAGCAGGCGCGCGATATCATCGCCGGAAAGAATGATGTTTGAAAGCCTTGCCCTGAATGCCGCCATCCTGATCGTGCTGGTGCTGATCCAGTGGGGTATCAGTGTGCGGATCAATGATGTGAGCTTCATTGATGCCTTCTGGGGCGCGGGGATGGGCGTGCTGGCGGTGGCAAGCTGGCTGCAACTCAGCGAACCCGGCGCGCTCGCCACGCTCTTGATGGTGATGACGGCGGCCTGGGGCTTCCGGCTGGGCATTTACCTGTTTCGCCGCTGGAGCCACGAGGGCGAGGACAAGCGTTACAAGATGATCCTCAAAAAGGATCGCGAGGCGGGGCGCTTTGCCCAGGCCGCGCTCACCAAGGTGTGGCTGATGCAGGCAGTGCTGCTGTTTGCGGTTTCATCGCCGGCGCAGGTCGGGATCCTTGCCAGCAGCGCGCCTGCGCCGATCACGGCGCTCAGCCTTGTGGGGGTCGCGATCTACAGCATCGGCATCTTTTTCGAATGGGTCGGCGACTGGCAACTCACCCGGTTCAAGGCCAACCCTGCCAATCAGGGCAAGGTGCTCGACACCGGGCTGTGGCGCTTTACCCGCCACCCCAATTATTTCGGCGATTTTGCTGCGTGGTGGGGCATCTGGCTGGTCTGTGCGAGCGCGGGCTGGTTCTATGCGCTGGCCACGATGATCGGGCCGCTGTTTCTCAGCTTCACGCTGACCAAATGGTCGGGCGTGGCCTTGCTGGAGAAGGGCCTCGACAAGACCAAGGGCGATAAATACGCCGATTACAAGCGGCGCACCTCGGCCTTTTTCCCGCTGCCGCCCAAGGCATAAGGCGCGCATATTCGACCAACCGCCTTGCTGCGGCGCACAAAAAGATGCGTGCCGCCCTTTAAGCATCGGGCGCAATGGCCTATGTTGCGCAAGATCAAGGAGGCGCAACGATCATGCCATTGACCGAAACGGCCCGCGAAGCCGAACGCGAGCGCATGGCGCAGCGCGTGCTTGATCTGGTCAAGGCGCGCGGCTGCGAAATCCCCTATTCGGTGGCGATGGCCGAAAGCGGCCTGTCGCGCGCACGCTTTGAAGCGCTGTTTGGCGATTATGATGATCTGTTCGATGCGGTGGCGCAATTGTGGCTCGCGCCGCACATGCAGGTGATGGAAGAAGTGATGGCGACCACGCTGCCGCCGCAGCGCAAGATGTATGAGTTTTTCCGCCGCCGGTTTGAAATCTCGCGCGCGCGCTATGCCGCTGATCCTGAATATTTCACCATCATCTGCGAAATGGGCGCGGCCAATTTCGAACGGGTGCGATCCTATGTCGATCTGGCCGATCACTACCTGTGCGAGCTGATCGCCGAAGCGCAGGCCGAAGGGTTTTTTGCAGGGCTGGAAATTGACGAGGCCCTGTCGCTGATCAACCAGATGATTTCGACCTACACCCTGCCTGATGCGATGATCTATGTCGGGCACAAGCTTAACGAACAAAAGCTGGCGCGGATTGTCGATACGATCTTCCTCGGCCTGTCGGGCGAGGCTGGGGCGCAATCTTCGGGCACGAACACGCTGAAGGTCGCGTCCTAGCTGATCCCGGCTTCCCACCACGCCGCTGAAGGATCATCCCCCCTGCGCGCCCCGCGCCGCTGCAAGCCATCAAACAGCCCGCCTGTGCTTTGCATCGTGGCGGGCTGGGTGCGGTTCCAGTCCATCACATAAA
Organism: Erythrobacter sp.; assembly: GCA_045377215.1. Lineage (GTDB taxonomy): Bacteria > Pseudomonadota > Alphaproteobacteria > Sphingomonadales > Sphingomonadaceae > Erythrobacter. The sequence goes on from JBJIOB010000056.1 coordinate 154,547, forward strand.
GCCGCTCGGCAATCCGCCAGATGCCGCCTTCCTTCACCAGCGTATCGAGATAGCGCCCGCCTACCACCAGCTCGATCTCGGCACCATCAGGGCCGGGCAGGATATGGGTGGCAACGCAGTAAGTTTCGGCCTTGGCAGCGGTGCCCGCGATGCGGCAGATGGTGTTGCTGATGGCGTGCTGCGTCAGGCGCATCGCCCCCAGCCCCTGCATCAGCCCGGCGATGGTTTCGGCAATCGGGGCAGCGCCGCTGCCGTAATCAAGCCGCGCATCAGCGGTGAACACCCCGGCCAGCTCGTCCGCATCACAGCGGTCAATCCCCCGGCAATAGCGCGCCAGCACATCGGCAATGGCGAGGCGGTCTGCGATCTCGATCATATCCATGGGCCAAGGTGTAACCCGCCCCAAGGCGCAGCGGCACTACCAGTTTTGCACCACCCTCAGCGCCGCTTGCCAGCCTTGAATTGCAGTACATTGGCAGGCCGTTTGGGGCGCCTTTCGGCCAGCGCATAGCGCAGGCTTGCGCCCACCATCAGCGCCGAAAGCGTCAGGATCACGCCTGCCCACAGCCAGTGCGGCAGGCCGGTGAGCGCGGCGATCTGCCCGGTGTCAGACAGCATGCGCGTCCCATTGATGGTCGCCTCGCGAGTGAACAGGTAATCGAAATCGCGCAGCATACTCATCGCAGCCAGCAGGCCGATGAATTGCAGCGTGAAGCGCGCCAGCGCCGGTTTGCCGCGCCACGCGACAAGGCACAGCAACGCCCCCACCAGCGGCAGCACCGCAAAGCCGGTGGCCGAACGGACATAGAGGATGACGCTGGCAAAGATCGCCCCGGCCATTAGCCACAAGGCGGGCCGCCACAGGCGTTCGCGCGCGCTGGCGAGGATCAGCAATGCCCCCACCACGCTTGGCCCCAACGGGCCGCCGGCCGCGATCACCACTCCGACCCACGGCCCTGCATCCGGTGCCAGCGCGCTTTGCGCCACGCCCGAACCATTGGCGAAGATCAGCAATTGCCGGAAATCCTGCCCGGCGGCGAGCGCGGCAAGCCCGTGGCCCATCTCGTGAAACCAGGTTGTCAGGATGACGAAGGGATAGACCAGATAGGTACCGAACGGGAGCGAAGGCAGGAATACCACCACAAGGCCCGCCAGCAGCAGCCGCCCGATCTGTTCGGTCTGGCTGCCGGGGCGTACATGCCAGAAGCCGGGTGCATTCATGCGCGCTCAGCCCTGATCTTGCGGCACGGGCTGGGCCAGCACCGCCAGTTCTTCTTCCTCGCGCTGTTCACGCAGGATGGACCAGCAGGCCAGAAACAAACCGCCCATCAGCGGCCCGATCACCACCCCGGAAAATCCTGCCAGACTGATGCCGCCCAGTGTGGTGATCAGGATGATCCAGTCGGGAATGCCGGTATCGCGCCCCACGAATACCGGGCGCAGCACATTGTCGATATTGCTGAGCACCACAAACCCGAACACCAGCACGAACAGGCCCGACCAGAAACTGCCCGTCGCCATCAGCCACACACCGGCCGGCACCCATACCACCGCAGTGCCCACCACCGGGATGATCGCAAGGATCACCATCACCACGCCCAGCAAAAAAGCCGAAGGCACGCCCACCACCGCCAGCATGATCCCGCCCACCGTGCCCTGAATGAGGCCGACCAGCCCGGTGCCCTTGATCGTGGCGCGCACGATCCGCAGGAACCGATCCGCCAGCCGATCCGCAATCCCGCGCTCGATCGGCACGCTTTGCAGCACCATCTCGCCAATATCCTCGCCATCGCGCAGCAGGAAATAGACGACATAAAGCCCGATGACGAAAGACAGCACAAAGCTCAAAGCGCCGCCGCCGATCGACACCGCGTTGCTGGCGATCATGCCCGAACTTTCGCGCAGCAAGTCCTGCAGGCGCTGCTGGGCAATGGCAGTGTTGGTCCACCCGCTGTCATCAATGAATTGCTGCGCCTGCGCAGGCAGCATGGCATAAAGCCGTTCATACTGGGCAGCCAGATCAATCGGATTTTGCTGAAGATTGGCGATCAGCGCGACCGCTTCCTCGATCACCAGCGAGATGATGTAGAGCGCAGGCACCAGCACGGCGAAAAAGATCACCAGCAGGCTGAGGCTGGCTGCCAGATTGCGCCGCCCGCCGAAGCGCCGCAGCACCTTGCGATAAAGCGGCTGGAACAGGATCGCTGCCAGCGCGGCCCACAACAGCGGTGAGAAAAACGGCCACACAATCACCAGCGTCATCAGGCTGACAGCCGCCAGGATCAGCAGAAAGCTGGCCTGTTGCAGATCGATGCGGTGGTGGTTGTGCGGTTCGTTCATCGCGGGTCAGACATCAAGGTTGGCGACATTGAGCGCATTGTCCTGAATGAACTCGCGCCGCGGTTCGACCACATCGCCCATCAGGCGCGTGAAGATTTCATCGGTCACGTCCGCATCCTCAACCTTGACCTGCAACAGCGCGCGGTTTTCGGGATCAAGCGTGGTTTCCCACAATTGCTCGGCATTCATTTCGCCAAGGCCCTTGTAACGCTGGATCGAAAGCCCCTTGCGCCCGGCAGCGAAGATCGCGTCGAGCAATTGGGTGGGCCGGGTGATTGCCCCGTCACCGCTGATCACGGCGGCGGCGGCAGGTTCCTCGGCCTCTCCGGCGAGCGGATCGGCGTTGGGCACGGGCTCTGCCTCAGCCTCATCAACAGGGGCATCGCTACCGCGCACCAGCCTGACGGGGTGGGCATAGGCTTCGGCTTGCGCAGCGGCGAGGCCATGGAGCTTCATCGCTTCGGTGCTGACAAGGAAGCGCGCTTCGATTTCGTGCACATCGGTGACCCCGCGCCACAGCCGTTCGAACAGCACCATGCCATCTGCGCGGATCCGGGCCGACCACTGCGCCTCGGTATCGCCTGACTGGAGCCGCGCGGCGGATTTGCTGAGCGCTGCTTCGAGCGCGGCGCCTGCCAGCCCCGGTTCCAGCGCGCCCGCCAGCGCCATCTGTTCGATGATCGCGGTATCATAACGGCGCGGCACGAACCCGAGCAGGTTCCTGAACCTGAGCGCGCTGTCCACGATGCTGCGCAGGTCTTCCCCCCAGCGCGGCCCTTCGTGGGTTTCGAGCACCCGGCCCGTCAGCCCTGCATTCACCAGATAGCGATCAAGCGCGGCCTGATCCTTGAGATATTGCTCGCTGCGCCCCTTGGCGACCTTGAACAGCGGCGGCTGGGCGATGAAGAGGTGCCCGGCCTTGATGATTTCGGGCATCTGGCGGTGGAAGAAAGTGAGCAAAAGCGTGCGGATATGGGCGCCGTCCACGTCGGCGTCGGTCATGATCACGATCTTGTGATAGCGCAGCTTGTCCAATGTGAATTCATCGCGGATGCCGGTGCCCATCGCCTGGATCAGCGTGCCGACTTCCTTGGAGGAAATAATCCGGTCAAACCGCGCGCGTTCCACATTGAGGATCTTGCCCTTCAGCGGCAGGATCGCCTGCGTCTTGCGATCACGCCCCTGTTTGGCCGATCCGCCTGCCGAATCGCCTTCGACCAGGAACAGTTCGGACTTGGCCGGATCACGTTCCTGACGATCGGCCAGCTTGCCCGGCAGGCTGGCGACGCTCATCGCGCCCTTGCGGCTCATCTCGCGCGCGCGCCGGGCGGCTTCGCGCGCGGCGGCGGCGTCGATCACTTTCTGGATGATCGCCCGCGCATCGCCCGGATTTTCCTCAAGCCATTCGGACATTTTCTCGACCATCAGCGATTCGAGCGGCTGGCGCACTTCGGATGAGACGAGTTTATCCTTGGTCTGGCTGGAGAATTTGGGATCGGGCAGCTTCACGCTGACAATCGCGGTGAGCCCTTCGCGCATATCCTCGCCCGAGAGGCTGACCTTTTCCTTTTTCAGCATGCCCGAACGCTCGGCATAATTGTTGAGCGTGCGGGTCAGCGCGGTGCGGAAGGCCGACAAGTGCGTGCCCCCGTCGCGCTGGGGGATGTTGTTGGTGAAGGCGAGCACGTTTTCGTAATAGGAATCGTTCCATTCCAGCGCGACGTCGATACCGACCCCGTCTTTCTCCGCACTCACCGAAATCGGCTCGGCCACCAGCGCCTGCTTGTTGCGATCCAGATATTTGACGAAAGCGGCAATCCCGCCCTCGTAGAACAGATCATGTTCGAGCACGTCTTCGTGGCGCTTGTCGCGCAAGCAGATGCGCACGCCCGAGTTGAGGAACGCCAGCTCGCGGTAGCGGTGTTCGAGCTTGTCGAAATCAAACTCGGTGACATTCTTGAAGGTATCGTGGCTCGCCTTGAAGGTAACGCGGGTGCCTTTTTTCAGGCCGTTACTATCGCCATTGCTGGCAACCGGCGGGGCATTGCCCACCACTTTGAGCGCGCTGACGGCATCGCCATGTTCAAAGCGCATCCAGTGTTCTTTGCCTTCGCGCCAGATGGTCAGTTCAAGCCATTCGGACAGCGCATTGACCACCGAAACGCCCACGCCGTGAAGACCGCCTGAAACCTTGTAGGCGTTATCATCCGAGGTGTTTTCGAACTTACCGCCCGCGTGAAGCTGGGTCATGATGACTTCGGCCGCCGACACGCCTTCTTCGGCATGCATGCCGGTGGGGATGCCGCGCCCGTTATCTTCCACAGAAACGCTGCCATCAGCGTTCAATTCGATCAATACAAGGTCGCAATGCCCGGCCAGCGCTTCGTCGATGGCATTGTCGGACACTTCGAACACCATGTGATGCAGGCCGCTGCCATCATCGGTATCGCCGATATACATGCCGGGGCGCTTGCGCACGGCATCAAGGCCCTTCAAAACCTTGATAGAATCTGCGCCATATTCGTTGGCGTTGGGCAGCTTGGCGGGGGTCTGGCCGGAGGCTGGGGAATTGTTCTCGTTCATGGCGATGATATAGGCGCAAACCTGCGCAAACCCAACTGCGCGCAGGCCCGCAGCCGCGCTTTTCCACGAGTGTGCGGCCAGCGCGGGCGCTTGCAAAACCTTTTGCGCCAGGCGGCGGCCACGTTATGCGTGGCGGCCATGCACAGCGACCTTATCACCAGCCACCTTGCCGAACCTTTCGGCAGCTTTCCCGACATCCTGATGGAATGGTCGCGGATCAGGGGCGATGATCTTGCCCTGGTTGATGAGCGGCGCGAGATTTACTGGGCGGAACTCGTCGGGCTTGTCGAACGGCTGGCGGCGCGGCTGGTGGAAACCGGCCTCAAGCGCGGGCAAGCCGTGGCGATCCTTGGCACGTCGAGCGCCGCATATGCGCTGGTGTTTCTGGCGGCAGTGCGTGCCGGCGGGGTGGCCGCGCCGCTCACCACCAGCGCCAGCGCGGAACAGCTTGAAGGCATGGCACGCGATTCCGGCGCGGCGCATCTGTTTATCGATGCGGCCAAGGCAGCGGAGCTGGGGCAGGATTTCATGGCCGACCTGATCCGCGTGCCGCTGGAGAATATTGATCAGTGGATGGCTCCTCCGGGCAGCCGCGCTCCGGCATTTGCGCCCGAGCCGCAAGATCCCTTCAACATCATCTATTCAAGCGGCACCACCGGCATCCCCAAGGGGATCGTCCATTCGCACCAGATGCGCTGGCGGCAGTTTGCGGCAACGGCGACCAGCTATCTCAAGGCAGGCTTTCCGGTGCGCTCGCTCGCTTCGACGCCGCTTTATTCGAACACCACCATGGTTGCCTTCCTGCCAGTGCTGCTGGCGGGCGGCTGCGTGCGGGTGATGGGCAAGTTCGATTGCGCGCGGTGGCTCGAACATGCGCAAGGTGATCGCACCACCATCACCATGCTGGTGCCGGTGCAATATCAGCGGCTGATGGATTTTGCCGGGTTCGATGATTTCGATCTGTCTGCGCTCACGCTCAAATATTGTACCTCCGCGCCGTTTGCCGCCGATCTGAAACGGCAGGTGCTGGCGCGGATGCCGGGCGGGCTGATCGAGATCTACTCGATGACCGAAGGCGGCGTGGTGTGCCTGCTGCCAGCCCATGAATTCCCCGACAAGCTTCACACCGTCGGGCGGCCTGCACCGGGCAGCGAGCTGAAAGTGCTCGATGATCATGATCGCGAAGTGCCGCCGGGTACTGCGGGCAATCTGGTCGGCCGCAGCCTCACCATGATGAGCGGCTACAAGAACCGCCCCGACAAGACCGCCGAAGCGCAATGGATCGATCCCGCAACGGGTGAGGCCTGGATGCGCATGGGCGATATCGGGCGGGTGGATGCTGATGGCTTTGTCGAACTGGTGGGCCGCGCCAAGGACATGATCATATCGGGCGGGTTCAACATCTACCCCAGCGATCTCGAAGCCGAATTGCTGAAAGAGGCAGGCGTGGCCGAGGCGGCCGTCGTCGGCGTGCCATCGCGCGCGTGGGGGGAAAGCCCGGTCGGCTTTGTGGTGCTGAAAGGCGGCGCGGGCGAACCGGCGGCGATCATGGCGGCGGTCAACCAGCGGCTGGGCAAGACCCAGCGGCTGGCGGCGCTGCACGCGATTGATGAAATGCCGCGCAGCCACATCGGCAAATTGCTCAAGACGGACCTGCGCGAAGAAGCCGCACGGCGCGGCGGCGTGGCCTGACACGACAAGAGCGCGGCTGCCGGGCCGCAGGGACCGGGCAAACCGCGCTCTTGCCTTGGGGGACAATCAGACAATCAGGACGTTGAACGCACCGGTGCTGATCGCGACGGCCATGACGAACGCAATGGCCTTTTCAGTGATCTGACGCATGGGTTTTCTCCTTATGTTTTTGCGTATGAGATCGGCTGGCCCGCCTGGAGAGAGGGGGGAGGGCGAGCCAGCCGTCGGGCACATATATGCACGAAGGAACATTATTGTTCCATGAATGCGCAATAAAAAACCCGCTTAGTGTAATCGAATTTGTTGCACAGCACCGCGCGGCTGCGCCTGTGTGCGATGGCATGGCGCGCGGAACGGGCGGGCCAGCGTGGGTTTTCAGCAGGTTGGAGGCGCGGTCACCAATTTAAGGGGGGGAGGGTTGGTGACCGCGCCAAACTCAGCGCATCGTCAGCTTGCAGGCAAGCCTTGTTCGGCACATCGGCCGGAGCGATACTGTCATCGCCAGCCCGCACGAGATCGCGGGGCTGCCGAAGTCGTGGGTGCAGATGGTGTGCGCTTGCGCGCAACGCAAATGCGAAAATCTTGAAGATGGTTGCAGCTATTGCAACTTTGCAGGATTGCGCGATGCAGCCCTTGCCGCCCGGTGCCGCTGCGTGCGCGGGCACGAAAAAGGCCGCCCAATTCCCCCGGGCGGCCTTTTGCTATTCACACGAAATCGTGCCTCAGTTGGCGGCGACTTCGCGGCCGCGGCGCTGCTCGGCAGCGGCAACACGCTCGACTTCGATCTTGGCAGCGGCAAGGCCATCGGCAACGCAGGCTTCATCGCGCGTGGTGCGGTTGAAGTTGTAACGCGACACGCCTTCGGTAGCGCACACCTTGCGCAGCTTGGCGGCAATGCGCGCTTCGAACGCGGCGCGCCCGGCTTCGCTGGTCACGTCGAGATCGGCATAGGAGATACGCACATCGACAACTTCTTCGGTGGCGAGCGCCGGGGTGGCAACAGCAACCAGGGCAATCAGGGGGAGAGTGAAACGCATGAGGTAAGCTCCGTTCAAGAGAGGGTGACGAAGAGATGATGCCGTTTGCCGACATTCAGTTGCTTTTCGAAACTCTGGTGCAATGCACAAGAGAATTGTGCAAATGCGAAAACTGTCATTCGGGTTCCAAAAAAAGCAAGCAGGCGGTGCAATTTTTTCGGGAACCAAACGTGGCCCTGCCGAAATTGCGCAGCACCCGTGCCGCAGCGCTGGACAGGGGGCGGCGCGCTCCTTAATTCGCGGCCATGAACGCGTCCTCGCAATCCTCCGCCGCGGCTGATTCTGCGCCGCCCGATTCCATTCTGATCGTCGATTTCGGCAGTCAGGTGACCCAATTGATCGCCCGCCGCGTGCGCGAGGCCGGGGTCTATTCCGAAATCGCGCCCTTCACGCAGGCCGAGGCCGCGTTTCGCCGGATGCGCCCCAAGGGGATCATCCTGTCCGGATCGCCCGCCAGCGTGCCCGAAGATGGCAGCCCCCGCGCGCCGCAAGCCCTGTTCGAAGCGGGCATCCCGATCCTTGGCATTTGTTATGGCCAGCAGGTGATGAGCCACCAATTGGGCGGCGAAGTGCGCCCCGGCCACGAAACCGGAGAAGGCGGCGAATTTGGCCGCGCCTTTCTGACGGTGACCGCCGAGTGCGCGCTGTTTGACGGGCTGTGGGAAGTGGGATCGCGTCATCAGGTGTGGATGAGCCACGGCGACAAGGTCACCGAATTTGCTCCCGGCTTTGAAATCGTCGCCACCAGCGACGGCGCGCCTTTTGCCGTGATCGCGGATGAAAAACGCAAGTTCTACGGCACGCAGTTCCACCCCGAGGTGGTCCACACGCCTGATGGCGCGCGCCTGCTGGCCAATTTTGTGCGCCATGTCTGCGGGCTGGCGGGCGATTGGACGATGGCCGAATTCCGCCAGACCAAGATTGCCGAAATCCGTGCGCAGGTGGGTGATAAGCGGGTGATCTGCGGGCTTTCGGGCGGGGTCGATTCGGCGGTCGCCGCTGTGCTCATCCACGAGGCGATCGGCGATCAGTTGACCTGCGTCTTCGTCGATCACGGGCTGATGCGCATGAACGAGGCCGAGCAGGTCGTCACCCTGTTCCGCGATCATTACAACATCCCGCTGGTGCATGTGGATGCGGAAGGCCTGTTCATGGGCGGGCTCGCTGGACTGACTGACCCGGAAGCCAAGCGCAAATTCATCGGCAAGACCTTTATCGACGTGTTCGAGGCCGAGGCGACCAAGATCGGCGGGGCGGAGTTCCTCGCCCAGGGCACGCTTTACCCGGATGTCATTGAATCAGTGTCCTTCACCGGCGGGCCGAGCGTCACGATCAAGAGCCACCACAATGTCGGCGGCCTGCCCGAACGCATGAACATGGCGCTGGTCGAGCCGCTGCGCGAATTGTTCAAGGATGAAGTGCGCGCTTTGGGCCGCGAGCTTGGCCTGCCCGAGGTGTTTGTCGGCCGCCACCCCTTCCCCGGCCCCGGCCTTGCCATCCGCATCCCCGGCGAAGTCACCAAGGAGCGCTGCGATATCCTGCGCAAGGCCGATGCGATCTATCTTGAGGAAATCCGCAATGCGGGCCTGTATGATGCGATCTGGCAGGCTTTTGCGGTGCTGCTGCCGGTGAAAACGGTGGGCGTGATGGGCGATTATCGCACTTATGACAGCGTCTGCGGCTTGCGCGCTGTCACCTCGACCGATGGGATGACAGCCGATGTCTATCCCTTCGATGCCGGATTCCTCGCCCGCGTTGCCACGCGCATTGTGAATGAAGTGCAGGGCATCAACCGGGTGGTGTATGATTACACCAGCAAGCCGCCCGGCACGATTGAGTGGGAGTGATCCGCAGCGTCCCCCTTTCCGCGCCCTGCCTGCTTCTGCTAACACCTGATTGCACCCACCAACGAGGGCCTTGATCCGTGATGAACCTGCTTCGCCACTTTGCCTGCTGCGCCGCTTTTGGCCTTGCGCTGACAGCCTGCTCGCCATCGCCTGACAGTGCCGGTGCGCCCGCAGGCGATGCCACTGCCGCTGCGCCTGTGGCCGAGGGCACCTGGACGATCGACAGCGCGGCCTCGCATCTTGATTATGTCTCGATCAAGGCAGGCGAAGTGGCCGAGACCAACCGTTTTGAAAAGCTCACCGGCAGTGTTGGCGCCGATGGCGCAGCGCGCGTCGAGATTGATCTCGCCTCGGTCAACACCGGGGTGGAAATCCGCGATGAACGCATGCGCGAGATTTTCTTCCAGGTCACGGACAACCCTTCTGCGGTGGTGACCGCGCAGCTTGATCCGGCCCAATTCACCGCGCTCGAAGTTGGCGAGGTGATGGTGCAGCCGCTCGCCGCCACGGTCGCGCTCAAGGGCATGGAAGCCGATGTCGCCACCGAAGTGCAGATCGCGCGGGTGAGCGAGGGCCGGGTAATCGCCACCACCACGCGCCCGATCATCATCACCACCGACATGTTCGGGCTGACGGACGAGCTGGGCGAATTGCGCGCGCTGGCGCAGCTGCCCTCGATTTCGCCGGCGGTGCCGGTGACTTTCACGCTCGCTTTCACGCGCTGATTCGCCGCGACGGCGCTGGTAACGCTACTGGCAGTGCAGGGTGCGCGCGGGCGTGCCTGCTGCCTGACGCTACGGCGCGCGGGGCAGGATCGCGGGCTCCCCAAAAGCAGGCTTGAAACGCGGGTGCAAACAGGCTTGTGTCGCCGCCAAACAGCCTTTGGACGGGAGACACTACGCCATGAAAACCGCGATCACCGAAATGTTCGGCATCCAGCACCCGATTATTCAGGGCGGCATGCACTATGTCGGCTTTGCCGAGATGGCTGCGGCAGTCTCGAACGCGGGCGGGCTGGGGATCATCACCGGCCTGACGCAAGGTACGCCTGAAAAGCTGGCGAATGAAATCGCCCGTTGCAAGGATATGACAGACAAGCCCTTTGGCGTGAACCTCACCATCCTGCCCACGCTGACCCCGCCTGATTATCCGGGGCTCTTGAAGGCGGTGATCGAAGGCGGCGTGAAGGTGGTCGAGACCGCTGGGCGCAACCCGGTTGATCTGCTGCCGCCCTTGAAAGATGCCGGGATCAAGGTGATCCACAAATGCACCTCTGTGCGCCACAGCCTCAAGGCGCAGGACATCGGCTGCGATGCGGTAAGCGTCGACGGGTTTGAATGCGGCGGCCATCCGGGCGAGGATGATGTGCCCAATTTCATCCTGCTGCCGCGCGCGGCGGACGAGTTGGAAATCCCCTTTGTTTCCAGCGGCGGCATGGCCGACGGGCGCAGCCTTGTCGCCAGTCTTGCCATGGGGGCTGCGGGCATGAACATGGGCACCCGCTTCATCGCCACCAAGGAAGCGCCGGTGCACGATAATGTGAAGCAGGCGATCCTCGCCGCCTCCGAACTCGACACGCGGCTGGTGATGCGCCCGCTCAGGAACACCGAACGCGTGCTCAACAATGCCGCCGTCGAACGCCTGATCCAGAAGGAGAAGGATCTGGGCGATGCCATCACCATTCAGGACATCCTGCCCGAAGTCGCAGGCGTCTACCCCAAGATCATGATGGAAGGCGCAATGGATGAAGGCGCGTGGAGCTGCGGCATGGTGGCAGGCCTGATCCACGACATCCCGACCTGCCAGGAGTTGATCGACCGCATCATGCTGCAGGCCGAGGAAATCATCGCCCGGATGCACGCGATGGCGCGCGCCTGACTTCCGCGCCGTGTATCCGGCGCGAGTCGCTAGTCTCGCCGGATGCGCGTGTAAGGAACGAAATCCTCGAAAATCACGGAATTGCGCGGCACGCCAAGGCCGCGCTCAAAGGTCTGGACGAAATCGGTGCGGCACACCTCGACCCCGCTGGTGGTTTCCATCCGCCGGATCGACAGGGCAAAGCGCCGCGAGATATCCTGCGGGCGGGTGGTGCGCTGGACATACAGCACATCGCCCTGTCCGAACACATAGGCCGTGCCGTCAATCGTGCGCATCGGCTGGGCTGTCCCGCCGATGCGGCGGATGCAGCGCAGCGGTTCGCCCGCCTCGCGGCCATCGAGCAGCCGGGCGAGTTCAGCCTCGCCCTTGGCGGATACGGGCGGCGCGTCCCCGGCGGCCAGCGCCGGGACGCTCGCACCCAGCACCGCCGCCAGAGACAGCAGGCCGCGATAGATCATGGCCGCAAGCCTTCTGCCGAGGCGGTCTTGGCGATGCGGGTATAGGGAATGAAATCCTCGAAGATCACGCCGCCGGTGAAGAACCCGGCAATCGGATCAATCGTGCTGGCCAGATCCATCCTGCACAATTCCCCGCCGCTGGCACGCCGGTTGATCAGCGCATTGCGGTGGTCGATATCCTGCGGGCGGGTGGTGCGCTGGACATAGAGGATCGAGCCGTGCCCGAAGACATAGGCCGTGCCGTCAATCGTGTGCAAGCGCTGCTGGCGGCGCGAAGGAATGCAGCGCACCGGATCGCCCGGCTCATGGCCTTCCAGCAATTTGGCAAGCTCTACCTCGCCCTTGGTCGGGGTGGGCGTGTCGGCGGCCGAGGCAGCCGCGGCAATCCACACCAGGGCTGGCATCATCAGGGCGGCACAGACAAGGCGCTTCATCACCATCTCCTTGAACACGGTATCAATTCCTACCGCGCGCCGGCTGAATGATTGCTGACCGGTAACCTCAGCGCCGCGCCGGGCTGGCACCCGACGCAATATCGGGCAGGCTCGCCTGATCCGCGCCGTCTGCCGGGCCACCTCTTAATACGAACCGCCGATCACAATAGCCGCAGTCGACATAGCCATGTTCGTCGATTTCGAGATAGATGCGCGGGTGGCCAAGCGCCGCCGGGCGGAACCCTGCGCCGCCGCGAATGCCGCTTGCCCCATCGCAGCTGACGCGGCGGGTATCGACCAGCAGGACTTCAGGAGGTGCAATCATCATGGCCGCTTCCGATAATCGCCAATGCGCACGAGCGCAATTCCCTTTGCGCAAGGAACCCCGCTGACCTAATGCCAAGCCCGCCATGACCACCGAGCCTGCCATCCGGATCGACAACCTCACCAAACGCTATGCCCCGTCCAAGGGCGCAAAAGGTGCGGACGCGGCGGGCAAGCTGGCGCTGGACGGGGTGAGTTTCGATGTGCCGCAAGGCGCGATCTTCGGCCTGCTGGGGCCCAATGGCGCGGGCAAATCGACGCTGATCAACACGCTGGCTGGCCTCGTCAACAAGACTGCGGGCAGTGTGGAGATCTGGGGGTTCGACATTGATCGCGATCGCCGCAACGCCAGCCGCGCGATTGGCATCGTGCCGCAGGAAATCGTGTTCGATCCGTTCTTCTCGCCGTTTGAAGTGCTGGAAAATCAGGGCGGGTTCTACGGCATCCCGGCAGCCCTGCGCCGCAGCGAGGAATTGCTGGCGGCGGTGCATCTTTCGGACAAGCGCAACGCCTATGCTCGCGCGCTGTCAGGCGGGATGAAGCGCCGCCTGCTGATTGCCAAGGCGATGGTGCATTCGCCGCCGATCCTCGTGCTGGATGAACCCACTGCAGGCGTTGATGTGGAACTGCGCCGCCAGCTGTGGGAGCTTGTTGCCCAGCTCAACCGCGACGGCGTCACCGTGGTGCTGACCACGCACTACCTCGAAGAAGCCGAGGAATTGTGCGATACCATCGCCATCATCAACCACGGCCGTCTGATCGCCAACAAGCCGACGCGCGAATTGGTGGCGATGGCGCGCGAGAAGATCGTGCGGCTCGAAGTGGCCGATGATATCGCCGCGCTGCCGGTGGCTGAGGTGTTTTCTGCCTGCGAGCTTGTCGGCCCGCGCACGCTGGAAATTACCTATGATCGTGATCGGGCGAGCGCCGGGCAGGTGCTGGCACTGGTGCAGGCAGCGGGGCACACCATCCTTGATGTCACCACCCGCGAACCTGATCTTGAAGACGTATTTGTCTCGCTGACCAGCAGCGCTGCTTGACGCGCAGCGCGATGCAATTTCAGCCGGGCTCCTTGGCCTTGCGCCAGGTCTTGCGCGAGATGCGGACGATTTCGGTGCCGCAATGGCGACACTCGCCGCGATAATTCCTGCCATCCCATTTGACATCGCGCCGTTTCGGGTTGTGCCAGCCCAAGGCGCACATGATTGACGAAAGAAACGTCATGGAGAGAGTGCCCTGTCAGGTTAAGTGGGTGATTTTACGAAATAGCGAATCCTCAAGAATTTTTATTGCGATGTTTGAAAACAATCATTCACATGGCTCGATCACGATATAAGACACGCGACTCTCTACACCTCATATAAGTATATTTACTTACAATTCTTTTACACAACTTGTGCCCGGTAAGGAGGGCGGCCATTCCATGGCTGTCTTGCGCATCGCTCTTGCCCGGCGCGGCAAGGCGCGGCAAAGCGTTGGGGATGAGCCAGAGCAATGCCAGCCGCCGCGATCAGCCCGCTTCGGGCCATGCCGCGGCGCACGATGTGATCATTATCGGGTCGGGCGCTGCGGGCCTCACTGCGGCGCTGGAACTCGCCCAGTCAAAACGCGTGCTGGTGCTGGCCAAGGGCTCGCTCACCGGCGGATCGACAGCGTGGGCGCAGGGTGGGATCGCTGCCGTACTGGATGCAGGCGATACGTTCGACGATCATATCCGCGATACCATGGTGGCAGGCGCGGGGTTGAATGATCTGGCCGCGGTGCAGTTCGTCATCGAGCGCGCGCCCAAGGCGATTGATCGCCTGTGCGAACTGGGCGTGCCCTTCAACCGCGAGCAGCACGCGCTGCACCTCACGCGCGAAGGCGGCCATTCGCACCGCCGCATTGTCCATGTCGATGATGCGACCGGCTGGGCGGTGCAATCCGCGCTGCTGGCCGCCGCCGATGCCCATCCCAACATCACCCTGCTGAGCGGGCGCACAGCGATTGATCTCATCACTGATCGCCACCGCGAACAGTTTTCCGCCGCCGGCCGCGTGTGGGGGGTCTATGCGCTCAACGAGGAGACGGGCGGGGTTGAACGCCATGTTGCGCGCGCCACGATCCTGGCGACGGGCGGCGCGGGCCGGGTCTATCAATTCTCCACCGCGCCGCGCGGCGCGACCGGCGATGGCATTGCGATGGCATGGCGGGCCGGTGCGCGGGTCTCCAACATGGAGATGATGCAGTTCCACCCGACCTGCCTTTACCATCTCGATGTGAAGAACTTCCTCATCACCGAAGCCGTGCGCGGCGAAGGCGGGCGGCTGATCAATCCGCGCACCGGCAAGCGCTTCATGAAGTTCTACGATCCTGAACGGCTGGAACTGGCCCCGCGCGATGTCGTCGCCCGTGCGATTGATGCCGAGATCAAGCGCTTTGGCCTTGATTATGTGCATCTCGATATCAGCCATCAGCCTGCCGATTTCGTGCGCGGGCATTTCCCGACGATCCATGAAAAGCTGCTTGGCCTTGGGATCGACATCACCACCCAGCCGATCCCCGTGGTGCCCGCGCAGCATTATACCTGCGGCGGGGTGGTGGTGGATCTGGCCGCGCGCACGGATATTCCGGGCCTGTGGGCGGCGGGCGAATGCACCGAAAGCGGGCTGCACGGCGCCAACCGGCTGGCCTCGAACAGCCTGCTCGAATGTTTTGTGTTCGGCGAAGCGGCGGCGGACGATATCCTCGCGCGCTGGGACGAATTGGCGGAACCCCCCGCCATCCTGCCGTGGGATGAAAGCCGCGTCACTGATTCGGATGAAGAAGTCGTCATCAAGCAGAACTGGACAGAAATCCGCCGTTTCATGTGGAACTATGTCGGCATCGTGCGCACCACCAAGCGGCTGGAACGCGCGCACCACCGCATCCAGCTGCTCAAGCGCGAGGTTGAGGATTATTACGGCAGCTTCCGCGTCACCACCGATTTGATCGAGCTTCGCAATCTGCTGCAATCGGCTGAACTGATCGTCACCTCGGCCCTGCAACGCAAGGAAAGCCGGGGCCTGCACTACACGCTCGATTATCCCGATCTCGTTGATCCCCCGCGCGATACGGTGCTGGTGCCATAAATCGGGAGCCATCTGGCAGCCTCATGCATTTCCGGTAAATCCTGCCGCAAGGCGCAGGCCTTTATCGGACACCCATGACCAGATCATCGCTCCCGTTTGTCGCATTGTGCGCCGCCTTGCTTGCGGCCCCGGCCGCCCCGCTCGCCGCGCAGGAGGGTGATGATCCCGCCGCCGGCTCTACCAATGCCATCGTCGTCACCGCGCAGCGTTCGGGCGCGCCGATGTGGACCATCGAGACCGCGCAAGGCACCGTGATTCTGGTGGGCGAGATCCGCAGCATCCCCGAAAGCACGCCGTGGCAGCCTGATCGCCTGCGTGAAGCCACCGCTGAGGCGAGCCGGGTGATCCTGCGCGTGCAGCCCAAGGTCTCGCCCGGCGATATCCTGCGGCTGATCTTCAAGGGCGGATCGATCACCCGCCTTCCCGACAAGACGGTGGCGAGCGATTATCTCGACCCGGCCTTGCTGGCCCGCCTGACTGCGCTGGAGGCGAAATATGATGAGGATTATTCACGCAAGAGTTTCCTCATCACCGCCTTCGATTTCCTGCGCGACAAGCTGCGGATGAACCGCGATACCACCGATAGCGTCACCGAAGTGGTCAAGAAGGCCGCTAACAAGGCTGAGGTGCCGACCGAGAATGCGGGCCAGCTGCGCGGCAAGGAAGTCATCGACAGCCTGCTCGAAGCCGAGCCTTCCGCCCATATCCCCTGCCTTGAAGCCGCCATCACCGCCGCCGAGATCGGGCCTGAACTGGTTGAGAAGCGCGGGGCGGACTGGCGCGCTTTCCGCATCCCGGAAGTGATGAACAACCCGCTTGAGGTGGCGCTCGGGCGCTGCTGGCCCTGGGCCGATCCCGATGTGGGGAGCGAATTGCGCGGCATCTGGGTGCAGCAGATCACCGCCGCCACCAAAGCCAAGGGCGTGACGCTGGCGGTGGTGCCGCTGGTGGTTCTGGCCGAGGAGGGCGGGGTGCTCGACAGTCTGGAAGCCCAAGGCCTGCCCATCGGCGGCCCGGTCTGGCGCAAGTGACCGCCGCGCGCTAGGCTCGACCCGAAAACAGGGGAGAGACGCACCAATGCCCACCGCTATCGCCAACGGGATTCCGATCCATTACGAAGACCACGGCGATCCTGCCCACCCGCCGATCCTGCTGATCATGGGGTTCGGTGCGCAGTTGACCTTGTGGCCGATCGAACTGGTCGAAGCGCTCACGAGCCAGGGCTTTCGCGTCATCCGTTATGACAACCGCGACATTGGCCTGTCGCACAAGCTTGACGGGGTGAAAGCGCCCGGCGTTGTCAAGCTGACGCTGATGGGCAAGATCGGCCTGACCCCGCGCGTGCCCTATACGCTATCCGACATGGCCGATGATGGTGCAGGGCTGCTCGATGCGCTCGGCATCGAAGCCGCGCATATCGCAGGCGCGAGCATGGGCGGGATGATCGCCCAGCGCTTTGCCCAGCGCCATCCGCGCCGCACGCGCTCGCTCATCAGTATTTTCTCCACCACCGGCAATCCCAGGCTGCCGCCTGCGCGCAAGGAAGCAATGGAGGTGCTGATCAAGCGGCCTGACAGCATGGAAGAGGAAGCTCTTGTGGCCCACGGCATGAAGCTGGCGCGCACGATCGGTTCGCCCGGCTTTCCCACCGACGAGGAACGCCTGCGCGCCAATGTGACAGCGGCAGTGCGCCGTTCGGTCTATCCGCAAGGGCCGACCCGGCAACTTGCCGCCATCGTTGCCGATGGCGACCGGCGCGGCATCCTGCAAAGCCTTGATGTGCCGACACTGGTGCTGCACGGCGAGGATGATCCGCTGATCCCGGTTGCCGCCGGGCATGATACCGCTGCCAATATCCGCGGCGCGCGGCTGCGCACGATCCCCGGCTGGGGGCATGATCTGCCGCTGGCGCTGTTGGATGAACTGGCAGGCGAGATTGGCGCTCACGCGAGGAGCGCGGAGTAAAGCGGGCGAAAGCTGCTTTTGCAACCTTCGCCCGCCTGCCCTTATTCGGCGGCCTGTGCCTGTTCTTCGGCGAGCGTCGGATAGTCGATGTAGCCCTGCGGGATCGGGAAATACCAGCTTTTGGGCACATCCTTGTTGGGGTTCCAGCGCGCGCCCGCCGCGATGCGTTTGTCGAGATCGGGGTTGGAGATGTAGGGGCGGCCAAAGCTCACCGCATCGCACTTGCCGCTCTCGATATCCGCGACAGCTTCCTCGGCGGTGTAATCCGAATTGAGGATCAGCGCGCCGGTGTAGATCTGGCGGATCAGCGGGCTTTGCTTGGGCACGTCCGTCTGGCCGAAAGTGCCATCGGGGCCGGGTTCGCGCAGTTCGACAAAGGCAAGGCCCAGTTCCTCGCACACCCGCGCTGCCGCGCCGAAGGTTGCGGCCGGGTTGCTGTCATCGGTGCCTTGCAAATCGCCATTGGGCGAGAGGCGGATGCCGACGCGGTCTGCGCCCCACACGTCGATCAGCGCTTCCAAGACTTCGCGCATGAAGCGGGTGCGGTTTTCCGGCGAGCCGCCATATTCGTCGGTGCGCAGGTTGGTGCCATCGCGCAGGAACTGGTCAATCAGGTATCCATTCGCACCGTGGAGCTGCACCCCGTCAAAGCCCGCTTTCTTCGCGTTTTCGGCAGCGCGGCGATAGTCGCCGATGGTGCGGCGGATGTCTTCATGCGTCATTTCGCGCGCCGTGGCATAGGGCTGCTTGCCGGTGGGCGTGTGGGCCTCACCCGGAGCCTGCGTGGCGCTGGCGGAGAAAGGCGGCTCGCCATCCAGGAACACCGGATGCACGATGCGGCCCATGTGCCACAGCTGCATCACGATCAGGCCGCCTTCTTCGTGCACGGCGGTGGTGGTGGCCTTCCAGGCTTCGGTCTGCTCGTCGCTCCAGATGCCGGGAGCCGACGGCCAGCCGAGGCCTTCGCGGCTGATCCCGGTCGCTTCGGTCAGGATCATCCCTGCGCCCGCGCGCTGGCGGTAATAGGTCGCCATCAGCGCATTGGGCACGAACATCGGCTCCGCCGCGCGCCCGCGGGTGAGAGGGGCCATGTGGATGCGGTTTTTCGCATGGAGCGCGCCCATCTGGAGGGGCTGGAACAGGGCATCGTGCATAGGGCAGTTTCCTTCGATTGCTCTTTGCAACTTGCACTAGGGCGAGGGGAGGCTAGGGCGCAAGCATGGAAAATGACGGGGGCGCAAAAGCTGAGGTTTCAGGGCTGAACAGCGGCTGGCGTGCAGCCCTGCTGCTGGCGGCGCTGCTGGCTGGCAATGTCGCGCTGGCGCTGGGGCCGTGGTTTGTGCGGCTGGCCGATACCGGCCCCGTATCCGCCGGGTTCTGGCGCTTGTTTCTCGCGCTGCCGTTTCTGGTGCTGCTGGCACGGGCGAACAACCAGCCCTTGGGCGGGATGGGCGCGCGCACGCTGGGGCTGGTGGCGCTGGGCGCAGTCACCTTCGCGCTCGATCTGGCAAGCTGGCACATCGGCATCGGCATGACCCGGCTGGGCAATGCAACCTTGTTCGGCAATGCCGGATCCATCGTGCTGTTGTTCTGGGTGTTCCTGTCGCGCGGGGTGCTGCCGAGGCCGCTCGAATGGCTGGCGATTGTGTTCGCGCTGAGCGGCGCAGCGATCCTGATGGGCCGTTCTCTGGAGATTTCGACAAGCACCTTGATCGGCGATCTGTTCTGCCTTGCCGCCGGGCTGCTTTACGCGGTGTACTTGCTCACCCTGCAGGATGCGCGGCGCGCGTTCGGATCGTGGAGCCTGCTGGTGTGGGTGAGCATCTTCGGTTGCCCGGTGCTGCTGGGGGTTGCGCTCGCTTTGGGAGAGCCGGTGTGGCCGACGGACTGGGGGCCGGTGGTGGGCCTGTTCATCCTCAGCCAATTGGTGGGGCAGGGGTTGATGGTCTATTCGCTGGCGCACTTCCCGCCGCTGATCATCGGCCTTGCGCTGCTGACCCAGCCTGCGGTGGCCGCGCTTTACGGCTGGCTGGCCTTCGGCGAGGTGCTGAGCGCGCTGGATGTCGCAGGCATGGTGCTGGTGGGAGCCGCGCTGGCGGTGGCGCGGGCGCGGGGTTAGGCCGCCGCCGCCTTGACCGCGCTCCACCCTTTGCAGGCCAGCAGGATGGCCTTGGGCACCGGCTGCGACCCATTGGAATAATTGGCCACCGTCCGCCGCGAAATCCCCAGTTCCTCCGCCGCGCGCGAGAGTGAGAGGCCATGCGCCATCCGCCATTCGAGGAAGCTGCGCGAATCCGCTCGTCCAATGGCATCAAGCGTCGCCAACCACAGCGTGTCTGCGCCCGTCTCCTGTCCGCCAGGCCAGACCAGCGAATGGCCCCATTCGCCGATGGTGGGCGTGCCGGGAAGGCCAGTGATCGCAATCTCTGCCGCCGTGCCATCCGACCACAGCAGGAACATCCGGCCATCTTCGCGAGGTTCGGCTGAGACTATGGTGCGCATCCAGTCGGCGTTCATGGATTGAGTTCCTCCCACTTGGCCTGCAGTTCGTGGTTGTGCGCCAGCGCCCAGGACAGCGCTGCCACAAGCACCCGGCGCGGCACCGCGCCGACAATCACCTCCAGCGTCGCAATTTCCACCGAGGCGCGAAATCCCGGCCACTCGATATGGAAATGCGGCACGCCATGGTCACCCGCATAGACCGCGATCTTCCAGTTCGGCCCGCGATGAAGGGTGACCATGTGGTGATGTATAGTGCAATGGTTGCACTAGGGCAAGGCGCGCTCCCCTCAATCCCCGCTGAAATGCACCTTGCCCAAGTCGCCCAGCCCGACAGTCCCTGCCGCCATGTCGAGCATCCGGTCGAGGCTGCGCTTCGCTTTTACGCGTACGTCCTCGTCGATGTGGATCTGCGGCTCAAGATCGCGCAGCGCCACGTAGAGCTTCTCCATCGTGTTCAGCGCCATGTAGGGGCAGATGTTGCACGAACAATTCCCGTCCGCGCCCGGCGCGCCGATGAAGGTTTTCTCGGGCAGCGCCTTTTCCATCTGGTGCATGATGTGCGGTTCGGTCGCCACGATCAGGGTGTCGCCGGGGAAAGTCTTGGCAAAGCTGAGGATGCCGCTGGTCGAGCCGACATAATCGGCATGCTCGATGATCGACGGCGGGCATTCCGGGTGCGCCGCGACGGGCGCGCCGGGGTATTGCTCTTTCAGCTTCAGCAGTTCCGTCTCGGAAAAAGCCTCGTGCACGATGCACACCCCCGGCCACAGCAGCATTTCGCGGTTGAACTTGCGCGAAAGATACCCGCCCAGGTGGCGATCCGGGCCGAAGATGATCTTCTGTTCGGGCGGGATCTGGGCAAGGATCGTCTCGGCGCTGGATGACGTCACGATGATGTCGGAAAGCGCTTTCACTTCCGTAGAACAATTGATGTAGGTCAGCGCGATGTGATCGGGGTGCGCCTCGCGGAACGCGCGAAACTTGTTCGGCGGGCAGGAATCCTCAAGGCTGCAGCCTGCATCCATATCGGGCAGGATCACGGTTTTCTGGGGTGAGAGGATCTTGGCGGTTTCGGCCATGAACTTGACGCCGCAAAAGGCGATGACGTCCGCATCGGTATCGGCGGCCTTGCGCGACAATTCCAGAGAATCGCCCACGAAATCGGCAATGTCCTGAATATCGGGCGTCTGGTAATAATGCGCGAGGATCACCGCATTGCGTGTCCGGCGCAAGGCATTGATCTCGGCCAGCAGATCGGTGCCGGTGGGCAGTTTGGTCATGGTGTTCATCGGTCAAAACCCCGTCATCAGGTGTGGCGCGGATATAGGAACGGCCAAGCGATTACGCCACCCGCCAGATTTGCCCATCGCATGCGGCGAGCCCGCGCTTTTCCAGATCGATGAGGTGCGCTGTCACGCTCATTTCAGCCGCCGGGATCAGGCGTTCGTCGAGCCCCTTGTACATCGCCGGGATGAAGCCGCTGACGCCGCGTGCTTCTTCGCCCAGCAGGCGCAATATCTGGTTTTCGCGCTGGCGGCGGTGGCCGATCATGCCGCGCACCAGCTGGCGGGGCTTTTCGATCGCTGCGCCGTGGGCCGAATGATAGCGCACATCCTCGCGGCTGAGCAATTTCTCAAGGCTCGCCATGTAATCGCCCATGTCGCCGTCGGGCGGGATGACGACGCTGGTGGACCAGCCCATCACATGATCCCCGGTGAACAGCGCAGCCGACTCCTCAAGGGCGTAGCACAGGTGGTTGGAGGTGTGCCCCGGCGTGGCGACCGCGGTGAGCGTCCAGCCGGTGCCGTGCATTGCCTCGCCATCTTCGAGCACTCTGTCAGGGGCATAGGTGGTGTCAAAGGCCTCGTCCGAACGCGGCCCTTCGACTTGGAGCACCAGCGGCGCGCAGCCGACGACCGGAGCGCCCGTCAGCGCGGCCAGGGGCGCGGCGGCGGGCGAATGATCGCGGTGGGTGTGGGTGCACATGATCGCGATCACCTTGCGCCCGGCGATGGCGCCCATGATGGCAGCAATATGCGCCTCGTCCGCAGGGCCCGGATCAACCACGGCGCAATCCGGCCCATCCACCGGCCCGACCACATAAGTTTGCGTTCCGGTGTAGGTATAGGGGGAAGGGTTAGGCGCAAGCACGCGCAGCACCAGCGGCTCGACCGGATCGGCAAGGCCCGTCGGCCACGGCTGGGGGGGTATTGCAGTCATCCCCTTGCATATGGCGGCGCGCGTGGCAGAAGTCACGCCCAAGCGGAACGAGGCCACAGGGAGAGGGGCTGCATGACTTATATTCTGGTGCTGGATGAAGGCACCACCTCGACGCGCGCGATGCTGTTTACGCCGCAGGGCGCATGTATCGGCACCAGCCAGCGCGAACTCACGCAGCATTACCCGGCAAGCGGCTGGGTCGAACATTGCGCTGCCGAAATCTGGGAGCGCACGCGCGATTGTGCAGCCGAAATGATCGCGCGCGCAGGCGGGCCGGATTCGATTGCCTGCATCGGCATCACCAACCAGCGCGAGACGGTGGTGGCGTGGGACAAGGCGACCGGCGAGCCGCTGACCCGCGCTATCGTGTGGCAGGATCGCCGCACCGAACCGTTCTGCATGGAACTGCGCGAAGGGGGCCACGAGGCCGAGGTGCAGGCGCGCACCGGCCTGCTGCTCGATCCCTACTTCTCGGGCACCAAGATGCGCTGGATGCTCGACAATGTGCCGGAGGTGAAGGCGGCGGCAGAGCGCGGCACGCTGGCTTTCGGGACAGTGGAAAGCTGGCTCACCTTCAAGCTTTCGGGCGGGGCGCATGTTTCGGACGCCAGCAATGCCAGCCGCACGCTGTTGATGGATCTGGCCGCGCCCGGCTTTGATGCCGGGTTGTGCGATCTCATCGGCGTGCCTGCCGCTGCGCTGCCGCAAGTCACCGACATGGCCGGGCCGATCGCCGCCACCGAGGCTGCCCTGTTCGGGCACGCCATCCCGATCACGGGCCTGGCGGGCGATCAGCAGGCGGCCACCATCGGGCAGGCCTGCCTTGCGCCGGGCGAGACCAAGGCGACCTATGGCACCGGCGCTTTTGTGCTGGCGAACCGGGGGAACGAAATCCCGCGTTCGGCCAATCGCTTGCTCGGCACGGTGCTCACGCAACTGGGCGGCGAGCGCATTTACGCCATCGAAGGCTCGGTGTTTGTGGCAGGCAGTCTGGTGCAATGGCTGCGCGATTCGCTCGGCATTGTCGAAGTCGCCAGCCAGACCGAGGAACTTGCCCGTTCAATCCCCGACAGCGGCGGGGTGGTGATCGTGCCGGCGCTGTCAGGCCTTGGCGCGCCGCATTGGCGGGCCGAGGCGCGGGGCGTGATCGCGGGCCTCAGCTTTGCCAGCGGCAAGGCGCAGCTGGCGCGCGCAGCGCTGGAAGCGATGGCGCACCAGACCCATGATCTGGCCCGCGCCTTTGCTGCCGATGGGGCCGAATGGCACAGCTTGCGGATCGACGGGGGCATGTCGGCCAACAACTGGATGGCGCAGGATCTGGCCGACATGCTGGGCCTGACGGTTGAACGGCCCGCTTTTGTCGAGACGACAGCGTTGGGCGCGGCCATGCTGGCGGCAACCGGTGCGGGGCTTTATCCCGATCTGCCCAGCGCTGCGGCCACGATGCGCGGGGAATTGATGCGGTTTGAACCGGCGATGGCAGAAGATCTGCGCGCAGAGCGGCTGGCGCGCTGGCAGCACGCGATGCGGGCGGTGTAACGCCTACTTCAAATCACTCAGCCGCCCCAACTCGCGCCCGATCCGTTCCTGAAAGGCGCGGGCGGGCGAATGCATCGCAAAGCGCTGGCGCCATGCCTCGTCAAGCCGCGCGATGCGGCGATGCAGATGCTCGGTCTCGGCAATCAGCGCGCGGGTTTCGGGTTCGAGCAGCGCAAGATGCGCCGGGTCAGAGCCGCGATCAGGCGGCAGCGCGCCGTGGCGGCGCATCTGGTTTTCGTTAAGCTCGCCTGCAAACAGCGCCCGCTGATTGAGCAGCCAGGCCAGCACGTGCATCATCCGCGTGGTGGTTTTCAGCCCTTCGGTCGATAGCGCAAGACGCATCATCGTGTCTTCCGGGCTGGCCGGCTCGCGCGTGCCGAGCGCGAATACCGCGCGCACGTCATCCGCCAGCAGCAAGGCTTCGGTGTAAAGCGCCTCGATGATCGGACGGGACAGATTGGTGGTGCGCGCATTCATGGCTGCGGGTGATACGCGCCAAGCGCAAGCCGCGCCACCGGGGCATGGTTACTTTCCCGTTCATTTTCGGGCTCGTCCCGGCGCGGTACGTTTTATCGGTTGCAGACCACCTGCCCCATGCTTTTTTGTTCTTTGGCCCGACGCGGCCACCACAACATAGTGGTCCTATTGGTGGTCGGGTGGGGAGGCAGGGCGGGTGGTCTGCCCCCTGAACACTTACGCGATAATATCGGGCAGCAGCGTGTCTTCGATGATCGCGATCTGATCCTTGAGCCGCAGCTTGCGCTTTTTCAGGCGGGCAATCTGGAGCTGGTCGGCAAAGGCATTCTGGCGCGCAGCTTCGGTCAGCGCGGCAATCGCGGCATCGAGATCGCGGTGCTCGGTGCGCAGCAATTCCAGATTCTTGCGCAGTTCCTGCTCGTTCATGTGTCTTGAAACCCGTGTCCCCAAGCCCCTGTTCCCCAGGCGACGCGTCGCGCGCTATGCGATGAAGCGCTGGAATGAGCAAGCGCGCTGTGCGTTCCCGCGCGATTTGGCTGCGAGTGTGGCCGCGGTTGGTCATGCGCCCCGCCGCGCACCAACTGCAATCCATCCGTTCACGATCCGGTAGGACTTTGCATGGCACGTTTTGTGTGGTTCAACCTGAACCTGCGGCGCGGCCGCATTCGGCGCCGAGTCGCTTCCCCGGGGGCAGCCCCCCGAACTGGAAGGAGTATGCGATTATGGCATCACAAGCCCTGTCTTCCCACCTCGAGGCACTTACCGCCAAGCACGCCGGGCTCGAAGCGCGGTTGCGAGAGGAAATGGCACGGCCCATCCCTGATGCCGGAACGATCCAGGCTTTGAAAAAGCACAAGCTCCGGCTGAAGGAGGAAATCGCCCGGGCCTAGCGCCGGGCAGGCGGATGGCAGCGCAGCGGGAAAAGCCCCTTTTGCTTTTCGCTGCAAGTGGCCTTAATCCCTTGCACCCATGACCGCTGCCGCTGCTGCCCGCCAGATCCTTACCCGCCTCACCGAAGTCATGGCCTCGCGCCTGCACGCGCAGGGCAAGCTGGATCAGGTGGTCGAAATCATCGGCGAATGCCTGTCGAGCGAGGTATGCTCGATCTATCTCCTGCGCGACGGGATGCTGGAACTCTTCGCGACGCGCGGCCTCAATCAAAGCGCGGTGCACGTGACCCGCATGGCCATCGGCGAAGGCCTCACTGGCGTGATCGCGCAGAAGGTCGAAACGCTCAACCTGGCCGAGGCCAAGGCCCATCCCGACTTTCTGTATCTGCCGGAAACCGGCGAGGAAAAATTCCATTCCTTTGCGGGCGTGCCGATTGTCTATCGCGAACGCGCCGTCGGCGTATTGTGCGTCCAGCATGTCGAACAGCGCCGCTATGAAGATATCGAGATCGAAGCGCTCCAGACCACGGCGATGGTGCTGTCCGAACTCATCACCAATGCCGAACTCGTCGATGAGGAAGAAGCGCGCGGGCTGACCGCTGAACAAACCGGGCCGCAGACAGTGTCCGGCCTGACGCTGGTGAAAGGGCTGGGATCGGGCTTTGCCGTCTATCACCAGCCGCGTGTCGAGATCACGCAGGTCATGGCCGAAGATACCGAGGCCGAACGCCAGCGGGTGTACCGCGCCTTTGCCCGCATGCGTGAACAGATTGACGGGCTGACAGGCCAAGCCGAATTCGGCGTCGGCGGCGAGCATGAAGAAGTGCTCGAAACCTACAAGATGTTCGCTTACGACGAAGGCTGGTCGCGCCGGATCAACGAGGCAATCGACAGCGGGCTGACTGCCGAGGCTGCGATTGAACGCGTGCAGCAGCACACCCGGATGCGGATGCGCGAGATCGACGATCCCTTGCTGGCAGACCGGATGCACGATCTAGAAGATCTGGCGAACCGCTTGCTCAGGATCGTATCGGGCCAGCTTGGCACGGCCGCCTCGCAAGGGCTGCGGCGCGATACCATCCTGATTGCCCGCAATCTGGGGCCTGCCGAATTGCTGGAATATGATCGGCGGCGGCTGAAAGGCGTGATCCTTGAGGAAGGCTCGCTCACGGCGCATGTGGTGATTGTGGCGCGGGCGATGAATGTGCCGGTGCTGGGCCGCGCGAATAATGGCAAGGGCGGGGGCCTGCGCGGCATCATCCGCGAAGGCGACGAAGTGCTGCTCGATGCCAGCTCTGGGCCGAATGCCGGCCACGCCATCATCCGCCCGCTGCCGCAGGTCGCCGATGCGTTTCAGGCGCGCTTTGCCAAGAGCCGCGAGAAGCAGGCGGCCTATGCAAGCTTGCGGGATGTCGAGCCTTTCACCCGCTGCGGCACGCGCATTCAGGTGATGATGAATGCTGGCCTGCGCGATGATATGAGCATGCTGGCGATGACAGGCGCAGACGGGGTCGGCCTGTTCCGCACCGAATTCCAGTTTCTGGTCTCCGCCACCCTGCCGCAGCGCGAACGCCAGACCCGGCTCTATCGCGATGTGCTGGATGCTGCCGGAGACAAGCCGGTGATCTTCCGCACGGTGGATATCGGCGGCGATAAATCCGTGCCCTATCTGGCAGCGGGCAGCGGCGAGCATGATGAAAACCCGGCGATGGGCTGGCGCGCGCTGCGCCTTGCACTGGAACGCGAAGGGTTGATGAAAGCGCAGGCGCGCTCCTTGCTCGAAGCGGCTGCCGGGCGTTCGCTTTACGTGATGTTCCCGATGGTCTCCGAACCCTGGGAGTTTGACGAGGCCAAGGGCGTGTTCGATGAACAGCTTGCCTTTCTGCGCGGCAAGAAGCGCACCTTGCCCGAACGCATTCACTTTGGTGCCATGCTCGAAGTGCCTGCCTTGGCCGAAGTGCTTGATCACTTGCTGCCCAAATTGAGCTTTCTGTCGATCGGCACCAATGATCTTACCCAGTTCCTGTTTGCCGCCGACCGCGCCAATCCCAAGCTTGCCGAACGCTATGACTGGCTGTCGCCGTCGATCATGCGGTTCCTGAAACGCGTGATGCAGACCAGCATCGGCAGCGGCGTCGATGTCGGTGTGTGCGGCGAGATGGGCGGGCGGCGGCTTGAAGCGCTGGCGCTGCTCGGCATCGGTTATCGCCGCCTTTCGATCACGCCCGCTGCGGTCGGCCCGATCAAGGAGCTTATCCGCAAGGTTGACCTTGCCGAGATTACCGCCGCGATGACCGAATGGCTTTCGGATCCGGGGCGCAATCTGCGCCATGAACTTGCCCTGTGGGCCGATGAACGCGGCATTGAGTATGATTGATCCGTGCTGCGGCACGGCCTGACGAAACTGCGCCGCATGGCCTTGACGTGACCAGCCATCTTCGGCTGTGTGCAGAGCCAGCAAAGAATGATAAGGGCGCTTCATCAGCGCGGATCGGGTCATGGACAGCGAACAGGATATCAGCGCGCAGTCAGCGCGCGAGCAAGGTCAGTCAGGCGCGGGCGCGCTGCTGCGGCGCGAGCGCGAGACGCGGGGGCTGTCGCTTGGCGATATCGCCACGCTCACCCGCATTCCGATCCGCCAGCTCGAAGTGATCGAGGCAGGGGCCTTCAGCTCCCTGCCTTCGCGCACCTATGCAATCGGTTTCGCTCGTACCTATGCGCGCGCGCTGGACATGAACGAGGCTGAGGTCATAGCAGCGGTGCGTGCCGAACTCGGCGATGTCAGTGAAGCGCGCAGCGTGGTGCCGGGCGGGATGGAGCCGGGCGATCCGGCCAAGCTGCCGTCGCGCGGGCTGGCATGGGCAGGCGGTTTTGCTGCGGTGCTGCTGGCGCTCGGGCTGTTTGCGTGGTTTTCGAGCCAGTTCCGCGCGGGCGAGGGCGCGCCGCCATTGGTGGCCGAGCCTGAAGAAGTCGTCACACAGATCACGCCCGCCGCCCCCGGCACGGCCGCCGCGCCGGCAACCGGCGGCACGGTGGTGTTCACCGCGCTGGCCGATGGCATCTGGGTGCGCCTGTTCGACGAAGGCGGCGAGAGGTTTCTCGAAAAGACCCTGACCAAGGGCGAAAGCTTCACCGTGCCCGCAGCCGCGCGCGATCCGCGCCTCAACACCGCCCGGCCCGATGCTTTGAGCGTGACGATTGATGGCAAGCCTGCAGCAGCGCTGGCAGCGCGGGCCGTGGTGCTGTCGAGTGAGCCGGTTTCGGCTGCTGCGTTGCTGGCCCGGGGGCTCGCCGGAAGTGCGGCTGTGCCTGCGGGGGGTGCTGCCACACAAGGCGCGGTTCTGCCCGAAGCTTCCGAAACCGCCGCCCCGCCGCGTCGCCGTGCGCCCCCCCCGCGCGTGCGTGAGCCTGCGCCGGCGAACGCCGAGCCCGAGCCTGAGCAGCAATCGCTGCCCGCTTCGCTTGCCCCTGCCCCTGCTGCGGTACCTGTGCCTGCCGCAACACCCGCGACCGCTCCGAGGGATGAGGGGTAAGGCCGCGATTGTCCCCACTTTGCCGTGCATAGCGCCGCGGCAAGGCTCGACTTGGGGCAGACAAATCGGCAGGAGTTTGGCTGCCATTCATCGGGGGCTTGGCAAGGCTGGGCCCATCCGTCGGCGCAGCCACAGGGAGCTTGAGAGGCCATGACAATCACCTTTCCCATTCTTGCACGCAAGGCCACCGCCGCGCTGCTGGCGGCTGCGGTGCTGGCGGCACCTGCGCCGATGCTGGCGCAGGACCGCGCCGAGGAAACCCGCATCCGCAAGCTCGAAGCCGAAGTGCGCGCCTTGCAGCGCAAGGTTTTCCCCGGCGGCGATGCGCGCTTTTTCGAACCGCAGATCCAGCCCGGCACCGAAGCTGCGCCGAGCACTCCGGCCGCCAGCACTGTTCCGGCAGCAAGCGCGCTGACCGATGTGCTGGCCCGGCTCGATGCGCTCGAAATGCAGATGCAGCGCCTCACCCAGCGGTCCGAGGAACAGGCCAATGCCTTTTCCGAGTTTGAGCAGCGGCTGAGCGCGCTCGAAGGTGCCGGAACCGCCATGGCGACAGGCGCACCTGCGGCGCTGCCCCCGGTTGCCACCCCTGCGCCGAGCCCGGCACCGCCGGCTGCCTCGACCACGGCGACCTCGGGCAATCTTGCTGCCATGACCGGCACGGCCCCTGCGGCGCGTCCGGGCGGCGCGCCCGCCGCTACCGCCGCTTCGCCCAATGCGGCGCGGCTTGCAGCCGTGCAGGCGATTGCCAAGCCGCAGACCGAAGATGCGGGCGATGATGAATATTCCTACGGCTTCCGCCTATGGAGCGCAGGCTTTTTTCCCGAAGCGCGCCAGCAGCTGACCCAGTTCGTTGAAAAGTACCCCCAGCATCGCCGCATCAGTTTCGGGCGCAACCTGCTGGGGCGCGCCTTCCTTGATGATGGCATGCCCGAAGAAGCCGCGCGCTGGTTCCTGCGCAATTATCAGGCTGACAAGAACGGCGACCGCGCGCCCGACAGCCTGCTTTATCTCGGCGCTTCTATGATCGCGATGAAGGATACCAAGCGCGCCTGCATCGCGCTTGCGGAATTCGGCGAGACCTATCCGGCGGTGGCGACCGGGCGGCTGGCGGCGGATTATCAAGCCAATCGCGCCAAGGTGAAGTGCAGCTGATCGACCCGCAGCTGGCCGAACGCTTCGCCGCTGATCTTGAGGCGCTGTGGCCTGAGGGTGAGCGCAGCGGGCCGCTCGGCCTTGCGGTGTCGGGCGGGCCGGATAGCCTTGCGCTGCTGCTGCTCGCCCATGCCGTCCTGCCCGGCCGGATCGCGGTGGCGAGCGTGGATCACGGCCTGCGCCCCGAGGCAGCGGGCGAGGTGGCGCTGGTCGAACAGGTATGCGCCGCGCGCGCCATTGCCTTCACCCCCCTCACCATCAGCGTGCCCCCCGGCAATCTGCAAGCGCAGGCCCGCGCGGCGCGTTATGCCGCGCTTGGCCACTGGGCGCAGGAGCGCGGGCTTGGCGCGCTGGCGACCGCGCATCACGCCGATGATCAGGCCGAGACGCTGCTGCTGCGGCTCAACCGTGGCAGCGGGCTTGCGGGGCTCGCCGCAGTGCGCGCGGCAAGCCTGCTGGAGGATAGCGACATGCTGCTGCTGCGCCCGCTGCTCGGCTGGCGCAAGGCCGAGCTGGGCCGAGTGGTGGCGCAGGCCGGGATCACTCCGGCTGAAGACCCATCCAACACCAATCCGCAATTCGACCGGGTCGCCATGCGCGCCCGGCTGGCCGAGGCCGACTGGCTCGATGTCGGCGCGCTGGCGACCAGCGCGGCCCATCTTGCCGAAGCCTGGCGCGCGATTGCCTGGTATGCGGGCCTCGACTGGGACGACATGGTCCACCCTGACGAGAGCCGCACGGATGGCACGCCGGGCCTCATCTACTATGCCAACGTGCCGCGGGTGATCGGTCTCGAGACCATCGCCCGCATCATCCGCGAGCTTGGCGGCCACTGCACCCGCGCCGAGGCGGGGCGCGCCTTTGACCGGCTGTGGCACGGCGAGCAGGCCTCGCTCGGCGGGGTGTTGGCCGTGCCGGGGATCGAGCGGATGAAAGGCGTGGGGATCGAACTGCGGTGCTGGCGCTTTGCCCCCGAACCGCCGCGCCGGGTGCATTGATTTGTGGGCCGACCACCCGCCCCAATCCTCAAATCACCTTGTCGCCGACCCCGATCATCCGCCCGCGCGTGATGATCACCTTGTCGCCGCGCTTGGTGGCGGCAAACAGCTTTTCCGCGAAGGGATCGGGCACCCCGATGCAGCCGTGGCTGGCATAGCCATTGGTGACGGGCGAGCCGTGAATCGCGATGCCGGTATTCGTCAGCCACAGGCTGTGCGGCATGGGCGCGTTGTTGTATTTCCTTGAGAAATGTTCACGCGATTTGTTGAGCACGGGGAAGGTGCCGGTCGGCGTCGGGTGGCTGGGCGTGCCGAGCAGGGCCACTGCCGTGCCAATTTCATGGCCATCGCGAAACGCGCTGATGACGCGGGCTTCCAGATCAATGGTGATTACAAGCGTGCCGGTGGCAGGCGCTGCGCTTTCATCCCAGAACCAGTCGCCATAGCGGATCGAGCCTTCGATCGGCAGGATCGACTTGACGACGAACGGCTCCCTGCCGCGCTGGGCGGGGCGGGCCGCACGCGGCGCGGTAGCCTGTGCAACGGTTGGGGCAACGGTTGGGGCAACTTGTACAGGCGCAGGCGCAGGCGCAGGTGCCAGCGGCTGGGCCACCTCCTGCGCAATCATCCGCACCGCCGGGCCGCGCGGCGCGCTGGCATAGGTCACCTCGTCATCAAGCAGGCTGCCAGCGGGCAGGGTGACGGGGGCTGGGGCCAGCGGCGCGACTTCATAGGGATCGCTCAGACTGGGATTGAGCACCTGCGACGGGCCGAGCGTTTTCGGATCGACCCGCTCCATCGCGGTTTGCGCGCGGGCGGCGACATCTTCGGCGGCACGCGACGCCTCGCTCGCTTCAGCGGCAGTGGGCTGGGGCGCCGCGCTGAGCGGGAAGAGCGAGAGGCCTGCCAGCGCAAGAGAGAAAGTCACAGAGCGGATCATGGGAGCGAATATGGCCTGTTTTGCACGCAAGGGCCAGACCCTGCGCACAGGGGCGTCCCTTGGGGGGACGGCGGCGCGCAAAGCGTTAACGGGCATGTCTGTTAAGCTTCAAGCCCTGAAAGCTGAATTTTGGCACATGTGGCACACTGTCCTGGGAGAGAAAAACCGGCTGTTGGCAGCCCCCCTGCCCACAGGCTGTGGGCGCGGGCGAGAGAACCGGCGGGCTGGGTGCGCGGGGCGGGGCATGCGCATAGGTTCTAGGCGCAAGCCAGCCAGTAGGAAACGCGCAGGCCTGCGCTGGGTGTTTCGCGGCCGATGGCGTGTCGCGGCGGAGCGCGCGGCGTGGCCGCTGGCGGGCGCTTATTGTCCCGCGATCACGCCGAACAGATCATGCGCGTCGGCATCTTCGATGGTCACACGCACAATCGCGCCCGGCGCAAGGCTGGCGGGCACGTTGCGCAGATACACCGCCCCGTCGATCTCGGGCGCATCGGCCTGACTGCGGCCGGTGGCGCCAATATCGCCGTCCTCGTCAGGCTCGCCGACCTCGTCGATGATGACAGGCAGCGTGCGCCCGACCTTGGCGGCAAGCTTGGCTGCGCTGATCCGTTCGGTCACGGCCATGATCCGGGCGTAGCGTTCTTCCTTCACGTCTTCGGGCACCGGATCGGGCAGAAGATTGGCGCTCGCCCCTTCGACCGGTTCGAACCGGAACGCGCCGACGCGGTCAAGCTGCGCTTCTTCGAGCCAATCGAGCAGGTATTGGAAATCCTCCTCGGTCTCGCCCGGAAAGCCCACCACAAACGAGCTGCGGATTGCGATATCGGGGCAGATTTCCCGCCATGATCTGAGCCGTTCGAGCACCTTGGCCTCGTTCGCCGGGCGCTTCATCAGCTTCAGCACCTTGGGCGATGCATGCTGGAACGGGATGTCGAGATAGGGCGTCAGCAGCCCTTGCGCCATCAGCGGGATGACTTGGTCAACATGCGGATAGGGATAGACATAATGCAGCCGCACCCATGGGGGCGTGCCTTCGGGGGTGCGCAAGGCCCCGAGTTCGCGCGCCAGATCGGTCATATGCGCGCGCACTTCGCGCTCCTTCCACGCGCGCGTCTCGTGGCGGGTATCGACCCCGTAGGCGCTGGTGTCCTGGCTGATGATCAGCAGCTCGCGCGTGCCGGCTGCCACCAACTTTTCCGCCTCGCGCAAGACCGCATCAATCCGGCGGCTGGCGAGTTTGCCGCGCAGGGCCGGGATGATGCAGAAGGCGCAGGAATGATTGCAGCCCTCGGAAATCTTGAGATAGCTGTAATGGCGCGGGGTCAATTTAATGTCGGGCTGCGGGATCAGATCGACAAACGGGCCTTGGCTGGGCGGCGCGTGGGTGTGCACCGCTTCGACGACCTGTTCATATTGATGCGCCCCGGTCACGGCGAGCACCTGCGGATGGGCGGCGCGGATCGCGTCGGCTTCCTCGCCCATGCAGCCGGTCACGATCACGCGGCCATTTTCGGCAATCGCCTCGCCAATCGCGGCCAGGCTTTCCTCCTTGGCGCTGTCGAGGAAGCCGCAGGTGTTCACCAGCACCACGTCTGCGCCTGCGTAATCCTCGGCAAAGGCATAGCCATCGGCGCGCAGGCGGGTAAGAATCCGTTCGAAATCGACCAGCGCCTTGGGACAGCCGAGGCTGACCATCCCGATGGTCTTCTGTTCGGGGATGAGGGTGGCGGGCGTGTTCATAAGCGCGGCCCCCTACAGCTTTTGCGGTGCTTGCGCTAGCTCCTGCGCGCGGTGCGATGCGGGCTTGACCTCGGGCTGTACAAGCAGGCATTCATGCAGCCATGATCACCAAGCTTTTCACCGAACATCCGCGCGCCATCGGCGAGACCTACACCCAGCATGCCCGCACCGCGTTCAGCTTTGGCTGGCGCATGACGGCAGGCGGGCTGGCTTGCATGGTGCATGCTGTGGTCCCCGGCCTGTTCGTCAAGACCGCCAGCGGCACTGTCGTTCAGCTTGATGCGGAAATGCGCGGGCGCAAGCCGACGCCCGAGGCAGAGGAATTCGCCTACGTCATCTAGCGCGCTGTGCGCCGCTGTGACGCCGCACTAGGAGGCCGCGCCGATGAGTGATTTTGCCCTGTGGCCAGTGCTGGCGGGAGCAGCGGCATTCTTTGCCGTGGGCGCGCTGTGGTACGGCGTGCTGTTTGCCAAGCCATGGCAGCGCGCGGCGGACCTTTCCAATTCGCAGCTTCGCCAGGGCAATATGGCCGTGATCTTCGGCCTTGCCTTTGCGTTGGAAGTTCTGGTGGCGATGGTGCTGTGGCACCTTATCGCGCGCACCGATCCTGCACCCCATGTGGTGATGATGATGGCAGTGGGCTTTGCCGTGGGCGTGATGATCCCTGCCATCGGCATCAATTACCTGTTCTTGCGCAAATCGCTTGCCCTGTTCCTGATTGATGCGGCGCATTTCATCGTCGGCATGGCGGCGATGGGCGGGGTGTTTGTGTTGTTTCGTTAACCGATAGCCGAGCCGCCGTGCCGCAAGCGCAACTGCGCGCCGGCCGGTAGGCCGCCCCGCGGCAGGTGGCGCGCGTCAGCGCGCTCACCGCGAGCGCAAACAACGCATGGCGGCGATGGGCGGGGTGTTTGTGTTGTTTCGTTAGCCGCTCTCGCTGCCCGCGGTCGGCACGATTTCGACAATCACATCGCCTGCCTGCAAGGTCTGGCATTCGTCTTCCCAGAAACCGATGGCGCGGCCATTGCGATAGACGCGCAGACCCCGCCCGCCGCTTTTCAGATCGCCCAGCGAACAGCCGCATTCCGCCTCGCTCACCACGCGCTGCACCAGTTGCACCCGCCCGCTGACGCTGGCGAGATCAGCCAGGTAATCGGCGATGTAAGTGCCGTTGGCGCTGCCTGCCAGCAGCAGCCCGGTAAAGCGCACCGGGTTGATCACATTGTTCGCGCCCGCCTGCCGGGCCAGCACTTCGTTATCCTCGGCGCGCACCACCACGCTGATCGGCACATCGGGGGCAAGGTGGCGCACGGTCAGCACGATCAGGATCGAGGTATCATCGCGCCCGGCTGATACCAGCACGCTTTGCGCCGCCGTGATCCGCGCCGCGCGCAAGGTATCATCGCGCGTCGCATCGGCGGCCATCACATTGACGCCGAGCTTTTCCGCTTCGGCCAGCCGATCCTCTATCGGATCGATCACCACGATGTTTTCCGGCGCGACCCGGCGATCAATCAGCTCGCGCACGCTTTGCGAGCCTGACACGCCATAGCCCAGCACCACGACATGGCCGGATAGTTTTTCCTGAATGCGCGCCATGCGCCAATTCTCCCAACTGCGGCGGATCACGAAGGTATAGGCCGTGCCCACAAAGATGAAGATCACCGCCAGCCGGATCGGCGTGACCACCACGGTTTCGATCAGGCGCGCCCTTTCGGAAATCGGGGTGATATCGCCAAAGCCGGTGGTGGTGATCGAAACCACCGTGAAATAGGCGACATCCAGAAAGGTGATCTCGCCATCATGGCTGTCTTTCAGTCCGTCGCGCCCGAGCCAGTGGATCAGGATCAGGAAGGCGATCAGCCCGAAGGCCACCCCCATGCGCACGCCGATATCGGCCCACACCGGCACCTTGACCTGCCGTTTGAGCGGCCCGCCAAGACGCGTCGGCGTGATCAACCGCCGAACCGTTCGGCCAGCACGCCGATGGTGGAATAATGCGTGAGATCAAGCTGCAGGGGCGTAATCGACACAAAGCCTTCCTCGATGGCTTCCAGATCGGTGCCATGATCCAATGTGTGTTCGATGGGATCAAGCCCGAACCAGTAATATTTGTACCCGCGCGGATCGCGCCCTTCCACCACCGTGCCGCGCGCGTAATCGTGAAAGCCCTGCCGGGTGATACGCACGCCTTTCACGTCCGCCGCGGCAAGGGGCGGGAAATTGATGTTGATGAGTGTGCGGGCTGCCAGCGGCGCATCGAGCAAGGGTGCCAGCACCTTTGCCCCCCATGCGCGCGCGGCGGCGAAGCCATCGCCGCTGGCAAGGCTTTGCGCGGTGTGCACCTGACTGAAAGCGACCGAGCGGATGCCCGCCAGCGCGCCTTCGATGGCCGCTGAAACCGTGCCCGAATAGGTAATGTCATCCGCCAGGTTCGCCCCGCGGTTGACCCCTGACAGGATCAGATCGGGGGGCGTATCCATCACCTCGCGCAGGGCCATCACCACGCTGTCAGTCGGCGTTCCGGTGACGGCAAAGCGGCGGTTTGCAAACTTCACCAGCCGCACCGGGCGATTGAGCGTCAGCGCATGGCCCGCGCCTGATTGTTCTTCGGACGGCGCACACACCCAGATATCATCGGAAAACTGGCGCGCGATGGCTTCCAGCACCTCAAGGCCGGGTGCGTGGTAGCCATCATCATTGGTGAGGAGAATGCGCATCAGTTTTGCGGCTCCAGACGGGTGATGCCGCCCATATAGGGCAGCAAGGCTTCGGGCACGGTGACAGAGCCATCGGCGTTCTGATAATTCTCGATCACGGCCACCAGCGTGCGGCCCACCGCAAGGCCGGAGCCATTGAGGGTGTGGACGAATTCGGTCTTTTTCTGCTCGCCCGCGACGCGATAGCGGGTGCCCATGCGGCGGGCCTGAAAATCGCCGGTGTTCGAACAGGAACTGATCTCGCGGAACGCGCCTTGGCCGGGCAGCCAGACTTCGAGGTCATAGGTCTTCTTCGCGCCAAAGCCCATGTCGCCGGTGCAAAGCAAGAGCTTGCGATAGGGCAGGGCGAGCCGTTCAAGGATAGTCTCGGCCGCGCGGGTCATGCGCTGGTGTTCGGCCTCGGATTCTTCGGGGCGCACGATGCTGACGAGCTCGCATTTTTCGAACTGGTGCTGGCGGATGAAGCCCCGCGTATCGCGCCCCGCCGCGCCCGCTTCGGAGCGGAAGCACAGCGTGAGCGCGGTGAGGCGCAGGGGGAGGGCAGCCTCGTCAAGCAACTCGCCCATGACGCTGGCGGTCAGGGAGACTTCGGAGGTGGGGATGAGGTAGAGGTCCGCCTTGCTGGCGACCTTCTCACTATACACTGCCGATGCATGTCCCCTGAGCAAATCGTAAGGCGACTGAAGCTTCGCTAACTCTTGCTCAAGGAAACCAGTGCCTTGATATTTTTGGGCGAACTGAAAGAGCTGCTCGATAGCAATCTCGATACCAGTCTTGTCGCGGGAGGTTCGAAAACTATCCTCCGCAAACTTCGGCAGCTTATCCGTGCCATACATGGCATCATCGCCCACCAGCACCGGCGGGTTGCATTCCTCGTAGCCGTGCTCGCGGGTTTGCACGTCGAGCATGAACTGGCCCAATGCGCGGTGCAGGCGGGCCATGTCGCCGCGCAGGAAGGTGAAGCGCGCGCCTGACAGCCGCGTGCCGGTTTCGAAATCCATGCCGAGCGCGGGGGCAAGATCAGCGTGTTCCTTGGGCGTAAAGTCGAACACACGGGGCGTGCCCCAGCGGCTCACTTCGACATTGGCTTCTTCATCCGCGCCATCGGGCACATCGGCAGCCGGAAGGTTGGGGATGATCTCCAATTCCGCCTTCAATTTCGCCGCCGCCTCGTCCGCGCGGGCTTCCAGCGCGGGCATTGTGTCTTTCAGCGCTGCAACCTCGGCCTTGATTGCCTCCGCTCCTTCGCGGTCACCCTTCGCCATCGCCGCGCCGATCAGTTTTGACGCTTCGTTGCGGCGGCTCTGTGCGACCTGCACGGCGGTGACAGCCTCGCGGCGTTCCTCGTCAATCGCGATCAGTTTTTCGGCGAGCGGTTCAAGCCCCCGGCGCGCCAGCGCAGCGTCAAAATCTTGCGGGTTCTCGCGGATAAAGCGGATATCATGCATGGCACGCGCCTATGCCTGCTTGGGCCGCACAAGAAAAGGGCCAAGAAAAAAGTGGATCGGCAGGCGCGCCAAGACCCCCCAGCCTTTTATACGCGCCTGCCGATCTGCGGACTGTGCTGCTTCTGCGGAGAGAGACCTTCAGAAGCGCACTTCGCCCGTCACGAAAATCCGCCGCGGATCGCCGTAAAAGCCCGTCAGCGTGCCTTCGCGGCCCAAAGTCGGGATCACGGGCGTGCCCGGCGGGAAACCGCCTGCGGTGAAGTTGTAACCTGCCACGATATACTGCTTGTCGAACAGGTTCTTGCCATGCACCCCGATGGTGAAACGACCATTATTGGGCGTGTAAACAATGCTCGCATCGGCAAGCGCGAACCCATCCTGATCGAGGAAGGGATTGCGCACTTCAAACTGGCTCGCATCCGAACGCAGCGACACCGTGCCGATGAAATCCAGCATCCCCTTGGCCACGGGCACGCCGAAGTTGAAGCCCATGTGCGCTGTCAAATCAGGAGTGTTCTGGAACACGCGCTGATTGGCCACATCGACCCCGAAATTGTCGATGAAGGTGTTGAACTTGGCATCAATCACACCCAGCGACCAGTTGATCGACAAGCGGCTGCCTGCGCCGGCAAAATCCTTGCCGACGAGCGCAGTGCCTTCGAATTCGACGCCGTTGATATCCGCGCTTGCCGCGTTCGAGGTGATGCCGATGAAGGTTTCGTTGATGCCATCGCCATTGCTGTCGATCCCGACCGATCCGGGGATCTGCACGTTCTTGTACTGCCCGAGGAAGCCTGCCAGCCGGATGTTCACCCGGTTATCCATCAGCGATGCCTTCCAGCCCAGTTCATAGCTGTCGACCGTTTCGGGCTCAAAGCTCATGAAGTCGAAGATTTCCTGCGGGGTGCAGGCGCCGCCGCGCGCGTTGCGGCAAGCGGTGGTCTGCCCGCGCGGGTCAAACCCGCCGCCCTTGAAGCCTTGCGAGAAGCTGACGTAGAAATTGTGGTCGCGGTTGGGCTGGTAGCTGATCGAGGCGCGCGGGTTGAAATCTTCAAAGGTCGCGCTGCCGTTGAAATTGCTGGTCACGGCAAAGGGCACGCCTGCGCCATTGAACAGGTTGGAAAAGCCCCCGGCAAAGCTGGTGCGCAGCACCTGGCTGGTGCGCTGGTCGCGGGTGTAACGCCCGCCCACCGACACGCTCAACTGATCGGTCAGCTTGTAGGTGAAATCGCCGAAGACCGACCAGGTATCAGTGTTCACATCGCCCAAGGTCTGCGCGTTCAGCCCCGGCACCCCGATCAGCGCGCCAGTGGTGAACAGTGCCACATCGAAAGCGGTGAAGGCGTTGGCGTTGAGGTAATAAAAGCCCAGCACGCCCGACAGCCGCTCACCTTCATAGAGCAGCTGCAATTCCTGGCTGAACTGATCATTGTTGTAGATCGCGGGCACATCGACATCGACGGCTGGCAAGCTGTCGAAATCAATCGGGGTGGTCGATTTGTCCTCGCGGTAGGCGGTGATCGACTTGAAGGTGAGAGTGTCGGTCAGTTCAATCGCGATGTTGAGCGCGCCGCCATAGGCTTCGACTTCCTGGCGCGTGATGTTGAGGCCCGCGCGGGTATCGAACACATTGGGCAGCACCGGCGCACGGCTGACAAGGCTGGGGATCAGGCGGTGGCCCTGACGCGGTTCGCTGGTGTCCTTGAGGTAATCGCCGGTGAGGCGCACCGACACCGGGCCGCTGTTGAATTCGATGGTGCCGCGCCCGGCCCAGATATCCTTGTTGTAGTTTTCCGTGCCAAGCGTGAGATTACGCCCGAAGCCGCCGCGCGACAGCCGCGCGCCGGTCGCGCCGATCTTGAGGCTGTCGGTGATGGGCGTCGAGGCGGTGACGATCAGATCGGCCTGATCGAACGAGCCATAGGTGCCGCGCACCTTGAGGCGGGTTTCATCGGGCAGGGCTGCCGTTACATATTTGATCGCGCCGCCGATGGTGTTGCGCCCGTAAAGCGTGCCTTGCGGGCCGCGCAGCACTTCGACGCGGTCAACCTCGTAGATGTCGAGCACGGCGGCCTGCGGGCGGTTGAGGTACACATCGTCGATGTAAAGGCCGACGCCCGCTTCGAACCCGGCAACCGGATCCTGCTGGCCGACGCCGCGGATGAAGGCGGTGAGCGTGGTATTGGTGCCGCGGCTGACCTCAAGCGTGATGTTGGGCACCTGCTGGGCGATCTGCGTCAAGTCCTGGATGCCCTGCTGGAGCAGCGCTTCGCCGGTAAACGCGGTGATCGACAGCGGCACATCCTGCAAGCGCTCCTCGCGGCGGCGTGCGGTGACGACGATATCGCCGTCGCTCACGTCAGCCACCGCCGGTGCGTCATCCGCCACCGCATCCTGCGCGGCGGCAGGCGCAGCGAAGGCGGCAACGCCCGCACACCCGGCCAGCAGGGCCGCGCGGCGGCAGCGGCGGAAATCAAAAGCCCCGTAAGTCATGGATTGGTTCCTCTCTCTCCCTTGTTTGCGGCGGTGATATTGAAAGGTGAACCATGTTTCAAGTTCATACTTGCGCCGGTCTCCAAGGCGGGTTAGCGAAAGGGGCAAGGGAGATGCAGATGAGCAACAGTCGCACGGGCATGGAGGGCGAGGTCGCAGACCCGCCAGTCCCGCAAGGCCGCGCGTCCGGTGACGGCAAGACCCCGCGCACCGAACGCGGGCGGCGCACCTTGCGCAAACTGCTCGATGCCTCGGCCATCGAATTTGGCGAAAAAGGCTTTCACGAAGCCTCGGTCAGTTCGATCACGCGCCGGGCGGGCGTGGCGTTGGGCAGTTTCTACACCTATTTCGACAGCAAGGAGGCATTGTTCCGCGCACTGGTGCAGGACATGAGCGAGAACGTGCGCGCCAGCGCGCGCGCCGCGCTTGCGCCCGAGATGAGCGCGATTGCGATCGAACGCGCCGCGCTGACCGCCTTCCTGCGCTTTGCGGCGGAACACAAGGAAATCTACCGTATCATCGACGAGGCCGAATTCGTCGATCCGGCCAGCTACCGCGCGCATTACGAAACCGTCGCCGAACGCATCACTGCGCGCCTTGCCGCGGGCAGCGCGAGCGGCGAATTTCGCGCCGGGCTGAGCGAGATCGAGGCCTGGGCGATCATGGGGATGAACGTGTTTGTCGGCCTGCGCTTTGCGGTATGGGATGATCGCGATGCGGCCAGCGGCACGCCGCGCTCGCTTGATGAAGTGGCCGCAGCGGTCAATGCGCTGGTCGCGCGCGGCCTGATGAAATAGTTTCCAAGGCTTGGGTTGGCCCGCGCGCTCGGCTACAGCGGGCGGGCGATGATCCTGCTTGTCTCAGCCATTCCCGATCCTGCCGATATTGCCGCGCTGGCGGCGCGCGCTGCCGCGCTTGAATGGCGCGATGGGCGCGCCACCGCCGGGCATCAGGCGCGCGCTGTCAAACACAACCTGCAAGCTGCCATGAACGCAGCGCCCGCCCGCGCGCTGGCGGGCGAGGTGCAGGCGCTGCTGGCCGCGCATCCCGTGCTGCGCGCTGCGGCGCGGCCCCGGCGCTGGTCAAACCTCATCATCAGCAAGACCCGAGGCGGCGGGCATTATGGCCTCCACGTCGATAATGCCGTGATGACGGCGGCTAGCGGCGAGCCGATGCGCACCGATCTCAGCTTCACGCTGTTCCTCAATCCTCCGCAAGATTACGACGGCGGCGAATTGGTGATCCATTCGGCCAGCGGCACCGAACAGATCAAGGGCGAGGCGGGCGAACTGGTGCTGTACCCTTCCACCAGCCTGCACGAAGTGCGCCCTGTCACCGGCGGCGAACGGATCGTGTGCGTCGGCTGGATCGAAAGCATGGTGGCAGACGGCGCGGCGCGCGAGATATTGTTCGATCTGGAAAACCTGCGCGCGGCCTTGCGCACCAGGCTGCCCGGTCAGGCGCCCGAATTACTCACCCTGGACAAGACCATCGCCAACCTGCTGCGGCGCTGGGCGCGGCTGTGAGGCAGCGCGCTTTTGCGGCGCTTTGGCCTTGAGCGTGAAATAGATGATGAGGCCAACGCCAATACTGCTCGGCCCGGCCCAGATCAGCGGATTGAACACCTGTTCGGGAAAAGCGCGCACGAGGCCGACCGATAGAAACGCGGTATAGGCCGAAATCCCCATCCCGATCAGCGCGCGGAAATGTTCGCCGACATACATGCTTCGGGCAGGCGTCGCAGACCAGATAAAGCGCTGCTGCAGCGCCATGGCAATCAGCCCGATCCCGGCCACGATCATCATCAGCGGATGGCCGACCTTCCACCCGAAATACCCGCACCACGCGCCCGAAATCATCACGGCGGCAATCACGCCCTGATAGCGCAGGGACCGCAAGGCGGTGTGATCGCGCGCATGGCGCACCACGGCGAGCCCATAATCGACAAAGCCGATGGTGAGGAACCCGAGATAGAGCATCATCCAGCCGAACAGTCCGGCAAACAATTCGCGATCCGTGATCGAGGGGATGCGTTCTTCCGGCCCGTAAAG
Source organism: Erythrobacter sp. (assembly GCA_045377215.1). GTDB lineage: Bacteria > Pseudomonadota > Alphaproteobacteria > Sphingomonadales > Sphingomonadaceae > Erythrobacter. Next base: position 196,921 of record JBJIOB010000056.1, read on the forward strand.
CGAGAGCAGCGCCATCGCAATCGCCAGCACCCCTGCCCCCAGAAAGCCATAACACGCCGTGCGCCCCCATTGCCGGTGCTTCGCCGCGCCCTTGCGGGTGACAATCGGCCCCCAGAAGGCAACCAGCCCGGTGGTGCCGGTGATGATGTGGACAACAACAAGGGCTTCGAACAGCGCCATGGAAATGATGCTGGCACAGATCGCGCGCCGATCCTAGCCCCGGATCGCAGCCCCCCGCAGCACCGCGTTCCCGCGCCATCTTTTCCGGTTGGTCATTGAAAAGATGGTGGGCGCGACAGGGATTGAACCTGTGACCCCACCCGTGTGAAGGGTGTGCTCTACCGCTGAGCTACGCGCCCGTCCTGATGTGCAGGCCTCGATGGCTGCAGGACAGGGGCGGGCGTTTAATCGGGGTTGGCGCGCTTGGCAAGCGGCAACCTTGCACCTGCCGCTGATTTGCCGCCGCCGCGCGTCAGTTGCCGATCCAGCGCAGCAGCGCTGTCAGCCAGTGGCCCGAACCATCGCCCAGCGACCGCGCACCGGGCGCTGCAGTGCCGCGTTCGGGGCATTCGAGGCAATAGGCCTGCACCCCGCCGCCGCCCATCAGGCGCGCCAGATCCGCGCTCACTTGCCCGGCCAGCATCGCCTGCTGGCGCGCAGCCAGACCGAACAGATCGGCGCGCTGGCTGGTAGCGGGGATGGCCCTGGCCTCGCTGCTCAGCAATTGGCGCAGCAGCGAATCATAGCCGCCGGTGTCATTGCCGAGATAGCGCGCATGCCATTCGCCCTCCTTGAGGCCCGCCTTGCCCGCAGCCCATGCGAGCGCATCTTCGAGCCCGCCGAACTGATCCACCAGCCCCAGCTGCCGCGCTGTGCCGCCATCCCACACCCGGCCCTGCGCGATGCCATTAAGCTTGGCGACCTCGATCTTGCGTGCCTTGCTGACGAGGGTGAGGAATTCGCTGTAGGTCGAGGTGATCGAGGCCTGCACCATCGCGTCAGCCTCGGGCGTGAGGCCGGCGAGAATATCGGGCTGGCCCGACAGCGCGGTGGTGCGATAGCCATCGGCGCTCACCCCCACCTTGCCGATGGCCTTTTCCAGTGTCGGCAGCACCGCAAATACGCCGATCGAGCCGGTGACGGTTTCGGGCTGGGCAAAGATGCGGTCAGCCGACATCGAGACCCAGTAGCCCCCGCTGGCCGCCACATTGGCAAAGGACACTGCGACCGGGATCTTCTTGTTGCGGTGGCGCTGGATCGCGCGGCGGATTTCTTCGGAGGCTATCGCCGATCCCCCCGGCGAATCGACCCGCACCACCAGCGCGGCGAAATCTTCCTCCAGCGCTTCATCCAGCAGGGTTGCGATGCGCGTGCCGCCCGCCGTGCCGGGGCCAGCTTCGCCATCGACAATCTCGCCCGCGATGGTGACAACGCCGATCGCCTTGCCATCGCTAGGCGCAGCATTGGCCGACAGGAACGCGCCATAATCGCTGCTGGCATAGCTGCCGGGCAGTTTGCTCGATTTGTCTTCCCCGGCAATCGCAGCGACCCGCTGGCCGAAGGCGACGCGATCACCCAATTTATCGACCAGACCTGCCGCGAGCGAGGCCTTGGCCAGATCGCCGCCCGAAGCCGCAAGCCAGCCGACCGGATCGCTGGTGACCATGTCGAGTTTGAGCTTGGGGCGGGCTTTCTTCACATGGGCCTGCCATTCGCTCCACAGCGCATCATACACCCCGGCGGTGTTCTGGCGCGCTTCGTCCGACATCGAATTGCGCGAATAGGGTTCCACCGCCGATTTGAAGTCGCCCGCGCGGTAGATGCGCGCATTGATGCCAAGCCGCTGGATCAGATCGGCGTAATAGAGCCGGCTGCCGCCCGGCCCGTTGACCACCGCACCGCCTTGCGGATCAAGCCATACTTCGCTGGCATGGGCGGCCAAGTGAAGGTGATCATCGCCGTAAGCCAGCGCATAGGTGAGCACCGGCTTTTTCGCCTTGCGCACCCGGTCAAGCGCCTCGCCCACTTCCTGCATGTGCACCTGCCCGCCGCCAAGGAACCGCGACAGATCGAGCACCACCGCCTTGATGCGATCATCTTCGGCGGCTGCATCAAGCGCGCGCACCAGATCGCGCGACTGGAATTCCTCGACCGGGGCCTCGCCGCTCAGCAGGGCACGGAAAGGATCGACCGCGCTGGCTTCCTCCACGATCACGCCTGCCAGATCGATTTCGAGCGCGCCTTCGCGCACCTGGCCGGGGCTGGGGCGGGTGGCCAGCACGCCGAACAGCAGCGTGAAGAACAAGAGCATGAACAACAGGACAAGCCCGTCCTTGATCCCAACCAGCAGTTTCCAGATCGAGCGGGCGAAGTTCATGCGAGCGGTCCTTTGGGCAGCCTGAGCGGCATTAAGCGCAGATTAAGCGGGATTTGCCCTGCCTTGGGTTAACTTCCAAACAAAAGCGAGGTTCCGATGGGTTGAGCAGTCGATGCCGCTCGACTAAGGGCGTGGACGCGATGGATGGACAGGGCACTTTTGCGGCTGAGGGCCGCTTTCCGGCCGGAAGGCTGGCTTTTCCGCATCGCGATCTTACCAGTATCAGCCAATTGGCGCGCCATGAAATCCTGTTTCTGCTGGCCGAGGCGGAACAATGGGTGGAATGGAACCGCCAGCGTTCCAAGCATTGCGATCTGCTGGCGGGGCTGACGATCATCAATGCCTTCTTCGAAAATTCCACCCGCACGCTGCTGTCGTTTGAAATCGCGGGCAAGCGGCTGGGGGCAGATGTCGTCAACATGCAGGCGGCGACATCAAGCGTGAAAAAGGGCGAGACGCTGATTGATACGGCGATCACGCTCAATGCGATGCGGGCTGATGCCATCGTCATCCGCCACGGATCATCCGGCGCCACCCGCCTGATTGCCGACAAGGTCGATTGCCCGGTGCTGAATGCGGGCGACGGCAGCCATGAACACCCCACCCAAGGCCTGCTGGATGCGCTGGCGCTGCGGCGCAAGCTGGCGGAATTGGGGCACACAGCGGAAGATTTCACCGGCCTTAAGGTGGTGATCTGCGGCGATATCCTGCACAGCCGGGTGGCGCGCTCGAACATCCTGTGTCTCACCGCTTTGGGCGCAAGCGTGCGGGTATGCGCGCCGCCTGCATTGATGCCGGCCGGCATCGAAGCGATGGGGGTGGAGGTGTTCCACGATTTCGACGCGGCCATCGAACAGGCCGAAGTGGTGATGATGCTGCGGCTCCAGCAGGAACGCATGGCGGGGCAATTCATCCCGTCAGCGCGCGAATATCACCATCTTTACGGCCTCACGGCGAAGCGGCTGGCGCGCGCGGCCCCTGATGCGCTGGTGATGCATCCCGGCCCGATGAACCGGGGCGTGGAGATTGATAGCGAAGTGGCCGATCTGGCGGCGCGATCCATCATCACCCAGCAGGTGGAAATGGGCGTTGCGATGCGCATGGCCTGCCTTGATGTGCTCACCCGCAGCGCGCGCGGGGTAGCAGGGTGGGCGGCATGAAGCAGGCACGCCCTCTTGCCATCACCGGCGGCCAGTTGGTGACGCCGGGCGGCGTGGTGCCGGGCGCGCTGCGCTGCGCAGGCGGCGTGATCGTGGCAGCGGGCGCGGATGTGGTGGCCGAGCCCGGCGATGAGGTGATTGCGGCCAAGGGCAAGCTGATCGCGCCCGGTCTTGTCGATCTGGGCGTCTTCGCGATCGACAAGCCTGCGTTCCATTTCGGCGGGATCACGCGCGCGGCGCTGATGCCCGATCAATCCCCGCCGGTTGATCTGCCGAGCCGGGTCAATTTCATCGCCAAAAGCGGCAAGCCTGATCTGTGGGTGCACCCGCTGGCTGCGGCGACCCGCGCGCTCGAAGGGCGCGAACTGGCAGAAATTGCGCTCATGAAGGATGCGGGCGCGCGCGGGATTGCCACCGGGCGGCGCTGGATTGCCTCATCGGGCGTGATGCTGCGGCTGCTGCAATATGCCGCGATGCTGGATCTGGTGGTGGTGACCCATGCCGAGGATGCCTCGCTGGTGGGCGAGGCGGCGGCAACGGCGGGCGAAATCGCCACCCGGCTCGGCCTGCCTGCTGCCCCTGCCGAGGCCGAAGCACTGGCGATTGCCCGCGATATTGCGCTGGCGCAGCTGGCGGGCGCGCGGCTGCATTTCCGGCAGGTTACCACGGCCAAGGGGTTTGCGCTGGTGCGCGCAGCCAAGGCGCGGGGGGCTCCTGTTACCTGCGGGATCACGCCTGCCCATTTCATGCTGTCCGACCTTGCGACCGCTGAATTTCGCACCTTCATGCGCCTGTCGCCGCCCTTGCGCGCCGAGGCGGATCGGCAGGCGGCGCTGGCTGCGATTGGTGATGGCACGGTGGATGTGATCGCCAGCGGCCATGATCCCCAGGGGCCGGAAGACAAGCGCCTGCCGTTTGCCGATGCCGCGCCGGGCATGGCCGGGGCCGAAACGCTGCTGGCGATGGTGCTGGGGCTGGTGCGTGACGGCGTGATCGGCACCCCGCGCGCCTTTGATCTCTTGGCGCGCAGTCCGGCGCAGCTCTTGGGCGTGAGCGCGGGCGAACTTGCCCCCGGCATGGATGCCGACATCGCCATGATCGACGCGGATGCGCCGTGGATCATTGATCGCCGCAAGATGGCGGCGACCGCCGATAACACACCCTTTGATCGCCAGGGCACGCAGGGCCGCGTCACCGCCCTGTTCAAGGGCGGTGTGCGGATTTTCGGGTAAGTCCGGCTGCGCGGGTAAGGTCAGCCAGCGTTGATCAGCGGCTGCGCGCTGCCAGCCGCACGCCCTTGTCCACCGCGCCTGCGGGCGGGTTGGTGGCCAGATAGGCAAAGCAGCCGCGACCGGCAGATTTCAGCGTGCTGCACAGGCCAGCTGCGCTCTTCGGGCCGAACCCGGCTGCCGCAACGCGGAAGAACGTGCGCCCGTTGACCAGCGCTTCGGTGATCACGACATCGTGATCCTTCAATTGCGGGAAGCGGGCTTTCATCGCGTTCCAGCCGCGTTCGGCTTCGATCTTGCTGTTGTAGCTGCCAAGCTGGACGAGGTGGCTGCCGAGGCCCTTGTCGCTGGCGACCTCGCGTGCTGCCGGGGCAGCAGCGGCAGGTGCCGGTGCCGGTGCCGGTGCACGGACTGCCGGGACGGGCGCGGTGCTGGCTGCGGCTGCGGTTGCGGCCATGCGGCGCTGCGGCGGAGCTGCCGGGCGGCGGGCAGCGGCGGGCAGGGCTTGCACCACCGGGCTCGAAACAAACTGGATCGCGCTGCTTTGCGCGGCTGCCGGTGCAGCAGGCGCGGCATCGGCAAAACGCGACGGGGTGGGATCAACCCGTTCAATCGGTGCGCGCGGTGCTTCCTCGGCAAAGCTGGCGGCAAAGGTTTCGGCCGGGCGCGGCGCTGCGGGCGCGGCGACAGGCGGCACCGGCGCGGCTTCAGCGAGCGCGGGGGCCAGCGCAGGCGCGCTGCGGAAATTGGCGAGCGCCAGCTGCGCAGGCTGGCCCATGTCGGTGGCAGGCGTCACCTTGAGCAGGCTGGCGATGCGCTGCTGGAACTGGTCGGGCGCAGCAGTCGCTGCCCATTCGACCATGCGCGCATCAATCTGGCCTGCGGGCACATCTTCGGCGGCCATCACCCGCGCCGCACGCCAATTGCCCGATAGGGCATAGGCATAGGCAAGGTTCTGGCGCAGTTTCGGGGTCGCTTCTTCAAAGCGCACGGCATCCACCAGCACCTTGACCCCGCGCTCCGGCTGCCCGGCAAGGGCAAGGGCAAGACCGTAATCAGCCGCCGACAGCCGCCCGCGTGCTTCATCCAGCGCGGCCACGGCGACACGGGCATCGCCGATCGCGGTCTTGGCGAGCGCATAGGACAGCACGGTGCGGGCATCTTCGTGGCCCAGATCAAGCGCGTCCTCGAAGGTTGCCGCAGCCGCCATGAAGCGGCCAGCACCCAGATAGGCTGCACCCAGCAGCGCGCGGGTATCGGCGTTGAGCGGATCGGCAGCCACAGCCGCTTCGGCAGGGGCGATGGCCTTGTCGGCCTGCCCGCTCTTGAGCGCGGTTTCGGCCTGGGCGACCAGTGCATCTGCGGACTGCGGCGCGGCGGCAGCCCCGTAGCTGGCAAAGCTCACCCCGGCGAGTGCGGCCGGAATCACCAGCGCAAGCATCGGCGAGGCCCGGTTGGCAAGGCTCCGGCTCTTGAAAGTGCGTTCCATGGTCATATTCCCCCGTATGTGGTGCAGCTTGGGTCGGATCAGTGGCGCTGCAAGCGGGCAGCGATGGTGTTCAATTCTTCAAATTCGGCGAGCATCGCATCGAGCGCGTCGGTCACGAGCACCTGAGCGCTTACCCCGCGCATCGTGGCGGCAAGGCGCAGCTTGAGATGGCGTTCGGGATCGAGCCGCAGGGTGAAAGCGGCCCGGCGGCCTGCGGGCACTGCGGAAACCCGCTGCGTCTGCTGCGGCGCAGGCTTGGTGCGCACGGCAAGCACGGGCGTTGCAGGCATTTGGAGTTCGGGCGCGTAATCGGGTTCGTCCGAATGGAGCGAGGGATAGGCAGCCTCGAGCGCGTCCTCTTCCTCGTCCCAGGCCTCGTCCGCTTCTTGCGCATAATCGGGTTCAGCGTCTGCGGGGCCGGTCATCACCGCATCGGCCAGCAGGCGTTCTTCGAGGCGGCGTTGCTGGCGGTGCACGATCGGGCTGTGCGCCGGGCTGGCGACGATGGCTTCGGCATCAAACGGCGTGGCCGGATCAAATGACACCACCACAGCCGATGCGGTGTCATCGGCTTCGTCGCCCATGTCGTTCCAGCCGAGATCTTCGAGCTGTTCGTCGGCGATAGCAGCGACTTCTTCGGCTTCGCCCAGCGCCGGCAATTGCGGGCGCATGGCGGGCTTGGCACCGCCCTTGCGAGCCAGCAAGGTCGGCCCGAGCGAGGCGTATCCGCTGTCGGTCATGGCGTGCACGGCCTCTTTACTGCGCCACGCGGCGGCCGAAACCGCCCGCCGGACGCGGCACGCCGCGCACGGCCTGCTGGCCGGCCGCAGGGGCAGGGGCAAACACGGTGCGGCGGAAATTCTTTTCAAGCCGGTCGGAAACATAGCGCCACAGCGCGGTGATTTCGGCAGCGCTGCGGCCTTCGGGGTCGATTTCCATCACGGTGCGCCCGTCAATCATCGAAGCGGCAAAATCCGTGCGGTGATGCAGCGTGATCGGAGCCACCGTGCCATGCTGCGACAGCGCCACAGCGGCTTCGGAGGTGATCTTGGCCTTGGGCGTCGCGGCGTTCACGACAAACACCAGCGGCTTGCCTGCGCGCTCGCACAGATCAACCGTTGCGCCGACAGCGCGCAGATCATGCGGGCTGGGACGGGTTGGCACCACGATCAATTCGGCGACCGAGATCACCGATTGGATCGCCATGGTGATCGCGGGCGGCGTATCGATCACCGCCAGTTTGAAGCCCTGCTGGCGCAGGATCTGCAAATCATTGGCGAGCCGCGCCACGGTGGTTTGCGCAAAAGCGGGGTATTCGGCCTCACGCTCGTTCCACCAGTCGGCAAGGCTGCCTTGCGGGTCGATGTCGATCAGCACGACCGGCCCGGCGCCTGCGCGCTGGGCCTGAACGGCGAGATGGCCGGACAGGGTCGTCTTGCCCGATCCACCTTTTTGCGATGCCAAAGCGAGTACACGCAACGCCTGGGTCCCCCTGCTCATTGAACCAATCAAAGCCGCTGAATTGCGGCGGGTTAAGCATGGGATCGCAGGATACCCCTAATTTAAGGTTAACGTCGGCATTTCGCAGGCACTTGCTGCTGGCGCTTGATTGAATTGGCCCGGGCAAGCCCGCCGCTCGGTTTACAGGCGAGGCAGCAGGCAACCATTTGCTAACCTTGGCTGGATTAAGGTTGACTGGAATTAACCACCAGACATCCAGGGATGCATCATGGCACGCGGCAAGCATTCGGCAGTTTTCTCGTTCCCGCTGATCGTGGCAGCAGCCGCGCTGGCAGCAGTCGCAAGCCCGGCACTGGCTGATGTGAAAGCCGGGGTCGAGGCGTGGGAAGCAGGCGATTTCGCCCGCGCGGTGGCCGAATGGCAGGCACCCGCCAAAGCAGGCGATGCCGATGCCCTGTTCAATCTGGCGCAGGCTTACCGGCTCGGGCGCGGGGTGCCTGCTGATTCCGCACGGGCCCGCGATTATTACGCCGCTGCCAGTGCCAAGGGGCATCTCAAGGCTGCCGATAATTATGGCTTGCTGCTGTTTCAGGAAGGCGAGCAGGAAAAGGCCATGCCGCTGGTGCGCGCCGCTGCCGAGCGCGGCGATCCGCGCGCGCAATATGTGCTGGGGCTGGCTCATTTCAACGGTGATTATGCCCCGCGCGACTGGGTGCGCGCCTATGCGCTGATGACACTGGCGAATGGTGCAGGTCTGCCGCAGGCAGCAGGTGCGCTGGGGCAGATGGATCAATATATCCCGATTGCCCAGCGCCAGCAGGCCCAATCGCTGGCGCGCAAGATGGATGATGATGCGGCAGGCAAGCGCGCATCGGCGCTGGCAGCGGCGGATCTGGGCGTGCGCCCGCCTGTCCCGCCTGCCGCCCCGCCTGCCGCCGCCCGGCCTGTCTCGCAGCCGGCGATCACGCCGGTGGCCGTTCCGCCCAGCGTCGCTGTGCCAAGCCCGCCGCGCGTGGCTGTCGCCCCGCCTGCTCCCCCTCCTGCGCCTGCGCCTGTCGTCGCGCGCACCATTACGCCTGCCTCGCCCGGTGCAACCCGCGTGGCTGCCGCGCCAGTGGCTGCGCGCGCTGCGACGGTCTCGGCTCCGGCGGCGCGTGCTGCGGGCACATGGCGGGTGCAGCTCGGCGCCTTTGGCGTGGCTGGCAATGCCGACAAATTGTGGAACAAGCTGGCGGGCAATCCGGCGCTCGCCGGCACGCGCAAATCGCTGGTGCCCAGCGGCAATGTCACACGGCTGCTCGCTGTCGGCTTCGGCAACAAGGCCGCAGCCGAGCGGGCGTGCAGCGCATTGCAGCGGCAGGGGCAGGCCTGTCTCGTGGCGGGCAGCAGCTAGGCTGCCTGGCCGACCAGCCACTGATCGGCCTCGACAAGAGGCTGCGATTCGCGCTTTGATCTGCCCGGCAAGCTGCTAGTCTTGCGCCTCTCTCACAGGGGAAGCAGGGCGCATGGATCAACCGGCTGACACTATCAACGCGGCAACCACCATCGCGCCTGTGACAACAGGTGAGCGGATCGGCACGCTCGATTTCATTCGCGGCCTTGCCGTCATGGGTATTCTGGCGGCCAATATCGTCGCCTTTGGCCAGCCGTTTGAAGCCTATATGTACCCGGCCGCTTTCATCGGTGATCCCGGCGATCCCGGCGGCTGGCTGTGGATTGCCCAGTTCGTGCTGGTGGATGGCAAGATGCGCGGATTGTTCACGCTGCTGTTTGGTGCGGGCATGTATCTGTTCATGGAACGCGCCTGGGCCAGCGGGGCGACGCGCAAGTTGCAGGCCTGGCGGCTGATCTTGCTGATGATCTTCGGCATGGTGCATTTCTTCTTCATCTGGGCGGGCGATATCCTGTTCTATTACGGGTTGTTCGGCCTGATTGCGCTGGCCTGTGTGCGCTGGCCGGTAAAGCGGCAGTTCGCGGTCGGGCTTGTCGGCTATCTGTTTGGCGTGGTGCTGTATGCCGTCACGATGTCGATGCCCTATCTGATTGCCGAGACATCGCTGGGCGAATCCGCGCCCGAACTGGCCGAAGCGCGCGAGGGGTTGATCGAGGGCGTTGATGCAACGCTGGCGCTCGGCAAGGTGCCCAATGCCGCGATTGCTGCGGGCGATTACGGCGCGCTGGTGACGCATCGCATCACCGAACAGTGGAACGAGCCGATCATGAACGCGCTATTGTTCGGGTTCGAAACGCTGCCGCTGATGCTGATCGGGATGGCGTTGTACCGGATGGGTTTTTTCAGCGGGGCCTTCAACGCCAGCAAGATGCGGCTGTGGGGCTGGCTGGGCATCGTCGGCGGCGGGCTGGCCCATCTGGCGATTGGTCTGGTGGTGAAGGCGAGCGGCTTTTCCTATTATGCAACGCTGGCCGGATTTGTCGCCTGGACCCCCTTGCCGCGCCTTGCGATGGTGCTGGGATTGGCCGCGCTGCTGGTGGTCTATGCGCCGCACGCGACCGGCTGGCTGGGTGACCGGGTGCGGGCTGCGGGACGCGCGGCTTTCACCAATTATCTCGGCACTTCGGTGGTGATGATGGTGGTGTTCCATGGCTGGGGCCTCGCGCTGTTCGGCGATCTCGACCGCCCGCAGCTTTATATCGTCGTCGTGCTGGCATGGGTGCTGATGCTGGCATGGTCCAAGCCATGGCTGGATCGCTATCGCTACGGCCCGCTCGAATGGCTGTGGCGCTGCCTGACGTACCGGCGGGTGTTTGCGCTGAGTAAGTGACGACGTCCGCGAAAGAAATAGCCCGGCCTGCCGCATGGCAGGCCGCAAGGCCGACCGCGCTCAAGCAGCGAAGCGATAGCGCAACAAGGATTTCCGCCCGCAGCCATGCGGCCATTAGGCCGCGTGAGCGAGGATTTCGCGCGCCGGATGGCGTGCGAACAACAAAAACGTCTTGTTATTGAGAATAAATCGCATATACCTGCTGTTGCAAACGCTTCGCAGGAGTGATTCGGCGGCCATGTATATCTGCATCTGCAACGCAATCCGTGAGACTGATCTTCGCCACGCGGCCACGCGTTGCAACGGCGATGCAGAAGCAACCTATGCCAGCCTCGGCAAGCGCCCCAATTGCGGCCACTGCCTTGAAGAAGCTCAGGAAATCATCGAAGAACAGCGCGCCGCGCAATCCTGCGACGTATTCGCAGTATAGGACTCTCTTCCCGCGATTGCGAACGGATCGCAAACCGCTGATTTATAAAGAAAAATTTTCAGTCACCCCTTGCGGACAAGGCCCGGCAGGCGCTACTTACAGCGTCACGCCGCAAGGCACATTGATCCATCGCAAGGAGTTTGCGCCATGAAAGGCGACGTGACTGTCATCGAATATCTCAACAAGGCGCTCACCAACGAGCTGACCGCGATCAACCAGTACTGGTTGCATTACCGCGTGCTCGACAATTGGGGCCTGAAGAAACTGGCCGCCTACGAGCGCCACGAATCCATCGAGGAAATGGAGCATGCCGACAAGCTGGCCGAACGCATCCTGTTTCTCGAAGCGCTGCCGAACTTCCAGGCGATCCACAAGCTGAAGGTGGGCGAGACCGTGGAAGAAGTGCTGAAAGCCGATCTCGCCCTCGAACACGAAGCGATCCCGCTGCTCAAGGACGCGGCCGAATATGCCCGCAGCGTCAAGGATCATACCTCGGCCCAGATTTTCGAGGACATCCTCAAGAACGAGGAGGAGCATGTCGATTTTCTCGAAACCCAGTTCGAGATGATCGAGCGCATGGGGCTGGCCAATTATGTCCAGCTGCAATGCGCGCCTGCGGGCGACAGCTGAGACCCGTCTTCGGCTTTCAGGAATAAGCGATGGGGCGGGGCAGTGATGTCCCGCCCTTTTCGCGGGGCTGGCCCGCTACCTTGGGGCAATCATTCCTGTGGCGGCGTGCCGCTGGCATCGGCCCCGAGCGCCGCCAGCCGCGTTTCCAGCAGGAAAAACCCCAGTCCCATCACCAGCAGCACCATGGTCAGCACCCACATCGCGGCAATCAGCGTGCCGATCTGCGCCTTGATATAGGCAGCGATGAACAACAGCCCGATCACCAGGCTGATCATCACCGCGGCAGCTGTCGAAAACAGGATCGCACCCTGCGCCAGCTTGCGCCGCCGCATCAGCCAGCCGTGTTCATGCAGCTGCCGCACGGTGCGCTGCTCCTCCAGCCTGTCCTCGATCTTCTCGACCCGCTGGGCGATCCAGATCATCCGGCTCATGATCACATTCATGATCGCCCCGATGCCCGACAGCAGAAATGCGGGCGCCAGGCTCAATTGCACCACTTGCTGCACGCGCGGGGTGGAGGCGGTGCGCTCGAATATCTCAAGCGCAAACGGCAGGCGCGGTTCGGCAGTGGCGGCTGCAAGCAGATCGAGGAGCATCACCCGTCCTTGGCAAAGGGGTTCTTGGGGCTTTTCAAGGTCACGCGCACGGGCACCGCATCAAACCCCAGCTTGGCGCGGATGCCGTTCACCAGATAGCGTTCATAGCTTTTGGGCAGGGCATCGAGCCGTGTGCCGAAAATGACAAAGCGCGGCGGGCGGGTGCCGACCTGCGTGATATAGCGCAGTTTGATCCGCTTGCCGCCGGGCGCTGGCGGCGGATTGGCTTCGAGCGCGTCGTCGAACCAGCGGTTGAGCGCCGCTGTCGGCACCCGGCGCGACCATGTCTCGCGCAGTTCGAATGCCGCGCCCAGCATCTGATCCAATCCCTTGCCGGTCTTGGCGCTGACCGCCAGCAGCGGCAAGCCGCGCACCTGCGCAAGCCCATCGTCAAGCGCGCCGCGAATCCCGTTGAACAGCTTGCTCGGATCCTCGTGACCGACCTGGCCAGCCACGTCCCACTTGTTGATCGCGATCATCAGCGCGCGCCCTTCTTCGAGCACCAGCGACGCGATCTTCAGATCCTGATGTTCAAGGCCCTGCGTTGCATCGAGCAGCAGCACCACCACTTCGGCAAAATCCACCGCCCGGCGCGCGTCCGCGACCGAGAGCTTTTCCAGCTTTTCGGTGACATTGCGTTTCTTGCGCATGCCGGCGGTGTCGATCAGGCGGATATCGCGCATCTCGCCCGTTTTGGGATCGCGCCACTGCCAATCAACCGCAATCGAATCGCGGGTGATCCCGGCTTCAGGCCCCGTCAGCAGACGATCTTCGCCAAGCAGGCGGTTGATGAGTGTGGATTTGCCCGCATTGGGCCGGCCTACGATGGCGAGTTTCAACGGACCGCGCGGGCGTTCCTCGTCGTCTTCGTCCAGCGCGGCTTCGGCGGCTTCCTGCGCGGCTTCGAAGCTTTCTGCAGCCTCGCCGATGATGGGCCACAGCGCGCCGAACAGATCGGCGATCCCTTCGCCATGTTCCGCCGACAGCGCCACCGGATCGCCAAGGCCGAGCGCATAGGCTTCCAGCACGCCCCCTTCGCCCGCTGCGCCTTCGGCCTTGTTAGCCACCACCACCACCGGCACGGATTGTTCGCGCAGGTAACGCCCGATTTCCTCGTCAAGCGGGGTAAGGCCCGCGCGCGCATCAACCACGAACAGCGCGGCATCCGCGCCTTCAAGGCTAGCCTCGGTCTGGGCGCGCATGCGGCCGGGCAGGGTGTAGGGATCATCATCTTCCCACCCGGCGGTATCGACAATGGTAAAGGCAAGCCCGGCAATCACCGCATCGCCCATGCGGCGATCGCGCGTTACGCCGGGCTGATCATCGACGAGGGCGAGTTTCTTGCCCACCAACCGGTTGAACAGGGTGGATTTGCCGACATTGGGGCGGCCGATGATGATGACTTGCGGTTTGTGGGGTGTGTCCATGATTGCCGCTCAAGTGAGCGCAAACACGGCATTTGGCAAGTTTTGCAGGCGCCTTCAGCCCTTGCGGGCGACAGGCGCGTCTGGCCCAAGGTCTTCGAACCAGGCTTCGACTT